>NZ_JBICZJ010000004.1:0-639411 GCF_043201895.1 Streptomyces sp. NPDC048254
TAACTCACCCCGGAGCCGTTCCACTTCCCCCAGCCTCATACCAAGACGATGCCCACTACCAGGCGAGATCACCCGACGTAACGAAGCACTACTAGTAACCCCGGCTGGGGCACCCCGGGCCGCCGTCGCAGTGGTACCCGTGTGGCCCCATCATGTGCGTGTGCCCACCTCGCGGCGCACTGAATTGCGGCGGGGGCAACGGTCGCTGCGGGGACGCCGGACGGAGGTCCTGCTTGAGGGCACCGCGGACCTCGTAGACAGTCATCCAGAGGAAGGACAGCACAAAGAACAGCACTGCCGAGGCGTACGCCAGGGCCATGATCCAGTCCAAAGGGAGAGTGCAGCATCTCTTACATGTCCTCCCCACCACTCAGCGTGGTCCTTCTCGACGCTGCGCCGGAACGGTGCCGGTCGATACGGCGCCACGACGTGCTGTCGGACACCACCGCCCCTTGGCGGGGCAACCGCACTCACACCGCAAACCGACTTTGAAACGACCCTTTGCCTTGGTAAGCCTTATCGGCTGCGAACGGATGCACAAGCACACGGAGCTCCTGGAACTCGCAGTCATCCTGGCCCAGCTCCGGCGAGTCAGAGCCGCGCGGTGAGCCAAGGTCGCCACCGGTCGAGGCGGAGGCGGTGAAGCTGCAACCGAGCCAGCCCAAACTGAGGTTGGAAAAGGCTCAGCGGCCAACCGGCCCGTCCACGAGCTCTTCGTCCATCTGCCGGCTCTGTCGCCGCAGGATGAGGGACATGTCCAGGCCCTGAAGCTCATGACCTACAGCTTCGGCACCAATCGAGGCCCGGGCACCTCTCTGCCCGTCAACTACTGGGCGTACCTGATCACAGTGGCCGGCTGGCCACATTTGGGGACTCCGATCTCACAACGGAAGCGTCCGGCGACGCGCCGCCGTGTCGTGTTTCCGACGCGGGCGGGTGTTCGGGGTCCACGTCGGTGGGCGGGCCTTTACAGCCGGGGGGTGGCGGTGGAGCATGAGTTGGCGAGCAGCCCGGCCCACCATCGCCCACCGGAGCGCGACCCTCATGGCGGACCCTGCGCAACTGGAAGCCGACCTGGCGGCCGACACCAGCCTGCACTCAGCCTGGCTGACCGGTCGCGCGCGCAAGTGGTTCGTGAAGCGGATCGTGGCGCACGCCCAAGCGGCGGCGGACCCGGCCGCCAAGAGCCGGCAGTACCTGCAGCAGGCCAAGGGCATCGTTGACGCGCCGTCCGATCGGGCGTACTCGTTCGTGGTACCGGACACGCGCGTGGGGGCCCGGGCGCTGATGGTGCAGATCGTATACGGCGCGCTCGGCGTGCATCCGGCGGTGTTCCTGGACCAGGACAACGCCGATCTGCTGCGGTTCGTCAGCGAGCGCCGGCTCCGCACCGTCCTGCAGATGCGCGACTACGTCAACGTGTGGGACCCGGACCGGCTGGGGAACGCGCCCAACGAGCGCTTCGACTTCCCGGATGACATTGAGCACTCGCAGCTGCGCAGCACCGCGACCCACTGGGAGGGCGTCAGCCAGGTCGGGCCGGACAAGCGCTGGCCGTTCGTGCTGACCCCGGGCGCCGACGCCGACCGCAAGGCGGCGGTGGAGGAGCTGTTCCGGCCCGGCCCACGCGCCGACGCCGACGACGTCAACGTCGTGGAGTGCCAGACCGCCGCCAGCATGGTGCTGCTGGATTCCCTGCTGCAGGCCGACGATCCCAAGCAGCTGTTCGACGCGCTGGACCAGACCGGCCCCGCCTACCTGACGATCGACAACCCCGACGGGGTGTTCCGCATCGACAACGGCGTGCCGGTGGGCGGCCTGCGGATCCTCCAGGCGCCGGTGGCCGCCGGCGCCGACGTGGCCCTGCACGTAATTCCGCCTGCCGTCCTGCAGCCGCGGTTCGATGTCGTGCTGCTCGACGCCACCGGGGCGACCGAGACCGTCTCCATCACCCACGTCAAGAATCCGAAGGCCGCGCAGCTCCTGCCCCCCGGCGCCCCAGCGACCGAGGAGGACGTGGAGAAGGCCCTGGTCCGGACGGCGGCCGTGCCGGTCATGGCGTCCGAGCTCACGGCCGAGCAGGTCACCCAGGCGTTCGACCGCGGCACGCGGGTGATCTTCGGGGGCGTCCCCGCGTATCATTTCCTGTCCGACCCGCGCCTGCAGCAGGGCCTGTTCGAGCAGGGCCCGGTCCCGGTCGACGACCTGCAGCCCGGTGACGTGGTCCACGTCCTCGGCCACCCGCTGACCCGGGGCAAGATACCCACGAGCGGCTTCGGCGGCGAACGCTGCGTCATCATCGACCCGCACGCACTGACGGGCTACCTGATGCGCGTCAGCGGGCACGACGTCCAGGCGGCGACCCTCAACGGGCTCGCGCTGAGCGCACTGTCCGAGCCCAACCAGCTGCTGACGGTGGCCCGGCAGATCCTCGACAACTGCCTCGACCCCACGATCGACGGCGTCCTGGCCGCCCAGGGCACGAGCGCCGACGCCAACGACGGCCTTCGGGAGGTGATCGGCAGGGCAGTGGGCGCCGCGCCGGCGGTCTGGGGCAACCCGGGTTTCTACACGAACGGCACCTGGCAGGCCCACGACTTCCCCGCGATCACGGGCAGCGATCTGGACTGGTGGGCCGACCTCGACGACCCGCTCGACGGGTTCGGGGGCTATCCGAAACACTGGGCGCTCGCGGTGCAGGGCAACCTCCTCATCGGCGACAAGGTCGTCCCGCTCGGCGCAGGTGGTCTCTTCGTGTTCGGGTACTGGCCGAGCGATCCCGTCGACGACGACCTGTCGTGGCCCACGGAACAGAGCCGCAACTTCGTCGGCCTCTTCCGCAGTGCCGTGCACAACGTGGCCAGCCTCGACCCCAAGCTCAAGTACGTGATCCCCTACTTCGACGACCAGTCCGCGCTGCTGCTGCAGATGCCCCTGTACGGCAAGGTCGACGACAGCGCGCCCGTGCCGACGGTGCTCACGTACGACGACCTGACCCCGCAGCTGTTCAACCTCGCCACCGACGACGGCGAGGCCTGGGTACTGCGGCCGCGCGTGTCCGCCGACCCCGCCTACCTGGCCCACCTGCGCGCCATCGGGGCGCTGCCGTGAACGAGCTGACCCTCGCGCGGTACGTCGAGTCGTTCCTGCGCCCCCTCACTGCCGCGGTCGACGACCCGGGCCGCGAGAGCGCGCTGCTTGCCATGCTCGGCTACACGCCCCCAGCGGGGGTGTCGTACCTCGGCGTGCTCAAGCCGCTCGTTGGGAAATTCGCCGACACGGCGAACACCCTCGCCGGCGGCGCGGACGCCACAAAGCTGGTGGGCGACCTCATCGACGCGATCACGGCCATCGCGGACCTCGCCGGCAACCTGGCCAGCCACCTCCCCGGCGGTGCCGCCGGATCGCCGCTCGTCACCGGTACCGACTTCCTGGAAACCCTCCCCCGCAAGTTGTTCGACCTGCTCCTCATCGACTTCCTGGCCCGGGAAGCGCCCACGGTCCTCGGCGTGCTGCGGGTGCTGAGCGTTGTGCGGACCCGGCCCGTGGCGGCCGGCGCCGATCCCCTCCGCACGAATCACGTGACCCGCGAGGTCGCCTGGGAGCAACTGCCGAAACTGCTCACCGACCCGCTGTCGGAACTGAAGCAGTACTACGGCTGGGGTACCGCCGACGGCCTGGACATCCCAGTCCTCTTCGAGAGCCTGCGGATCCTCGCCGCCGCCATCGGCACCCGGTCAGACTACCGGGCCATCCAGCCCGGCCCCCGACAGCTGCTGGACCAGGCGTTCGGCACGGCCGGGCGGGTATCACGACAGGACGACACGATCGCCTTGCGGCTGCCGCTACTGCCGCTGCCACACGTCGCCGCCGGCCTCGACGTCTACCCGGTCGAGGTGCTGCCGGCCGCGACGCCGCCCGTCGTCGGCGGGCTCGCCCTCGACGCGTTCGTCGACGCGCAGGCGACGCTCACCCTCCAGCTCTCCGACACCGTGCGGCTCGACATCCGGCTCGGCGGTCACACCGACGGCTTCGGCCTCCTGCTGCGGCCCGGCGCGCCCGTCATCGTGCTGACCCCCGACGGCGCCGGGAACGTGGCCATCGACGCAGGCCTTGGGATCACCTACGCGGCGACGAGCGGCGCGCCGCTGGTGCTGTTCGGCAGCGAGCGCGGCACCCGACTGCAGGTCGAGTCGATCGCCGCCCAGGTCGGCGTGGTCAAGGAGCCGTCGGTCGACGACGTCGACGTCCGCGTGGGCGCCTCGATCGCCAAGGCCGCCGTGGTGATCCGGAGCGCCGACGGCGACGGTTTCCTGGCCAAGGTGCTGCCCAAGGACGGCATCCGCCTCGAGTTCGACTTCGAGCTGGGCTACTCGCTGCGCTCCGGCGTCAGTTTGGGGGCCAGCGCCGGCGTCGAGCTGACCCTGGCGACCAACATCGACCTGCTGGGCGTGCTGAAGATCGACGCGGTGTATCTGGCGCTGCGCGCCGCCACCGCCGACGGCCAGACGCGGATCAGCCTCGCCGTGTCGGCGCTGACCAAGCTCACCATCGGGCCGCTGTCGGCGACCATCGAGAAGCTGGGTATACAGGCGGTCCTGCAGTCCGCCGAGGCTGGCAATCTGGGGCCGATGGACCTGGGGGTGGCCTTCAAGCCGCCCAACGGGATCGGGCTGGCGCTCAAGTCCGGCCCGGTCAAGGGCGGCGGCTACCTGTTCATCGACCCCGAGGCCGGCCAGTACGCCGGAATGCTGCAGCTGGAGTTCTCGGCCATCGCCATCAAGGCGATCGGCCTGCTGGCCACGAAGCTGCCCAACGGCCGCCAGGGCTTCTCGCTGCTGATCCTCATCACCGTCGAGTTCACCCCCATCCAGCTCGGCTTCGGGTTCACTCTCATTGGCGTCGGCGGGCTCATCGGCATCCACCGCGACATGCTGCTGGGGCCGCTACGCGACGGCATCAAGCACCACACGCTCGACTCGATCCTGTTCCCCAAGGACCCGGTGGCCAACGCCACGAAGATCATCGGCGACCTCGACGCGGTGTTCCCGCCGGCCGAGGGCCGCTTCACGTTCGGGCTGATGGCCAAGCTCGGCTGGGGCTCGCCCGTGGTCATCACCGCCGAGATCGGCATCGTCCTCGTGCTGCCCTCGCCGGTCCGGCTGGCGCTGATGGGCAAGATCCGGCTGAACCTGCCGGAGGATAACGAAGACGCCGTCGTCAAGCTCAACCTCGACATCCTCGGTACCCTCGACTTCGCGAAGTCCGAGCTTGGCATCGACGCGGTCATCTACGACTCCCGGATCGCCGTCTTCGGCGTCAGCGGCGGGATGGCGCTGCGCATCAACTGGGGCGCCAGGCCGGTCTTCGTGATGTCGATCGGCGGGTTCCACCCCCGGTTCCCGGTCCCGCCCGACTTCCCGGCCCTGGACCGGCTCGCGATCAGCCTGGCTACCAGCGAAAACCCCCGGATCCGGCTGGAGAGCTACCTGGCGGTCACCGCCAACAGCGTCCAGATCGGCGCCAAACTCGATCTGTACGCCGAGACGAAGTTCCTCGGCACCTGGAGCGTCAGCGCTTTCCTCGGCTTCGACGCCCTCATCTACCTCAACCCGTTCCACTTCACCGTCGACCTCTTCGGCGGCGCCGCCCTGAAACACAACGGCCACCCGTTCCTGTCCCTGGACGTGCTGCTGTCTATCGCCGGGCCGGGCCAGTGGTTGGTGCACGGCCAGGCGACGTTCGACTTCTTCGGCCGCCACTCGGTCGCAGTCGACCTCGTCATCGGTGAGCCCGAGCCGGCCGAGCCACTGCCGGTGGTCAACCCGCTCGACGACCTCAAGGCCGCGCTGGAGGACCCGCGCAGCTGGTCGGCGCAGCTGCCCGACACCGGCCAGATGCTCGTCACGCTGCGCGAGATCGACGCGCCCGGCCTGGTGCTGGTCCACCCGTTCGGCCGACTCACCGTCCGGGAGAAGGTCGTCCCGCTCGACACCACCATCACCCACTACGGCGCCTCGGATCCCGGCCCGCACCGGCGCTTCACGATCGGCGCAGTACGGCTCGGCACCAAGGTAGTCGACCGCGGATCCGTGGTCCGGGAGCGGTTCTCACGCGGACAGTTCTTCGACTTGACCGAGGACCAGAAGATCGCCGGGCCCGAGTTCGAGCCCCTCCCGGCCGGCCTCACCGGCATCGGCATCGAGGCCGTCACCTGGGGTACCGCCACCGTGGTCACGTTCGATTACGAGACGCTGGTCGTCGACGCGATCCAGCCGGCGCCGGTCCGCCCGCCCGGCCCGGCCCGCTACACCCCGGGCGACCAGGTGGTGCTGACCCTGGCCGGGACGGGCGCGGCGAGCCGGGCGCTGACCCGGCGGGACAACCCGGCCGAATACGCTGGCGCGCCGAAAGGCATCGCCGTGCACGACGTCGGCCATACGATCCGGTCGGTCGCCGACCTGTCGAAGGCGGTCGGCAGCACCACGTACGGCAGCCGGACCGAGGCCGAGGAGGCCCTGGGACGGCGCGCCGACCGGGCCGGGCTGCAGCTGGCCGGCGCGCACGAGGAGGGCGGCTGATGGCGGCGCTGCTGAACTTCCTGCCCTGGGTGCGGCAGGGCACCGCGAGCGTCATCACCGTCCCGGACTCGACGGACCCGGCGACCCCCGTCGACGCCCGCGTCGAGCTGCCGGTCGCCCTGAGCCTCGACTCGGTCACCACGGCGACGGCGCAGCTGCGGCTCTACGGACCGGGCGACGTGCGGGGCCTGGACACGCGCCAGATCATCCGAACCGACCCGGCCGCGGACGCCACCGACTTCGAGAGCAACTACCTCGCCGCGATTGAGTTCGACCGGCCGGACCTGCCGTGGGTGTTCACCCCCGCCGCCCACGATGGCGCCCACCGGCTGCGGCCCTGGCTCTGCCTCGTCGTCGTGCCGGCCGACAGGGCAGCCGTGCTGGCCGACCCGTCGCGGCCCCTGCCGTACCTGCGGATCCCGGCTGCCGCCGGCGCCGAGCTGCCCGACCTGGCCGAGTCCTGGGCATGGGCCCACGCCCAGGTGGTCGGCGGCGACATCGCCGGCGCGCTCGACGGCCGACCCGAGCGCACGCTGAGCCGCCTGGTCTGCCCCCGCCGGCTGGAGCCGACGACCGGCTACCTCGCCGCGGTCGTGCCCGCCTTCGACGCCGGGGTCGCCGCCGGGCTGGGCCAGCAGGCCGACGACGCCACGATCCCGAAGCTCAAACCGGCCTGGGACGCCACCACCGCCGCCATCGACCTGCCGGTCTACCACCACTGGGAGTTCGCCACCGGCGAGCGCGGCGACTTCGAGGAGCTCGTCACGAGGCTGCAGCGCCTGCCCGGCGACCAGATCGAAGGCCTCGGCACCCGGCCGGTAGAAGTCGACGGGCTGCCCCAGCCGGTCGGCTTCGGCGGCTCCCTCCGGCCGGCCGGGTCCGGGCCCGCCCCGGCCTACCCGCCGGCGTTCGTCGAGGCGTTGCGGGCCGCGCTCGGCGCACCCGGCGTGCCACCGCCGCTCTACGGGCGCTGGCACGCCGCCCAGTCGTCCATCCCCGACCCCGCCCGCGACGTGCGGTGGCTGCGGGAGCTCAACCTCGACGTCCGGCTGCGGACCGCGGCGGCGCTCGGCACCCGGGTCGTGCGGGAGCAGCAGGAGGTCCTGATGGCGTCGGCCTGGACCCAGGTCGGCGCGATCGAGCAGGCCAACCAACTGCTCCGCCAGGCCCAGCTGGCCCGCGACAACGCCCGCACCCGGTTCGCCGCCCTCAGCACGCTCCCGGCCGCGACGCTGGTCCAGCTGGCCGGACCCGCCCTGGCCCGGATCCTCGTCGATCCCACCCGTACGACGGCCGCCGCCCGGTTCGCCCCGACCCGGGTGCCGCTCGCGATGAGCCAGGGCCCGTTCCGCCGGGCGGCCCGGTCCGGCGGCCCGGTCGCCCGGCGCATCACCGCGGCCGGCGGCACCGGCGTGCCGCTCCCCGCCCGCCTGCTCGCCCGGGCCAACGGCACCGCCTCGCTCGTCCCGCCGAAGGCCGCCCAGAGCGGCATGGTCAGCGTGCGGCACGCCCTCGAGGCCGTGTTCGGCACCGGCCTGCTCCCGCGGCTGTGCGAGATCACGCCGGACGCGATCCGGAACCGGGTGCGCACCCACCCGCCGACCAGCCCGGCCCTGAAGGCGCTCTACGACGCGGCGGCCCGCCACCAGGCCCGGATGGCGCCGTGTCCGCCGCCGGAGCCGGTCGTGCGCCCGCCGCTCGACCTCGCCGCGATCGCCACCGCGGTCACCACGCGCCTGGACCCGGAGCGCGCCGTGCCGGCCCTGATGTCATCGCTGGTAACCGCGCCCGGCTGGGCCCCGGCCGACCCGCTCGCGCCGGTGCTGGCCGCGCCCGAGTTCCCCACCCCGATGTACCGCGCCCTCGCCGCCCTCTCCCAGGAGCACATCCTGCCCGGCCTGGAGCGCCTGCCAGCCAACTCGATCACCGCCGTGGAGACCAACCGCGCCTTCATCGCTGCGTACATGGTCGGCCTCAACCACGAGATGAGCCGCGAGCTGCTGTGGCGCGAGTTCCCCACCGACCAGCGGGGCACGTGCTTCCGCCAGTTCTGGGAGTCCCCGGCGAAGGACATCGACCGGATCGACCAGTGGCCGATGGACGAGCCCCTCGAAGACGCCGGCCCGGACGGAGGAGACCAGGTTGTCCTGCTGATCCGCGGCGACCTCATCCGCCGCTACGCCAACGCGACCGTCTACGTGACTCGTGCCGATTGGTACGACGCCTCCGACGGCGGGCCGAAACTCTGGCGGCGCCGCCCGATCGTGGACGAGCGGTACCCCCGCTTCCAGGGGTCGCTGCTGCCCGACGTCACGTTCATGGGGTTCGCCCTCGACCCGGCCGACGCTCTGGGCCGGCAGGTCAACGCGCAGGGCAACCCGATCGACGACGACGGCGACGAGCTTGCCGACCCGGTCGCCGACGACAAGGCCGGCTGGTTCGTCGTGTTCCAGCAGCACCCCACCGAGCCCCGCTTCGGCCTTGACGAGACCGGCACCACCCCGGCGACCGGCTGGAGCGACCTCAGCTGGACGAACGTCACCGTCGTCGGCCACCACCTGCGCATCGGTGCACCGCTGAC
This sequence comes from Streptomyces sp. NPDC048254, assembly GCF_043201895.1. NCBI lineage: Bacteria > Bacillati > Actinomycetota > Actinomycetes > Kitasatosporales > Streptomycetaceae > Streptomyces > Streptomyces sp. NPDC048254. Next base: position 9,163 of record NZ_JBICZJ010000004.1, read on the forward strand.
CGGCTTCCCCGCGGGCGCGCCCTGGCCCCCGCCCACCAGCGCGGCCCTGGCCGGCATCCTGCTGCAGCGCCCGTTCCGGGCCGCCGTCCACCTCAGCGACCTGCTGGGCACGGGCACGTCATGACCGTCGACCGTCCCGAGTTGCACCGCCTCGCCGCCGCCGCCCGGCAGGCCGAGGCCGCCGCCGCCCAGGCACGCCGCGACGTCGCCACTGCGCAGACCCGGTCGGAGGCGATCGCCGCCCAGTTAGGGCTCCGCGCCGCGGAGGCGGCCGCCGCGGCCCCGCGCGCACAGCTCACCCAGGCCCTGGCCGGGCTGTTCGACCAGCTCGACCCCGCCGTGCCCCTCGCCCTGCTGCCGGTGCGGCTGGAGACCCGGTACCAGGGCCCGCCCGGCCGGCGCGACCTGCTCATCCGCATCTACCCCGACGACGTGCACAGCGACACCCACGAGCCCGGCCTCACCGACGCCGAGGCCGCCTTCGGCCGACACTTCTGGACCGAGGTGTGGCGGGCTGGCCGGGACGATCGGGCCCAGGCCGAGTCGGCCTGGCGGCAGTTGGTGCAGCGCTTCGGCACCGGCCGCGCCACGTGGGTGGCCGACCAGCTGCGCCCCACGAACCCGGACGACCGTCCGGTCCTGGCGATCCCGGCCACCGAAGACCTTCCCGTGCCACCGGATTTTCCATCGGTACCGTCACGTCCTGGTCCTTGGAGCCGGGCCGCCCTTGCCGGGTGTCTGCCCGACCGGTTCGTCGCCGCCGGCTTCCGCGGCGGCGAACGTGTCTTCGGCCGGTGGGGCGCCGTCATCGACATGGCACTGCCGATCGGCCCCGACCCCGACGAGTCGCAGGCGGCCGGCGAGGATCCGTTCGAGCAGGACTGGTACCGCTGGAAAACCGACTTCGGCGCCGCAGTGGACGCGGGCCTGGGCATCCGGATCCCCGCCGCGGACCTCGGCGCGTCCGAGGAGCTCGACCTGCTGCTGGTCTATGGCATCCGGGGCAGCACTGCCCCCGGTGACGCCGCCGCCGAACTGACCGCGCTGCTGCGGGGCCACCGGCACACCTGGGGCCTCGACCTCGTCCCGCAGGGCACCGCTACCAACAACACCCCGGACACCCGCTCCGGCTACCGGCGCGCGGACCCCGACCCGGCGCAGACGTTCGAGGCGCTCGACGCCGCACGGCCGGCGGCCGGCACCGACGCCGCCGACCTGGCCCGCGCCCTCGGCGTCGACCCGGCGCTTTTCGCGACGCTTCAGCACCGTGACGCGCTCGACCAGCGCGACGCCCGGGCCATGAACACCGTCGCGTGGTCGGCCTGGTGGGCCTACTGGTGCCGCCGGCTGCTCGGCGACGTGTTCGGCGGCTCCGACGAGCGGGAGCGGCTGCTGCCCGGCTGGCGACGGCACTTCCTCGACCACGTCCGCGCCCGCGGCCCGCTGCCGGCGATCCGGATCGGCGACCAGCCGTACGGGGTGCTCCCGGTCAGCTCGCTCGACCGCTGGGACCTCGACGGGCGGGGGCCGTCGCTCGTCGCGGTGGACCGGGCCGGGCTGAGCGTCGGCTGGGAGCCGGATCCGTCCGGTGTCCCGGCAGCCTGGGGCCTGCCGGTGCCGCTGCCCTCGCCGGCCGACGTCCGCGCCACCGCCGTGGGCCGCAGCCGCGAGACGGGCCGCCCCTGGCTGGTCGTCCTGCGTCCACTTGAGCTGCGGATCGGGCGCGCGCTGGATCCCCGCGGCGTCGCGCACGGCGGCTGGACGGATCCAGTGCCGCTGCCGGATCCCGCGACCCTGGACGGCAGTGTGGCCATCGCCGCTTCCGGAAGTCACGTCGCCGTCTTCCAGCTGCTGCCCGGCCTGCGCGTCACCGGCGCGCGGATGCGGGTGGCCCGCGACCTCGACGACGCCGGGGTGCCGGGCGGCTGGAGTGACCCGGTCGACATCGGGCTGCGGCTGCCCGCCGCCGCCCGGGCGCTCGGCATGGGTTGGCGGCGGCGGGACGTCGTCGTCGTGCTCGCCGTCGCCGATCGGGGCGGCAAGGAGCGGGTGGCCGTGCTGATCGGGCGCGGGTTCGACGTCCGCGGGGCGGCGACCGGCGGCTGGACCGGACTGATCGATGTGCCGGACCTGAGCCCGGGCGCGGTGACTGCCACCGTGGTGCCGGGCGAGGACCGCTTCGCCCTGTTCGTCGCCGACGCCGACGCCGTCTACGTCCGGGACGCCACCGTTTCCGAGCAGCGACGCCCGATCGAGCGGCCCCTGGTCCGGCCGCTCGCCCCGGCGCTGCTAACGGTTACCTGGGAGCCGCTTTCGGCCTTCGCCGCGCCCAGCGGGCCGCCGATCGCCCTCGCCGCCGGGGACGTGGGCCGCAGCGGCGCGACCGGCCTCACCTCCGAGGTCGGCCTCGTCAACCTCCTGGCCCGGCTGCGCGACGCCTGGAGCGTCCCGGCGGAGGACGGCACGGTGCCGACCCTGGGCCGCCCCGGCGTCACCGACCCGGACAAGGTCTTCCTCGACCTGCTCACGACCGGCGCGACCACCACGGGTGTCGCGGTGCGCTCACTGCTCGGCCCGGCGCTCGTGAGCAACCTCTGGCGCCTCATGGGCGTGCCGGTCGACGCCGGATCCCTGGGGCGGTACCTCACCGCCCTCGGCGACGACGCCGAGGACCTCCCGCTGCGGCTCGGGCTTCCGCCGACCGCCTGGCTGCAGCGGGCCGCCTACGCCGACGAGACCACCGACCTGGCCGTACCGCTGGTGCAGGAGCCGGCCCTGTCCGAGTCGGAACCCGTGACGCCGCCGTACGTCGAATGGCTCGCCGCGGCGGGCCGCGACCCCGAGGACATCCATCAGCGCCGGTACCTCGCCGACCTGCGCATCGACGAGCAGCGGGAGCCGCTGCTGGTCAAGGTGCTGCGGCACGCCCTGCAGAACGGCTACATCGACGCGGCACTCCGCCAGCCGGTCAGCGCCGCCGACGAGCGGCTGCGCGACGGGTACCTCGGCAGACTCGTCACCACCCAGCCGGACGGCGGTCCCGGTCCCGACATCGGCGCCATCGACCCGGAGCTCGTCGACCTCACCGACTTCGTCCGCGACGTCTCGCCCTCGCCGGCCGGGGCTCTGACCCGCTGGACCTACCTGCGGCGCCGGCATGCCACCACCGGCGAGGACCTCGGCGAGCGGCTCCGCGGCACCGGGATCGATGCCGAGCTCGACGAGCTGCGCGCCGCCGTCGAGCACCTCGCCGGCCGTCCCAGCGCCGCCCTCGACCGGCTGCTCACAGAGGCGCTCGACCTGGCCACCCACCGCCTCGACGCCTGGCTCACGTCGCTGCCGGCCCGGAGGCTGGCGGAGTGGCGGGCCGGCGGCGCGACCGGCGTGCACCTGGGCGCTTGGGGCTTCGTCGAGCACCTGCGGCCGTCGACGCGGCCGCAGAGCACCGGCTTCGTGCACGCGCCGTCGATCGGGCACGCCGCCACCGCGGCGGTGCTGCGCAGCGCCTGGCTGTCCCACGGTGGTCAAGACGCGTTCGCAGTCGATCTCACCTCCGCCCGGGTCCGGCGCGCCACCGAGGTGCTCGACGGCATCCGCCGCCGCCAGCCGCTTGGCGCGCTGCTGGGTTACCAGCTCGAACGCGGCCTGCACGAGGGCCACCCTGGCCAGGACCTGGACCGGTACATCGCCCCGCTGCGCGCCCGCTTCCCCCTCGTCGCCGGGCAGCTCACGCCCACCGCGCCCGGCGAACCGGCCGAGGGCGTCGCGGCCCGCAACGTGGTCGACGGCCTGGCCCTGGTCCGCGCGGGTTTCGCCGCCGCCGCGCTGCCGGGCGTCTCCGCCGCCGAGGCCGCGAGCATCGACGCCGAGATCGCGCGGCTGCGCGATGCGCTCGACGCCGTCGCCGACCTTGGCATCGCCGAGAGCGTCCACCAGGCCGTCCACGGCCGGCACGGCGGCACCGGCGCCGTGCTCGACGCGCTGAGTAAGGGCACCCAGGCACCGCCCGAGATCGAGGTCGTCCAGACACCCCGGACCGGCGTCGCCGTGCAGCACCGGATCCTGGTGCTGCTGCCCGCCGTCAAGGCACCGGGCGACGACCGGGGGGCCCGGGCCGCGGCCGAGCCGGCGCTGGACGGCTGGGTCGCGGCACTGCTGGGCGACCCGGCCCGCGTGCGCTGGCGGGTTCGCGAACAGGGCGAGCAGGGAACCGTCTCCGAGCGCACCCGGACGCTGGCCGACCTGCGGCTCTCGGCGCTCGACGTGGTGAGCCTCGATGAACGCTCCGACCTGGAGCTGCTGCTGGAGCTCGACGCCGCCCGGTCCCGACCGGCGGGGGCGACCGTGACCGGGATCGTGCTGGAGCGCGACACCGCGTGGCCGCCGGGCATGCTGTCCCTGGAGGAGTTCGGTGTCGCCGCCCGCGCCGTGCGGGAGCTGCTCGACGCGGCGACCCCGGCGGACGGCCACCACCTCGCCGGATCGGGCTCGGCCGGCCTGGTGGACGCCGAGGAGTTGCGGGGGCGGGCCGACGCCGCGACGGCCGCCCTGGCCGCCGCGCACGCGGCGCTGCGGGACTGCTTCGCGCTCGACGACGACGCGCTCGCCGTAGTGCGGCTCGCCGTTGCCGCCCCGGACACGGTACTGACCGACAATCTCCTCGATCTGGCCCCGCATCTGGACCTGCCCAAACTGTCGGCCGTCGCCGGCGGGCCGGTCGGCGGGCTCGACGCGGTGCGCGACGCGCTGCTGGCGCTGTGGCACTTCGGCGTCGCCGGGGCGATGCCCCGCTCAGCGGACGGCGACGACGACACGGCGCGTGCGGTGCTGGTCCGGCAGGCTCAGGCGGTACACCTCGAAACGGCTCGTCGGCGCACGGCCGCAAGTGGCGCCGCGGACCCCCTCACCGAGGTGTTCGGCCGCGGCTTCCGGTTCCTGCCCCGGTTCACCGTCGCCGACCCCGGCACCCTCGCACAGGCCTTCGCCGGCCGGCGAGTCGCCGCCGATGCCGGGCCGGCCGAGACCCTCGCCTGGCTCGGGCGGGTCGCCCGGGTCCGGCCCGCGACCGCCCGCCTCGAACACGCCTTCATGCTCACCGAGGCCCCTCACCGGCGACGCGCCCGGCGGCCGGACATCGATCGCGGTCCATCACCCCGCGCATTACGGCCCGCTGGACGTGTCGGGCCCGCTGGCCGGGCTCGTCGTCGACGAGTGGACCGAGGTGATCCCCGGCCCGACCGAGACCACCGGCATCACGCTGCACTACGACGCCCCGGCCACGGCCCCGGCCAACGCGATCCTGCTCGCCGTCCACCCGGTGCCGGGCGAGCCGTGGAACCCCGACACCCTGGAGGCTGTCCTGCGCGAGACGATCCAGGCCGTCCGGCTCCGCGCCGTCGACCCCGACGCCGTGCCCGGCTGCGTGGGGCACTTCCTGCCCGCCGCGATCCTCGCCACCAACGACGGCGACCAGGGCCGGGGCGACACCGTGGCTACCCGGTTCCGCTGACCTTTCGGAGACACCATGCCTTCCATCACCAGCTGGAGCCGGCTCGAGCCGCGCACCCGCAGCGCCGCACTGCCGGGCGTGCAGGCGCGGCTACACGACCCGCTGTGGCTGCTGGCCCGGCAGTGGCAGTTCGGTGAGTTCCTCAGCGAGGACGCCGGCTCACCGGTCGCCGTCCGTGTCCAGGGCGCCACGAGCGGCATGGCCGGCGGCCCCGTCCCCCTCGAACCGCTGACCCAGCGCGAGGCGGTCGTGCCGGACCTGCACGACCGCCTCAACGCGGGCCGCTACTTCGTGCGCCTCCTGGGCCCGGACCTCGCCCGCCGGGTCGGCGCCTGGTACGCCGAGCACTGCCCGGTCGACGACGTCGACAGCCCCGTCGGCCGCTTGGCCGCCGGCCGGACCCCCGACGGCGCCAAGCTCCATGCCTTCGGTTCCAAAGCCGTGCCGCCCGGCATGAACTCCGACGACACGACTCGGATCGAGGCCGCGCTGCGGACTTTCGGCGACTGGTACCAGGCCGAGTACGGCGCCAAGCCGGCCTCGGCCTGGGACCCGGCGTCGCTGCACTACACGTTCGGCGTCGCCGCTCCGCTCGGCTTCACCCTGACCGCCACCGACAACGGCCAGGACCGCCTCGACTGGCCCGCGTTCGACGCCACCCCGCTGCCGAAGCCCCCGCCCGGTCCGGTCACCACCATCGATGTCACGACCCTGCCCGCCCCGGTGAGCTTCCCCGGCATGCCCCGCGCCCGCTGGTGGGAGTTCGAGGACGGCACGATCGACTTCGGCGCGATCGACACCGGCCCCGAGGACCTGGGCCGCCTCCTGCTGGCCGAGTTCGCATTGGTCTACGGCAACGATTTTTTCGTGGTACCGCTGGAGCTTCCCGTCGGCGCCCTGTGCAGCATCACCGCCCTCGAAGTACGCAACACCTTCGGCGAACAGGTAACGATCCACCCCGACGCACCCGGCCAGGACGGCACGTGGCGGATGTTCCGCCTCACCGGCACCGACCTGCTCTTCCTGCCTCCGGCGATCGGGTGGCAGATCGAGGGCGAACCGATCGAGGAGGTGTCGCTGCTACGCGACGAGACCGCCAACCTGGCCTGGGCCGTCGAACGCCTCGTGGCCACCGACACCGGCCCGGTCGACCGCACCCTCCAGACCCGCGAACCGACCCCGCCCGCCCCGTCCCCGACGGCGACCGGCGTGCCGCCCATCCTCGCGTACCGCCTGGCGACGGACGTGCCGGCCAACTGGTACGCGCTGGTCCCCGAGCAGCAGCCCCCCGCGCCTGGGACGACGCCCCGCGCGATCGCCTTCCGCCTGTCCGGCGCCACTGCCCCGGAGGGCCGGATGCTGGCCGAGCTGGCGCAGACCCGCCTCCACGAGGAGGAGCTCCCGCGCACCGGCACAATCCTGACCCGCCGCTGGCGGTACGCCCGCTGGACCGACGGGAGCACCCACACGTGGATCGGCCGCACGAGGACGCTGGGCCGCGGCGAGGGCAGCAGCGGCCTGCGCTACGACGACGTCGAACCCGCGTAGCCGGCGACCGCGTCAGAGGTACGGGGAGACGGTGCCCGCCACGGATCGGGTGGTGCCGCGGGTGAACGTCGTCGCAGCGGCCATGCGGGAGCCACTCCCGCACCCGCTCGGCTCACTGCGCCTCGCGACCGGCGCAACCGGCCTTCGGCGCGATGGGCAGCCGGACACCGGTGGTGGTGCGCTGGGCGCCAGAGGTGGTCTGCCGGGCGTCGACGGCGACGTGGATCGGTGGCGCCCTAATCGTTCGCTGGACTCGATGCCTCTGCGGGTGATGCGCACGCCGATTCGTTTCCAGCGAAGCCATCTGCGCAGGTCGGAGTCCATCCGGCAGGCCGGGCACGCCGATATCCTGCGCGAGGGCCTCTGTCAGCGATCACGTAATTCGGCTCTGTCGGGGATCTTGTGATGGCCGTTGCCTTCCCGTCAGCATCTGCCCTGGTGGCCGCTTAGCTCGCCTGCGGCCCCGGCGCCCACGCGCTGGTCTCACAGTGTCCTATGCCCCGAACCGTCTGGTCAGGTGCCATCTCGTTCGGGCTCGTGACTTCTCCGAACCAGGGTCTGTCCGGCGGTTCATGCCGCAGACGCGGGGCTGCGCGGACCCGCGTCTGCCGCGTTGCCGGGCCGGGCCGCGTGTGGCGCGGACCAGGCCCGGTCGGTTGGGTTACCGCAGCTGTGCTGTGCTCAGCTGTCGATCTCGTACTGCCCGACGGTGCGGAAGTAGCGGAGGGCTTCCGGGCTGCCGTCGTCGAGGACCGCCTGGATCGCGTCGTACATGGCGTCGCTGATGTTCGGGTCCGTGAGCATGTGGATGATGTACACGCGGTCGTCTTCGGCCTGCGCGAGCCGGTATCCGGTCCACCGGAAGTAGCTCAGGGCTTCGGCGGTACCGGCATCGAGGGCGGCGTTGGCCTCCGCTATCACCCTCTTGTCACTGTTCTGCGTGGCCACATACAGGATGTGTGCCACGGCCACGGAATCGTCCTCGACCTGGGCCTTGGCGTACCCCGTCTCCAGGAAGGCACGCAGCGCTTCCGGGGTGTTGGCGTCGAGGGCGGCGTTGGCCGCCTTGATCACCCGCTTGTCACCGTTCTGGGTGGCCACGGCGAGGACATGGGCGACCGCGACGGAGTCGTCCTCGGCCTGGGCGAGGCGGCATCCCGTCTCCAGGAAGGCACGCATGTCCTCCGCCGTACCGCTCAGCGCCTCGTTGGCCTCGCGCAGCACGCCCGCCCCGGCGTTGTCGTCCGTGAGGATGTCCTGGATCTCGGCCCTGACCTGATCGTCCGTCAGCTCGTCGACCGGGGTCCCGGTGCCGGACGAGACGTCCGGGCAGGCCGTGGCAGGCGTGGTGGTGACGGGCGTGGTCGGCGTGGACGCGTCGGCAGCGAAGGCCGGTGCCGTGAAGAGAAGGGCGGGCGTCAGAACGGTCGCGGCTACCAGCATCGCGGCGCGGGTCGGTCTCATGGACGTGCCTCCGTATTCGGTGGGTTGATCGGTATGAAGCATCCACATGCCACGTGCATGGATCAACACGTTTCTCGACGGAGGCGGCATCGGACGGTCCTCAACTGCGCGGATGTGATGGCGAGTTCGGACTTCGCCGACGCCGGCGTGCGCTGTCCGTCCCGAGTCCTCGGTCGGGTTCGGGGCGGGCAGAGAGCCGCTGGAGGCGGCGGCGGGTGGCTGGCGTTCGCGCGGCCCGGGCGGCGTCCGCGGGCGAGCGGGAACGGGTTGAGGACCGGCCGGCGCCGGGCGTCAAGGAGGCCGGTACGCCTACCGCGTGGCGAGTTCGCGTACCGTCGCCATGTCGCTGAACGGCAGCAGTTCCTCGTTGACGATCTGGTAGGGCTCGCTGCCTTTGCCCGCGATCAGGATGACGTCGCCGTGCCCTGCGGCGGACAGGGCGAAGGAGATGGCGCGGCGGCGGTCGGTGAACCGCTCGAACGTGGTGCCGCTCGCGAGCAGGCCCGGGACGATCTGATCCATGATCGTCCGGGGGTCTTCGTTCCGGGGATTGTCCGAAGTGAGAACGCACAGATCGGAGTAGGTGCCGGCGATCTCCCCCATCCGGGCGCGCTTGGTGACGTCCCGGTCCCCGCCGCAGCCGAAGACCGTGACGACCCGGCCGGAGGCGAAGCCGCGGATGGTGGTCAGCACCTTTTCCAGTGAGTCCGGGGAGTGCGCGTAGTCCACGATGACGGACGTGCCGTCCGGGGTCTCGTAGCGTTCGAACCGTCCCGGGATCGGGGGCATCTGCTCGAGTGCGGCGACCAGTCCGGCCAGATTGTGCCCGATGAGGTGGCAGGCCGCGACAGTGGCCAGTGCGTTGGAGGCGGAGAAGCGTCCAGGCACGGGGATCGCCGCCGGATACTTGTGGCCGGCGTGGTGCAGGGTGAAGCGGGTGCCGATGGCGTCCATGGTGAGGTCGGTCGCCCGGTAGTCCGCCTCCGCGTCGATGCCGTACGTGACGACCGCGCCGGGCATCATTGCCCCGATGCGGGCTCCGACCGGGTCGTCGGCGTTGACCACCGCATGCTCGCACAGCCCCTGGAACAGACGCAGTTTGGCGTCGCGGTAGTTCTCCATGGTTCCGTGGTCGTCCAGGTGATCCTGCGTCAGGTTGGTGAACACCCCTATGTCGATGAACGAGTGGTCGAGGCGGTGGGTCAGCAGGCCCATCGACGTGGCCTCGAGCGCCACGGTGCCGACACCGCGGTCGCGCATGTACCCGAGCAGATACTGGAAGTCCGGCGACTCCGGTGTGGTCAGTACCGACCTCGGCATCGGGATCAGTTCGTCGCCGATCCGGCTGCCGCCCGTCCCGATGACCCCCACCCTGGCGTGCTCGGCGACCCTCAGCACCGACTCCACCATGGAGGAAACCGACGTCTTCCCGTTGGTGCCCGTGACGGCCACCATCTTCATCTGCCGGCCTGGCTCCCCGTGGTAGCGGGAGGCGACGACCGCGGCCGCTCTGCGCGTGTCCGCGACGGCTACGACGCATACACCAGCTGCCGACGCCCAGGTCGCGCCTGGAAGTCGCGCCGCCGCGGAGTCGATGAGGAGCGCCACCGCGCCGCGTGCGAGAGCCGGTCCGACGGACTCGGGGCCGCCCTCGCGATGACCGGGTACCGCGATGAACAGGGATCCCGGAGCGGTGCGGTGGGCGTCGATGCAGATGCCTCCGGTGATCCTCGTCTCCGGATCGCCCTCGATGACTTCATGATCGTGCCCGGCGAGCAGCTCGCTCAACTTCACAGGGGTCCTCTCGAAGATGCGCCGGCTGCCGGTCGTCCGGCGGTCGGCGCGCAGTCGGCGCCAGGGCACCAATGGATGACAAAGCAGGAAAATGTGGCGAGGACCGTCGCCGTGCGGTTACAGAGGTGGGGAGGGGTGGCCGCGCGGAAAATGGCCTACAGGGGCGGAATGATCTGGGAAATCCCGAGAATTGCCCGGAATCGCTAGCCGTGGCCGTGCAACGCGCGACAGCAGATCGCCGGCGCGTTCACCGGGTCGACGGCCGTCGCGCACGCGGCGGACGGGCACAGGGCAAGAGCGGCCTGGAACAGGCACTCCCTCGCTGCGCACGTGCGACCCATGTGTGGAGTGTACGTCCAGCCGCCGGGGCGATCGCCCACCGTCGCTCGTTCGGACATCTGCGTTCCTGCTGCCGCGCTGTCTCCGGCACCCGCGCCGCGAGGAACGCCGTGCGGTGGCGCAGCCGAAACAGGAAGGGCCGGTAGTCGTCGATCACGCTCGGACGGTGGGTCACCGCGGCAAGGAGCTGCTCGACATCGGCGGCCCGGGCGAAGCGCAGGACGGTGCCACGGCTGAGGCGGAGCTCATGGGCGAAGACCCGCGGCTGTCACTGCGTTCGATGCGTTCGTGGATCCGCTGAGGGCGCTCACGACTGCGAGCCACCAGCGACCGCGGCCGTCCGTGCGCGTCCAGCTCGCCCAGACGCGGTGTCGTCTGACCGCCTTCGATCGCCTCTGCAACCCGACCCAACAGGTCACAGCCGGTTCGGCTTCAGGAAGCCCACGTCAGATAGGTGCGTGAGTGGTACCGGCAGTCCCAGGAAGAAGGGTCTGCTGGCTGACCCGGCGGCCGGGGCGCAGGCTGGACGCATGACGACAACACTGATCACCGGAGCCAACAAGGGCATCGGCTACGAAACCGCCCGCCAGCTCATCGCCGCAGGTCACACCGTGTACGTCGGAGCCCGGGACGCCGAGCGCGGACGCCGGGCCGCCGAGGAACTGGGCGCCCGGTTCGTCCTCCTCGACGTCACCGACGACGCCTCCGTCGACGCCGCGGCCAAGACGGTCGAGGCCGAGGGCGGACTCGATGTCCTGATCAACAACGCCGGGATCGAGACCCGGACCGCGGACAACAGCGTGCCCACCGCCGAGACCGTGACCGCCGACCAGATGCGGAACACCTTCGAGACCAACGTCTTCGGTGTGGTTCGCGTCCTGCACGCCTTCCTGCCGCTGCTGCGGCGCTCGGCGGCACCGGTCGTGGTCAACGTGAGCAGCGGTCTGGCCTCGCTGACGGCCCTCTCCGACCCCGACCACCCCGCCCACTTCTACCCGGGCATCGCGTACCCGACCTCCAAGACCGCCGTGAACATGCTCACCGTGCAGTTCGCGAAGGCGTTCCCGGCCATGCGGATCAACTCCGTCGAGCCCGGCTTCACCAAGACCGACCTGAACGGCAACACGGGCACCCAGACCGTGGCGGAGGGCGCCGAGATCATCGTCCGGATGGCACAGCTCGGCCCGGACGGACCGACCGGCGGCTACTTCGACGTCAGCGGCCCGCTGCCCTGGTGAGTCACAGCTGAACCAGCCGGGGCGCGGTGCCGCTCGTGCGCACCAGCGCCCCGGCCTCGCGGGTCAGCTCGCGCGCGCTGCCCCGCAGCCCGTCCAGGGCGACCGCCCGGCGGACGTGCCGGTGCAGCGGGTGCTCGGCGGTGAAACCGATCCCGCCCAGCACCTGTTGGCAGTGCCGGGCCGTGGTCAGCGCGGCCTGCCCGGCCGCCGCCTTCGCCAGCAGTGCGCCGAGATCGTCCTCGGCCGCCGTGAGGGCGGCCTCGGCGCCCTCCAGCGCCACCAGGGTCTCCGCGAGCCGGTGCCGTACCGCCTGGAAGGCGGCCAGCGGCCGGCCGAACTGGACGCGGTCCAGGACATGCCCCCGGGCGAGCGCCAGCATGGCGTGGCCGGTGCCGAGCAGCCACCAGCCGACCGCCCGCCGGCCGGCGGCGAGGGGCACGGGAGCACCGGTGGCCACCGGCCGCAGGGGCAGCTCCTCGTCCAGTCCGGCATCCGTCCCCGAACCGCCGTACTCCCACACCACCCACCGGCCACCCGCGTACGGCAGGGTCGCCGCGCCCACCACATCGGTCAGCACCGAGGCATGCGCGCCCGTCTCGCCCAGCAGCCGGAACACCGTCGCGACGGCCACCCCGGGGAACTCGGCCAGCAGTTCGGGCCAGCCCAGCTCGGCCAGCGCCGCGTCCAGGGCCGGGCCCGGGGCGGTGACCGTCATCGCCCTGCGGAACGTCTGCGAGAGCAGTTGCAGCTCGGCGGGACCCACGCTCACTCCCTCCCCAGGTCGAGCAGCCGGCGGGCGATGATGTCGCGCTGGATCTCGGCGGTGCCGCCGTAGAGGGTGGCCGCCTTCGCGTAGAGGTACTCCGACCGCCAGGGCGTCTCGGTCAGCTCCAGGACGCCGGGAAGCAAGACGCGCACCGTCTCGAAGAGTTGGTCGACGGCCACTCCTCGGCCGTGGCCGAAGAGGTCCCCGCCGACCAACGGCATTTCGCTGTCGTACCGGGCGGGCCGGGTACCGCGGCCACGGGCCGTCGTCCTCGCCCTGCACGGCGGCGGCACCGACTCGGCGTACTTCGACTGCCCGGGCCGGGCGGGGCTCTCGCTGCTGCGCACCGGAGCCGCCCTCGGCTTCACCGTCGTCGCCCTCGACCGGCCCGGCTACGGCGCCTCCCTGCCCGACGCCCACCTGCTCACCGACCCGGCCCGGCGGGTCGAGCTCGCCTACGCGGCCCTCGACCGCCTGCTCGCCTCCTGTCCCACCGGCGCTGGCGTGTTCCTCATGGCCCACTCCGCCGGCAGCGAACTCGCGGTGCGGATGGCCGCCGACGAACGGGGACGAGAGCTCCTCGGCCTGGAGATCGCCGGCACCGGACGGCACCACCATCCGCGCTCGGTGAGCTTCCTGGAACACGGCGACGAGGACCTGCGCCGGGCCCGCTCCCGGCTGCGGGAAGCGCTGTGGGGCGCGGGCCACCTCTACCCGCCGGAGCTCCTCGGCGGCGCGGGCATCGCGGCCCCCTCACCCGCGTACGAGTCCGCCGCACGCGGGTGGCGCCACGAGTTCCCGGAGCTGGCCGCACGCGTGCCCGTCCCCGTGCAGTTCAGCCTCGGTGACCACGAGGAGGTGTGGAGCGCGGGCCCCGCCGCCCTCGCCGACATCGCCGGCCTCTTCACGGCGTCGCCCCGCGTCCGCGCCAACGAACAGCCCGACGCAGGCCACAACCTGAGCCTCGGTCACTCGGCCCGGGCCTACCACCTGAGAGTGCTGTCGTTCGCCGAGGAGTGCGCGGTGACCCGAGAGGCGGGTCTCGCCGCGCCGCCAGGACAAGGGAGAGCGGGATGAACCAAGCCGACGCCGTCGCACTGCTGCTGCGCCTGGTCCTGGGCGTCGTCATGATCGCGCACGGTCTCAACCACTGGCGCGGCGGCGGCCGGATCGCCGGCACCGCCCGCTGGTTCACCGGCCTCGGCCTCACCCACGGCACCCTCCAGGCCTGGCTGAGCGTGGTCACCGAGATCGGCGCCGGGGTGCTGCTGCTGGCCGGCCTGCTCACCCCGCTGGCCTGCGCGGCCGTCATCTCGGTGATGCTGGTGGCGGGCCTGCTCGCCCATCGGCCGCACGGCTTCTTCGTCTTCAAAGAGGGCTACGAGTACGTCCTCACCCTCGCCGTCGTGGCAGTGGCGCCGGCCGCACTGGGACCGGGCAGCGCCTCCCTGGACGACGCGGCCGGCCTCGACCGGGACGGCTGGGCGGGCGCCGGCATCGCACTCGGGGTGGCCGTGGTGGCCACCGCCGGACTCTTCGCCACGTTCTGGCGCCCCAGCCCCAGCCCTAGCGCCACGCCCAGCCCCACGCCCAGCCCCAGGCCCGCGCCGGAACCGGCGCCGAGCCCCGAACCCCGTGAGCAGGAGGCCGGTTGATGCGCGTCGGATTCATCGGACTGGGCAGCCAGGGCGCCCCGATGGCCCGCCGGATCGTCGACGCGGGCTACGAGACGACCCTGTGGGCCCGCCGCCCCGCCACCCTCGTCCCGTTCGCCGACACCCCGGCCGGGCGCGCCGCGTCCCCCGCCGACCTGGCCGCCGCCAGCGACCTGGTGTGCGTCTGTGTCATCGACGACGCGGACGTCGAGGAGGTCCTCACCGGCACGCACGGTGTCCTCGCCGGGCTGCGCCGGGGCGGAGTGGTCGCCGTGCACAGCACCGTCCATCCCGACACCTGCCGGCGCCTCGCCGACCACGCCCGCACGCACGGAGTCGCCCTGGTCGACGCCCCGGTGAGCGGCGGGGGCCCGGCGGCGGCCGAGGGCCGGTTGGTGGTGATGGCAGGCGGCGAGCCCGGCACGGTCGCGTACTGCCGTCCGGTGTTCGCGACCTACGCGGACCCGGTCGTGCACATGGGCCCGCTCGGCACCGGCCAGCTGGCGAAACTCCTCAACAACGTCCTGTTCACGGCCAACCTGGCCACCGCCGCCGACACCCTGGCCCTGGGCCGGGACCTGGCGATCGACCCGGCCGCCCTCACCCGGGTCCTCGCCCACGGCAGCGCGGCCGGCTTCGCGCTGGACCGGGTCGCGGCGGCCGGTGGCACCCTGGACCGGTTCGCCGCCAACGCCGGGCCCCTGCTGCGCAAGGACGTCCGTCTGCTCACCGACGTCACCGGGGCAGTGGGTGCCTCACCGGACATCGTTCTGACGGCCGCCGGTGCCGCCCTCGCCCTGATGAACGGCCGACGGCCGTCAGCGGAGGATCCTCCCCCCGATGAGAGTCAGCCTCACAAGATCGGCCGACGGATGTGACAGGGCGTCCGCCAGCGGGACGGCGAGGAGGACCAGGTCGGCGGGTGCGCCGGGGCGCAGGCGCGGGGGAGGGGAGCCGGGGGCGTCGGGCGGTGCGAGGTACGCCGCCAGCGCCTGGGCCGCGGTGAGGCGTTCGGCGGGGTTCGCGGTCCGTCCGCCGGGGACGTGGCGCGTGGTGGCCGCCCGGATCACGGACCAGGGGTCGAGCGGCCCGTACGGGGCGTCGCTCGACAGCGCCAGCGGGACGCCGGCGTGGCGGAACGAGGCGCAGCGGTACAGGTCGTCGTGCTCGTGGGCCGGGGTGCCGTCGAGGAAGTCGTCGCCGCGGTCGGCGAGGAAGCCGGGCTGGGTGACCACGCGCAGCCCCAGGCGGCGTACGACGGGCACGGCCTCCGTCGGGACCACGGCGGCGTGTTCGACCCGGTCCCCGGGCAGCCCGCGGGTCTGTTCGAGCGCCGCGAGGAGCAGGGCGAGCGAGGCGGCCGTGACCGTGTGCACGGCGACCGGACGGCCCTGCCGGTGCGCGGCGTCGATCTCCTCGGTCAGCCCACCGAAGTCCGGCAGTCCGGAGTCCGCGAGGACGATCTTCCAGGGCCCGGGCGCCGGCCGGGCGGACGGCGGGGTGCCGAGCGGCGCCCCGAGCAGCAGCAGCCGTTGCGGCAGCCGGCCGCTGCCCGCCTCCTCGACCAGTGTGCCGACGGCGTCGGGAGCCAGGCCCGGGGTGGCGTCGGTGACCGCGGTGATGCCGTACCCGGCGAGCCGGCGGCCCACCGCCGCGAGGGACGGCGGGGCGGCCCCGGGCAGCCGGCCGCGCAGCCAGTCGTCGGCCCGCCACAGCCGCCCCGTCGGTGCTCCGGCGGCATCGCGTTCGATGCCGGGATGGCGTCCGGTCCCGAGGCCGGTCCGTTCGGCCGCACGGGAGTTGAGCACCCACAGGGCGCCGCTCCGGTGCTGTACCCGCACCGGGACGTCAGCGCGCAGCGCGTCCAGCCCGGTGGCGTCCAGTGCTCCGGCGACCCGTTCGTCGTAGCCGATGCCCCGGACCCAGCCGTGCCGGTCCGGAGCCGCCCGGTGCAGTGCCGCCCGCAGCGCCGGGCGGTCGTGGACGTGCGGGGGGCCGCAGCGTACGGAGGCGAACGCGGCCGCGAGCGCGAACAGGTGGAGATGATGGTCGGTCAGGCCGGGCAGCAGGGCACCGCCCGCCGCGTCGATCTCCTGCTCACCGGGTGCCCGCGCCAATGCCGAGCCCAACTCCCCGACCAGGCCGTCCCGGACGCGGACGGAGCACCGTCGGCCGTCGACCTCCGCGTTCCGGATCAGCAGCCCGCTCACGGCAGCGGGATCCCCAGCTCGCGCAGGACCGCGGCGGTGTCGGCACCGCTCGCCGGAGCGGCGCCGGCCGGACGGCGCGGGCGCGGGGCGGCCAGCGGGCGGGAGGTGCCGCCGGTGTCCAGCAGCCAGCCGTCGCCGTGTCCCACGACCCGGGCGTCCTGGCCGGCGGACCCGGAGAGACAGGCGGAGACGACGTCCGCCATCGACACGTCCAGGACCGCACCGCCGCCCCCGGGCCGTTCGGACAGGGCGAGCGCGGCCGCGAGCAGTCCGGTGAGCGGGTCGGCCACCGCGTCACCGGCGAACACGGGCAGCCCGTCCGCGTCCGCACCGAGGAGTCCGCGGGCGGCGGCCACGTCGTCACCGAAGCCGACCCGGCCCGCGGCCCGCCCATGCGCCGTGATGGAGATCCAGACACAGCCGCGGGCCGCCTCCGCCCCGGCGTCCAGCCCGAACCCGGCCAGCGCGCGGGGCCGGGAGGCCTCCACGACCACGTCGGCCCGGCCGACCAGCTCGTGCAGGGCGGCACGGCCCCGCGCGTCCATGGGGTCGAGCACGACCGAGGCATGCCCCGCGTGCAGCAGGTCGTAGAAGACCGGATCGCCGAAGCGGGCCCCGTCCGGGCGGGACGGGGTCTCCACCTTGACCACCCTGGCCCCCGCCGCGCCCAGCAGATGCGCGCACAGGGGGCCTGCCCACAGGGCGCTGAAGTCGACCACCAGCAGCCCCGCACCGTCGCGAGGTGTCCCGGGCAGCGGGCAGGTCCGCTCCGGCCGCGGCCGGACCGAACCGCCCGCGAGACCGAGGAGCCCGACCCGCTCGTCCAGGTCGGCGCCCTCGTGCGCGGCAAGCCACTCGGCCAGCCGCGCGGGCAGGGCCCCGGCATCGAGATCCCGGCCGATCAGCGCGCTCCACAGCAGCGGGTCGTCCGGACGCGCGTCGGACACGGCGGCCCAGCCGTCCCGGGTGGGCAGCAGCCGGCAACTGCCGCCCACCGACCGCCGGCCCTGCCGCCCGCGCCCACTGAGCGCGGCCCGCTCGGCGAGCAGCCGGGCCCCGTCGAACCCCGGCCCACCGGCGGCGGCGATGTGATCGGCCAGCCAGGCCGCGAAGGTGGCCGCCGCGCCGGGAGGCAGCAGCGGGGGCCCGTCGGAGTGACCGGTCAGGACGGGGACACCGCTGCGGGCCCAGTCCTCGGCGACACGGGCGGGGCCGGCGTCCGGCCAGCGACGTGCCGACCGGGTCGCGTCGGCACCCGGCCCGCCCTCGGGCGGTACCGGCGGACCGCCGGGTGCCCGGCGGATTCGGTCCGATGCCGGGCGCCGGGAGGACCCTGTCGTACCGTCAGATGCCCCGTCGGCCATGCGGGGATGGTAGATCAGAGAGGTGTCCGCGACCACAGCGCTCTCTCTCACCGAACTCGCGGCCGGGGCGGCGGACGCCGACCTGCTGGACGCGCGGGCGAAGCCGTCCCGGCCGTTGCTGGTCGTCGACCTGGACCCGGGGACCGCGGCACCCACCGCCCTCGACCTGGAGCAGGCCGTCCGCCGGGCCCGGGCCAGCGACCGACTGCTGGTGGGCCGCACCCTCCGACAGGTTCCCCCCTGTCCGGAAACGCCCTGGATCTGACGCTGGTACGGGCTCCGGGCGACCGTCTCTGCGCGACGGACGCCGCCGGGCACCCGGCCACCGTGGCGGTCACCGACCCGGCCGCCGAGGCGGAGTTCCTGCGCGCACGGGCGGCGGAACAGCCGCAGGCGGCCCTGGTGCTGCGCCAAGTCCTGGTCACGGCCGGGCGGTTGCCGGTGCCCCAGGCCCTCGATCTGGAGTCGCTGGCGTACTCGACGCTGCTCGGCGGTGCCGGTTTCGCCGGCTGGCTGGCGGCCCGCGGGCCACGGCCCGCGCCGCCGCGCGCGACCGGCGACCCCGTGCTGGCGTACCGCGAGGGCGGCCTGCTGCGGATCACCCTCAACCGGCCCGAGCGGCGCAACGCGCACGGCGCGGAACTGCGTGACGCACTGGCCGCGGCCCTCGACATCGCCGTCTGGGACGAGACCGTGCGTGAGGTGGTCCTCGACGGCAACGGCCCCTGTTTCAGCTCCGGCGGCGACCTGGACGAGTTCGGTGCGGCCGGTGACCTCGCCACCGCGCATCTGATCCGCACCCGGGCGGGTGCGGCGGCCCGTCTGCACGCCCTCGGCGTACGGCTCACCGCGAGGATCCACGGGACCTGCGTCGGCGCGGGCATCGAACTCCCGGCCTTCGCCACCCGGGTCCTGGCGGCACCCGGCACCACCGTCCGGCTGCCCGAACTGTCCATGGGCCTGATCCCCGGTGCCGGAGGCACGGTGGGCATCCCGCACCGGATCGGCCGCCGACGCAGCCTGTACCTGGCCCTCGACGGCCGGCCCGTCCCCGCCGAACGTGCCCTGGCCTGGGGACTGGTGGACCGGATCGAGGAGTGAGACGCCCGCCGAGGCAGTGGCAGTGGCAGTGGCAGTGGCAGTGGCAGCGGCGGAGCCTGCCTCAGCCGAGGCAGATGACCAGCAGACAGAGTTTCGAGGGCGAGGTCGCGGTCGGTGCGGGACTCGCCGCCGGTGCCGGTGTGCTGTCGCCGGCGGTGGGGGTGGGCGTGGCCGCCGGCTCCGACTGGGGGGAGGTGGTGCTGCCGGATGCCGTGGCTGCGGCCGCTGCCTGGGGCTGGGCGGCGGACGACGTCGTGGACGGCTTCGACGTGAGGGTGAGCCGACGGGGCGTCGGGGTGGCCCGGGGCGTGCCGACGGTCTGCTCCTGCGGCGCGTTGGCGGTGGCCGTCGACCGGGCGGAGGGGGTGGGGTCCGGGGCCCGGTGGCGGCCGGTCGGTGTCGACGCCGACGCCGTGGGCTCCGTGGCCTCCTCGTCCGCGACTCCCATGGTCGTGGTGTCCGGGGCGCTGGCCGCCTGTGCCCGGTCCGTGGACTGACGGTCCAGCGAGGCCACGGTCAGACCGCCGCCGACCAGGGCGACCGCGGTGGCCACCAGGGCCCGCCGCTGGGTTTTCTTCCAGCGGGCCCGCTGACGGCGCCGGGCCGCCCGGCCGAGCGGCCCGGCGGACAGGGCGGGGGAGTCGTCGTACGGGACGTCGGCGGCCTCTTCCGCCTCGTCCGCGTACGCGTCCGTGTCGTCGTGCCAGGCGCTGTCGGCCGGGGCCTGCCAGGGCGTCGCGACGGCGCGGGGCGCGATGTCCGGGGCGTAGGCGCCGCAACCGGGGCACGCCAAGGCGCCGTTGAGGTGCCGACGGCACGAGGAGCAGTAGTCCATCCGCGGTCTTCCTGACTCGACTGCGCCAGCGGCGTCCTCGGCCGTGGCCTGATCTCGATCGCACGTGGGATCGAACGGCCAGAACGGTAGCGAGCCTTTGGCCGGGCAGTGTGCAGCCTGTGTGCTGGTTCTGCGCAGATGCGACACGCGGATACGGCCGGGTACGCGGAGTCGCCGCCGTACGCCGACCGCGGTAGGCCCTGCTGCAACCGCAGTACGCCGGTGCGCAGGCGTGTACTGCGCACCGAGTCCGCAGGTTGCCCAGAGGGGGACGACGACAGGACACACCGTGTCCGGAGAGCCTGGGAACCCCAGCAGGAGGCAGGACACTCGGATGAGGACTCGTACCGGGCTCGGACTGGCGGCGGTCGCCTCGTGCGTCGCGCTCGTCGCCGCCGTGGCCGTCGGCCGGGACGGCGGTGTGGCCGCCGCGTCCCGGCCCGCCCCGCCGAAGGGGCCGTATGTGGCGCTCGGCGACTCCTACACGGCCGGGCCGCGGATCCCCGACCAGAACGGCCGGCCCACGGGCTGTGAGCGCTCCGACCGGAACTATCCGGCACTGGTCGCCGCCGGACTCGGCGTGCGGACGGCCGAGTTCGAGGACGTCAGCTGCAGCGGGGCCGTCACGGGCGACCTGCTCGCACCGCAGTCGACGGACCACGGCGTCAACCCCGCCCAACTGTCGGCCCTGACCACCGCGACACGGCCGGTCACCCTGGGCATCGGCGGCAACGACATCGGCTTCGGCTCGCTGATCACGACCTGCGTCAGGAGCGGCGTGGCATACCGGTTGGAGAAACGGCTGGGGGCCGGCACCGCAGACCGGGCGCCGTGCCGCGGCCGGTACGTGTCCGGCGGCACCGACGAGATCGAGGGGAGGATCAGGACGGCGGCCGGCCGGTTGTCCGACACCCTGGACGAGATCGGCCGCCGAGCACCCAGGGCCCGGATCTACGTCGTCGGGTATCCGGCGATCCTGCCCGCCGAGGGAACCGACTGCACCGCGATGGGGCTGGCGCCGGGCGATGTGAGCTTCCTGCGCGAGAAGGAGCGGCAGCTCAACGCCATGCTCCGGGAGCGGGCGCGGGCCGTCGGCGCCGGGTACGTCGACACCTACACCCCCTCCGCGGGCCACGACGCCTGCGCGGACCCCGATACGCGCTGGATCGAGCCGCTGATCCCGGCGGCAGCGGCGGCCCCGGCGCACCCCAACGCGCGCGGCGAGCGCGGGATGGCCGCGGCCGTGCTCCGCGCGGCCGGCGCGACGGACTGAGGCGGGCGTGCCGGAGCGAGGCGGGCGTGGCGTCCTGCTCGACTGAGCGTGCTCACCTGGAAGCGGGAGCCCGCTCCCGCTGTTCGCGGCGCGTCAGCGCGCGTTCTCCGCCTCGGGTTTGTGTCCCCAGGCGGTCAGCATGCCGGCGGACAGCGCGGCGCACTCGTCGGAGTCCAGGTAGCGGACCGCCGCGTCGACGGCCGCGTCGTCGACCAGGCCGGTGGCGAGCATCGCCGCCCGGCTCCGCTCCCAGGTGTCCGCCCAGAAGCGGCTGATGGGACTGCCCGGCAGCAGCGGCGGCACATGGATCTCGGCGGCGACGGACACCAGCCCCGCCCCCCGCAGCAGCTGCGGGTACGACGGCACCCAGGAGACATCGGTGCCGATGGTCGTCCGCAGCCCCTGCCACATCGCCCGCATCACCGTGGAGTACGGCGTGCCGGGCGTCCGGTCGCTCGTCAGGTCGACCGCGTCGCTGAGCACCAGCACCCCGCCCGGCTCCACGAGTCCGGCCAACGCGGTGATCAGGCGGTCGTGCTCGGACAGGTGCATCAGCACGAAGCGTGCGTGGACGAGCCGGAACCGGCCGCGGATCGAGTCCGGGGCGGCGGTGATGTCGGCCTCCAGCACCTCGAGTCCGGGCCGCTCGGTGAGGAACCGTACGTCCCGGTCCACGGCGAGCACGCTCGCCACCCCGGCCTCGTCCAGGAGCCTGCGGGAGACCGTGCCCGTGCCGGCGCCCACGTCGAGGCAACGCCAGCCGGGGCCGGCCCCGAGTGCCCGCAGCCGCGCCATGGTGAGGTCGTCGTAGACGAGGGCGCCGACGTCGATGCGCTCACCCTCGCCCACCTGTCCGGGACGGAAGACGGCCTCGCCGTAACGGCCACCGCCCGGAGCGGTGGTCATGCCGCCGCCGGAGTGCCGCCGAGGGAGCCGCCGGACCCGAGCGGCCGGAACAGCGGGTGGTCGCGGAGTTTCATGGCCGGGCCTCCTCACGGGGTGGTGCGGCCCGTCCCGGGGCGGCCGCATCACCGATCCTGCACCGACGACCGCCCGCACACCCGAGGCGCGCCGCGCCTGACCCGATCGGCCTCACCGGCCCTGGAGCCGACCGCCGACGGCACGGCGTACAGGTTCGGCACGGTGACCGCGGCGGGTGCGGTACGACGTGTGGTGCCGGTCGATGCCGGTGAGCTGGCGGGCGCGGCCCGCCATGAGCCCGCCGCCCGCTACGGCGGGGCCGCCTCTCGACGACCGGGACTCGCGGGTCCGGCGTCAGCGCGGTGCGTCGGGCAACGTGGCGAGCAACTGCTTGTCCGTCACCACGGCCAGTGACAGCGTGCGATAGCCGACCGACTCGAACAGGATGGTGATCTTGCCGTCGCCCTCGCTCATGACCTCGCCGTGGCCCCACTGGTCATGGCGCACGCGGACGCCCGGCAGGTAGGCGTGGTCGTCCGCCGCGGGGCGTGCGACCGTCTCCGCCGCCCGGACGGCACCCGCGGAGGCGCCCGCGCGCGCACCGGCCCGGGTCCACCGGCGCCGCCGCGTGGCCGCCTTGTACGGCCTTCCGGCGTTCCCGGACCGCTCGCGCCTCAGCCCGCTCGCAGGCTTGGCCAGCGGGCCTGTGCAGTTGCCGCAGGCCCCGCACGGGACGGGGACGGACTCGCCGAAGTATCCAAGGAGGAACCGCCGCCGGCAGTCGGTCGTCTCGCAGTACCCGCGCATCATGTCGACCCGGGACTGTTCGAGCTTGCGGTGCGTGGCG
This sequence comes from Streptomyces sp. NPDC048254, assembly GCF_043201895.1. Lineage (NCBI taxonomy): Bacteria > Bacillati > Actinomycetota > Actinomycetes > Kitasatosporales > Streptomycetaceae > Streptomyces > Streptomyces sp. NPDC048254. The sequence continues at coordinate 32,027 of NZ_JBICZJ010000004.1, forward strand.
TGGACGGCGAGGGCGCTCTGTACCGCGGCGTCGACCTCGTCATCCGCCAAGGCGCCGTCGGCGCCGACCGCGCCGGTGAAGCGGCTGCCGTCCCGTCCGGTACGGACGACCCCGGCCTCCTCCAACAGGTTGAGCACGGCGGACAGTGCCGTCGCGTCGAGTCCGCAGTCGGCCCGCAACCGGGTCGCGCCCACGGCGCCCGCCTCGCCGCGCAGCCGCTCGGCGACGCGGCGCAGCGCGTCGGCGTCGGGAGCGCCGGCGGCGAAGAAGCGTTGCAGGCCCAGATCCTGCGGGCGGTAGGCGAGGATCGCCCTGGCCGGCGCCCCGTCGCGGCCGGCCCGGCCGATCTCCTGGTAATAGGCGTCGAGCGAGCCGGGGACGGAGGCGTGCAGGACGAACCGCACGTTCGCCTTGTCGATGCCCATCCCGAACGCCGAGGTCGCCACGACCACGTCGAGTTCACCGGAGCTGAACCGGTCCTGGGTTCGGCCGCGGTCGGCGGCGGAGAGGCCCGCGTGGTAGCTCGCGGCGGACAGTCCGAGGTCCCTCAACCGCTCGGCGTAGCTGTCCGCCGCGCGCCGCGTGCCCGCGTACACGATTCCCGGCTTCTCCTCGACGGCCGCCCGCTCCACGACGAACCGCTCCTTGGCGGCTCCGTCCTGAAAGGCCGACACGTCCAGGTGGATGTTGGGACGGTCGAAGCCGGCCACTGTCTCCACCGGGTCGTTCATGCCGAGACGTTCGGCGATGTCCCGGCGTACCGGGGCCGCCGCGTTCGCGGTCAGGGCGAGCACCGGCGGGTTGCCGAGCCGCTCGCGCGCGTGGCGCAGCCGCAGGTAGTCCGGCCGGAAGTCGTGTCCCCAGGACGACACGCAGTGTGCCTCGTCCACGACCAGCAGCCGGGGCCGGACGGCAGCGAGCCGGTCCGTGACGTCCGGCTTCGCGAGCTGTTCGGGAGCGAGGAAGACCACGTCGACCGAGGAGGCGCTGATGCGGGCCCATGCCGTCTCGTTGTCGCTTCGGCGCTGCGCGGAGTTGATGGCGGCGGCGCGCAGCGCGCCGGATCCGAGCAGGCTCTGCATCTGGTCCCGCTGAAGCGCGATCAGCGGCGAGACGACCACGACCGGACCGCCGAGCAGGACCGCGGGCACCTGGTACACGGCGGACTTGCCCGCGCCGGTCGGCATGACGGCGAGTACGTCACGCCCCTTCATCACGGCCTTCATCGCACTCAGTTGGGCCGGACGCAACCGCTGCCAGCCGAAGACCCGACGGGCGACGCCGCGCAGACGACGGGACGTGAGTACGAACATGGTTCTCCTTGAAGGTGGGCATCCAACCGCCGTGCCTCTGGCGGCTACCCCGGTTCGCCGGGATATCGCCTCACACGACGCGGCCACCACGACCGTTCGCCGAACGATTCCTTCCGGCCCCGCCCACCCCGTCGTTCTGCCGCGCCTGTCGGGAGAGTCCGCCTACGATCCGTCGCCGTGCGGATACGCGACCGGATCGCAGGGAGGGACGGGGATGTCCGGACTGAGATCACCGAGGCGCTGGGGCGCGCTCGGTCGACCGCGGTGACGACCGGGCGGTCCTTGGGGTGCAGGTCGCCGCCTCATCCTGGGAACCTTGATGTCAGACGCGGACGGTTCCCTGCCGACGCCGAGGGAGCCGTCCAGGGGGTACACCAGACCGCGACGACTTCGCCTCGTTTCCTGGACCGATGGCCGGCGCCGAGGCGCGCGCTTCTCGAACGGCCCGCGAACGGTCAAGGCCCTGGAGTCTGGGCGGCGAGCGAACGGCGTCCGGCCTGTGCCCCGCGCGACCGTGGACTCCCGAAGGTCAGGCGGGGCGGCGGGGGCCGGCCGGGTGGCTATGCCGGGAGTCGGGGTTCATCGCCTAACCCCTGCCGAAACATCTCCTCCCGGGGTCCGCTGTGCCGTCTCCTCACGGCCGGGTCCCCCGTGACCCGGCCGTCACGCGGCGTTCAGTACTGCTCGGTCTCCGCGAAGCCCGTGTCCGTGTCATTGCCCGCGCCGAAGGCGTCGGCGGCGGCGGTCGGGTCGAATCCGGGCGGGCTGTCCTTGAGGGCCAGGCCCATGCCGGCCAGCTTCGCCTTGACCTCGTCGATGGACTTCGCACCGAAGTTGCGGATGTCCAGGAGGTCGGCCTCGGAGCGGGCGACGAGCTCACCCACGGAGTGGACGCCCTCGCGTTTGAGGCAGTTGTACGACCGGACGGTGAGGTCGAGCTCCTCGATCGGCAGTACCAGGTCGGCGGCGAGGGCGGCGTCCGTCGGGGACGGGCCCATGTCGATGCCCTCGGCGTCGATGTTCAGCTCGCGGGCGAGACCGAACAGCTCGACCAGGGTCTTGCCGGCCGACGCCATGGCGTCACGCGGCCGCATCGCCTGCTTGCTCTCGACGTCGACGATCAGCTTGTCGAAGTCGGTGCGCTGCTCGACACGGGTCGCCTCGACCTTGTACGTGACCTTGAGCACCGGCGAGTAGATGGAGTCGACCGGGATACGGCCGATCTCCTGGCCCACCTGCTTGTTCTGCACGGCGGAGACGTAACCGCGGCCACGCTCGACCGTCAGCTCCATCTCCAGCTTGCCCTTGCCGTTGAGCGTGGCGAGGACCAGATCGGGGTTGTGCACCTCGACACCGGCCGGGGGCGCGACGTCGGCGGCGGTGACCAGACCCGGGCCCTGCTTGCGCAGGTACATCACGACCGGCTCATCGTGCTCGCTGCTCACGACCAGCTGCTTGATGTTGAGGATCAGGTCGGTGAGGTCCTCCTTGAGGCCCGGCACGGTGGTGAACTCGTGCAGGACACCGTCGATACGGATGCTGGTGACAGCAGCGCCGGGGATCGACGAGAGGAGGGTGCGACGGAGGGAGTTGCCGAGGGTGTAGCCGAAGCCCGGCTCCAGCGGCTCGATCACGAACCGGGACCGGAACTCGTCGACGACCTCTTCGGTCAGGGACGGACGCTGAGCAATCAGCACGAGGTGTTGCCTCCAGTGGTTTGGCGCCCGCTATGTGACGCCGTAGACACTACGAAGGGTACGGCGGCACGGGCGATGAGGCCTGCGAAGAGGCCGGACCCGCCCGACTCCATCCCCGCGGGGAGGCATCTGGCTTCCTTTCCGCCCGCCCCTGCCGCGGGCCCGGACCCCCGCCCGGCGTCGTCCCGCGCCGGGAAGCAGGCGAGTCGAGAGCTCCACGACGTGTCCGTGTTCGGTCGGCCGATGGCTTCATGAAGGCGCTCTGCCTGCGGTAACGGCGTACGCGTCATGCTTTGGACGCACGCCCGGGTGAACCGGTTCACGTCCACAGGGGGATGGCCGCCTGTCGGTGATGACCTGCCCCGCGCGCCACCTCACGCGCTCTGTTGCCCTACGTGTTGAATCAGTCACTCTTGGTGTGCGGGCGTCGGGGCGGTCTCGTATCGAGGCCGCTCAGTCACGTCTATCTCGCTTCGTCGGGTGTGGACGGCTCGAACGCCCGGCCCGGTACCGATCACTCCGAAGGAGCATCATGCAGATCAAACGAGGTCTCACGGCCTCCGTCGCCGTCCTCGTGCTGGCCGGTGCGGCCGCTGTCGCGGCCGCGGCTCCCGCTCCTGCGAGGACGTCGGCCGCCGCCGCTGCCCCGCTCGCAGCCGCAGGCCCCTCCGCGGCCAAGGATCCGGCCTACTGCGGCTTCGACAACCGGCTCACGCCGCCCACGATCCGTGAGGGCGCCGCCGGAAACGTGGTGAGCGAGGCCCAGTGCCTGCTCCAGCTCTGGGGCTTCTACGTGGGCCCGAGGGGAGTCGACGGCGTCTTTGGCTCCCTCACCACCAGTGCCGCCAAGTCGTTCCAGACCAGCCGCGGCCTGACCGCCGACGGCATCATCGGCCCGAACACGTGGGCGCGGCTGCGCAACGGGTGAGCTCACACGCCCTGTGGTCGGTGCTCCGCGATGAGGTGGGCAGTGCTGTCGACGCGGAGAGTTTGGCCCTCCGGGCGGGGGAGAAGAGAGAGAACCATGATGATCTCCGTCTCCTCCGACATGGACGAACCTGTCGCGCGCCTCCTCGTCGAGGAGCTGCGGCGCCGGGGCCACGAGGTGCGTACGTACGGCGCGCTGGAGCCAGGGGCCGACCCGCAGTGGGCGGTCTGCTCGGAGGCGGCCGCCCGTGAGGTCGCCGCCGGCGGCGCCGACCAGGCGATCGTCTGCTGCTGGACCGGCACCGGCGCCTCGATCGCCGCGAACAAGGTGCCCGGCGTCCGCGCCGCCCTGTGCACGGACGCGTACACCGCGGACGGCGCCCGCCGCTGGAACGACGCCAACGTCCTCGCCCTGAGCCTGCGCCTGACCTCGCAGCCGGTGCTCAAGGAGATCCTCGACGCCTGGTTCGCGGCAACGCCGAGCCAGGACGCCGAGGATCTCGGGAACGTGGCCCACGTCGGACGTCTCGACGCGGGCCGGGGGGCTGTCTAGGGTCAGTGGGCGCCGAGCCCGCCACCGCCGAACGAGCCGCTGCTGCCCTTGCTCCAGCGCGGCCGGTCCGTCGACGTACTCGGCCTGGTCTGCTGATTGCTCAGCTCGTAGGGGGTGAGCGGACGTCCGCCCTTGGGCATCCGGGGAATCTCCTCCGACTCGCGGTTCTCCCGGATCTCATGGACCGCGCCCTCTGGTGGAAGCTTCGGCTGCTCATCGGGACGCGGCCGGAGCGACTCGCGGTACTTGACACGGTTGCCCAGCCAGAAGCCCCCGGCGAGCATCGCCAGTACGGCCACCGCCACCACGAACAGCCCGAGACTCAACAGGCCGCTGGGAGCGGCCAGCTCCATCGATACCGTACTCATAGCAAGGGGATACCCCGCCCAGAACGGGACGAACCGGACGCGCTCGGTGGCCGACCGGGCACGGCGGGCGACGGCGGCCACCGGAACCGCCCGCGGCGACGGGTTTGCCGGGTCCGTACCTCGGCAACCCGGGGTGCATGACGTCGACGACTTCTCAACAGGAGCTCTACGGATACCTCGAGGATCGCTTCGCCTGCGCACAGGCCTGTACGGAGTGTGCTCGAATGTGTGCGCTGCGCGCCGGCGTGTTCGATCCCGACGGGACGGTCGAGCTGGAGCGGGTACGCCGTACGGGCATCATGTGCGCCGAGGTGTGCGACGCGACCTGCCGGGCGCTGACCGAGGAGAACGCCCGGGACGAGGGCGGTCTGCGCGTCCAGCTGGAGTGGTGCCGGACGATCTGCCTCCAGTGCGCGCAGGCCTTCGACACCCGCCCCGGCGCCGAGGAGAGCGCGGCCGCCTGCCGGGCGTGCGCCGTGGCCTGCACGGAGTTCATGGCGGTCCTGGCCTGAACGGTGGCCTCCGGGAACGGATCGGTCACCAGTTCGGCAGAACCCTGTCCGGTGCCGTTGCGTCGGCTTAGTCTGCGCGCAGGGTGTCACCGCCAGGGGGAGCCGAGATGCCATCGCCGGAGACATCCGTACGCCGACGGCCGACCGTCACCGCCGTCCTGGGCGCAGCTGTCTTCATCGTCTTACTGGCGTTCCTGAACTTCGTCACAGGCGTCTACACCTGGGTGGCCTGCGACTCGTCCGAGGCGTTGCCGTTCAGCATCCTGGCCGGCTACCTCGTCTGCCTCCTGGCACCCCTGACCGTTCTGGTCACGTTGATCCCGGTCGCCAAGCGCTGGCTGAGCATCTGGTTTCTCGCCCCGCCCGCGGCGTTCTTCGTTGTGGCACTGGGGCGGCTCGCATATTTCGTATACCTCATCAAGACGTAGCTCCGAGAGGCGTGACCGAAGGGCGCCGAGCTGTGCCGGTCGCGGTTCCGGGCTGGGGGTCAGTCGAGGGCGGGGCGGTCGGTGTAGCCGTGTGGTCGCCGCCGAAGCTGGTGGCCCGGTCGGGGGTGTTGTAGGGGCCGCCCCGGGCGAGGCGCACGGGCTGTTCCGCCCTACTGGCCCCGTCGCGGTCGGCCTCAGTCGCTCTCCGCGTCCGTGTGCAGATGGGCGGCGACTTCCCGGTGGGTCGGGGAGGGCGGCAGCGGGCGGGGGTCGTTCGGGCGCAGGCCGTCCACGAAGATGCGCACATGGCGGGTGGCCAGGGCCTTGGCCTGCTCCGCGGGCAGGTACGGCATGGGGCGGCAGACCACGCCCCTCGTCCACCCGGGCCGGTGGACCGCCCCTCGTCCACCTGCGACAAGCCACGAACGCCCCGCGCTCAGTCCCACCCCGGAAAACCACGAGGGCCCAGTGCCCGCCCGACCCGGAAAGCCCTCGCCCCATGCACCACGGCATACAGCCCTCCGTCAGCGCGCCGCCCCAGCCGACCCCGTACCCCCTGGATGCCGACCCCGCCGCCGATCACGCACGGCACGCCAGGCACGCGCTGGTCGACTCCGAACCCGGACTGCCCGCCCCGGTGCTCGCGGCGGCCGCCGGCACCCGGAAGGCGATGCTCGTCCCGGTGATCACCGCGCTGGCGATAGGCACCGTGTTCGTCGCCGTGTACCTCGCGGCCTTCCACGCCCCGTCGGCCCGCCACCAGCCCGTGGGCATCGCCGCCTCCGACAAGGTGGCCGCGCGCACCGAACTCGCCCTCAACAATGCGGCCCCGGACGGCTACACCTTCTACCGGTACGCGGACACCGCGGCCGCCCGCCGGGCCGTCGTCCACGACCGGGTTCCGGCCGCCCTGGTCGCCGACGGCCGGGGCACGCGACTGCTGGTCGCCGGCGCACAGGGGCCGTCCACGGTGTCCAGTCTCGCCACGGCGATGACCGCCGCGGTCGGCAAGCCGCTTCCGGTGAAGGACGTACTGCCCCTGGCGGCGGCCGACTCCCGCGGACTGTCGGTGTTCTACGCCGCCTTCGGCGTGGTGCTCGCCGGCTTCCTCTTCGCCGTCTCCTCCTACCAGATAGCGCCACGCCTGCGGCTGGCCGTCCGGGTCGCCTCGATGCTGGTCTTCGCCGCCGCCTCCGGCGTGATGGTGGCCCTGATCGGGCACACCGCCCTGAGCGCGTTGCCCGCCCCGTTCGCGGTGGTCACCCTCGTGGTGGGTCTGCTGGCGTGGGCGGCCGCCGCGGCCGCCGGAGTGCTGCTGCGCGTGTTCGGGCCGCTCGGCATGCCGGTCGCCTCCGTGGTCCTGCTGATCCTCGGCAACGCCACCTCCGGCGGCATCCTGCCGGCCACCTTCCTGCCCGCCTGGCTCTCCCCGCTGGCCTCGGTCCTGCCGCCGGCCGCGGCGGTACGAGGGCTCCGGGGCGCCGCCTACTTCCACGACGCGCATCTCACCGGTGCCGTCACCACCCTGGCCGCCTGGGGCCTGGGCTGTCTCACCCTCCAGTACGTCCTGGACCGCGTCGCCGCCCGCCGCAAGCCGGCCGGCTCGGCGGACCTCGTGGTCGCACGCTGACGGCCTGACACCCTGCCGTCGGCGGCCGCCGGCCTCGCCGCTGATGTTCGCCCCGATCCTGGTCAGCTCTGCTGTGACGTGGCGCGGGCGAGGCTCTCCTCGATACGGCTCAGGACTTCGACGGCCTCGGCCTGCTGGGCCGGGGTCATGCCCTCGGCGACGCTGGTCTCCAGGTCCATCCAGACCTGCTCCACCTCACCGCGCAGAGCGTTGCTGGCCGCCGTGGGCTCGATGATGGTGACCCGCCTGTCGGTGGCACAGGGATGCCTGCGGACGAAGCCCGCGTTCTCCAGCCGCCGGACGGTGCGCGTCATGGTGGCGGCGTCGGAGCCGAGCAGCCGGACGAGGTCGGTCTGCCGCTGCGGGCCCCGGTCCCACAGCTGCATCATGACCAGTTCCTGGCCGGGGTGGAGCCCCACCCGGCGCAGCAGTTGGCCGGCCAGCATGCGGTGCAGACGGGCCACCCGGAGGATCGCGTGATTGAGCGCGCCGGCCGCGACGGAATCCGGCATGGGTACGTCCGCCGGTGCCGTCGGGTCGCCCGTGGTCTCCGGCTGGCTCCTCGGTTCCTCGCGTGACCTGTGCAGTTGATCGAACAGGGAGAGGCTACCGCGAAGCGGTTCCCCAAGAGGGGCGCCGGCCATACCCCGGAACAGGGGACTGCCCAGTGATCCACGGCCGGAACTACCGTCGGAGCGCGCGTGAGTGGCCGCTTCCGGGTCTTCCACGACCGCCAGTGGCGCGCTCCGTGGTCAGTCCGCATCGGCTTTCGCTAGGAGCCCATCGCCGTGAACAGCGGTCTTCTCACCCCGCCCGCGGCCCGTGCCGGCGGCGCGGCAGCCCGACCCCCCGAAGCGTCACTCACCTGGACCGACCCCGTCACCGGGCGCCAGGGCTTCCTCGTCATCGACCGGCTCGTCCGGGGCCTGGCCAGCGGCGGCCTGCGGATGCGCGAAGGCTGCCGCCACGAGGAGGTCAGGGAACTGGCGGCGGCGATGAGCGTCAAGGAGGCGCTGCACTACGACCCCACGGGCCGCTACCTCCCCATGGGCGGCGCGAAGGGCGGCATCGACTGCGACCCGCTCAGCAGCGAGGCGCGCGGCGTGCTCTCCCGCTTCCTCGCCTTCATCCGGCCGTACCTGGAGAACAACTGGGCGACCGGCGACGACCTCGGCACCACCACGGAACTCATCGACGAGGTGCTCGGTGAGCTGGGCGTGGACGGCTGCATCGCCCCCGTCGTGCGCACCCTCGACGACCCGCAGGCGGCGCGGAAACGATTCGCCGACGCGTTCGCCGTCGAGGTCGACGGCATCGGACTCGCCGAACTGGTCGGCGGCTGCGGGGTCGCGGAGGCGGTCCTCACCGTCCTGGACCGGGACGGCGTCTCCCGGACGTCCGCCACCGCCGTCGTCCAGGGCTTCGGCGCCATGGGCGGCTCGACTGCCCGTTTCCTGAACGAGGCGGGAATCCGGGTGGTCGGCATCTCCGACGTCCACGGCACCGTCGCCAACCCGCGCGGCCTGGCCGTGGAGGACATGCTGCGCCACCGCCGGGCGTACGGAGCCGTCGACCGCGGCCGGCTCGGTCCGGACGACGTCCTCCTGGACCGGGACGACTGCCTGTCGCTCGCGGCCGACCTGCTGGTCCCGGCCGCGACCTCCTACACCGTCCACGAGAACAACCAGGACCGGGTCGCGGCCCGCTACATCGTGGAGGCGGCGAACCTGCCCGTGACAGCGGGCGCGGAGGAGCGGCTCCGCGCCCGCGGCTGTGTCGTCGTACCCGACGTCGTCGCCAACTCCGGGACCAACGCCTGGTGGTGGTGGGTGCTCTACGGCGATGTCGCCCCGAACGCCGCCGCCTCCCTGTCCAAGGTGCGGGGAGCCCTGCGTGACCTGGTGACGGAGACCCTGAAACTCGCGGAGGACGCCGTGTGCACGCCCCGCCAGGCGGCCCGCTACCTGGCCGACGCCAGACGCGACGTGCTGCTGAGCCGGATGCGTGCCTGATGGTCACCACACTGCTGGCCGCCGTGGCGGCGCTCGGCTGGGGCGCGGCGGACTACTGCGGCGCCAGGGCCTCGCGGACCGTGCCGGCCGCGCGGGTCGTCTTCCTCTCCCAGGTGCTGTCCCTCCCGGTGATCGCCGTCTGGCTGGCGGCGACCGCCGAGCACGGGCCCGGACTGTCCGCCCTCGCCTGGGGGTTCGGGGCCGGCGCCCTCGGCCTGCTGGGGCTGGTGCTGCTCTACCGGACGCTGGCGGCCGAGGGAATCGTGCTGGTGGCACCCGTCACGGCGGTGACGGCGGCCGTCGTACCCCTGGTCGTCGGACTGGCCGTCCAGACGGCGCCCGGCCCGCTCGCGCTGTGCGGGGTCTGCTGCGCGGTGCTCTCGATCGCCCTGGTGAGCCAGGCCGGGCGGATCCGGCAGGCCACCGTCGCGACCCGCACGCTGCTGCTGGCCCTGGCGACCGGCGGAGCGCTCGGACTCCAGCTGGTGTTCATCACCCATCCGGGACCGGACGCCGGCCTGTGGCCACTGGTGGGCGCCCGCGCCGTCTCCATCCTGTGCGTCGCCCCGGGCGCGCTGCGCGGGTGGCCGAAGGCGGGCGGCGTGCCCGTGCCGTGGCTGCCCGTGGTACTGGCCGGGGCACTCGACTCGGCCGCCTTCGCCTTCTGCCTGTTCGCGACGGACCAGGGTCTGCTGAGCGTGGTCGGACCGATCGTGTCCCTCTACCCGGCAGCCACCGTGGTGCTCGCACTCGTGCTCGACGGCGAACGCGTGACGGTACCTCAGGCACTCGGGCTGTGCCTGGGCGCCGGGGCGCTGCTCCTCGTGGCGGTCTAGCGCCGCCGCCCCCACCCCTCCCCTTCCTCCTCACGAGAGACACCGACATGAGCGACGACCGGAAACAGGTGCTCCAGGCCGCCGACGACCTCGTGGCCGCCTACGCCGAGGGACGCCTGAACGACTACTTCACGACCTTCGCCCCGGACGCGACCTTCGTCTTCCACACCGCCGAGCAGCGCATCGAGTCCGTCGCCGAGTACCGGCGGGTCATGGCGCGCTGGGTGCTGGAGGACGGATTCCGGGTGCTGAACTGCCTCTCCTACGACCGGATGGTCCAACTCTGGGGCGACACCGCGGTGTTCACCCACTCCGTCGAGACCCGGATCTCCACCGACGCCGGCGAGGAGACCCTCCACGAACGGGAGACCATCGTCTTCCGCCGGGAGGCCGACGGCCGCTGGCTCGGCGTGCACGAGCACCTGTCACCGGCCGCCGTCCCACCGCTCGGCCCGGACCGGCCGCTACCCGGCGATCCGGAGTAACCGCGAGCGGCGAACCGATCTTGCCGGTCATCCGTAGCTGTATGCGGAGGCGGCCGGGAACCCGCGCAGCCGGCCCGTCGCAGCGAGGACCGCCACCACGGCGGTCCCCGCAGGCGGGCGGCGGTGCACCGGAGGGACGGCAGGCCGCCCATGGACCTACGCCCGCGCTGGGCGGCATGCCGTCACGGAAGGAGCAGTTCATGTCCCGCTGGGGCACTCTCTTCACGCGCTTGGCACCGGCCCGGGGCCAGCAGCCCGGCGGCACGGCGGGAGAGCTCGACACGCCCGTCCTCGTCGACCGGTACGACGGGCTGACGCTGCTGCGCCCCACCGAACAAGCCGTCCCCGGCCCGGACGACGTGGCGGAACTCGCCCGGTCGCTGGGCGCCGAAGGGGGCCAGACCGTCGCCACCGTCGTGGTCGGCGTGGACGGTCCGGTGCCGCCCGCGCTGTGGACCCGGCTCGGCGACGTCCTCGACACGCTCCGGGAGGACGGTACGACCACCCTGCGCCTGGTCGTCTCGGGCGCGGGCAGCGGGGGCGCCGACCGGCCCGCGCTGGCCCAGCGGATCGCCGACGCCTGGGGGTTCGGCGTGATCGCCCCCGAGGGCAGCGCGCTGCTCGTCCCCGGCGGCACCCTCTTCGTCCCCGACCCCGCCGAGCCGTCCGGCGGCTGGCAGCTCTTCCAGCCCGGCACGGAGCCGACACCGCTCGGCGTCCGCCATCCGGCTCCCGGCTGGCAGACCGCCTTCGCGGCGCTGCCCGAACGCACCGCCGGCGGATACACGGTCCGCCCCGTCCCCGCCGGTGTCCTGCTCCAGCCCCCGGGGACCCCGCCGCCCGCCCCCGGCGCGCTGTGCCACGCGGTGCCCGTCGACACCGGCCACCCGACCGTGCTGGTCGGCGTGCCGGGCCCCGGCGGCGGCGCCCGGATCCCCGCCGACGACCTGGCCGCGCTGCTCGCCGCGCTGCCGGCCGCGGTGCGCGCGCGGATCCGCGTCGCACCCGGCGCCGAAGGCGACCTGCTGCCCGCCGCCCAGCAGGTCGCCGACGCGCTGGACGTCGAGGTGGAGGTGCTGACCGGCCCGCCCCTGGCGGCCCGGGCCGTGACACCGGACGCCGGCGCCGACGCCGTTCCCGGGTCGGTCCTCGTCGACGGCACGGGCCGGCCCACCTGGCGGCCTTACGTCGAGGCCGTGGTCTGCCGCCCCGCCGCGTCCGGCGGCGACGAGGCCCCCGGTCCCCGGCTGCTGCGCTGGCGCTCCCCGGTGCCCGACGCCCGGGAACAGGACGCCGGAGTGGTCCGGCTTTCGGAGCGGTGGCAGGTCGCCATGACCCGGTCCGGGCTCGCCCTCGGACCCGTCGGACAGCCCCTGCCGCTCGCCGACCGCCCCGTGCTCGCGGACCAACTCGCCGTCGAGATCGGCCCGTCGGACCAGCCGCTCGACGAGACCTGCTGGTCCGCCCTGTCGCACGTGCTCGACTACCTCGATCCCGAGGCACGCGAGTACGCCGTCCTGCACGCACCCGGCCGCTCGGCCGAGGAGAGCCGGATGCTGCGCAGGCTCGCCGTGCAGCACGGCGTCCGGATGCTGTGGCCGCCGACCGCCGGCGCCGACCCGGACGCCCTGCCCGAACCGGCCGCCGACGCGCAGGCGGCGAACGCGCAGGCCGCTGTCGCGTCCGCCGGGGAGGCACCCGCGCCGGACGGGTTCTCCCGCTACCGCGAGCGGATCGGCGGCATCGTGCAGGCCGCCAACGGAGGCCGGTACGACGACGCCACGACTCTCGCCACCGCGCTCGAACGCGAGGCGTTCACCGACCACGGCTCGGAGCACCCCACGTCCCTGCAGATCCGCCAGATCAGGGCGCACGTGATGCGGCTCGCCGGACACAACGCCCTCGCGGCGGACCTCTACCGGCGGGTGGCGTTCAGCCTGTTGGTGACCGCCGGCATGGACAGCGTGGACGCCGAGCAGGCCGCCGCCAACGCGGACGCCTGCTGGCGGGACACCGCCGACATCGCCCTCGCCCTGCGCATCGCGCCGTCGATCATCTCCCTGCGGCAGAAGGTGCCGGGCCCGAACGACCGATGGCTGCGCGCCGCGGAACGCTACCGGGAGCAGCTGGAGGCCGCGCACGCCACTCCGCCCGCCCCACACCTGCCGTCCGCCGTACCGGTCCCGGTGACGACCCCACCGGCGACCTACGACCACCACCTGACGCCTCCGGCGATCAGCGCGCATCGGCCGCCCGCGGCAGCCAGCGAGCAGGGGACCACCACGGCCGTCAGCGAGCCGCGAGCGACCGCGACTCCCGCCGAGCGGCGAACGTCGCAGGCTGCCGGCGGGGCGCGGTCGTCTTCGTCCGTCAGTGAGCCTCAGGCGGTCGCGGCCCCAGCGGAGTCGCGGACGCCTCCGGCCGGCGCTGAGTCGCGGTCGTCTTCGGCTGCCAGCGAGCCGCGGGCGCTTGCGGCTGCCGCTGAGTCGCGGTCGTCGCAGGCCGTCATCGAGGCGCGGAGGCCTCCGGTGGCTGCTGAGTCGCGGACGCACTCGGCCCTCGCGGAGTCGCGGATGCCCCCGGCCGTCGGCGAGGCTCGGATGCCTCCGGCGGCCGGCGATGTCACTGCCGCGGCCACCGGTGCTGCCCCGCGGGTGCGGCGGGTGGTTGCGCCGCGGGAGGTTGTTCCGGTGGTGGCGGCCAGGCAGGGGAGGAACACCGGTGTCCTGTCGCCGCAGTCGTCGGTCGTCGGCCGGGACGACGAGGCCGCGGTCGCCACCTCGTGCTCGGCCGTGGCGGGACGCTCCTGATGCGGAACGGACCAGGAACGGGTGCGTGGCGCCCCGGCGGGCGAGGTGGAAGCCCCCGACCGCGCGCCGGACGCCCGTACCGCGCCCCGATATCGACCCGAAAGTGAGCGGGGATGGCACAGGCAACCACCGGCGGGGCCACCGTGGGTGACCCGGCGGTACGCGTCGAGGAGCACGACCGCCTGCTGGTGCTGCGTTCCGGCACCCCCGCGCCGGCGGGCGATGCCTATGTCGACGATCTCGTGCGTGTGCTGCGCTGGGCCGGCGACCCCACGGTCACGCTGCTCTCCGACCCGGGGACCATGGCGCAGGCGGACTTCTGGCCCCGCCTGAGCGGACTGCTCGACTCGCTGCGCGCGTCCGGCCGTACCGCCGTACGCCTGGCGATGGCGGGCACGGGCGGGGAACGCCCGGGCCACCCGGCGTTGGCCCGGCAGATCGCCGACGGCTGGGGCGTCACCGTGGAGGCTCCCGCCGCCGCGGTGCACACCGTGCCCGGTGGCTCGCTGTACGCCCCCGGCGGCTGGCTGGGGTTCGCCCCCGGTGCCGCTTCCCCGGTGCCGATCGGCGCGCGCTGCCCGCGACCGGCGTGGGAGGTCGCGCTCGACGCGGTGCCCGGACGCACCGCGGGCGGGCACGTGACCGAGCGGATCCCCGCGGGCCTGTTGCTGCGGCCGGCACGGGCGCCCGGCACGGTTGTGGGCGATCTCTACCACACCGTTCCGCTCGACCCCCGCCGGCTCACCGTGGTGGTGGGCGGCCTGCCGGGAGACGAGGTGGCGGCGGACGACGTCGCCGGTCTGCTGTCCGTCCTGCCCGAACCGGTGCGCGACAGCGTGCGGTTGGCGCCCGGCGGCCCCGGTGATCTGCTGCCGCTCGCCCAGCACGTGGCCGACCGGCTCGGCGCTGCGGTGGTGGCCGCCACCGGGCTGCCGCTGCTCACCGACGGCCCGTCCGGAGGCACCCGCGGTGTCCGCTCCGTCGTGCTCGGGGCGGACGGCGCCCCAGGCTGGCTGCCGTTCGTCAACGCCGCCGAGTGCCACCCTGATCGCGAACCCCGGCTGCTGGGCTGTGCGGCACCCCTCCCCGGCGCGGACGGCACGCCGGACGGCGCGGTCCGGCTCACCGACCGCTGGTGGGTCACGGTGACCCGGGCGGGGCTGTGGGTCGGTGCGCACGGTGCCGTCCGCCCGGGGGCGGGGCTCGCGGTCGGCCCGGAGGGACCGGTCGTCGAGGCCGGTGTCCCGGGGGAGCGGCCGGACCACTCGCTGTGGCCCGCGCTGGACCGCCTGCTCGGCTCGCTGCCGACGCAGGTGTGCGCGAGCACCACGCTCCAGGTGTACGGCACCACCGCGGAGGATGCTCCCGCACTGCGCGAGCTGGCCACCCGCCACGGCGTGCGCACCGAGGCCCCGCCGGCCCCGGCACCGGCCGCGTCCGGCGGGGCCGAGGTGGTGCCGTACTCGCGCACCCCGGTCGCCGAAGTCACACCGGCGGCCGTGCCCCGCACCGCCGCCGATCCGGTCGCCGCGCCGGATCTCGCCGGAGCCTGGGAGCATCTGATCCGGGGACGGGAGGAGATCGCGGCCCCCCGGCGACCGCTGGTCCCCGACCCGCCCGCCGGGCCCGACCTCGACGAGGCGTGGGAGTACCTGAGCCGGCGGCCCACCCCGGCCGCCGCCTCCGCGGAGGGGCGGACACCCCGGCCGGGCCCGCCCCGCCCCGACGCCACCGAGCCGGTACGGCCGGCGCCCGCCCGGTCGTCCTTCCGCGCCGGTCACCGCAGCAGCCCCGCGGAGCACACGGCCCTGCGGCTGCTCGCCGGCCCGGCCTGGGAGCGGCACGCGCCCGCCGTCGCCCGCGCGCTCGGCAGGCTGCCGGCCATGGCCGACGCCGAACGGGAAGCCGCCGAAGCGGACCTGACGGCGCTTCGGCTCTACCTCGACGAGGCGGGCGGCCTGCTCGACCACCACGCGCTGGCCGCGGCCTGCCACGGCCGCGACGACCGGCTCCTGCCGTTCGCCGCCTGCCTGGTGTCGGCGCTGCGCCGGCTGCCGACGCACCGGGGCGCGGTCCTGCGCGGCGCGGGCTCCGCGCTGCCGCACGCGGAGGACCCGGAGAACGACCCGCTGCGTCCCGGCACCGTACTCCGGGACCGCGCCCCGCTCAGCGGCGTGCGCGCGGCCGGGGGAGCGGGCCGGCCGCCCGGCCCGCGGTACGCGATCTGGTCGGTGACCGGCCGGCTCGCCCGGCCGCTGTTCCACGCCCCCGACGGGCCCGAGGAGGTCCAGGAGGTGGTGTTCGCCCCCGGCACCCCGTTCATGATCCTCGACGTACGGCGCGCCGGGCCGTCCCCGGTCGTCCTGCTGCGCGAACTGCCCGCTTCGGGCGGTGCACCGGCGTCCGCACCGGGCCAGGACACGAACGCCGAACTGGGCGAGGCCGACCGCGCCGCGCTCGCCGGCCTGGACGAGGCGCTGCGTGGCCGGGGCGGCCAGACCGGCGGCGGAGGCTGGCCGGAGCGGTGCGCCGGCCCCGTGGGCGAGGGTCCCTGAACGCCCGCGCCTGGGCCGATATCTGACGTCATCTCAAGTTCCTTGCCAAGCAAGGGATTTCCGGCATGTCCGCCGTCGCACCGCCCCGGAACGGGACACCGTCCGCGGGGCGTCGGGGACACCGGAATGGGGATCTGTCGACCTCCCGCCGCCGCTGCGACGCTGAACTGGACCGGTATCAGGCCACCCGGAGAGGAGCAGTACGGTGACCGACTTCAAGGTGACACCGGAGCAGATTTCGCTGGCGGCGACGTCGTGCGACAGCACGGCCGCGGAGATCCAGGGGCAACTCTCGGACCTCAAGACCTACGTGGTCAACATGGAGGGCTGGTGGCAGGGCATCGCCCAGGACACCTTCCAGGCTCTCATGCAGGAGTACGACATCTACTCCCGCATGCTCCACGACGCGCTCACCGACATCGCCAGCGGGCTGCGCGGCAACTACGTCAACTACACCGACACCGAGCAGCAGAACATCACCTCGATCAACAACATCGAGGCCGGTCTGTCGAGCGCCAACCTCAGCTGACGCATCGTCAAACCAGCCTTTCCCGACCGTCCCACACGGCATCCGGAACCACCAGGGAGTGAATCATGGCAGGAAACGTCGACGGCGCGAACCTCATGGTCAAGGAGGAACTCGCAGGCTCGGGCGCGCACATCAACGGCGTCGCCCAGACCATCGCGGACGAGCTCCACGACCTCATCAACAAGCTCCAGCCGGTCCTCGCCGGCGGGGACTGGAACGGCGCCGCACAGCAGTACTTCGAGGGCCTGGAAGCGGAGTGGAACTACGCCGCCAACGGTCTCTTCGGCCCGGGCGGCGTGCTCGGCGAGATCGCCAACGCGATGCACGTCAACTGGAACAACTACTCCGAGGCCGAATGGGCCAACTCCCGTACCTGGCAGCACCGCTGACCGTCGCCCCGGCGGCGGAACACCCCTGCATCCCCTGAGGAATCGTCATCGTGGATGAGCACTGCCGTATCACCGTCGTCGGCGAGCGCCGGAAGGTGGACCTCGCGGTCCCGGCCGGCGCCCCGATCGTGAGCTATGCCGACACCCTCGCGCGCCTGTGCGAGCAGCGGGAGTCCGACATCATGCCGGCGGCCTGGACCCTGGGCGCGGCGACCGGGAGTGCCTTCGCCCCGGAGTGGTCGCTCTCGGAACTGGGCGTCACCGACGGGCAGGTCCTCTACCTGCGTGATGCCACCGCCGACGAGCTGGACGACCCGATCGTGCACGACGTCGCCGAGCGGGTCGCCGAGGTCTCCGAGGGCGCCCTGGACCGCCGGTGGGACGCCCGCTCCCGCACGTACACCCTGACCGCGCTCGCCCTGGGCTGGCTCGTCGCCACCCTGTTCGTGCTCGCCGCCCGGCACCGCCCGGGCACGGGCGTCCTGCTCGACCTCGCGCTCGCCGCGGGGCTCGCCCTGCCCGTGCTGGCGTGGGTTGCGATGGAGCGCGGCTGGTCCGTCCCGGCGGCCCTGCGGATGACGATGGCCCTGTGCGCGGTGCCCGCGCTGGCCCTGTGCGCCTGGTCCGCCGCCCTGGGCTACGGCACCGAACAGCTCGGTGTGGAAGGCGTCATGACCAGGACTGGGCTGGCCGTGGCGGCCCTGGCCTTCGGCGCGCTGCTCGGTGCCTTCCTCGCCGCCGTGGCGGCGCCGGCGGTGACCACCTCGGCCACCCTGTTCACGGCCGCCGTCGCGGCGGTGCTCGGCATCGGCCTCGCGGCGCTGCGGGCCAGCGGGATGCAGACGGCCTGCGTGGTCGCCGTGGTCGCGTTCGCCCTGCTCACCGTCGTGCCCTCGGCCGTCAGCGGCACGGTGGCCTTCACCTGGCGGCGGGTCAGGATGCGGGTGCAGGAGGAACCCCGCGACGACGAGGTCGCCCACGCCGTACGCGCCGCGACCGTCCTGCTGGCGACCTGGAGCGGCGTCCTGAGCCTGGTCCTCGGCGGCGGCCTTGTGGTCATGGCGGCTTCCGGCTCCCCGTACGCCAACCTCGCGGCCGGTCTGCTGGGGCTCGCGGCCCTGCTGCGCGCCGGGTCGGCCCGGCTGGTCGCCGAGGTGGTGCCGCTGCTGGTGGCCGGTACGGCCGGGCTGTTCACCCTGCTGATCACCGGCCCCGAGCGCTTCGGCTCGGGGAGCTGGCTGGGGCCCGTGTGCAGCGCCCTGACCGCGGCCGTGCTCCTGGTCTACGGATTCCGGCGCATGATGCGCCGCCCGGACCTGCCGGCGATGGCACGGCCCCGGTGGCTGGCCGGCTTCGGCTCGGTACTGGCCGGCGGCAGTGTCGCCCTGGCGGTGGCGACGTTCGGCGCGTTCGGTGCCATCGTCAGCCTGGGACACCACATCTGACGGCTCGTCGACATATGCACGGCCGTACGACCGTACGACTGTGACCGCCGACCCGCACAAGGCTGTGCGGGTCGGCGGTCACGACGGGGCTTCACAACGCGGGGCTTTGCGACGGGGGTTCACGACGGGAAGGACGCGGTGCGATGTCAGGCGGCGGAGGAGTACCCGGCGGGGGAGAAGCCGCCGGCGAGCGCGGGGCTGCGGAACTCGTCCTCCTGGAGCAGGCCGAGTTCGATCGCCTTCCGGGTCAGGTCCGCCTTGTTGCGGACGTTCAGCTTGTTCCTGATCCGCTTCACGTAGGTGCTGACCGTGGCCTCCGTCAGCCCCATCCGCCGGGCGATCTGACCATGCGTCAACCCTGTGGCCAGCAGCCGCAACGCCTCCCGCTCCCGGTGGGCGAGGGCCGGGGCGGGGATGCCGGCGGGCTGCCGCAGCTCGTGGTGGAGCCGGGTGGCGAGGCCGGGCGCGATGTGCAGACCGCCCAGCGCGACCGTCTCCACCGCGCGCAGCAACTCCTGCTCTCCCGCCTGCTTGCCGACACAGCCGTAGGCTCCGGCGCGCAGCGCGTCGGTCACCGGCTGCCAGCCTGCGAAGTCGGCGACCACCAGCACCCGTCCGCACTGCGTGAGGGCGGCGACGGTCTTGGCGAGCGACGGTCCGGGCTGTGGCGGAGCGCCGTAGACGACGACGTCCAGGCACTGTGCGTCGGTTTCCGGCAGCTCCGCGGGGTCCGCGGCCAGCGCCACCACCCGCAGCAGCGCGCTGCCGGAGAGCAGGGTCTCCAGACCCAGGCGCACCAGGCTGTGCTGCTCGACAACGGCGATCTGAGAAATCTGGGGGGACATTGCGCTCCTGCCATTGTCAGGTTCGGTGAGTTCCTGAGTAGGAACGTAGCCGCCGCGTCAGCACCCATCCCCGCTCCGGGCGCCGTGAGAGAAAACACGTGAACCTGCCCGTGACCTCGTACGTAACTCAAGTTGGGTGCCCTGCGGCCGAGTAGCCCACCGGTGCGCCCGTACCGCGGCCATTGATCCGGCCGTCCCTTTCCCTTTGGCTTTCCCAGGATTATTCAGACACTCAACATTTGAGGGGTGCTTTCCCGCATGATTGATGAGGACTGGCGAGAGTTCTCCTCCGCATTCGCCGAATCCGTACGGCCGGAGGACCCGCGAGGCCGGACCGGCAAGCGCATGCTCGTGGTGAGCGTCTCCACGCTCCTCGCCGTCGCCCTCGGCGCGCTGGTGTACGGCGCGCTCGGCGGCCCGGCCTTCGCTCTGCCCAGTGAGGTCAAGCCCATCGTCCCCAGCCCGGACGCCACGCCTTACCAGGCCGGCGGACAGAGCTCGGGACAGACCTGGAAGGCCATCGCCGGCCCCGACTGCGCGGCGAGCAGCGACGGTTCGACCAGCTTCGCCGCCTACGGCTACTCCACCGGGACCGACGCGGACGGCACCACCGCCTGGACCCAGTCGGACAGCGGTGGTTACACCGGCGAGGCCTGCACCGGCGGCTACCTCTCCATGCCGGTCTCCGGCAAGGCGAGCGCCTTCGACGCGAGTCGGTACGGCCTGTGGAAGTACGACTTCAGCTCCCGCTTCACCATCGCGTCCTGCCGGATCTCCAGCTTCGTGCCCACCAACTCCTCCCGCACCCTGGTCGGCGGCTCGCCCGCGTACTTCTACTACTACGGCGACGACTACGCCGCCGGCGCCGAGGCGGACAAGCAGCCCAAGGCGCTCGGCGGTTTCATGGTCGACCAGGTCGGCAAGAAGCAGCAGGGCCGGTGGTTCACCTCCCCCTCGTTCACCGTCCGGACCGGCCGGGTGACCGTCAAGCTCGTGGACGCCGGGGCCGAGCGCGGTGACGCGGCCGAGGGCGTCCATGTCGCCGCCGCGCAGGTGCGGCTCACCTGCACCTCGACATGACGGCCGGGCTGCGCGTCGCCCCCCGCGGCTGGGGCACGTACAAGACCATCGTCGCCGCCGTCCGCGAAGCCCCCGACGGGGCCGTGATCTCCGTCCAGCCCGGCACCTACACCGAGAGCGTCGTCCTGGACCGCGACATCACGCTCGCCGCGGAGAAGGGCCGCGGCACGGTGAAGATCGTCGCCGGTGCCCACGGCCCGGCCCTCACCGTGCAGAGCCCCGGCGGCCGGGTGCAGGGCCTGGTCCTCGAAGGACGCGGCAAGGAACCCGCCGTCCTCGTCACCGCCGGCGCGGTGAAGATCTCCGGCTGCGAGATCACCGGCGCCGGCGCCCGGGTCACCGGCACCGCCACCCCCGTCTTCCGGGACTGCGAACTCCACCACACCGGCGACATCGGCCTCTGTCTCGCCGGTGACAGCCGGGCCGTGGTCGAGAACACCGGCATCAGCGACGTGGACGCCGTCGGCATCCTGGTGGACCACGGCGCGGCCCCCACCCTCACCCGGGTCTCGGTGACCCGCACCGGCGGCCACGGCATCCGGATCACCGGCTCGGCCCGCGCCTCCCTTGAACTGTGCTCCGTGACCCACACCGGGGCGGCCGCCGTCGCCGTGGACGACAGCGCCCGGCCCGTGCTGCGCACCTGCCGGATCGGGGACAGCGAGGCCGGGGGAATCGTCATCACCGGCGACGCCGGGGCCGACACCGCCCCCGACGACGACACGACCGGTGAAGCGCCGTCCGCCGGCGGCGAGTTCGGGGTCGCCCTGCGCGGCTGCGAGATCGCCCGCACCGGCCGGGACGCGGTGCATGTCACCGGCCGCGCGGTCGCCTCCCTCATCGACTGCCGGATCAGCGACATCCGGGCGGCCGGCGTCGTCGCCACCGGCGCCGGCCGGCTGCGGCTGCACGACACCACCACCACCGACACCACCGGCTCCGGCCTCGCCGCCGGCGGCGAGGCACAGGTGGAGGTACGCGGCGGAGCCTTCACCCGCTCCGGCGCCAACGGCGTCTACGCCTCCGACACCGCACACCTCACCCTCACCGACTGCGCCGTCACCGTCTCCGCCTACACCGGTGTCCACGCCGGCGACGGCAGCCGGGTGACCCTCCACGACAGCCGCGTCCAGGGCACCCCGGAACACGGGCTGCGCAGCGTGGACCAGGCCCTGCTGACCCTCACCGACACCAAGATCGACGACACCGGGCTGTGCGGCATCGAGGTGGACGGCGGCGACCTGTCCGCCCGCGGCTGCCGGATCACCAAGGCCGCCACCGGCATCGGCCTGCGCACCGAGCGCCGTCCCCTCATCGACGACTGCTCCGTCAGCTCCTGCTCCGGCGTCGGCATCGACATCGGCGCCGGCACCGCCGCGCTCGTCGTCGACACCCGCGTCACCGGCACCGGGGCGGCCGGGGTCTTCGTCCGCGAGGGCTCCGGCGCCTGGCTGACCGACTGCTCCATCACCGACACCAAGGGCACCGGCCTCGTCGTCCAGGCGAAGGCCACGCCCCGGGTCCGCGGCACCACCGTCACCGGCACCGCGAAGAACGGCCTCTACATCGCCGACAACGCAGCCGGCCGCTTCGAGGACTGCGACATCAGCGCCACCGGCTTCCCCGCCGTCTACGTCGGCAGCGCGGCGACGCCCCTGCTGCGCGGCTGCCGTATCCACGACACCGACGAGGACCTCAAGCTCGCCGACGGCGCCGAACCGGTGATGGAGCGATGCCGGGTCGACGACGTGAAGATCAGCACGATGCCGGAAGAGGCGCTCGGCGGCGAACCGCTGCCCGCTCCGGGCGCCGGGGCGCTCGCGGTGGCACCCGGCGGGCGGGCCGGCGGCCCCGCGACACCGGACGCCAAGAGCACCGGAACCCGGCAGACCCGCGCCGAGAGACTCTCCGAGGTGCTGGCCGAACTCGACGATCTGATCGGCCTGGAGAGCGTCAAACAGGACGTCAGCACCATGGTCAAGGTCATGCAGCTGGTCCGCCAGCGCACCGAAGCGGGCCTCGCCGCCCCGCCGCTCAGCCGCCACCTGGTCTTCGCCGGCAACCCCGGCACCGGCAAGACGACGGTGGCGCGCCTGTACGGCCGTATCCTCGCCGCCCTCGGCCTGCTCTCCCGCGGCCACCTCGTCGAGGCCGACCGCGGATCCCTGGTCGGCGAGTACGTCGGCCACACCGCGCCCAAGACCACCGCCGTCTTCAAACGTGCCCTCGGCGGCGTCCTGTTCATCGACGAGGCGTACGCCCTCACCCCCGCCGGGCAGGGCAACGACTACGGCCGAGAAGCCATCGCCACCCTGGTCAAACTCATGGAGGACCACCGCGACGACGTCGTCGTCATCGTGGCCGGCTACCCCGAGGAGATGGAACGCTTCGTCGACATCAACCCGGGCCTGGCCTCCCGTTTCACCCGCACCCTGATGTTCGACGACTACGGCAGCGAGGAACTGGGCCGAATCGTCGAGTTCCACGCGGCCAAGCACGAGTACGAGCTGCCGGACGACACCCGCGAGGCCCTGCTCGGCTACTTCGGCGACCTGGTCCGCGACGACCGTTTCGGTAACGGCCGTACCGCCCGCCAGATCTTCCAGCGCATGACGGAACGGCACGCGCAGCGGGTCGTGGAACTGGTGGAGCCGACGACGGACGACCTGGTGACCCTGCTCCCCGGCGATCTGCCGCCCGTCGCCGTCGAGTGAGGGCGGCGTGGACGACATGGCGAACGGCGCTCGGCCGGGAAGTGGCCGGGCGCCGTTCGGCGTGCGCGGAATCCGCTATACCGCCTATATCGCCGAGTTCGACTCCACGTCGCTTATCTGCACCGCCGGCTGGGCACGCGGGCCCAAGTCCGGCATGGCCGACTCCGAGTCCGTCTCGGCGTAGGTCTGGCCGGCGTTGTTGAGCAGCGCCGTGAAGGTGCCCATCAGTTCGATGCCGCCCGCGCCGTCCTGCATGACCTTTGAAAGCTGCGGGTTGATCGCCTCGGCGAACTGGGCTCCGCTCTCGGCGAGTTCGTCCGGGACCCAGCTCGCCGTCCGACCGGCGCCCACCACCTGACCGTTTTTCTGGCCGAACAGATTGGTGTCGTCGATGGCACCCTGCACCTTGGCCCGCAAGGTCTCATACGCGCTCGACGCATTCGCGACGGCGTCGAGGAAGGTCTGCTCCGCCGCCCGCAGCGCGCCGAGGTCGATCGAGAAGGCGCTGCTGTCCGGAAGGGTGGGCATGGCGCTGCCCGACCCGCCTCCCGGCACGGTGGGCACCAGGTCGGGGGACGTGGTGTAGGCCATGCTCAGCTTCGGCATGGTCACCATCTCGTCCGGCGGCTCGTCGTCGTCCGAGTCGTCGGTCGGGTTGGTGGTCGCCGTGACCCCGTAGATCTCGGAGTAGGTCTCGGCCGCGTCCTCCTGGTCGTCGTGATCGCTCGCGTCCGGGTCTACGTTCGGTACCCAGGGGTCGCTCTGGTATTGCGATGCGTGAGGGCTCACGTCGCTGTCGCTGTCGCCCATGGGACACCCCGCTTTCTTCGGTCATCGGCCTGCTGATTGACCTATCCATGGTGCCGGGATATCGACCGTCGCTCGACGTCCCCATTCCAGGACGTCCGTACGTCAGTAACAAGGATCTACGCAGTCTCCGACCATTCCACGACCCTTAGCGTGCGGACACATATGAAGTCGCCGGCGGGGAGAGGAGACGGGGCGAGATGACGAACGCGCACACCGACGGCGAGGCGTTGATTCCCCTGGACCGGGGGCTTTTCGAACCCGCGGCGGCTTCGACCGCCCAGGACGACGCGCAATCCGCGGATACGCCGGATACGCAGAGCTCCGCCCTGGCGGAACCAGTGGCCGACGGACACGGCTCCTTTCCCGACGGGGCCGATCACTCGCCTGACGGCGGACCGCTGACGCACCTGGACAGCTCGTTCTTCTCCCGGGCGACGAGCGAGTCCGACACGCCGGCCCACACCGACCACCACGGCCATCCGCCGACGGATCATCCGGACACCGGTGACACGGTGGGAGTCCGCGACAACACACCGCCCGATTACGGGACTTCACAGACGGAGCCGACGGCAGTCACGCCGGCGGGCGACACTCATTCGTCACCGTCCACATCCACATCGGCGTCACCGGAAACGGACGCGACGACGACCACGACGGACACCCGCGACCCAGATCCCGGGCAGACCACGTCGGACGGCCCGTCCCTCACCGAACGCACCGTCGACGGCGAACATCTGCTGGGCTCCGAGACCCAGGACGGCGGCTGGATCTCCCAGGACGGGACGGTCTACATTTCGAGCGACGGCACGGTCGAGCACGGCCTGACGGCACCGGACGGCGCGTTCCTGGCAAACGGCGAAGTTCTGCAGATCGACGGCCACTCGGTTTACGGGACCCGTCTGGATGATGGGTCGTTCCTGTCCGAAGACGGAAAGACGATGGTCACGGCCGGTGGTGTGGTCGAGCATGGGCAGACCACGTCGGACGGGCAGTTCGTTACGGAGCGGTCGGTTGAGGGTCAGGGTCTGTGGGGTTCGGACACGCAGGATGGCGGGTGGATTTCGCAGGACGGGACGGTCTATGTCTCGGCGGACGGTGATGTCGAGCATGGTCTGACGGCGCCTGATGGTGCGTTCTTGGCCAATGGTGAGGTGCGCACCATTGATGGTGCGGAGGTTTATGGGACGCGTTTGGATGATGGGTCGTTCCTGTCCGAGGACGGGACGACGATGGTCACGTCCGGTGGTGTGGTCGAGCATGGGCAGACCACGTCGGACGGGCAGTTCGTTACGGAGCGGTCGGTTGAGGGTCAGGATCTGTGGGGTTCGGACACGCAGGATCGCGGCTGGATTTCGCAGGACGGGACGGTCTATGTCTCCAGCGAAGGCGAGGTCACGCACGGGCTGACCGCGCCGGACGGGGCCTTCCTGGCGAATGGTGAAGTTCAGCAGATCGACGGTCAGACCGTTTATGGGACGCAGTTGGATGATGGGTCGTTTCTGTCTGAGGACGGGACGACGATGGTCACCGCCGATGGTGTGGTCGAGCATGGGGAGACCTCGTCCGATGGGCAGTTTCTGACCGAGCGCACTGTCGGCGGTCAGACTCTGCTGGGCTCGGACACCCAGGACGGCGGGTGGATTTCCGAGGACGGGACCGTCTACGTCGCGGCGGACGGTCAGGTCGAGTACGGGCAGACCTCGTCGGACGGATCGTTCGTGGCGAACGGCGACGCGTCGGGCGGGGACGGCACGACGACGGTCGCGGACGACGGTACGACCACGGTCGTGGACGATGCCGCCGCCGACGACGGCACGACGACGTCCGACGGGACCGAGGAGACCACCTCGGGCGAGTCCGAGGAGTCGACGTCGGAGGACACTTCGTCCCTGACCTCGCGGACCGTCGGCGGGCACACGCTGCTCGGGACCGCCACCCAGGACGGCGGGTGGATCTCCCAGGACGGCACCGTCTATGTCTCCCCCACGGGTGAGGCCGAGTACGGGCTGACCGCGCCCGACGGTACGTTCGTGCCGAACGGCCAGGTGCGGACCGTCAACGGCCAGCAGGTGTACGGAAGCGTGCTGAGCGACGGAACGTGGGTCTCGCAGGACGGAACCGTCGAGATCCAGCCCGACGGCACGGTCCTCAACGGACAGACCACGGCGGACGGGCAGTTCCTCACCTCGCAGACCGTCGACGGCCAGACGCTGATGGGGACCGCCACCCAGGACGGCGGCTGGATCTCCCAGGACGGGACTGTCTATGTCTCCGCCGACGGCGAGGTCGAGCACGGCATCAGCAGCCCGGACGGCAGTTTCCTGAAGGACGGGGTGACCAAGACCCTGCCCGACGGCACGGTGCTCTACGGCTATATGTCCGGCGGTGATTTCTACTCCTCCGACGGGACGACCGTCGTCCTGGCGGACGGCACCGTACTCACCGGCACTCTCGACACCCAGACCGGCCTCTTCACCGGCTCCGACGGTTCCACCTACATGGTCACCGACAACGGAATCGAAGGCGCCACCCAGCAGAGCGACGGCTCCTATCTGCTCGCCGACGGCTCGACGGTGATGACTCCCGCAGCCTGGGCGGTCGACATCGCCCAGTTGGGAGAGGCCATCACCCTGGTCCGGAACCGGGCCGATGTGATCGAGGACAACATCAACACCATCCAGGATCAGTACCGCGTCATCGAAGACGCCTGGAAAGGCCCCGCCGGCACCACGTTCAGCGATGTCTCCACCGAGGTCAACAAAACCATGAGAGACCTCCAGGACCTCCTCACCGACATGATCGAACGCATGATGACCAGCAAGGCGAACTACATCTCCGCCGAGACCGCCAACATCGCCAATTCGCAGGGCTCCTGAGGAGGCATCAGGCCATGTCAGCCATTCCCCGTGACTACAACGCCGTCACGCTCTCGGTGGATCCGAACAGTCTCAACGCGGCTTGCGAGCAAGTGAACTCGGCGGCCCAGAACATCAGTTACGCACTCACCGACATCATGGATTCCCTCGGCGAACTGCGGCTCTCGTGGACCGGCGACGCCGCGGACATCGCCGACGACTTCAACGCCCGCTGGACGGCGGTGACACAGCAGTTCTACGGCACGCAGGAGGCCGAGGACCGTAACAACGCCACCGACGGGGCGTACTACGAAAGCGTCCCGGCGGCCCAGGGCATCATCAACGTCCTGACCGGAGGCATCGCCAAGGCCGCGCAGAACTACGCCAACTGCGAGGGCGCCGTAAAGGCGATGTTCCAGCAGTTCCACACCCAGATCCTGCAGGCCAACAGTCCGGAATGGCAGGCCGCGCACCCCTCGGGCCCGCCCTCCGACACGGTGGACCAGCCGAGCGGCACGCCGAACGAGAACTACCACACCACCGCGGTCAACGAAACCGGATTCTGAGGTAGCCCCGACCATGTCCGACGACACGCTCAGCATCAACAAGACCTGGGACCCGAACCCGGTCTACGAACTCGGTAACGCCCTCATCGACTTCGGTGACTTCCTGGACGAGCAGGCCGCCAGGATGACCAGCGCCGAGTTCGATCTGAACAACGGGGCGTGGCGGGGCGATGCCGAGAGGTACATGACCCAGGCCTTCTCCGACCAGCGCGAAACGGTGATGAACATCATCGAGGAGTTCTGGGACACCGGCGAGATGATCAACTATTACGCCATGCTCCGCACCGAGCAGGAGGAAACGCTCGCGAAGCAGGCACTGGCGGAACTGATCGCCGGTATCGTCGGTGTCTTTCTGGGCGCGCTTGTTTTCGCGGCGCCGGAACTCCTCGGACTGCTGGGCGCCGTGGTCGGCCTGCTGGGCAGGGTCTCCGAAATGGTCGCGACAGCCGTCACCGCGCTGAGCAACATGGCCTCGAACGTCGGCAAGTTCGTCGGGTCCGCCGTCACCGCCGTCACGGAGACCCTGCCCGACTGGGCGGTGACGATGGCCAGCGTCACCGGGAACGTCGCCCGGTTCGGCATCGAGTTCATGGCTATCAACGCGGCCGCGGTGGCGTCGGGCAACGCCGCCGCCGGTCTGCCGACGACCGCCCAGCAGCTCATTCCCGTCCCCACCTCCCTGGAACAGATCCCCGGTTTCATCTCGAACCTGGTGCTGTGGGGCGGGGTCGGCATGGCCGTGGCCTCTGTCACCAAGGGCCTGGCCAAAGTGGCCAAGGAGAAACTGGACGGACTCAAGGTCGATGTCAACGTCGGCGATGTGAACGTCGGCACCGCGAACGTGGGCTCCTCGGTGGGCGACACCGCGACGGGCACCGGCACCGGCAGTGGTACGGGACTGACCCTGCCGTCGTCGGTCACCTCCGTCTCCTCCATCAGCGGGACGATCGCCGACTCCTCCAAGGGCCTCACCAAGTCCGACCTGACGCTGTCCTCGGACGTCTCGGTCAACTCCACCGTCACCCGGACACTCACGGGTACCACCGTGCGCACATCGACGGACACGGCACCGACGCCGACCAAGGTGACGACGACCGGCGCGGGCGACGGTCCGGTTGCCGGCGGCGGGGCGGCCGTACCGAACAAGGTGACCCCGGTGGACGCCGGCACCTCGCCCGGAAGCTCCTCGGCGGTGAGGACCACCACCGACGGCGCCACCCAGTCCGTACAGACCGCGCCGAAGACCTCGACGGCCGGCGGGAGTACGAGCGGGATCACGAGCGGCGTGGCGGACGGCTCCACCAGCCAGAGCGTCCTGCACGACGTCGGCTCCGGCCTGAGCGGCGTGGCCAAGACGGCGCAGGCCGCCCATCGGACCGTGGACGCCTCCACGGTCGGACACTCGACCGGCGGTCAGGAGTCGGTGGGCGCCTCCGGCGCCGAGCGTGCGGTGCGGACGAACCTGGAGGCCCAGCCGGCCACCGGCGCCCCGCACGAGGCCGCTCCCCAGACGCCGAGCTCGACGACGGGTGCCGTCGGCGGCAGGGCGCAGGACACGGGCGGCAACGCGGTACCCGGCGCGGCGAAGGCGGTCGACACCGGGGTGCGGCAGGCGCAGAACGCGCTGCGATCCGTCGGCGACAACCACGCCGCCACGCCGAACACGGGCGCACGCACCGCGGGGGCCGAGGAGACGGTGTCTCCGGTGCGGTTGGTTGCGTCGTCGAAGCCGGAGGTCGTCCACCCGGCGGGTTCGGTGCGCGAGGCGTCGGTCGGGCAGATCGAGGGCGGCGGTCGTACGGGCACGTCGAACGCGTCTGCGCGTAACAGCGCGCTGGACGCGTCGGCGCGTACCGCGGGGGCCGAGGAGACGGTGTCTCCGGTGCGGTCGGTTGCGTCGTCGAAGCCGGAGGTCGTCCACCCGGCGGGTTCGGTGCGCGAGGCATCGGTCGGGCAGATCGAGGGCGGCGGTCGTACGGGCACGTCGGAGACGGCGGGCAGCGCTGCGGCGAAGAAGCCCGGCGCCCGGGCCAACCTCGGGGACACGGCCGTACGTTCGGGGGCGGACCAGGGGCAGCGGGCCTCCGGCGGCACCGACGGGACACGCGCGGTCCCGAACGCGGGACGCGAGCCGCTGAAGTCGGCCGCCGGTCTGGGCGGTCGGCAGGTGCGGCCTGCCGGCCCGGCGGCGGCCCTGGCCGAGGGCGCGCGGCCGGCGAGCGGCACCAGGGCGGACGCCAGGTCCGCGGCGGGCGACGGCGGCGACGCGGCCGCGCTCGCGGGGCCGGCGAGGGACAAGACCACACCCGTGGAGGCGACCGAGGGGATCTCGCAGGCCGGCGGCACGCCGCACGGGGCATCGGCGCGGGCCGCGTCCGAGGCCGACGGGACCGGGCAGACCCGCACGGGTGCGCCGGGCGAGACGTCACGCGCCCAGCGGGGTGCGGACGAAGCGCGGTCGACCACGAGGTCCGAGGAAGCCGGATCCGGGCGGACGGCGTCGGACCGGACGTCCACCGGCACGAACATCACCCAGGCGGAACGGCAGCGGGTCGCGGACAACAAGGAGGCCGCCAAGCGCCAGCGGGCCGAGAACCGGCAGAACGCCGCGGTCCGCAAGGAGGTCGACGAGAAGATCGCCGACGCGCAGCGCGCCGAGGCGAACGCCAGGGCCGAGGAGTCCAGGGCCGAGATCGGCGAGGCGAGCCGTGCCGAGGCGGCCTCCAAGTCCGCCGACGACACGTCCAGGTCCGCCGCGGCGAAGTCGACGGACGCGACCGACCTCGCGGCTAAGTCCGAGGAGACGAAGTCCTCGTCGGCCGAAAGCGGCAAGGTCGACAGCAAATCCGGCAGGACCGACAGCAAAGCCGGCGCCAAGACCGGCGAGGCTGACGGCAAGGTCGGCGGCAAGGCCGACGAGAAGCTGTCCGGAGCGGACGAGGCCGCCAAGGACCTCGTCGCCAAGCAGACCGCGCTGTACGAGGCCGTGCGCCAGGAAGCGCACGCGGAAGGCGTCGCGCGGGTAGAGGAGATCCGGGCCAAGGTCACGCTGGATCGGGTCGACCGCCTGCTGGGCGAGGGATCGGCGCGGACCTCCGAGGAGGCCGCCGGAACCCCGTGGAAGAGCACGCTCGCGGACGACACTGACGGAATCGGCCTGGAGACGGCCCGGCTGACCCCGGAGACCGTGTCGTACCACATGGCCGCGTACGCGGAGCGGAAGCTGCCGATGGACGGGCCGAGCCGCTGGGGCGAGGTGTCAGGCTGGGGCAAGTGGGCCGCGCGGGAGTACCGCGACTCCGGCTCCGCCGGTGTGCAGCGCGTGATGGACGCACTGCAGTCGCGTATCACCACCCTGCGGGAGCAGGCGTCGGGGCGGTCCGTCGACGCGAAGGCCGAAGGCCGGCCCGAGGCAGTGGAACCGGCGCGGGCCGTGGAGCAGGCCGAGCAGGCCCGGCTGGAGGCCGAGGCGGCGCAGGCCCGGGCAGAGCGGCTTATGACGGAGCTCGGCCCGCAGGTGGAGGCGGCACAGAGCCGTCACAACACCGACACCGCCGCGGTCAAGCAGGCGGAGACCCGGCTGTCCACGGCCAAGAAGAACGACGCGGCGACGCGGCGGACGCTGCGGTCGGTCGGCACGAAGCTGACGAAACTGGAGGCCGCGCAGCAGCGTGGCAAGGACGTCGACCCCGCCGCGCTCGAAGAGGCACGCGCGAATCTGACCGCGGCGCAGACCGCCCGGGGCGACGCGCTGGCCGAACTCGCGTCGGCACGCGCGGATCTGGAGGTGCTGGAGCTGCGCAAGCAGGACAACGCCGCCCAGCTCGGGACGCTGAAGACAGCCGTTGCCGAGGCCATGGACACCGCGCTGACCACCACCGCGAAGGCCGACGCCGCGCGGAGCCTGGCGGACCGGGTGACCGGCAAGCAGGCCGAGGCGGAACGGGCCCAGGTCCGGGCGGACCTGGAGACCGCGCAGACGCGTCTGGCAGACGCCGAGTCCGCCGTACCGGCAAGGAAGACGGAAGTACGGGAGGCGCGCGCGGACCTGGCGGCGGTACAGCAGCGCGCGGACGCCGAGCCGGGGGCCGTGGAGGCCGCGCAGGCGCGGGTGACGGCGGCCGAACGCGCTCTGTACGACGACGTGGCGAAGGAGGCGGCGGCCCGAGCGGATCTGTCGGCGGCGCGTCTGGCGGAGACCCGGGCGAACAAGGACGCCGTGCTCCAGGAGATGCGGGGCACCGGGGGCGCGGAAGCGCGCGAGTCGGCGCTCAAGCAGGTGTTCGACGCGGAGGACGCGCTGGTCGAACATCAGCTGCGGTCCGCGGTGGAGCGGGTGCTGGCGGCGGGGCGCAACGCCGATGAGGGGCAGACGCGTACGGCGGGGCAGGGTCAGGAAGCAGCCCGGAGCTCCGCCAGGAGCGAGACCGGCGAGCGACCCGATACGGAGGCTCCGGCGGCCCGGTCGGGGGTGGAACTGGTGGCGGACCGGCAGCGTCGGGCCGACGCCGTGGCGCCGGCCGCCGCGCGCGTGGGGGCCGTCGAGGCCCGGGACGCGGTGGAGGCCGCGCAGACGCGCGTGTCGAATGCAGAGTCCGCGCTGTCGGCGACCGAGCGGGCCGAGCAGACGGCGCGTGCGGACCTGACGGCGACGCAGGGCAAGGCCGATGCCGCGGCGCTGGAGGCGGCCCGGACGCGGGTCGCCAAGGAGCAGGAAGGCGTGGCGTCCGCACGGCAGAAGCTGGCCGGAGAGCAGGCGGAACTGTCGGCGGCGCAGCGGCGGCAGTCGGACGCCGAGGCGCTGGAAGCCGTGCAGACGCGGGTTTCCGAGGCCCGGGACGCTCTGGACGCCAGGCGGGGGGAGCGGGACGCGGCACAGGCCGAGCTGGCCGCCGTACAGCAGCGCGAGGGCGCCGAACCTGCGGCCGTCGAGGCCGCGCAGGCACGGGTCGCGGCGACCGAGTCCGCGGTGCGTACGGCGGAACAGAAGCTGGAGGCGGAGCAGCGGCAGGCCGATGCCGCGGCTCTGGAAACGGCACAGTCGCGGGCCGCCGAGGCCGGGGACGCCGTGACGGCGGCGCAGGCACGGGTGTCGGAGACCGAGTCCGCGGTGTCGGCGGCGGTCGCGGAGGTGAAGGCTGCGGAGGCGGACACGAAGGCGGCGCGGGAGGGCAAGGCCGATGCCGCGGCGCTGGCGGCGACGGAGGCACGGATCGGCGCGGACGTGCGGGCGGCACAGACACGCGTGGCGGAGGTCGAGGCCGCGCTGTCGGCGGCGGAGCGGGAGTTGGCGGAGGCCCCCGAGGCGGGAAGCGCCCGGGAGCAGGCCACCGTGGCGTCTCTGCGGGAGTCGCTGGAGGGGGCTCGGCAGGACCTGGCGAAGGCAGAGGAGCGTCAGGTCGGCGACGTGGCCCGGGAGATGGCGGAACAGCGGCTCTCCGAGAAGTGGGACGCCCTGGAGAGCGCACAGCAGCCGTGGCGCGCGGCGCAGGCGGCGCTGGACGCGGCGCTGGGGCGCCAGGCAGACGCCCGGGCGCTGGAGGCAGGGCAGACACGGGTCGGCAAGGCGCAGGACACGCTGGACACCGCGCGGCAGCGTGCGGACGCCGAGACCGGGGGGCGGGCGCCGGAGGGCGAGTCCGCTGTCCTGGCGGCGGAACGGGAGGTGCGGGAAGCCCGGGCCGATCTGGCCGCGGTGCAGCTGCGTCAGACGATCACCGCGGAGCTCAGGGCGGTGGAGACGAAGGCCGCCAAGTCCCAGGACACGCTGGAGTCCGCGCGGGCGCAGGAGCGGGCGGCGCGGACCGACCTGGCCGAGCTGGTACAGCGTCACGCGGATGCCGAGAAACTGGAGGCCCTGCAGGACGCGAACAAGCAGCCCGCCACCCTCAAGGACGCTCCGCAGACGGCGAAGAAGGCGCAGCCGGCCAAGGCTGAGGGCCCCGTGGAGGCCGCGCAGACGGGCGTTTCGAAGTCCGAGTCCGCGCTGTCGGAGGCCGAGCGGCAGGAGCAGGCGGCGCAGGCCGATCTGGCAGCGGCCCAGCGGAGTGCGGACACCGATCCGGCCGCGGTCGAAGCGGCGCAGGCCCGGCTCGCCTCGGCGCGGGACGCCGTACAGACCGAACGGACGGAACTGGCGAACGCGCAGACCCGTCTCACGGCGCTACAGCAGCGTCAGGCCGAACGCGCGGCCGCCGAGGCGCGACTCGCCGAGACCCGGGACGCCCTGGGCGACGCACGGCTGAACAGGGACGCGGACCGGGCCGACCTGACGGCCGCGCAGGTGCGAGAAGCGGAAGCCGCGGCCCTGGACTCCGCGCGTTCCCAGGCCGCCGAGGCCCGGGACGCCCTGGAGACCACGCAGAAGCGGGCCTCGGAGACCGAGTCCGCGGCGCTCTCGGCGGAGCGGGAGCTGGCCGGGAAGCGGGCGGACCTGGAGTCCGCGCAGAAGCAGGCGTCGGAGACCGAGTCCGCGGCGGCCTCCGCGGAGCGGGACCTGGCGGGGGCACAGGCGGTACTGGAGCTGGAGACGGCGCGGCAGAACGAGAGCGCCGAGTCGGCGACACCGGAGGCCGCGGAAGCCGCGCAGGCTCGGCTCGCCGAGAAGCGGGAGGCGGTGGAGACTGCCCAGACCCGGGCCACCGAGACGCGGGAGGCGGCGGAGGCGGCGCAGAGCCGGGTCTCCGAGATCCGTGACTCCCTGGAGTCCACGCGGACGGAGGCCGCCGAGCTGCGGGGGACCGCGGAGTCCGCGCGGGCCGCTCGGGACGCGGCACAGCGACGCCAGGCCGACACCGCGGAGGTCGAGGCGGCACAGACCCGCGTCTTCGAGTCCTACGAGTCGCGACGGGCCTCCCGGCAGGAAGTGGCGGGGGCGAGGGCGGACCTCGTGGCGACATGGCGGAGCGAGAGCGCCGAGTCGGTCGCGGGGCGTGGCCAGAAGACCGAGTCGGCGGCCATGAAGGCCGCGCGGTCGCGGCTGTCCGAGTCCGAGTCCGTGGAGTCGGCGTCGGCGCGGGAGTTGACGGCGGCGCGGGCCGATGTGGCGGCCGTGCGGCAGCGCCAGGCCGATGCCGCCGAGCTGGCGGCTGCCCTGACCCAGGCCGCCGAGACCCGGGACGGTGTGGGCACGCGCGGGAAACGGGACGGGGCACAGGCGGAACCGACGGCCCGTCGGAGCGAGGCCGCCGACCCGGCGGTACAGGCCGCACAGGCCCGCGTGGCGGCGACGGAGCGTGCGCAGCGCGAGGCCGTCGAGCACGAGGCGGCGGTACGCGCGGAATGGGAGGCGGCGCATCTCAGCCAGGCGGATCCCGAAGCGCTTGGGACCGCCCAGACGCGGGTCGCGAAGGCCCAGGATGCGCTGGCCGCCAGGGGCCGGGAGGTGCGGGAAGCGCTGGCGGAACTCACCTCGATGCTCCGGGACAGGACCGGCTCCGCGGCGGACGGCGAGCGCCGCGCGGACGCGCTCGACCGGGCCTACCAGGCCCAGGACGCCCAGGTGGCCGCACGGCATGAGGCACGGGCCGCGCGGTGGGACCTGCCGGTGGAGCGGGCCGATCTGGAGACGGCACAGGGGCGCCGGTCCGACACCGCGGAACTCGACGCGGCTCAGACCCGGACCGCCGAGTCCTACCAGGAAGGGCGCGCGGCACGGGAGGACCTGGCGGCCACGCTCGCCGACCTGGAGACCACGCGTCGGAGCGAGGGCGGCGACCGGACCGCGCCGGGGGCCGCCGAGGCGCGGCCAGCGGCCGGCCGCGCCCTGTACGAGGCCGAGGCCAAGGACGCGGCCTCGCGGGCGGACCTGGAGGCGATCACCCACCGCGCGGCGGATGCCGCGGACCGGAAGGCCGCGCAGACGCGGCTCACCGAGACCGAGAGCGCGCTGAGGACGGAACAGCAGAAGCTGGCGCAGGCCCAGGCCGAATTCCGGTCGGTCATGCAACGCCCCGGGTCGGATGTGTCGCTGCGCGAGGCCGCGCTCGACAAGGTCCACAAGGCCGAGGACGCCGTACACGTCGCACAGCTGGAGCGGCGGTTCGCGCAGGGCGACCTGACCGCGCGGTCGCTGCCCCCGGACAACCCCGCGGCGCGGGAGGCACAGGTCACGCGGATCCTCGCGGACGCGGCCGGCAAGCGCGCGGACCGGCCACGTACCCAGGAGCAGGGCGACGCGCTGGTCCAGCACCTGATGAACGACCGGTCCGAGACGACGGGCGGACGGTCCGGCGCGGCGGACCCCGTGCGTCTGACGGAACAGGCGGTGCAGGCGCGGCTGGAGGCCAGGACCGCACGGCAGGAGGCGGAGTCGGCCGCCGTACACCGCGACCAGGTGGTCGCGGAGGCACGGCCGAAGCTGGACGCACTGCTGGATCAGACGGTGCAGGCGGCCGAGACGCGGGTCAACGAGGCCCGGACGGCCGTGCGCGAGGCGCCGGAGAACACCGCGGCGGCCCGGCAGAAGCTGCAGTCCGCGCTGCGGACCCAGAACAAGAACCGGCCGGAACAGACGGCGCCGACGCAGGGAGAGGCGCGGGCCTCCGACGCGCTCGCCGCCGACCGGGCCGCACTGCAGAGGCTGGACGAGGCCTGGGCGGGTCTGTCGACGGCGCAGGAGCGCGCGGGCGTCGACCCGGCGGCCGTCGACGCGGCACGCACCCAGGTGCTGGAGGCCGAGCAGTCCCTACGGAGCAGGCTCCACGAGGAGCAGCTGTCCCAGGCGGAACTGCGGGCGGCGGAACAGCGTGCGGACGCCGACCCGGCCGCCGTCCAGTCGGCACGGGAGTGGCTGTCGGAGGCCCGGGACGCGGTGGCCTCCGAGCAGGCGCGGCTGGCGGGGGCGCGGGCGGACCTCCGGGCGGCGCAGAAGGCCGACGACCCGGGGATCCAGGCCGCACAGGCCAAGGTGGCGGAGGCCAAGGCGGCGACGGAGGACACGGGGCGCGCTCTGGCCGACGTGTCGCGGTCGGACGTGCAGACGGTGACGCACCGTCAGGAGACCGTGGAGCGCAAGCAGTCCGACGACGCCGCGGTGGCCGAGGCGCGGGCCCAGTTCGTCGAGGCCCGGCGGGCCGAGACCCTCGGGGAGCCGGCGCGGCAGACACGGCTGGAGACGGCGAAGGCGGAGCTGAAGGCGGCCCAGGAACGCGGGGACGTCCACGCCGCCGAGATCAGCGAGCTGCGGACCCGGCTGGCCGAGGCGGAGCAGGGTGCCGGGGACACCGCGGGCCGGGCCGAGGTGGCCCAGATCCGGGCCGACCACCTCACCGAGCGCGCGGATGTGGCCAGCGGCAGGCGGCCGGAGCCGATCCGGGACGGCGTGGCGAAGCAGGAGCCCTGGCAGAAGGTGCTGACAGGCAGCAAGGGCGAGCTGCCGCAGTCCCATATGCCGACGGAGCGCATCGGCTCCCTGATGGCCGACTACGCGCTGCGCACCCTGCCCACCAAGGACGGACTCCTCGGGCAGGCCAAGGCGTGGGGCGACTGGGCCGTGCGCGAGCACCAGGAGAGCGGCCCGGGCGGGGTGCAGCGGGTGCTGGACGCGCTGCGGACGCACATCTCCGACGTGCGGCAGGCGCAGGGGGAGGCGAACTTCCGGAAGGGGGCGGAGAGCCAGCAGGAAGCCGTGTTCCGGCAGGCGTCCAGGGCCGGAATGTCCGAGGAGGCCGCGCGGGCGTGGGCGAGCGAACTTCGCCAGGCGTGGGAATCGGGCAACGAGAAGGCGATGACGGAGACGCTGGCCGACTACCAGGCCGCGTTGGCGGGCGTCCTCCAGGGCAAGGGCGTACGAGCCGCCGCCGTCGAGGATCCGCTGACGGGAACGGTGACGCCGATCGGCGACGGGCGCGCGTCCGTCACGCGCGACGACGCGGACGGTGCCCGGATCGAGAAGTCCGGGGCCACGGAGCCCGGCGGGAGCGCCGACGCGACCTCCGCCGACCGGCACGGGGACGGTACGGACGCCGCGAAGTCCGACGCGAACCCGTCGGCGCAGGCCGCGGTGCTGGAGCGGCCCGAGGTGCGGTTGCCGCAGTCGCCGTACGCGGCGGCCCTCTCCGATTTCCTGAAGACGCTGGACGAGAAGGCACCCGTAGCCGAGACCGCCCGCACGGAGCACGACACCGCGAGCGCCGCACAGACGGCACGCACGGATACGACCGAGAACCGGGGGAGTGCCGGTGAGTCCGGGCGCACCGGGGCCGGGACGGACGGCGCGCGGACGGGCGAGACCGGGCGCGCCACGGGTGCGAAGACCAGGACGGCGTCCGGGGAGACCGGGACGGCGTCGGCGGAGGCCGGGTCCGCAACGTCGGCGGAGGCCAGGACCTCGGCGTCCGCCGAGGGCAAGACCTCCGCGTCCGCGGAAACCAAGTCTTCCGCGTCGGCAGAGACCAAGACCCCCTCCCCGGCCGCCACGAAGGCCGAACAGGCGCGCGTGGCGGAGGCGGTCGCCCGTTACAAGGCGGACCTCCAGGAGACGGCGCGCCAGGCGCAGTCGGATGTACAGGCCGCCGAGCAGGCGAGGTCGGACACCGGGCGGAACCGCCAGGAGGCGGAGGCCGATCGGGCGGCGGCCCAGTGGCGCCTGGAGACCGAGGTCGAGACGAACAGGGCGGCCGACGCGGCGGCCAAGGCCGCGGAGCCGACCACAGCCCGGCCGACGGCCAAGCAGCCCAAGGCGGCGGCCGAGAACACCCCCGCCGTCCCCGGGGAGCAGTCCGCCCCTACGGCGGAGACGCAGATCCACGAAACCGCGACGCCGTCCGAGACCGTACACAACGAGTCGGTGCTCACCTCCGCCGAGCCCTCCGGACTCGCGGACTGGACGGGCGACACGCGGCAGACCCGGGACGAGATCTACCAGTTGGTCTCGGCCTGGAACCGGCAACGCGTCGAGGAGTCCGCCTCGGCCGCGAAGGCCTCCGCCGACGCGCTGCGCGAGGCCCAGGCCGGGACGAAGGGCGGCACGGCCCCGCGGGCCGTGCAGCGCCAGGCCGCCGCCGACGAGGCCGCCGCACAGGCCGCCCGCGCCGAAGCGGCCCGCTGGGACGAACAGTGGCAGCACGCGGCCCAGGAGCAGGCGCTCGGGCATCCGGCGTCGGAGACCCCCCGGGCCGCCACCACCCGCGAGGACGGCACCGCCGTACCGTCGGCCGACGGTACGGGCGGCGGAACCGGCGCCCGTACCGCGAAGGTCGCCCTGAACGGCGGCGGCCTCACCGGGGCGCGGTTCGTAGGCCGGCACGAGCTGCCCACCCGCGACCACGCCTCCCCGCTGCTGCCGACGAGCGACCGCGCGGTCATCGTGGGCGGCCAGTACCGGGTCGGCGACAACCGCATGTACCTGGCCGGACGCTGGCGGACGGCGGCGGAGGTCGCGCAGTACGTCGAGCGCCGGACGGCATGGGAACCGGGCACCCGGCTGCCCGTCGTCATCCTGGCGGGCCAGGCCGGGCGCGCAGAGGCCGGTCTCCCGTCCTTCGGCGCTCAGGTCGCCGACGAGCTGAACACCCTGGTGCTCGCGCCGGTGGGACTGCCGGTCCAGACCGGCCCCGCGGAGATCGTCGCCGGAACCCCCGTCCCGCACGACGCGGGCGGTGTGGACCTGCGCGTCGACATCGGCGAGGGCTTCGCCCTGAACGTGCCGGGACAGGGCCGCGGCGTTCCGGTCGGCCACGATCTGGGTACGGCCCTGGGCTTCGTGGGCGCCACCCTGGAACCCGGCACCGCACCCCCGTCCGAGCCGGTGATCTGGACCTTCGGCCCCGAGGCCCCGTCCGGCATCGCCCGCCACACCGCACCGCCCACCACGATCGAGCCCCCCGCCACCCCGCAGCCGCAGCCGCAGCCGCAGCCGCAGCCGCAGCCGCAGTCGCAGTCGCAGCCGCAGTCGCAGTCGCAGTCGCCGTCGCCGTCGCCGTCGCAACCGGAGCCCCAGCCGGACGCCGGCGAACTGTCGGCCTCCTACCTCTCCCTGCTCAAGGCCTCCGTGAACAGGGAGCTGGAGCGGCTGAAGTGGAACAAGGGGCCCGCGACCGCCGAGGAGGTGGCGAAGGCGTACGCCGCGCTGCAGTCGTACTGGAAGAAGGACACGAAGTCGACTGTGGACGTGACCGCCCGCGCGGTCATCGCCCTGAGGAAGGCCGAGGAAGAAGCCGCCCGCACACAGCTGAAGCTCGGCATCGCACCCGGCGGAGCCCCTCGCGTGGGTGCCGCCGGTCCCACGAACCGGGGACAGGGGCAGGGCCAGGCCCAGGAACCGGGGCAGGCCCAGGGGCAGCTCCCGGAGATCGTCGTCACCCCGTCCCCCGACGCCCCGTCCGCCCCGGTCCAGCGGCCCGGGTTCCCCGGGGCGCGGATCGACGAGGAGCTGGAGCTGCACCGGCCGGCCCGGCTGGACCGGGCCCTGCTGCCGCCGCCCGTCCACCAGGGCCCCAACCGGTTCGAGGACGGCAGCAGGATGCCGGACTACCTCAACCTGCTGACGCTCCTGGCCGAGGACGACCCGGATGTGCTCACCGACCCCGACCGGCTGGCGGTGCTCGACGACGCCGCCGTCTTCGGGCAGAGCGCGGTGGTGCTGCGCGGTGCCGACCAGGTCATGGCGGAGATCGAGCGGCTGCTGGGACAGGACCCGGCGACCCGGCCGCAGGACCCGCGGCCGCGCGGAAGGCGTCCGCGCCGCAACGGGATCGCGGCCCTGCTCGACCGGGTGGGGCGGGCCCTGGAGGGCGAGCCCCGGACCTTCGCCGCCGACGGGCGTGACTTCGTGTACCGCACCGTCGAGGGACGGATCCGCACGCTGCAGATCAGGGTGCGCAACTACGGCGAGTGGGAGCGGTTCGGCGACGGTGAGGGCAAGCTCACCAAGGTCGACAACATGCGGCGCAGCCAGGCCACCACCGGGGCCAGCAAGACGGTCGCCACCACCCGTCAGATCGCTCCGGGTGTGCCGCTCGGCCCGCCGAGCGCCATGTTCGTCGGGTTCGGCCGGGTCGCCGCACGGTTCGGATACACCACCGCTTTCGACTACCTGATGAGCGATCAGGTGCTGAGCCAGGCCGAGAACCGCTCGACCGGCCCCTCTCATCTGCATCTCGACGACGTGTACTACGAGTTGACCGTCAGGGACGGGGCGCTGCGGCCCGTTCGCCGGGGCGTCCTCGGCACCCCCTGGCGGCGCAGGCCCGCGGAAGCGGCCCGTCCGGACCACGCCGTCGGCTTCGCCGTGCGCGACGGTCTGTCGCTGCGGCTGCCGGACAGTCTCACGGACGGGTCGGAGCCGGGCCGGACCCCGAGGACGATGAACCTCAGCGCGGAGTCGGACTACCGGCTGGTGTTCACCGAGGACTTCGGACCGATCCGGGAGATCCGGGACTGGGCGGTGGACCGGATCGGCACCCGGGAGGGCACCTCCGCCTACGACGAACTCGACGTGCTCTTCTCCTCCGACAGCTTCCGGGAGATGGCCGCGCGGCTGTCCCGCTCCCGGGTGGCCAGTGCGCCGCTGTTCGACGACGACAACAAGCACACTCCGCTGGGCGCGTTCGTGATCGAGCGGGTGATCCCGGGGCGGGCCCTCCTCGTCTCGGAGGAGGACGTCCAGGAACTGCGGGACAGCGGTCAGCTGACCGTGCGCAACGAGCGCCGGGTGACCAAGGCGTTCCAGCAGGACCTCACCGTCGTGGCGGGTCCGACCTTCAACCTGCCGAGTCTCTTCGGCCTGGTCGACAGCCTCCGCATGCGGATCCAGTTCGGCCCCGTCGCCCGCTACGGGCACATGTCGGGACGTTCGCAGGTGACGGGCGGTGTCGGCGGGGTCAAGGCGGTGGGCCGGGCGAAGGGCGCGACCACCGACCTGTATCTGGTCGAGAAGACCGTCTACGTGCGCAAGACCGGGGACCCGGCGGCGACGCCGTTCGTCACCTGGAGCCTGGACCGGATGACGCAGACCGAGGCGCGCCGGCTGGCCGGCTGGGACGACGGCACCACCCTGCGCCGGCAGAGCGGCGCGGTGCCGTTCGCCCCGGCGTATCTCACCCAGGACCACCCGCCCACCCTCGGCATGAGCCGGGTGGAGAGCTTCACCTTCGCCGACGGCCGGTACACCGAGCGGCCCACGGGGATCACCCCGGCGGTGCAGGGCCCCGAGGGCGTCGAACTCGGCGAGGCGGCCGGCGGACCCGGGCGCACCGTGCTGGACATCCTGATCGACCAGGTCCTGGAGGCGGTCCACCGGAAGTTCCCCGATCTGGTCGCCCCGTACGTCGACCTCGGTGACCCGTCCGAGTGGCGGAACCACGCGCACTACCAGATGGTGCTGTCCAACACCCTGACCGTCATCAACGCGCTGTCGCACCACAGCACGGCCGGGAACCTGCAGGCGCTGTCCAGCACCGGCATCCGGGTCGAACTGGTGGAGCCGGGCCGGTTCACCCGTGGCTACCGGTACATCTGGCTCGACGCCGAACTGACCGACCGCCGATACGAGGGCACCCAGAACGACCTCAAGATGCGCTACAGCACCCCCGGATCCACCTCCCTCAGCGGCCAGCAGAACATGTCGGTGAGCTCCGGAGCCGGGTTCGAACTGCAGGTGTCGGTGCGGGACAGCCACGTCGACAACATCGGCTCCGCAAAGCACGGCGGCACCGGCCAGGTGGGCTACCAGGCGGACGGCCGGACCCAGCACGGGATCGGCTACGGCCCGGGCGCGGCGTTCGAGCCGATGGCGGTCAGCACCAGGCCGTCCCATCTGTTCAGCTACGGCATCACGTTCTCGGCGAGCACGGGCGGCTACTGGCGTCTGCGCAGCCTGTTCCGGGGCATCGCCTCGCTCGGCATCCTGGGCACCCGGCTCTTCGTCTTCACGCAGAGCAAGACCGAGGTCGTCGGCGACACCGCGCCCGACCCCGCCGTGGCGGCCCGGGTGCTGATCAGCGTGCCCTCGGAGCACATGCCGAGCCGGGACCCGCACGCGCCGGGCGCCGACAACCCGTACGCGCTCCCGGACGACGTCCGGATCACCCAGGAGCCCATGGACTCCGCCGAGGCCAAGGCGCTGACGGAGGGCGCGCTCTCGGCGATCGACGACCACCGGCCGGGGCCGCTCTCCGAACACCCCTACCAGACCGTGTCCGTCGTGGCGCTGGGCGGCGAGCCCGGCATCGTGGACCGGGTTCTGAAGCAGGCGTCCCGGGGGGCGTGGCACCTCACCACGCTGGGCTCGCCCGCGCATGACGCGGCGGTGCGCCCGCAGCGGCCGCAGTACCTGACGGCGGACTTCGACCAGAGTTCCGGCCCGCTGGGCTCGCGCACCACCGGGCTCTTCGGCAAGGGGCCCTACCTGGACGACATGGGGACCGTGGTCCACCGGGTGCGGGTGAGCGTGCTGCGGGCGCTGGCCCGGCCGGCCCCGCTGGAGACCGAGCTGACGGTCACCGGCAGCACCCAGGCGTCGGGGTCGCGGGGCAAGTCGTTCACCCAGTCCTTCGGTGGCACCTTCGTCTACAACCACTCCCACCCGGTCGGTCCGGAAATCACCGGCGGCTACGGAGTGACGGTGCGTCCCTGGTGGACCTCCCGGGGGGAGTCGGTCCAGATCGCCCGGACCATCGTCTCGGACATCAACCGGGTCGACGCGGGGTACCAGGTGCTGGTCGCCGGTGACGCGGAACACGAGGTCGCGGCCGAAATACGGGTGTTCGGGCTGCTGTCGCCGCTGCGCCGGCTGCTGCCGGGCGGGGTGCGCGGCTGGGGCGGGGAGCGCCTGCGGGTCCGCGGTGGCTGGCTCGGGCATCTTCCCGAGCGCAGTGCCCATCTGCTGCGCGTCCTCACGGACGCGGCGGACGCCGAGGGCGCGGTGCCGACGTACGCGATCCATGTGTGGACGCAGCCGGAGTGGTTCACGAACAGCCCGTTCGCCACCTATCCGGTGAACTCCCTCGACACCAGCCGGGTACTGGACGAATTCAACCAGAAGGTCCGAGACCTGGGGATGGACGACGAGAGCCGGGAGGCCATCCGGCAGCTCGTCTCGTCCCGGGTGGTCCGCGCGCTGCGTCGCGAGATGGTGGGCATCGGTACCTCGGCACCGGCCAGGATCGGCGTCCTCGGCTGGAAGCGGTACCGGATCGGCACCCGGACCGTGCGGGTGCGGGCCGC
The DNA here is from genome assembly GCF_043201895.1 of Streptomyces sp. NPDC048254. NCBI lineage: Bacteria > Bacillati > Actinomycetota > Actinomycetes > Kitasatosporales > Streptomycetaceae > Streptomyces > Streptomyces sp. NPDC048254. Next base: position 75,553 of record NZ_JBICZJ010000004.1, read on the forward strand.
GCTGGTGCCGGGCACCCCGGAGTTCGAGGGCCTGTGGCCGTCCATGGAGCTGGAGGACCACCGCTGGGCGGTCGAGACCGTCACCGAGGGCTTCAGCGTGGCGAAGGGCCGGGACATCGGTGGGCAGGTCACCGAGGGTGTGCACACCAGCGACCCGGTGCTGACGGCGGCCGGTCCGACGTACATCGAGACGGGCGCCAACCGGCAGGCGACATCCGCCACCCGGTCGGCCACCCGTACGAAGCTGTGGTCGGTGTACACCAGTGAGCCGCACGCCGAGTTCACCACCGGGTACCGGCTCCAGCTCGGCCTGGAGATCGAGGGCGACACGGGGGAGGACACCCTCAGGAGCAAGCGGAAGGCGAAGAAGGCACAAGAGGTCTTCACCGAGGGCGCCGTCGGCGCACTGCGGGAACTGGTGCCGGCCAGCCTGATGCTGCCGGACACCGGGGCGGACGACGATCCGGACGCCGACGACGACCCGCTGTCCCCGCCGCACCTGGACCTCGGGCAGTCGCGCGTGAACGTGCTGACGGGAGCCCGGATCCCCACCACACCCGCACAGATCGAGGCCTGGCGCGCCACCCCGCACCCCGACGGCACGACGAGGCCGTTCACCATGCCGGCCGACGGATTCCAGGTCCGCACGGTGATCGAGGCGCACCGGGTGCAGGCGGCCAACACCATCGCGCTGGCGAAGGCGTACGACAACGCGCTCGCCGGCGCCTCGGGTGCCCTGACCGACGACGCGCTGGACCTGGCGCTGGGCAAGGCGACGTCCAGCGGTCTGACGGTACCGGGCACCGGCTCCGCGCAGGCACTGGAGGACGGCACCGGAAACAGCGCGCTGTCCGCGTTCTACCACCAGAGCGCGAGCGCCGAGGGCTATCCGGTGGCGGGGCTGACCGAGGACCTGTTCGCGGACCGGTCCGACGGGTCGCTGACCATCTACTCGCGGCCCGCCTTCGCCCATGCGGAGCTGCTGACGGTCGCCGACGGCATCCGCATGGAGGCGCCCGACCGGTACGCCGAGAACAGGAACGTGACCCCCTCCCAGGGTGGTACCCAGGACTCGGCGGTCGGCTTCTTCCCGGCGATCAGGTCCGACGCCGTCGGTGTGGCCGGCCCCGGGGCGAGCGGCACGGGCTTCGACACCAGTGAGACCGACGGCGAGATCACCGCCGACGACCTGGTGAGGCAGGACCTGGTCAAGCCGAAGACGGGCCGCGCGATGGCGTTCGCGATCCCGGTCGTCTGGCTGAGCGTCGCCGAAGTGGCCCGGCACTTCAAGGACAGCTCGATCGGCGTGTGGACCCGTGACCACATGAGCGGCACCTTCGGCGCGGTCAAGCCCGGCCGGCAGGCGGTCGAGTCCGCGACCTATGTGGTCGCCTGGGTCCGCGAGGACGTCGCCCGTGACCTCGGGCTGATCACCGACGCCAACTTCCCCTCGCAGGTCGCCGAGGCCTGGGACCGGGTACGGGACGCGGGCAAGGCGTGGGCCGACGCCGACCAGAAGTACTGGAGCCTGCGCCGCGGCCTCGCCGACCTCCAGGAGGCGCTCGACGCGGCCGACCCGGCCGCCGCCCGCCGCGCCGCCGACCAGGCCCACGCCGCCGCGGGGCGGGAGTACGCCGCCGCCCAGGCCGACCTGGACGCCGCGATCACAGCCGCGGACGCCCGCCGCGACCGCCCAGTCGATCCGCCGCCGGCCGCCTACCTGGACGCGCTTCGGCAGGCCCGGACCGCCCTGGACACCACCCGGGCGGCGGTGGCCGCCGCCCGCGACGCGCTGGCAGCCGAGCGGGAGGCGCAGAGCTCGTCGCAGGCCGAGCACGAGGGCTGGGCGGAGGTCGAACGCGAGCAGCTCGACGCCCTCGACCGGCAGCTCACCCAGGCCCTGGAGGCCCAGCACCGGGTGGAGGAGCGGCTCGCCGAACTCCAGCAGATCGAACAGCGGGCCCGGCAGATCGAACGGCAGGCCCGCCAGGACGAATGGGACCGGACCGTGGGGGCGGCCAGGGACACGGCCGACGAGCGACGGACCGCGGCGGATCAGCCGGTGCTGGTCGCCGACGAGAACGTACGCATCGCGGTCGCCGCCCGGGACGCGGCACAGGCCGCCCTCGACACCCGCGTCCGGGAGGTGCGCGCCCAGCAGACCGCCGCCGAGGCCGCGGCCGGCGTCCTCCACCAAACCCGGGCCGAGACCGACCGGCTGACCCGCTGGCACCGGCTGCAGGACGATGATCCGCAGGCCGCGGTCCGCACCCGGGCCGGAGTGCCCGAGCCGGTACTCACACCCGCCGCCCCCACGGCCGTACGACCCCAGGCGGCGCCGCGTCCCCGCTACGCCGACGCCATCGCCTCCGACGGCTCGGCCGCGCTGATCGAGCCCGGGGCCGGCACGATCCACCGGCTGGTGGACGTGCCCAACGACGGCAGGTCCTTCTTCCACGCGCTCACCGCGGGTCTGGAACTGCCCGGTGACGCGGACACCCTGCGCCGCGAGTTCGCCGGCCAGGTGGCCGGCCTGCCGGACGACTCACCGCTGCTCGCCTACGTCACCCCGGACACGAAGGACACCTTCACCGCCGCCGAGCTGGACACCGCCGGGATCGACCTCGGGGACGACACCCCGCAGCGGCGGGAGTTCGACGCCCTGGGCGTGCTCCCGTACTCGGCCGGACCGCGGCCCACCCCCGACCAGCGCCATCGCCCGCTCACCGCCGCCCAGCGCCGCGCCGTCGCCGTGGCACAGCTGCGCCGCCCGGCCGACGCGGACGGCGAGACCGGCTGGGACCACAGCGCCGCCGACCTGCTCGCGCCGCTCGCCGCCCAGCGGTTCGGCGTCGTGGTCCGGGTCGTCGGAGCGGACGGCACCTTCCAGGACTACGGCCCCGACCCCGACGCCCCGGCCGACCCGGCCGCCGAACGGGTGGTGCTCCACCTCGCGGACCGGCACTTCCGTGCCGTGGACCGGAGGCCGACGCAGGGCACGCCCGGGAAGGTGGCCGCACCTCCGGCACCCCCGGCACCCGTCCCCGCGGGCGCCCTGCCCGCGCACACCGCCCGCCCCTGGACCTGGGAGGGCCTGGACGGCACGGTCCACGCGGGCGGTCCCAGGTTCGACGCGGGAACCCACCCGGCCCGGCTGACCGACCCCGACGGCTATGTCCTGGACCTGCTGGAGCCCCCCGGGGACGGCAACCGCTTCTACCCGGCCGTGGCGACCGCGCTGGCGGCCGCCCGGGAGCAGGCCCCCGGCACGGTCACCGTGACCACCCCGGGACCGGCCCTGCCGCTGCCCGCCACCGCCCGGCTCGCCCCCCGGGCGACGTTCCGGCAGCCGGAGCTGACGGCGGCCGGGGTGGCGCTCACCCCGGCGCAGGCCCGTGAGTTCCGACAGCGCGGCGGCCGGCTCCCCGCCTCCCTGACGCTCACCCGCGCCCAGGAAGAGGCCCTGATCCGGACCCAGTTGAGCGAGGCCCGGCGCTGGGACCGGGCGACCGCACTGCTGGCCGTCGAGCTGACCGCGCGCGCCAACGGGATCCATCTGACGCTCGTCCACGAGGACGGCACCGTCGACACCTTCGGCACCGCGACCACCCGTGGCGCGAACACGGTGACGGTGTACGAACGCGGCGACGAGTACCTCGCCGCCGTGCCGGTCGCCCCCTTCAACCCCGCCCCGCCCCTCAACCACCGGGCGGGCGGCCTCCGGCCGCCCCAGCGGGGCCGGCCGCTCGCCCAGCCCCCGGCCGCGGGACCTGCGGGCCTCCAGCCGGCCCGCCCGGCCGCGCCTCCGGCCGCCGCGCAGGGGGCTGCCTCCGGTGCCCCTGCTGCCGCAGCCCGGCCTCCGGCCGGGGCGCAGCGGCCTGGCGGTGCCGTTCCTGGTGCCGCTGCTCCTGGTGCCGCTGCTCGTGGCGCCGGAGCGCAGCGTCCTGTTCCCTCCCGGCGCGCGGCCGTGCCGGCTGACGCCGAGCAGCAGGCGCAGGACGTGCAGGAGGCGATGGAAGAGCGTGCGGAGGCCTCCGCGGATCTGCGCCAGGCGGGTGCCCTGCTCAGGGCGGCGGAAGCGGCCTGGCGTTCCGGTACCGGCTCGGCCAACGCCCCCGACCCACGGGTGGCGGCCCGCCAACGCGAGGACGCCGCCGCGGCGCGGTTCCAGGCGGTCGAAGACCGCCTGCGCGAACTCGGCGTCGACGTCGGGCAGATCATCGCGGAAAACGCGTCGAGGCCGCGTCCCATCCATGGCCCGCGCGGCGGTGCCCCGCTGCTCCCTTCCCGCGACGAGGAGGCGGAGGAAGCGGAGACCACGTCGTACTCCGAGTACTCCGACGAGGAAGGCGACTTGGAGGCCTCCCTCCTGAACGCCGCCGGTATGGCGGCCTACCGGGCGCGGGGACTGGACGGCACCCCGGCAGGCCGGACGTCGGGCGACCCGGCCACCGGCTGGTGGGACGAGACGTCGATCTTCGACGAAGAGGACGCGGCAGCCTCCTCGGTGTACTCGGAGCAGCCGGAGCCGGCACAGGAGCCGGACGACGACTCGGAGACGTCGTCGGTCTACTCGGAACACCCGGAGGAGGAACCACAGGAGGAGTCCGTCCAGGAGGAGGACCCCTTCGCGGATCGGCGCCCGCAGCCCGAACTGGTCCACGACTACGAGGTGACCGGCGCCCGGGCCGCGACGGATTCGCTGTTCAGCTATGTCGGGGAGCCCGGCTCGGTTCGCTACGAGGAGGGTCCCGCAGGCTTCCCGGGCATCGAGACCGTCGGCCTGGAACTCAAGTCCGTGTCCGCGGTGGACAGGCCGCCGTTGTGGGTCTCGGCGGACCGCACGATCGCCTTCGGCACGGAGCCCCGGCCCCAGATGTTCTTCGCGACCCAGCGGGTGGTGGACCGGGCGAACACGGAGCTCACGGCCGGCGGCGCCAAGGTCAGGCTGAAGGCCGACCCGGAGCTGTCGGTGGTGCTCGACCGGGCGGATGGCGGAACCGTCGTGCTGCACCAGGTGACGGCCGCGTTCCTCACCGGCAACGGACGGGCGAAGGAGGACGGGGCGCATCTGCTGGCTCAGCTGATCGCGGGAGGAGAAAGCCGGGCGTCGCACGCGGTGTTCCGGGATCCGGACAGCGGCAGGGCCCTTACGGCGGAGATCAGCGCGAACAACGTCGGGTACCAGGGTTCGGCGCAGCTGGCACAGGCGCTGGCCGAAGTGGCCCACTATCCGCTGAACCTGGACCAGGTGGGGCCGCAGTGGGCGGTGGACCAGATGGCCGAAGGGTCCCGGCTGGACCAGGCCCGGGGCGAGACGTTGCCCACGCCGGGCCGGGAGTACGGGTCGGCCCAGATGCTGGACGGGCAGAACCGCTGGTTGCCGGACACACTGTCGCAGGCGGCGGCCCAGGCCGGGCTGAACGAGCATGCCTGGGCCGAGCGGATCCTTGAGGCATACGTCGTGCAGACCATCCAGTCCGAGACCGTTGCGGGGCAGCGGAGCGAGCCCGGCAGGCAGGTCAACTTCGCCAAGCCGGACGAGGCGGAGACCGCGGACCGGATGGGCAACGTGGTCGCCACGGTGCTGCTGGTCAGCGAGGACGGCCGCAACCAGGTGGCCCTGACGAACCACACCCGCAGGACCGCGCTGACCCGGCTGCGGGACGCGGCCCGCCTCCGCAACCTGGCGCTGACGACGGAACAGCTCGACGCCCTTGAGTCGCATCTGAGGGGCCGGTCGGCCGGGCCGGAGGGTCCGGAGCAGGAGCGGCGGCTCGCCGATCTGCTGGATGTGATCCGGCTGGTACGGGACGTGAACCGGTTGGAGCTGGAGTTCGCGCAGCTGCGGGAGTTCGGCGCCGACCCGACGAGTGCCGAGTTCGGGGAGGCCAGGAACGCCGCGCACGACGCCGTCCTGGCGCTGCGGACGAAGCTGAGCGCGCTGGAGGACGGTATCGCCAGCCAGGACGGCTGGTACTTCACGATGTACGGCAGGCGCCCCGGGGAGAGCGCGCACGACGTCCACAGCGGGCTGCTGTCCGCGCAGGTCTCCGGGGTCGCCAACCCGCTGACCTATGTGGTCACGCATGGTCACAAGCTGCCGAATCCATACACCGTCACCCCGACGGCGCCACAGCAGACGGTGGCCACGAACATCCGGAACCTGGCGAGGACCCTGGCCAAGGTCGGGGTGTGGAACGCGCGGGAGAACATCCCCATGCCGGGGGTGACGCTGACCCTGAACGTCATCGAGCCGCCGGCACAGCGGTCCTCGAGGAACCCCCTGGCCAACCGGGCCAGGTCCGCCACCGCCAAGCAGACCAGGCAGCAGGCCGGGCAGCGGGCCGCCGAGATCCGGGCGGAGCTGGAGCGGGAGCTGGCCCGGGCGCTGACGGAGCAGCAGCTCCCCGACACCCCGAACCCGCTGACCGCGGAGGCGTTCCTGATCCAGGCCGTCACCCGGAGCCGGCCCCAGGCCGCGGGCGAGCAGTCCAGGGAATGGGAGGTGGTGGTCGAGTCCACCGACCCGCGCGCCTTCCGCACCTCCCTGCTGCCGCCCACCCGGCTCAGCGCCCTGCAGCGGCCCGAACGCCGGCCGCGCAGGGTCGCCACTGCCGAAAGCCCCGGCGAGGGCATGTCCCAGGACGCGTCCAGGACGCCGCTCTGGCGCTCCGGCAGCATCGCGGGCCCGGACGCCTCCGTCCCCGCCACGGGCGACGAGACGACCGCGGGACCGCGCCCGGCCACCCCGCGGCCGCAGTCCCCGTCCGCGCCGGCCTTTTCGCCGTCGTCGGCGGCGGAAGCGGAGGCCTTCGTACGGCAGGTGTTCGGCCCCGACGCGGCCGAACGGCCGGACCACGACGCACTGCTCGACGCCGTCGGTGTCGTGGAACGGCTGGGCGACCGGCCGGTGTCCGACGCCGTGGACGTGGTGGCGCGGCGGGTGCTGTATCTGCGCGCGGACGCCGAAGTGACGCCGGAGCAACGGCAGTCGCTGCTCTCGCTGGCCGCCGAGGCGACCGCCGAGGGACAGACGGCGAGCCTGACGGCGCTCGGTGTCTTCTACCTGGTGCGTCACCAGAACACGCTGCGCCCCGAGACGCTGCTGCGCGCACCGGACGGCTCGGTGCAGGGTCGCAACTGGACCGGCAGGGCCGGCCTGTCCGCCCTGGACCTGGACACCGTCCGGGTGGTGGAGGCGGACGGTTCGGAGGTGGCCGGTTCGGAGCAGGACGCCGGGTGGCGTGGCACGAACCCGTACGTCCTGCTGGGCGCGGGCGACTCCTCGTATCTGGATCTGCCCGCCCGGGACGCCGGCACCCTTGAGGTGCCCTGGTCGGATGTGGCCGAGCTGGTCCGCCAGGACAGGGCGGCGGAGCCGGGCAGGTCGGCCCGGCCGCTGGTGCTGGGGGTGCCGTTCGCGGGCGAGGGCGTGCCCGAGGGACCGCGGGCCGTCGCGGACGCCGTAGGCGCGGCCGCCTGGGCGGCGGACGCCCAGGTGACCCTGGTCCGGACCGGTGACGGCAGGATGGGACTCGCATTGGTCCGTCCCGAGGACGCGAGGGAGCGGCTCGGGAACTGGATCCCGAACCCGCCCGGCCTCGGCCGTACCGGCCCGGAAGGCGTGATCCGCACCCTGGACGGCCGGGAGATCCCGGACGGCATGGTGTACTCCGTCACCGAGGTGAGCCTCGACGGACAGCGCACCACGGGCCGTACGACCGTACCGCCGGAGCAGGCGGGCGGCGCGGCCGAGGAGACCGGCCGGGCGCTGTCCGAGGCCCGGGGATTCGTCTACGCCCGCCGGACGGGCCCCGGCGAGGACGACTGGGAGGAGAGCGGCCTCCACGAGCTGCCGTGGCCGGCGGACGCCCACTACATCGGCTTCCACGGGATACGGCCGGCCGACGGCCTGGAGGGCCACGCCGAGTTCCAGCTCATGGACGGCACGACCGTCCGCGTGGACGCGCGGGAGACCGGGGCGTACTTCGGCCGCCGCGGCAGCGTGCGGACACTTCCGGCCCAGCGGCCGGTGGTCGTCAACGCCTGCTACATCGCCGCCGAGCCGCTCGGTGACCGGCTGGCCGTGCCGCGTGCCGGGCAGATCATGGCGAACGCGATGGGCCGCGCACTGTGGTCCGCCGACGAGCGGACCCGCTTCGGCACCGGCGGCGGCCGCCCGCCGCGCTTCCTGCTGTACGCCGAGGACGTCCACAACCCGAGTACCTCCTGGACGCACTTCCGTCCGGAGCCCGGTACGGCGGAACTGGCCGCGCTGGGCCGCCGCCTCGGTGTCACGGGCGCGGCCGGGGACGACGAACTCGCGACCCGCGTGCTCCGTTGGGTGCGGGCCCTGCGCGAGGTGTACGGGGCCGCTGTCGGCGATGACGAGAACACCTATCCGGACCGGCTGCGCGGGCTCGCCGCGCTCGACGAGATGCGCGCCGCCGACGGCGTCACGGGGCCGCTCACCTGGAGTGAGCTGACCGCTCTCGTCGGCGACCACCGCGCCGGACGCGGCTCGTCGGACCGGGCGTTCGCCGACCGGCTCGCCGAACTGCTGACGACGGCCCGCACGCATGCCGCGATCGGCACCGGCACCGGGCTCGCCTCGCTCACCGGCACGACCGCGGCCGCCGCCACGACGACACGCACGGAGGAGACCGCCGGGGAACGCGCGGCGAGTCTGGAACAGCGCGCGCTGGCGTCCGGCATGGACCCGGCGGAGGCCCGGTCCTGGCGGCAGACGTTCGCCCAGGTTCTGACCACCGGCGACCAGGGCGCCGTCCTCCAGGCCAACCTGGAGTTCGGGGCGGCCCTGGAGGCCCTGGACAGCACCGGGCCCGGTGCCGCCGCCCCCGAACAGCCGGTCCCGGCCGCCGCCTCGGCGTTCCTGGTGCCGCTGCCGGACACGGTGGAAGTCGTGGTGACCGACCCCGCGCTGGAGGAGCGGTACCGGCTCGACCCGCTGGTCCTGGCGTTCGGCGAGGGCGAGACCGCACTCGACACCGATACCAGGCGGGTGCTCTTCGACTACGCGACCAAGCTGGCCCAGGACGCTCGCGCCCACCACGGCGAGCGGCACACGGCCGGGCACGGCCCGATCGAGATCCTGGTCCTGGTCGGCTCGGAGACCGCGGCGGACCTGGCCGTCGCGGAGCAGCGGGTCGCGGAGGTCCACGAGATTCTCAGCTCCGTCACCGCCGTGGAACTCGGCAGCGTCTTCTGGGGCCTGGAAGCGGTGTCCGTGGCGGAGGCCCTGGACATCACCCCCGTGCTGTTCCGGCCGGACGGCTCGGCCGTGGTGCCGGCCCAGGCCGCCCCGGCCGACCCCGCCGCCGGTCGCCGTCGGTCCGCGGAGCCCGCGACGGCCCGGCCGTCGCGGGTGCGCCGGGTCTCCTCGGGGCGGGGACTGGAGAGCGAGGTCCCCGCGGAGGTCGTCACCCGGACGCTGGGGGCCGTGCGCGTCCCGAACGTGTCCCCGCTGACGGTGGAGCGGATCTACGGGATAGCGGAGGAGAACCAGGAGAAGTTCCAGGAGGTCGCCGACAAGCGCGGGCTGATCATCGATGTCCGCGGCACCAACCCGGCCTCGGTGCGCCATCTGCGCGAGGGCGCGCTGCCGAAGCCGACGGAGATCAAGGCCAAGACGATCGACGAACGGGACGTCCCGCTGGGCGCGCGGCGTGAACACATCGGTCTGGTCGGCTTCTTCTCCCCGGTACTGCCGGACCGCGACTCCGCGCCCGAGTACCAGGACGACGCCTACTGGTCCGCGATCAAGCAGCGCCATGCCCAGCGCGCGGAGGAGTTCGCCCAACTGGCAACCGGCATGCGGGAGCTGACCGACTCGGGCCGGTTCCAGGTGGTGGGCGAACGCGTCCAGCAACGGGACGAGGACGGTAGCTGGCGGAACATCACCGGCGACCACGACCTGTACGACGTCCAGGAGCCCGACGGCAGCCGGCCGGATCCGCGACGCCACCGGATCGCGGTCACCGTGATGATGGGCAACAGGATGGCCGTACAGCACCCGGACCACATGCACTGGGTGCCGGCCGACGCCTTCGAAGAGGTGATCTTCGCCGCGGTCGTCAAGGGACATGCGCGGCAGCACGGCGGCCAGCCCGTGGTCCGCTTCGTGCCCGGTCTGAAGCGGCCCGTCCTCGTCTACCCGGACGAGATCTCCCAGTCGGACTACGGCACGCTGTTCGGCAACCCGCGCCGCACCACCGGGATCCCCAGGAGCGACTCCTGGATCGGCATGGCGAACGAGGAGGAACAGCCGCCCGGGACACGTACGCCGAGCACGGCGCAGCCGGTCCTGACGATGCTGGCCGGCGCCGGTGAGAAGGTTCGCTGGCTCGGCGACACCGAACCGCAGGCACAGGAGTCGGCCCGCGCGGCGGTCACCGGTGACGGCGCGCTCGCGGACGACGGCTCGCTCACCCTGGCGCTGCGGCCCGGCGCGGATGGGGCTGCGGTCGACCAGGACGGGTGGCCGCTGCTCCCGGAAGAGGTCGCGAAGGAACTCGTCCTGCTCTACGCGGACGGGGCCTGGGACCCCAGGACCCCGGCCGCCCCGCTGCGCTGGCTGGCGTTCGGCGGGACCGGCTCGGTCAGTCCCTTCTTCGTCGCCCAGGTGATGCGTCACCTGTGGGACAGCGGACTGTTCGGCGCGCAGGCGGTCTACGGCGATCCCACCGCCGAGCGCTGGACGAAGCTGAGCCATCCGGGAGATGACGCCCTGCTCCCCGTCGTCGAACGCCTCGGCGTCTACCGGCCGACCGGGCAGCAGCAGCCCGCGGCCGACGCGTCCGAGGACCAGGACCCGGCGCACGCCGGATCCGGCGCCGCTGAGGCCCTTGATGTCGTGGAACTCTCGGAGGTCGCGCGCGGGGTACGCGCGACGGCGCAGGAGGAGGGCGGGGCGGCGCTGGAGTGCGTGCCGCTGCTGATCTCCTTCCGTGACGCGCTGTACCCCGGCGGTGTGCGCCCGGCCGGGACCGTGGACGACTCGGTGCTCGGGCCGCGCCCGGCCCAGGCCGAGACCGAGGCGACGCTGGCGCTGGGCCCCGGATGGCAGCCGCTGGGCGCATGGGACGAGGCACTGACGGCGGTCCGGAACCAGGGACCGGGCTCGACCGCCCTGATCCTGGCCCGGCGTCCGGGTGATCGGCCGGGGCACGCCTGGGCGGCCTACCAGCCGCGCCCGGCGGCCGGCGAGGAGGAGGCCGAGCCGGTCTGGGTGGAGCTCCAGGCGGCCGACGAGGAGTGGCTGTTGACGACGCCGGGGATGGCCACGAGCGATGCGCGGATGGTGGTGATCGACGCCTCGGGCCGTGTCGTGGGCGAGCCGCTGCCGCGGTTCAACCAGTCCTCGTCCACCGGGCACAGCATCGTGGACATGACGGTGGACAGGCCCGCGTACCGAGCGCTGGGCCTGGAGATCGAGGACCCGCACATCCTCATGCCGGCAGCCGGGCTGCCCCGGATCGAGAAGGACACGGTGCTGGCCACTGGGCCCGGCATCAGCGTGGTCCTGAGCGCCCAGGCCTTTCACGAGGGAGCCGACGGCGGTTGGTACCCCGGGGCCGGGCGGCCGACCGCTGATGCGCCGAAGCCCCATGTGAGGGTCCTCAACATCGCGGAGTTCCTGGTCCTCCCGATGAAGCAGCATCCGGAAGAGCAACACCAGAGCGTGAGCACCGGCCTGGCGTCGCTGCGGGCGGGCCGGCGGGCGCTGCGTGCGACCGACGCGACGGGGACATCGCAGAACTTCGGGGACTTGCTGGATGTGCTGGAGGGCTGGCAGGTCACCGACGCGGGCCGTGCGTTCACGGTCTTTCCCGTCGCCGCGGGAGCGGACTATCCGCCCTATGCCCAGTTCACGCTGGGGGTTCCGACCATTGGCCTGAGGACGGCCCAGGACACGGCGTTGCGAAGGCTCGCCTTCCGGCCCATCGAGCCGTTCGCTTCCGCAGGTCGGCGTTTCGGGCGGGAGCTCACCGCCCAGTTCGTCCGGGACACGACGGGAGCGGATGTGACGATGAGTCATGTTCCGTTCCTGTCGGTGATTCCGGACATCGACGAGGTGTGGGGATACGGCTGGCTCGTCTTCGACCATGTCGGCGCCAATCCACTGCAAGGCACCTTTACGCAGGACATACTGGTCAAGAACCTGCCGGTGGCCACGTCCAGGACGATGTTCGCCGGTACGGAGGAGCTGCCGGGCATCCTGGATGGTCTCCGGCCGCGGACGCGCGCGTTCCTCGACGCCCGGTTCGACGCCATCCGGCACACCTTCGACAACGTCATGAGGGCATTGCTGGACTTCTATCAGCGAGCTGACGGTCAAGAGGTGAAGGACACCAGGGGGCGCCTGGACGCGGACCACCTGACACTCGCGTTGCGCGGGCTGCCGCCAGAGGACCACCCGTGGTACACGGAAGCCAGTGAATGGCTCGAAGGGCTCGACGAGGACGCACCCCAACGCCGGCTTCCGCTCGATGCACTGGTCGCGGAGTACATCCACGTCAGGACCACCGGCATGACGGGCTACCCGCAGCTGGACACCGATCAGGGGAGGCTCGCGGTCGCCCTGGTGCTCCTGGAACTGCGGCACCTGGGATTCTCCGGCCGGCGCATGAGCGAGGAGGAGATCGAGCGGGCCATTGCGGAACTGGAGGGAGTGGGACTGGCCGCCTACCAGCGGTCCGTGCAGTTCGCCGAGCCGCTCTCCGCCGCCCATCTGCGGGGGGCCGTCCGGCAGATCGTGAACCACCCGGTGGTGCGTGCCTTCGGGCCCTTCTTGACACTGGCCACCCGTCGGCTGCCGACGTCCGACGGCAGCGCCCGGGCGCCGCTGACCGAGTTCGACGCCCAGGCCGTCGCCGAGACACTGGGCAAGTTCACGCTCGGAACGCCGCTCAGCACGGCGTCGTACGAGCGGCTGCGGATGCTGGTGCGAGCCGTGTCGGCCGCCGTGCGAGTGCAACCTCCGCACCCCGGTGCGCTCGGCGACCAGGAGCGTGTGCAGGCGCTCCTTGTCGTCCAGGAGACCGTGTCCGTCCTTCCCCTGCTGGCCCCCGGTGCAGGACCGGGCGCGGCCCGGCAGCCGTCGGGGACGTCCGGGCTGGTCCTCTATTCCGGAAACCCGACGACGATGCCCGCGACCGGTTCCCCCGCCATGCCGGTCGACGAGGACGCCATGTCGATCGACGGAGCGGACGGCGACGGAGCGGACGACGAGAGCGAGGATCTCTACCGCGAACAGCTCGCGGTCGCGTTCGGCGCGGACGCGGAGTCGTCCCGGTCCGACTACCAGGACCTCTCCGCTGTCGTACAGCGGCTGAACGTGCTGCGCGCGACGGATCAGGACTCCGGCCGGGGCGTGTTCGACCTGACGGCGGTCGCGCGGCGAGTGCTGGGGCTGGCGGCCGACGTGGTGGTCGACCGGGCCGGGTTCGAGGCGCTGTTCGCCGTGGCTCAGGATCCGGCGGCCGCGCAGGCAGCCAGCCTGGACACGCTGGCCGCGATCCACCTCAGGAACCAGGGTGTCTTCGATGCACGGTTCGCCCTCACGTCCACGGACGGCACGGGGGCGTACGGATGGAACTGGGGCCCGGAGACGGTGTCGGACCTGGATCCGGCCCGCGTCGGTGTCCAGGTCCTGAACGCGGACGGCTCCAGGCAGAAGCCCCACGTCGGCACCGCACCGTGGCCGTCCGCCGTCGGGGGCCGGCGGCCGTACGTCGTCATCGCCCCCGGCGGGCAGGACCATGTAGTGGTGCGGGGCCGCGACGATGTGGCGCGTACCGTTTCCGCCGCGGTCTTCGTCGAACTGCTGGCGCTTGACCAGGTGCTGGCCGGCACACCGAAGGACGTCCCGATCGTGCTGGTCGTCGACCGTGCGGCTGACGGCTATGTGGTCATGCCGCGCCACATGGCACACCGTCACCGGCGGGACGTCTACGCCCCCAGCGGAGTCCCGGTCGTGATCGCGCCGGACGCCGCCGCGGGGGAGACCCGGCACACCATCGCCATCGCCCAGATCCGGGACGCCCACCTCGGCGGCTGGATCCTCAGCTGTCTGCGCGCCGGGGACCGCCCCGCGGAGAGCGTGTCGGACCAGGACCGCCGGGTCACCACCAACCCCATCGTGGACAACCGGGGTCGGTCCATGGGGCGCATGGTGCTCTCCTCCGAGGACGTCACTCTGTCGCGGGAGTGGCACCACGGCAGGCTCGGCCAGATCACGACATACATGCCCTGGAACCCTGCCACGGGAGAGTACGGGCCGGTGCGGCCCATGCCGGTCCCGGGTCCGCTGGACGCGGCGTACCACTACGCGGGGCACGGACTGCCGGGCCATGTGCTGATACCGCTGGAGAACGGAGGCATCGAGTACAAGTCCGGTGAGGAGCACGCGGCGTGGCTCTCGCGCCGGCAGAGCTGGCAGGACCTGCGAGAGCACCGCCCGGACGCCTGGCTCAACGACGTGGTCTGCTTCGCCGCGGCGCCCGGCGAACTCCTCGTCCAGCCGCGGCACTGGGGAGCCCCCCTTCCGTTCGTCGCCGATGTGCTGCGGCCGGCGGTACGCCCGGTGGGCCAGAAGGACGCCAACCGGCTCGGAGCGAAGGTCCGGGGCTATCAACGGTCCATGGCCATCTCGCACTTCGTCCGGGGTGGCGTGACGGAACTGTCCTACGTCGCCCTGACCGACATCCACGGCCGGGGCGCGGAGCCCGAGGCGTGGGTGATCCACGAGCCCGAGCCGTTCGGGGACGAGCTGGACACGGTGGCGCGGACCGCCCGGCTGCACGACGGAGACGGCCCGGCCTCGGCGGAGGTGCGCGAGACGGCCCGCCGACTGGTGTACGCGCTGCGGCAGACCTTCGGCCATGACATCGGGCACGCGCATGACTACGACGAACTCCTGCAGGGCATCGGCGCGCTGGAGCGGATGCGGCAGGCCGACCCCCTGCTGGTGCCCTTCGGTCCCTTCCACATGGAACTGTTCGAGCGCGTGGCCCGCGCGGAGCGGAAACGGCTCGACGACGACTCGATGTCCGACGGGTCCGACGCCGGTTCGGACCCCGACGAGGTGACCGACGATCACGCTGTGCTGGACGCGGACGACTACCGGAATGCGTTGGAGTGGGCCGCCGAAGAAGCGAACGATCCGGACGGTGTGCCCTGGCTCACCCGCCACCCCAAGCTCGGCGGCCTCGGGTCGACAGCCGAGAAACTGCGTGACGACCACGGCCAGGACGGATTCGTGTCGTACACGGCCACGGTCCTGCGCCTGCCCCAGCCCGCCCCGGCGGTCGGCGAGGACCAGCGCTCCGACGTGTTCTGGGCGACCGTCAAGGCCGCCGAGTGGGAGGACGGGGTCGTCGACCTCGACGCCGCTGCCCGGCGGGTACTGCACCTGCCGGACGGCCACCATCCCACCGGGAACGACCTGGACTCCCTGCGGACGCTGGCCGTCCAGGCCGCCGCTGCCGGTCGCGACATCCGCGACCTCACCCAGCTGGCGGCCTTCCACCTGGAGACGCTGGGCGCCTATGGCCCGCAGACGTTCATCGCCAACGCCGACGGCTCCCGGGGTATGGGCCGCAACTACGCGGGCGGGCCTGGCCTGTACCTGGATGCCGATGCGGTCCGGGGGCACGCCGTCCTGCCGGGCGGCGGAAACCTCCAGGACACCGGCGTGTACGACCCGCCCTGGAAGCAGCCCGGCGCCAAGCCACCGCTCGTCCTGAACATCCTCGGCTCCTGGCAGCCCGGACATGTCACCGGGTACTTCGGCGACGGCATCCGGCGGACGGTGCACCACGCCGAGGTCGCGGCCCTGGTGTCGCACGATCCCCTGTTCGTCAAAGAGGATCTGGGCAGGGACGTCGTACTCGTCGTCCCCGGCCCGGCGGCGGCGCCCGACCTGCGGGCCGCGGTGACCGGAGCGACCGGCCGTAAGAGCTGGGCCTTCGGCGGTCTCCTCACTTATGTGGTCCACACGCAGGGGACCAGTGTGCTCGGCACAGTGCGGCCCGAACTGCCCGGCCAGGCACCGCAGACACCGCCCGAGGGGCTGTGGCGGTCCACCCTCCCCAGGGACGTGCTGCCGTCACTGGCCGGTGGCTCCGCACCGCAGGGCCTGGCGACCGGCACGTACTACTCACCGGGTTCCGGGCCGGAGATGCCGGTGGACGACACCGTCCTCCCCGCCCCGACCCACGCGGAGGCCGAGCAGGCACCGGAAGCGACGCCCGGTTCCGCGGCGCCGGACCGGTCGAGGGCGACCGATCCGGCGCCGGCCGAGGAGCCGCTCGACCCCACCGCCGGCGAAGCACCGCCCAACCTCAGCGCAGTGCACGGACGGTACGAGCCCGGGTCGTCCTCAGCCGTCATCGACGGCGAGGCGCGGGACGCCGCGGGGACGGCACAGTGGATCCGCGAGAACACCGAGTGGGAGCCCGGCGAGCCGGCCGCGCTCCTGCTGCCCGGCGCCGGGGCACCGGGGAAGACCGGGGCGGCGCCGTTCGCCGACCAGGTCGCGGCACACCTGGAGGCACCGGTCCTCGCGACGGCCGGCGAGTTGGACGACGTCCTGGCATGGACGGTCTTCGCACCCGCCGCTGTCGAGCTGTCCACCGCCCAAGAAGCGGTCGGCGCCGGTGTGTTGCCCGCCGTGGGCGATCAGGTGTCCGGGGCAGAGGAGCACCGCCCCGGCACCGTGGCCGGGCCGCACGGCGGCGTCGCTCTCCCCGTTCCCACGATCCGTGTCACCCCGCCGTCACCCGTCCTGGGCGCGCAGCCGGAGCCGGTGCGGCAGCCGAAGAAGGACAAGCAGTCCAAGTACGCGGCCGCCTTCGAGGCGCCCTGGTATCTGGAACGGCGGGCGCTCGGTCAGGCGGCCGTGGCCGCCGTGAAGCCGTGGGAGGACGACGGCGGGCGCGAGCTCGCCGCCCGGCAGGTCGCCGACGCGGTACGGGCGGAGGGTGACAGCCCGGAGCTGGGACGGGGCATCGAACGTGCCGTACGGGAGCTCCTGCTGAACCCGTCCGAGCACGACTGGGAGCGGTTGCTGCGCAATGGCCGCACGCTGGTGGTGGACGGGCGGCTGGTCTGGCTGCGGCCGGTGCCGGCCGGGGTCGTACCGGGCACGCAACCGCTGAAGGGCGAAGTGCGGGTCTACGGGGACGCGTTCGCGTCCACCACGACCGGTGGGCAGACGGAGCACGAGGTCACCCGGGGTCTGGACGCCATGATGCTCTCCGTCCTGACGCTGGGCGCCCAGGCCGCGTCGGCGGTGCTGCCGGGCCTGCCCAGGTTCGAGGCGAAGACCGCCAACTCCTGGGCCGAGTCCTGGAAGCGGACCCTCACCGCGGGCCGCAAGCTGCTGGTGAAGAAGTACACCCGCTTCGACAGCGGGGTGAAGGTGCTGGTCTTCGTCGACGGCGTGGAGCGCCCGCACCACGCGGTGGCCCCCGACCGCCTCGCCCTCGACCTCCCGAAGCAGCTGTCCGCCGAGGGCGGCCCCCGCCCGGACGCCGAGGCACCCCTCGTCGGCGGCGGCGGGAATCGTACCCGGCGGTCGTCCGCGGCCCGCGAGGTGCTGAACGCGATCGACCTGATCCCGGTCGTCGCCTCACTGCAACGACGGCTGCTCGCCGCCGGACTGCCCGCCACCGCCGTCGAGGCGATCATGAAGGAGGTACTCGAAGTACTGAACGAGCAGTCGGCGCGCAACCGCGGCCGCGCGCTCGGCAGCAACGGCGTCGTCTCCAAGAAGGTGCAGGTCCCGCTGCGGCGCAACTCCGCCGGGCTGACGCAGTGGTTCGAGGGCCACTTCGTCATCAGCGCCTCGATCGACCGGGTCCAGTACCTCGGCGACACCAAGTCGAAGACCCGTGAGGACACCGGCACCGCCACCTCCGCCGGGCAGAGCCGGCAGGCGGTCAGCAAGGCGGCGACCGGCTTCGGTGCCGACGTGGTGGGTCTGCACCACCCGGCCTCCGCCCACCCCGGCGGGGAGGCCGCGGGCACCGCGCACGCCCAGGGCCAGGGCGGCCGGGTCACCGGTGCCGCGCCGGGGCTGGGCGTCACCTTCGGCTATGAGCGCGAGACCGGGCACGGCCTGACCGAGCAGACGGGCGGACGCACCCGGCTGGAGCTCAAGGGCCAGGTGAGCCGCTATCTGGCGAGCCAGCGGATCACGGTGGAGATCCGCTGGCCGGGACACACCGTCGAACCGGTGCGCGAGGTCGTCGACAGCGAGGTCGCCGTGCCGCGCGAGGACGCCCCGGGCTTCGAACAGCGGCTGCTGGGCCGGGTGCACACCCCGGCGCTGCGCCAGACCCTTCGGCCCGAGGACGGACCGGTGGCGGCCCGGCCGTATGTGCGGGCACTGCTGCGGGAGGCCGCGCTCACGCTGCCGGAATCCGCGTACCGCCGTCCCGCCCACCTCGACGACCCGCTGCCCGCGCCGCATCCACGGGAGCCACTGGCCCTGGCCACGCGGCGCGGACTGGGCTTCGGCAAGCAGGTGTCGCTGCCCGGCGCGGAACTCGTCCACGACCAACTGCGCGCCAAACTCGTGGAGTTGCACACCGCCGCCACGCGCGGAAAGAAGACCGACTGGTCGAAGACCGACCTCGACCTGTCCGTCTGGTACGGCCGGCCCGCGCTGGAGAGCGACCTGACCCAGGCCATGTACGGCGTGGAGCACACCGTGCGGGTCGGCGGGCGTGAGTACCAGCTCTTCGCCCAGGCACACCTGCGTGAACGGGCCAGTGACACGCCCGCGAGTTACCCGATGAAGGTCGACTCACGGGCCCAGGAGTCCGCGCAGGTGGCAGGTCACCGCGGCGGACGCTGGACGGCGAAGGTGGGCGCGGGGGCCGGAGCCCGGTTCGACATCGAGGACTGGATGCGCCTCCAGCTCGGCCACTTCGGCGCCGACGTCGGCTACGAACAGGGCGACGGCCATGAGTTCGACGGCACGGTCAAGTCGTTCCGGCGTGCCGTCACCAAGGGCGAGGTGGACGAGCACCTCTACGACGTCGTCTACGAACTCGCGGTACGCCCTGTCGCCGGCGGCCGTACGCACCGCTGGTGGATCGACCGGCCCGCCCCCAAGGACTCGGACGCCTGGTGGATCAGGCAGCCGAGCGACACCGCCGCGAGGATCGCGGTCCCGCACGAGTTCGTGCCCGCACAGCCCCTTGACCCGGAGACCGTCGAACTGGCCGGACGGTCCGAGGAGTTGCTCTTCTGGCCGGACGACGAACACGTCGACTTCGCGCACGGCGGCACTTCCGGCGTCTTCCCCGCCTTCTTCGCCCTGCCCGAACTGGCCCGGATGGCCGCGGGGATGTACGCCCGGGCCAACGACCTGCCCGAGAGCCGGCTCGACGACCGGTTCAACTGGCCCGGCGAGATCAAGGAGCTGGCCTCGCCGTCCGAACTCGCCTCGCACTTCGCCGCCGAGACCGGCACGTCCGGCCGGCCGGTCGCGCTGCCCGACGGAAAGGACGGCTGGAAGCAGGTCGTACGGCTGCGGGTGCGCGGCTACCGGCCGCGGCACCAGTCGCCCGTCGACAGCGCCGAGCTGGCGCAGTACATGCAGGGGGACAGCGGTCTGAAGCGGAGCAAGGAACACGGCTGGCGCGGTGGTCCCGAGGGCTCGCTGGGACCGCAGTTCCACGTCGGGCACGGCTTCGCCAGCAGGGGAGCCCAGCCCGCGCCGGAGGCCGGGGCGGAACACGCCAAGGGCGACAAGCCGTTCGTGACCGCGGGCTTCCACCTCCATGGCAGCGCCCGTCCGGAGCGCAAACGGCGTAAGGGCCTCCAGCGGTCGCAGATGGACATCGCCCAGGCCGTGTACAGCGGTGCCTCGCACGGTTTCCGGATGGATCCCGTCTTCGAGGTCACCCTGATCCGCTGGAAGGGCGACAAGACCAGCAGCAGCACCCGCTATCTGCGGGTCCGGGACGCCCTGGACACCCAGGTCCCCGAGCGGCTGGTCGCCGATCTCGGTCTGGCCGAACTGGCGGGCCTCGCGCCGCAGGCAGCCCCGGGCGGCGGCGCGGAACACCACGTTCACCCGGCGCTGCTGCCCGGCACCGGCTACGCGGAGCGGATGCACGCCGACGACGTCCTGGACCGGATCAAGACCCGGCTGCGGGCCCGCGGAATCCTGCGCACCGGAGACGACCAGGACGCCGAGCGGCCGAATCTGCTGCTGCGCGAACTGGTGTCGTCGTACTCCGGCGAGGCCCTGCGCAACCAGTACCGGCTGCTGATCGGCGGCAGCGGCGTGGTCCGCTGGCTCCCGCTGCCGCGCGCCTTCGGCGCCACCCAGTACCTGTGGGTCAGGGTCACCGCCCAGCCCGGCCAGGCCGTCTCCGACCGGCCCCGGCCGGATGTGAAGCTGACCGTGCGCTCCCAGACGCAGGACGAGGAGAGTTCGGCAGTCACCCGGGGCTCTCGCTACGGCGGCGGGGTCGAGGGCCATGCCGTCGGCGGCGACCAGCACGGTGGCGGCGGCCTGGAAGGCCGCGTCGGCTACCAGGGCGGCGGACACCGCACGACCGACAAGGCCGAGCGGTATCTCGACATCTACCGGGCCGCCCCCGAGGACGCCTCGCACGAGTTCGAGTACCCGCTGACCTTCACCCTGGAGATGGGCGTCAGCACCGAACCGCCCGAGATCCTCGACGTTCCGCTGCGCGGAGTGAAGGCGGCGGTGCTGGGCGCGGGGCGGGCCGTCCGGCAGGGCAGGAAGGCGGCCGAGCTGTGGCACTTGCGCCGCCCCTTCGTCTGGACCCATGACGAGAAGACGACCGGCGACGTACGCGTCGTGGTCCCCGCCGGCCTGGTCTGGGACGGTCCCGCCCCCGACCTCGCCCCGGTCCACGGCACCGCGCCGCCTGGCACCCGGCACCGCAGGCCTCGCAGGTCCATGCCGCCAGGGAGCAGAGCCCGTACGACATCCTCGCCCAGGCACTGCACCCATGGGCGCTTCCCGGAGCCGCCGCGGTGGCCCGCTGGGCGGCGACCGCGGGGTCTCCCTTCCGGCCGCCGAAGGACCTCTCGGCGCCGGGCGCCTGGCAGGTGCCCGGCCTCGACTTCAGCCACCCCACCGGAATGCGGTACCAGCACTTCACCGGCGCCGACATGCTGCTGTCCAACATCGGTGACCTGCTGGACCACGCCTATGAGGTGCCGGTGGGCGGCGACCGGGTGATCAGCCGCGGCCCCGGCGCGGGACCGCTGCCGGTCGGTGACCGTACCGTGCTGGTCGGCATGACCTTCCGCAAGGCCGAGGCGATCGGGCCGAAGGACGGGGCCCGCTTCAAGGCGCGCCACTACACGCAGGACGACGAGGAGGCCAAGGAGGAGGTCAAGCGTGGCGGCGGCCTGGTGTGGAGCCTCGGGCCCCAGGCCGGCGGCACCGACGGCGAGGACGTGGCGTTCCTGGCACTCATGCCGTACGAGCATGAGGTCGACGACTCCGTCGAGGAGTCGGGGCGGCTGGACGAGACCGAGGTGAACAACCGGACCGGCACCAGGGCACCCGCCGCTACCGGCAGTACCGCTTCGACGTGGAGTTCCAGTTCCAGGGCCCGCGCGGTGTCCTGCGGGTGCTCGCGCCCGGCGGTCTGTACGGCATGCTCCCGCTGGAGAAGGAGCCGGACGCAGGCGGCCGGTACGCGGTGGCGGACGGCTTGGAGGCCCTGCTGCCCGACGTGTTCGGCGAGCCGGCTCCGGCCACCTCACGGCCGGACGGGCCGGGGGCGGAGCCGACGCCCACGCCCGCCTCGGCCACGGACGCCGGGCGGGCACCCGAGCCGACCCGGGACGCGCCCGCCGCGCCGTCGCAGGAGAGCGGCACGGCAGACCCCAGGTCGGCCGGTGAGCCGGTGATCCACACCGTCCCCGGCGCGGTGGACGAAGTCAGGGCGTCGGTGGACGTCCCGGCCGTGGACCTTGTCGAGGGTCCGATGCCGAATGCCGCTGTGGCGGCGCACGCGGCCGACATCATTCCGCCGCCGCTGCTCTCCCCGGGACGGCACTTCTTCGTCGCGGACGACGGTCGTCCCGCAGCGGTCCTCGCCGAAGGCCTGGTGCCCGCCGGCACCGGCCTGGACCTCGTCGCCTACGCCCAGATGGGGGACCGGGACAGCGCCGGCCACGGCTTCGTGGTCGCCGGTACCTCGCGTGAGGCGGCGGCGCAGCGGCTGGGCGCGGGCCATGTCTGGGAGGTCGACGCACCCGCCGGGATCGACGTCGCCGGAACGCTCGGCGCGTTCGGGATCTCCTACCCGGCGGCCGGAGCACCCGAGGTCGCCTTCGCGGGTGGCATCGCGTCCCGCTACCTCAAGGGCGCCTGGACGATCGTCCCCGGCACGGGCGACGAGGAGAACACCCTCGGCGAGTGGCTGCCCAACCCGCACTACCGGCCCTACGACGACGGATCGGACGTGACGCACGCACCCGCGCTCCCCGCCGGGCCCACACTCCGGCTGCCGATCGAGCCGGTGCTCGACAAGCGGGTGTTCAGGGTGGAGGACGCGGTGTCGGCGGCCGAGCTACGGGATCTGCACGAGTCGCTCGCCGCAGGTGACACGGCGACGGGTGAACAGGCCGCGCCCGCGCTGGGGGCCAGGCTGACCGAGCACATCAGGGTGGAGCTGGCGCGGCAGGCACTGGCGGTCGGTCATGTCGATCTGCATCTGACCATGCAGGACGGCGCCAGTTCCCTGGCGGGCATGGCGCTGGCCCGAGTCGTCGCCAACACCTTGAACCGCCGCGCCATGCTCACCATCGGCACCCTGCACCAGCCGTTCGACATCTGCCCGTCGACCCGTGGCGGTGGCACGGAGACGTGACACGGAGATGCGGGGCCCGGCGAAACGGGAGAGACCCGTTCGGGCCTCGCATCCGTATCTCTCATTGGAGCAACCGTGCCCGAAGCCCGAGCAGCCGGAACAACACCGCTCGGCGCGGTCGCCGCGGTTGGCACGAACCCATTCGGAACCCTCAGAGGAAGACGGCCGGATGCCCGAGTATGAGCAGATCAACTTCTCCGAGCTCGCGAAGCACGCCCGGCGGATGCAGGGCACGGTGGCCGACGCACAGCTCGACCTGCGGAACATCGAGGCCACGGGCCACAGCGCCGACGGCATGGTCACCGCGACCCTCTCGGCCGAGAGCCGGGTCGTGGACCTGCGCATCGACCCGTCGGTGATCGACCCCGACAACCCGGAGCGGCTGGTCCGGCTCCTCGTCGAGGCCATCGACAGCGCCCACGACACCGTCACCGAACAGCGCACCGAGGTCATGTCGGGCATCACGGGCGGCCTGCAGGACATTCTGGCCGGGCTGAACGGCGAGCAGAACGACAAGAAGAGGCCCGCCGTCGCACCGCGCTTCCCTGAGCGCCGTTCCCGGCGGTGACCGCGCCCGTGCAGCAGACCGTGAGTGTCGAGGAGCTCTGATGTCCCGGATCATCTTCCACCGGCCCGCCAGGGTGGTGCCGCCCACGCTGCCCACCGACCCGGTGGTGCTCTCCGCGCCGCCGCAGCCGGTCGGCAAGGACAGCAACGCCAGCTGGCTGATGCTGCTGATGCCGCTGCTGTCCAGCATCAGCATGGCCGCCTATCTGATGTCCGGCGGCCGGCGGATGCTGGTCCTGCTCGGCATCGCGTTCGTCGTGCTGTCCATCGGCGTCACCGTCGGCGTACGGATGCAGATGCGCGGGCAGGCCCGCAAACAGAAGCTGCGGGCCCGCGACCGCTACCTGGACCATCTCGTCGAGGTGCGGCGGGCCGCCCGCCAGGTGGCGGAGAGCCAGCGCACCCTCGCGGCCTGGCAGTTCCCCTCGCCGCGCCGGCTGTGGGCGATCGCGTCCCAGCGCCGCCGCGTGTGGGAACGCCGGGTCACCGACCCCGACTTCCTGAAGGTGTCCGTAGGCGCGGGCAACGCGCCGCTGTCGACGCCCATCCGGATGTCCACCCGCAACGACCCGACAGTGGAGTACGACCCGCGCGCCAAGACGGCGGCCGACCGGCTGGTCGACTCGATGTCCGTGGTCGGCGACCAGCCCGCCGTGCTGGACCTCGCGAAGGCCGGTGTGGTCAGTGTGCTCGGGCCGCCCAAGGTGGCCCGCGAGGCGGTGCGCGCCCTGCTCTGCCAGATCGCCGTACTGCACGCGCCGGACGACGTGGGCATCGCCATCGCGACCGGCGGCGAGGACTGGAACTGGGCCAAGTGGCTGCCGCACACCCATGAACCCGACACCGGCGGGGAAGCCGGCGTGGTGCCCCTGGTCGCCGAGGACTTCGAGGGCATCGCCGACCATCTCCAGCAGACCCTGGAGGCGGCCGCCCAGCAGCCGTCCCGCCGCTTGTCCCTGACCGACCGGGACGGCCCGGACACCCGGCGCCGCCTGGTCGTCGTCCTCGACCGCTACCTGCCCCGGGCGGCCTGGGCCCGTTCGCCGCTCGCCGCCGAACTCCTCGCCGCGGCCGGCCCGCAGAGCGCCCTCACGGTCATCTGCCTGGTGGACCAGGAGAGCGACGAGCCGACCCGCGCCGACATCCGGGTGCGCCTCGACGCACAGGGCATCGTCACCGTGGAGGGCCGCCGCGCCGACACCCGCTCACAGGTCGACATGGCCGTCGCGGCCCGCGCCGAGCTGCCGCTGTGCGAGGCCGTCGCCCGGGCGCTGGCGCCGCTGCGGCTGTCCGCGGAGGGCGAGGAGATCCTCGCCCAGACCATGTCGCTGCCCAGCATGCTCGGCATCGCCGACCTGGAGAGCTTCAACCCCGAGTCGCTGTGGGTCCAGGCGGAGGACGAGGAGGTGCTGCGCATGCCGATCGGTTTCGACAGCGGCGGTCAGCAACTCGTCCTGGACCTGAAGGAGTCCGCGCAGGGCGGCATGGGCCCGCACGGCCTGATCGTCGGCGCCACCGGCTCCGGCAAGAGCGAGCTGCTGCGCACCCTGGTCACCGGTCTGACCATGACCCACTCACCGGAACTCCTCAGCCTGGTCCTGGTCGACTTCAAGGGCGGCGCGACCTTCGCCGGTGTCACCGACCTGCCGCACGTGGCGGGCCTGATCACCAACCTGGTGGACGAGGTCGCCCTGGTCGACCGGGTCAAGGACGCCCTCGTCGGCGAACAGCAGCGGCGGCAGAAGATGCTTCGCGACGCCGGCAACATCGACAACGTGCGCGAGTACCAGCTGCGCCGCGCCGCCGGAGCCACCGGGCCGGACGGCCGCCCGCTGGAGCCCCTGCCGTATCTGCTGGTCATCGTGGATGAGTTCGGCGAACTGCTGGCCACCCGGCCCGACTTCATCGACCTCTTCGTGCAGATCGGCCGGGTCGGCCGTTCCCTGGGCATCCATCTGCTGCTCGCCACCCAGCGCCTGGAGGAGGGGCGGCTGCGCGGCCTGGAGGCCAACCTCTCCTACCGGATCTGCCTGCGCACCTTCTCGGCGGCGGAGTCCCGGGTCGTCATCGGCACCCCGGACGCCTACCGGCTGCCGCCCATCCCCGGCTCCGCCTACCTCAAGGTCGCCGAGACGGTCCTGGAGCGCTTCCGGGTCGCGCATGTCTCCGGGGTCCACCTGTCGGAGGAACAGCGCGCCCTCGCCGCAGGACCGCCGCCCACCGCTCCCGTGCACTTCGCGCTGCGGCTGCCGCCCGATCCCGACGCGGAGCCGGAGGAGGAGCGCGAGCGGGCGCGCCCCATGCTGGAGGGGCCGAGCGAGATGCAGGTGATCGTCGAACGGCTCGGTACGGCGGGCCAGTTGGCCCATCAGGTGTGGCTGCCCCCGCTGCCCGCCGCGCTGGCCCTGGACGACCTCACCGGACCGGTCGTGGTCCATCCGGAGCGCGGTATGTCCGCCGACTGGTGGCAGAACAAAGGCGCACTGCGCACCCCGGTCGGCGTCCTGGACGTACCGCTCCAGCAGCTCCAGCAGCCGCTCGTACCGGACTTCGCCAAGGCCGGGCACCTCGCGGTGGTCGGTGCCCCGCAGAGCGGCAAGAGCACCTTCCTGCGCACCCTGATGCTCTCCACGATGCTCACCCACACGCCCGCCGAGGCGCAGTTCCTCTGCCTGGACTTCGGCGGTGGCTCGCTCCAGCCCTTCGAACGGGCGCCGCACGTCGGCGGGGTGGCCGGCCGGCACGACCCGGCCCGCGCCCGGCGCGCGCTGGCCGAGGTGCGCCAGCTGATCGCCGAACGGGAGCGGCTCTTCCGCCACCTCGGCATCGACTCCGCCGACGAGTTCCGGCGGATGCGCAACACCGACCGGCTGCCCAAGGGCATGCGCTCCGCCGACGTCTTCCTGGTGATCGACAACTGGGGTGCGGTACGCGGCGAGATGGAGGGCATCGACGCGGCCGTCCTGGACATCGCGGGCCGCGGCCTCGGCGTCGCCGTCCATCTGGTGCTGACCGCGGGCCGCTGGGCCGACATCCGGACGGCGCTGCGCGACGCCATCTCGGCACGCCTCGAACTGCGCCTGAACGACCCGGGAGACTCGGAGATCAACCGCCGCGCGGCCCGCGCCTTCGGGCTCTCCGCCCCCGGCCGCGGCATGGCGCCGCCCGGCATCCAGTTCCAGGTCGCGCTGCCCCGGCTCGACGGCAAGGACACCGCCGACGGCCTCGCCGAGGCGCAGGAGGAGGCGATCGGCAAGCTCGCGGCCTCCTGGTCGGGAGCCGTGGCACCGCCGATCCGGATGCTGCCCGAGCGGCTCACCGCCGCCGAACTGGCGAGGCGGATCCCGCAGGAGAACACGGCCCCGGGCGTGCCGATCGGCATCGCCGAGAGCGACCTCGCCCCGGTACACCTCGACCTCACCGACGCCGACCCGCACTTCCTGGTCTTCGGTGACGCCGGCTCCGGCAAGTCCAGCTTCCTGCGCGGCTGGATGAAGGGGCTCGCAGGGCGCCGCACGGCGTTCGAGACCCGGTTCATCGTCGTCGACTACCGGCGCGCCCTGATGGGGGCGGTGGACGAGGAGTACGTCGGGGCCTACATCGGTGATGCCAACGCGGCTCAGGTCTACGTCGAACAGGTCGTCGCCAAGCTCACCGAGCGGCTGCCCCCGCGGGACGTGACCATGGAGCAGCTGCGACGGCGCGACTGGTGGACCGGACCGGAATTCTATGTGGTGGTCGACGACTACGACCTGGTCTCCAACGGCCGTACGTCGCCGCTCACTCCGCTCATGGACTTCCTGCCGCAGGCGCGGGAGATCGGCCTGCACCTGGTGGTTGCCCGCCGGGTCGCCGGCAGCGCCCGTGGTGCGATGTCCGAGCAACTGCTCACGCGGGTGAAGGAGTTGGGCACCGCCGGCCTGGTGCTGTCCGGGGATCCGCGCGAGGGCGTGGTGCTCGGCAGCGAGCGCGCGGCCCAACGCCCGCCCGGTCGTGGCGTCCTCATCGGCCGACAGGCACCCCCGACCCTGATCCAGCTGGCCCTGGAGGCGTGAGAAGACCGGCGAGACGGAGTCCGTGCGCAGGAAGCGGAACGGTAAACGTTCACGTGCGCGGAACCTCCGTCTCGTCGTTGATCGCTACGCTGCCCCCATGGCGGTGCAATCGACGGCGTCCTTCGTCGGCAGGGACGCCGAACTCGCCCTCATGGAAGGGTTGTTGGCCGACGCCGGCGCGGGGCGCGGGCGGGCTCTGCTGATCGAGGGCGAGCCCGGGATCGGCAAGTCCGCGCTCCTGTCGGCCGGCCTCGCCGCCGCCGAGCCGCAGGGCTTGCGGGTGCTGCGCGGACAGTGCGAGGAAGTGACACAGCGGTTCCCGCTCCGGGCGCCCGCGCAGGCGCTCGGAGTGGACGGGCTGGCCGCCTGGCACCAGCGGCCGTCCGCCGAAGACCCGCTGACGACGGCGATCGGGCAACTCGCCGGTCTGGTGGACCGGTTGTGCGCCTCCGGCCCGTTGGTACTGGCGATCGAGGACCTGCATTGGGCGGACGAGACGAGCCTGCTGCTGTGGGAGCGTCTGAGCCGGGCGGCAACCCGCTTGCCCCTGCTGCTGGTGGCGACCCGCCGCCCGGTACCGGTCCGGCCGGAACTCGACCGGCTGCGCCACGAACTGATCGACTCCGGCGGGACGGTCGTCGTACTCGACGGCATCGCGGAGCCCGAGGTGGTGAAGCTGGCGACCGAGCGGCTGGGCAGCGCTCCGGGGCCGCGGCTCTCCCGGCTGCTGGCGTCGACGGCCGGCAACCCCTTGTACATAGGGGAGTTGCTCCGGTCGCAGACGGACAAGGCGGAACGGGTCGCCGACGTCCCACAGGAGACCGTGGGGTGGCTCGCCCGGGTGATCGCGGACCGGCTGGACTTCCTCTCGGCACCCACCCGCGACACGCTGCGCACGGCGGCCGTCCTGGGCCCGGACTTCTCGGTCGCCGAGCTCGCGACGGTGGCGGGGGAATCGCCTGCCGCCCTGGCCGGTGCGGTCGACGAGGCCCTGGCCGCAGGCGTGGTGGAAGCCGACGGCGCAGGACTGCGCTTCCGGCACGGGCTGATACGACGGTCCCTCCACGAGACGATGCCCACCGCCCTACGTGCCGCCCTGTACCAGCACGCCGCGCAGGCGCTGATCGCCGCCGGCGCTCCGGTGCAGCGCGTCGCCGCCCTGGTGGTGCCGGTGCTGGCGGAGGCCGAGGGCTGGGAGGCGGGCTGGATCGCCGAGAACGCGGCCGCCCTGGCGGCGCGTGTCCCCGAGAGCGCGGCGGGGCTGCTGGAGCACGCCCTGGCCCGGCTCGACGGTGCCGATCCGCGCCGCGCCGACGTCGAGGACCGGCTCCTTGCCGTGGCCTTCCGGCTGGGCCTGGACGAGCAGGCGGAGCGGATGGCCCGTGACATCGTCGTCATCGGTACCGACCGGGCCGGGCGGGCCGCGTGGTTCCTCGGCTCGACCCTGTTACGCGCCGGCCGGCGGGAGGAGGCCGTCACGGTCCTGGCCGACGCCGCCGAGCACGCCGTACCGCTGTGGCGGGCCCGCGGCGCGGCGCTGCGGTCGACGGCCCTGGTCGGTCGCGCCGGCAGCGACGAGGCGCGGCAGGCCGCCGAGCGGGCCCGCACGGAGGGGCAGCGGCTCGCCGACCCCCTCACCACGGCCCAGGCCCTGTACACGCGCTCGGTCCTGCGCACCCTCACCCACGACTTCGACGGCGCCCTCGCCACCACGGACGAGATCCTCGCCCTCGCCGACGGGAACGAGGAACTCGTCGACCTGCGGCTCGCGGTGCTGGGCGACCGTTCGGCCGTACTCATGGCGCTCGATCGCTTCACCGAGGCCGAGGCGACGGCGCGCGAGGCCCGCACGTCGGCCGAGCGGTCGGCGAGGCCCCGAGCGGTCGGCGCGCTGCGCACCCGGATCGCCGAACTGCACTATGCGACGGGCCGGTGGGACGACGCCCTCGCGGAACTCGAACCGGTCCCGGGCGTCCCGGACTCGGTACGGCTGCCCGGCGCCGGGCAGGCGTTGCGGGCCCTGATCGCCGGGCAGCGCGACGACTGGGGGGAGGCCTCCCGGCAACTGGCGGCCCTCTGCGACCGCCGGGTCCTGGACGAGCGGGCGGTCGACTCCGCGGGCATCCTGCGGGCATGGGCGCTGGAGGCCGAGCACGCCGCTCGCCCGGAGCGGGTCGTCGAGCTGCTCATGCCGTACCTGGCCCCGGACGGCGGGGAACGGCTGATCGATGCGAACGCTCTCCTGCCCGTCCTGGTCCGGGCCGCGCAGGAGTGCGGCGACCTGGCCTCGCTACGGGCCGTCGCCCGGGTGTGCGCGGCGTCGGCGAAAAGCGGGCAAGGGGTGGAACTGGGCTGGTGCGCCGGGATGCTGGCGGGCGAACCGGCGCCGGTGCTGGCCGCCGCGTCGTACTACCGTGCCTCCGGACGGCGGGCGGCACTGGGCAACACCCTGGAGGACGCGGCCGTCGTACAGGCGGCCGGAGGTGATCTCACGGCGGCCCGTGCCACGCTCGCCGAGGCGCTGGACGTGTACGTGGCGCTGGGCGCGGAGTGGGACGCGCGGCGGGCCACCGCCCGTCTGCGGCCCTACGGTGTCCGCCCGGGGGTGCGGGGCGCTCGGCAGCGGCCGAAGAACGGCTGGCAGGCGCTGACCGGCACCGAGCGGCGGGTCGCCGAACTCGTCGGTCAGGGGCTGACGAACCCCGAGATCGCCGGGCGACTGCTGCTGTCCCGCCGGACGGTGGAGACCCATGTCTCCCACATCCTCACCAAGCTCCGGATCCGCTCCCGCCGCGAGGTCGCCCTGCATGTCCGGCCTGAGGAGACGTGAGCGCGCCCCCGGCGCCTGGTGCCTGGGCTCAGAACCGGGCGTGAGCCGGAGCCGGGCGCTGACCCGGATGACAGCGGACCGGGGCCGACGAGGTGTGTCCGCGTGCCGCCGTACGCGCCCGCGGGGCCGCCCCGTTGCGGTCGCCGAGCGCCTCACGCAGGGCCCGCAGGGCGTTGTGGGTGCGCGACTTCACGGTGCCCTCCGGGACGTTGAGCGCCTCGGCCGCGTGCCGGACCGGCCGGTGCAGGAAGTAGACCTGGGTCAGCACCGCGAGATGGGTCGCGGAGAGCCCGGCCAGCGCGGTGCGCAGCACCTGGCGGTCGAGGACCTGCTCCAGCGGCTCCGCTGCCACCGGTATCGACTCCAGCGGGTCGTCCTCCACCTCGGTGGGACGCGCCGAGCGGGCGCGCAGCATGTCGATCGCCAGCCGTCGCGACACCGTCAGCAACCACGGACGTACCGCCCGCGGATCGTCGGGGAGGATGTCCAGGTTCCGCCACGCCCGGAGCATGGTCTCCTGGACGAGGTCCTCCGCCGCCGCCCGGTCCCCCTGGGTCCAGCCGAGCAGACTGCGCATCAGGGAGTTCTTGTTGACGTCGTAGATCATCCGCATCTTCTGTTCCGCGGACTGCGGTGCGCACGTGCCTGCCTCGGGTGCGAGTGCCGTCGTCATGAGCTGCCCCATCGTTTGCCGACCGATGGGACGAGCCTGCGCCCGTGGGGATACGGAGACATCCGTGAGCCTCACTGAGATCCCGGAGGTACGGGAGAGCGCCGTCTCAGTGAGCGGGGGTGGCCGCTTGGCCGAAAACCCAGTTTCCCCACGCGTAACCCGAAAGGGAGTGTCACCTCATGGAGAGGTTCTAGAGTCATGACCATGCTCGGACAACAACTGCATCCGGTGATCGGGCGGGACACGGAACGAGCCCTTCTGGAACGGCTGGTCACCGACGTCGCCGCGGGCCGCGGCGGAAGCCTGCTCATCGAAGGGGAACCGGGCATCGGCAAGTCGACCTTGCTTGCGCACGCCCTGGCCAAAGCCGATGCCGCTGGCTGCGAGGTGCTGACCGGGCAGTGCGACGAGCTGGGCCGGCGGTTACCGCTCTCGGTCATGACGCGGCTCCTGGAGGTCGAGGCCGGTTCGGCCGATCCCCGCCGTGCTGAGGCCGCGCTCTCCCTGGAGCAGCCGCAGGAGGCGCCGGGCTGGACGATGCGCCTGCTCGCCGGTGACCCGGTGGTGGCCGCGACGGAGCAACTGCTCGTACTGGTCGACCGGTTGTGTGCCTCCGGCCCGCTGGTGCTGGCCGTGGAGGACCTGCAGTGGGCGGACGACGCCAGCCTGCTGATGTGGCGTCGGTTGTGCCGGGCGTCGGTCCAGCTGCCGCTGCTGGTCGTCGGCACCTGCCGGCCGGCGCCGGGCCGGCCGGAGCTGGAGGCGCTGCGCCGCGATCTGCGGTCCCGTGGCGGGCAGTCGGTCTCGCTTGACCAGTTGCCCGAAGCCCAGGTGGCGGAGCTCGCCGGAGCGCTGGCGCGGGGGGTTCCCGGACCGATGCTCACCGAACGGCTGCGGTCCGCGGCGGGCAACCCGCTCTACGTACGCGAACTCCTGGACGCCCTGGCACGCGTCGGCGCGCTGGACTCGGCGGACGGACGCGTGGAGCTGACGGCGACCGGCCGGGACGTGCGGGAACTCAACGCGCTGACGGACGTGATCGCGGACCGGCTGGCCTCGCTCTCGGCCGACGCCCAGGAGGCACTGCGCGCCGCGTCGCTGCTCGGGCCGGAGTTCTCGGTGACGGATCTGGCGGCGGCGGTGGGCAGCGGGGCGGGCTCCCTCCTGAGGGTGGTGGAGGAGGCGCTCGGCGCAGGGGTCCTGGAGTCCGCGGGGTCCCGGCTGCGCTTCCGGCACGGCCTGCTGAAGGAGGTGCTGTACGAAGCCATGCCGACCCCGTTGCGTACGGCGTTCCTCAGGCGCGCTGCGCAGGAGCTGATGGCCTCCGGGGCGCCGGTGGAGCGGGTGGCCGAGCTGATCCTGCCGGTGCTGGGCACGGCCGAGGACTGGGAGTGGGAATGGCTCGCCGGCAACGCCGAGCGGCTCGTCGTCCGGGCCCCCGTCGTCGCCGCGGAACTGCTCGAACACGCCCTGCGGCAGGCGCGCGCGGACGATCCGAGGCTCCCCCTGCTCACCGCGCAACTGGCCGCGCTCTACTTCCGGATGGGCCCCCTGGACCGTGCGGAGGAGCTGGCCAGAACCGTGCTGCGGCAGGCGGCCGACTACGAGTTGATCGGCCGGGTCAGATGGCTGCTCAGCACCATCGGGATGCGGACCGGCCGTTACGGGGAGGTGGTCGAGAACTGGCGCGCCGCCACCGCCGACCCACGGCTCGGGCCCGTGTGGCGCGCCCGGCTGCTGGCCCTGGTGGCACTGGCCCGGCATCTCCTGGGCCAGATCGGCCGGGCCCGGCCGGCGATGGCCGAGGCGCTGGAGGAGGGCAGGAAGCTGGGCGATCCGACCGCCGTCGGATACGCCCTGCTCGCCGCTTCCGTCATTCGCAGCCGGCACGGTGACCAGGCCGGCGCGCTGGCCGTCAACGGCCAGGCGCTGGCGGAGATCGGCAACGATCCGGAACTCGTCGACCTGCGGCTCATCCTGCTGGGCCACCGGGTCATCGAACTGGACGGTGTCGACCGCCTCCAGGAGGCGGAGGAGGCGCTGGTCCAGGCTCGTACGCTCGCGGAACGGGTCGGAGCGACGCGGCTGTCGATGACCCTCGTCCAGAGCGCCGAGAGGTACTACGAGCACGGTCGCTGGGACGACGCGCTGGCGGTACTGGACGAGGTCACCGACCTCCCGCCGCTCTGGCGACTGTCCCGGCAGGGCCTGTTGGCGCTGATCG
This sequence comes from Streptomyces sp. NPDC048254, assembly GCF_043201895.1. Taxonomy (NCBI): domain Bacteria; kingdom Bacillati; phylum Actinomycetota; class Actinomycetes; order Kitasatosporales; family Streptomycetaceae; genus Streptomyces; species Streptomyces sp. NPDC048254. The sequence goes on from NZ_JBICZJ010000004.1 coordinate 108,803, forward strand.
GCGCCCGCCGCGGTCAGTGGCGGGAGGCGGCCGGTCATCTCGACGCCCCGGGCGGCAGAAAGGTTCCGTCGGGGGGACCCGTGGCCGCCGCCTACCTGCTGATGGCGCGCAGTCTCGTCGCCGAGCACGCGAGCCGGCTCCCCGAGGCCGTGGCTGTACTCGCGGAGCTGCTGACCGATACGTACGCGCACGATGTCGGGAACCACCCGGAATGGCTGCCCGCCCTGGTCCGTCTGGCGCTGGCCGCCGACGACCGGCAGACCGCGAGCGCCGCGGCGCTCGCCGCCCGGCAGGAGGCCGACCGTCAGCCGAAACCGCGGGCACTGGCCGCCGCCGACTGGTGCTCCGGACTGCTCGATCAGGACCCGGCCCGGCTGCGCGTCGCCATCGACTACCACCGCACCGCCGACCGGTCGCCGGATCTGGGCAACGCCCTGGAGGACCTCGCGGCGGTCCAGGCCGAGTCCGGAGACCTCGACGCGGCCCGCGCCTCGTTCGACGAGGCCCTCGCGGTCTGGGCCGAGCTGGGTGCGGACTGGGACGTACGCCGTGCCGCCGCCCGCCTGCGTCCCTTGGGCCTGCGCTCCGGCAGCCGTGGAGCCCACCCGCGTCCGTCCTCCGGCTGGGAGGCGCTGACCGCGACCGAACGGCACGTCGCCGGCCTGGTCGCCCAGGGCCTGTCCAACCCTGACATCGCCGCCCGCCTGCTGCTCTCGCGCCGCACCGTGGAGACCCATGTCTCCCACATCCTCACCAAGCTCCAGGTCCGCTCCCGGCGCGAGGTCGGCGCCGTTGCGGGATCCGGATCCGGGACGCCAGACCAGCGCGGTTCGTCGACCGCCACAGCGGCGACTGCGGATACGAGCCGTCCCCGGTCCTCCTCCGGCGGCGGAACCCACCGGCCCGGTTCGGGAACACCACCCCGTGCGGCAGAGCGCGAGTGACTTGCGAGGGTGGCGGCCAGGCCGTCGCAGAACACGCGGCCGGGGCTCCGCCTCAGCCGCGGACATCGAGGAACCTGAGGGCCCGTTCGGTGAACGGGGTGACCAACTCCGGCGCCAGGCGTCCCACGGAGTAGTGGGCGTACGGGGTGTCGGTGAACGACGGGGGAGTGCCAGGGGCTTGTCCGTCGGTGCCGAATGTGCCCACGGGGTGGTCGGCCCAGGCGACGTTGACGTGCACCGGGTGCGGGCCGGGGATGATGTGCGGCACCTGGCCGACGTACCCGGACTGGATGCAGGGCCGCATGTTCATCGCGTTGGCCTCGCCGTACACCAGCGCGTCGGCGCCGTGCCTGCCGAGGAAGAGGGCATTCGCCAGCAGCATGAGGATTCTGGCCGCGCCCAGCCGAATGGACGGACCCGCGTACCGCCCGTCGAGCATGGTGTACGTCCCCTCCCAGCCCCAGGGCCACTCGGCGATCATGAAATAGCAGAGCTGGGCCCCGTTCGGTGCCCGCAGGGCGAAGAGGTAGTGGCCGTGGGTCGAGTAGCCGGTCCCCCGGAGCATCAGGTCGGCGGTCGGCGCGTCGTAGTAGAAGAGGTGGGAGATCAGCCGTGTGAAGGTCCGGGCGTCGACGCGCTCGGAACCCCAGTCACCGCGGGGGTCGTTGCAGACGACACGCAGGCCGGCGTGGGCGGCCTTGTCCAGCAGCGTCTCCGTCTCGGCCCGGAACCGTCCGGTGAAAGCCCGCTGGTAGCCGTCCAGCCGGTGCATTCGCCGGAGAGTCTCGTCCTGCGTCGCCTGGTCCGGCACGCGTTCGGATCTGTTGCGTGACACCCACAGGTACGCCGGCCCGCTCCCGGCGGCCGGGGCGGTTATGGTGGTGACCTCGACGGGCGTGGTGAAGCCCAGCCGCCGGCCGATCTCCGCGGCCGGGAGCGGATCCGCCACGAGGCCCCGGACGGACCACCGGCTTCCTTTGCTGTTCCGCATGTGGGCGTCGAGGAACCGGCACCTTTCGAGGTAGTCGTCACTGTTGGTCCGCGTGTTGAAGAATATTCGGCTTCGCCCGATCCCGTCTGTCGGTCTGAAGGTGAACTCCTCATCCACGGCCGCGCTTTCGATGGTTTCCGTCATAGTGCGTGTTCTTCCTCTCTGAGGTGCTCAGGAGGCGTGCGGGCCGGATGGGGTCTCGGCGCGGGTGCCGCCCGAAGCCGAAGGAGAGCCGAACCGGCGCCACTCGCCGGTTCGTCGACTGATCGGCGAACGGCCGTGGTTCGCGTAGGACGAAATGTAGGAACCCGGCCCCGGGTCTGACAGGTCCCCGTTCGGGGATCTGTGCCCGTCCTCGCGGTGCGGCCTACGGTGTCGTTGCACTCGATGCGCCGAGGGCGCGCTCGTCCAGCCCGACCGTCGTCCTGCGCGGGCCCGAACTCGTCCGGGGCGACCGGTTCCCCGTGCTCCGGCGACGCGACATCCGGAGCGGACGGCACGACGCGCACGCCCACCTGTCCCAAGTCCGCAGCGCGTGCCCACAGAGCGGCCACACCCACAGGAGGTACCGCGTGACCAGCACCCACAACGAGGCCGTGACTCTCGACGGCGACGGCGGCGCACGTCTGTACGAGCAGGCCGACGAACTCCGTGCCGCCGGGCCCGCTGTCCGTGTGCGCATGCCCGAGGACGTCGTCGCGTGGTCGGTCACCCGCGGGGACATCGCCAAGCAGCTCCTCGTCCACCCGCACGTCTCCAAGGACGCGCGCAAGTCGTGGCCCGGACACCGGCCCGGCGCCATACCGTGGCTGTATCCGTGGGTCGACGTGATCAGCATGTTCACGTCCGACGGCGACGACCACACCCGGCTGAGGCAGCTGACCGGCAGGGCGTTCACGGCGCGCAGGATCGAAGCGATGCGGCCCGCGGTGGAGGGCATCGTCACCGATCTCCTGGACGCCCTGGAGGACCGTGACGCCGACGAACGCGTCGACCTGCGCGCCGAGTTCGCGCACGGCGTGCCCAGCCGGGTCATCTGCGACCTGTTCGGTGTCCCCGCGGACCAGCGGCCCGAGATGCTCCGCGTCATCGGCGCCGTGTTCGCCACCGACGTCACGCCCGAGCAGTCCGAGGCCGTGGGCAAGGACCTCTACCGCGTGATGCAGACCCTCATCGAGACCAAGCGCCGCACGCCCGCCGACGACATGACGAGCCTGCTTCTGACCGCCCACGAGGAAGACGGCGACCGGCTCAGCGAGACGGAGCTCATCTCCACCCTCATCGCGGTGATCGGCGGCGGCAGCGAGACCACCGTCGCCCTGATCGACGCCGCTGTACGCGAACTCCTCACCCACCCCGACCAACTCGCCGCCGTCCTCGCCGAGCCGGCCCGCTGGACCGACGTGATCGACGAAACGCTGCGTCTGCACCCGCCGATCATGCACCTGCCGTTGCGGTTCGCCACCGAGGACATCAACCTCGGTGAAGGCGTCACCGTGCAGGCCGGAGACGCCATCCTCATAGGCTTCGGCGCCCCCGGCCGCGACCCGGACGTCCACGACGACCCGGCCGCCTTCCACATCGACCGCGCCGACAAGCAGCACCTCGCCTTCGGCCACGGCATCCACTACTGCCTCGGCGCCCCGCTCGCCAGGCTCGAAGCCGAAGTCGCCCTGCCGGCCCTGTTCGACCGCTTCCCTCGCCTCACCCTCTCCATCGCCCCCGCCGAACTGGAGCCCCAGCACTCCTTCATGGGCAACGACGTCGTCGAACTGCCCGTCGTTCTGGGCGCCGCGCACCGGCCGGACGGGGCGGGCACCTCGGTGGCCGCCCGGCGGCTCATCGATGGCGGTCGGTGATCGGCGGACCCGCACCTTCCCCCGTCCGACGAGCCGCTCCACGACGCGCCCTGCCTCCGCCCCGGTCTGCGGCACCTCCGCCCGGAGCGGGGCGGCCGCTTCGACCGCCGCCGAGGCAGGGCCCCGTCACCGGCCGGTCGGTCAGACCGCCTTCGCTTCGGCGATGCGCATGGACCCCGAGGCCTCCGTCACACCGGTCAAGCGGAAACCGGCGCCTTCGAGGAGTACGGACAGCTCGCCCACCGTGCGTTCGTGGCCGCGGGTGAGAGCGAGCATGATCACGTCCATCGAGAGCGCCGTGGGGTCCGGCCGCTCGTCGGGCAGGACGTTCTCGATGACGAGCAGTGTGGCACCGGTGGCGGCGGCGTCCCGTACCGTGGCGAGGATGCGCGCCACCCGCTCGTCGTCCCAGTTGTGCAGGATGTGCATCAGGATGTAGGCGTCGGCGGCGGGCACGGCGCTGAAGAAGTCCCCGGCCCGCGGCGTCAGCCGTGGCTGGTCGGGGAAGGACAGCGGGTCGATGACACTCGGCTGGTCGAACAGGACGCCCTTGGCGGCGGGCACGCTGTCCAGGACGGCGCGCAGCAGGTGCCCCCGGCCGCCGCCGATGTCGGCGATCGTGGCGAACGGCGTGAAGTCGTAGGCCTCGACGATCGCCGGGATGTCGGCGGCGGCCTTCGAGGTCATGGCCCGGTTGAAGGTCTCGGCTTCCTCGGAGTGGCCCTGCAGATAGGCCCACAGTCCGCCGGGGTCGAGCACGTCGATGCCCGGTTCCCCGGTGGTGACGGTGTGCGGAAGCTGGGCGAGGCTGTGCCAGTGGAGCGGCAGTCCCATGAGACGGGCGAGGGGACGCGCGCTCATCGGGTGATCGCCACGCAGCAGACGGGAGGCGGGGGTGTGCGCGTATCCGCCGTGCCGCTGCTCGAAGACGTCGTGCGCGGCCAGCAGGCGCAGGACGCGGTGCAGCGCGTCGGGGTCGGTGCCGCACGCCGCCGCGAGTTCACCGACGGGTACGGGGTCGTCGTCGATGTGGTCGGCGATGCCCAGGTCGGCGACGGCCTGGAGGCAGCGTGCGGTGTAGGCGCTGTAGATGTGCGCGTGGATGATCTCGTGGGGTTGCGGTGTCATGACCGGCGGGGCTCCAACTCGGCGGGTCGGCACGTGCGATCGACGTCGGAAACGTAGGAGCGCGTGCTCTGCGGCCGACAGGTCCACGTTCGGGGATCTGTCAGCGTCCCTGTGGTACGGCCGTACGGTGACGACCGGCATCACCCCAGGGCCCGTGACCTTCCCAGGCCCAGGTCTCGGACGGAGAGACGGCCCGATGAGAGCCCACCGCAACCGGTTCGACCGCGGCACGGTGGTGACCGTGCGTGCCGTCGAACCTTCCCGGTACGACGCGCGGCCGGCCGGCACCCGGGACGCCCGCACCCACACCTGGCTGTGGGTCATCGTCCTGCAGTACTCGCTCGTCTTCATGGCCTGCTCCTGGGATACAGCGTGCTCGGCCCCGTGGTCGCCAGGACGAGCCTGGGCGGTCCGGCGGCCTGGGGCGAGATCCTGGTCGCCGAGTCGCTCGGACTGGTCGTCGGGGGCTGCGCCGCGACCCGCTTCACCCCCAGGCGGTCCATGCGGTTCGTCGCGCTCTGCGGAGCCGCGGTCGCCGCCCCCACCCTCGCCATGGCGCTGCTGCCGCTCTGGTGCCGCTCTGGCTGATCTGCGCGTTCTCGTTCACGACGGGAGTGCTGGTGGAACTGATGATGGTCCAGTGGAACGTGGTCATGGCCCGGACCTTCCCCGCGGACCGGCTCGCCCGGGTCGGCTCGTACGACATGCTCGGCTCGGTGGTCGCGACACCCTTCGGGGCGCTGCTAGCGGGCCCGCTCGCGGCCACCATCGGCATCCGCCCGGCCCAGTTCGCCGCGGTGTTCCCGGCCGTCTCGGTGTCGGTCCTCGCCCTGGCACCGAAGGAGGTCCGCACGGACGTGGGCTGGGCCGCGGGCCACTGCTGACCGGAACGGACCGGGTCCCGCACCCGCGCCGCCATTCCCAATTTCTGGAACACGTTCTACGGTGTGCGCCGTCAGGACCGCCCGTGGGGAGCCTGGAGGCGCCGTGCACCTCGACCACACGCCCGAGCAGCAGCGGCTGCGCACCGAACTGCGCGCCTACTTCGCCGGCCTGGTGCCGGACAACGCCTACGCCCGCTACGCCGATCCGGCCGCGCAGAAACGCTTCTACCGGGAGACGGTCCGCCGGCTGGGCACGGACGGCTGGCTCGGCGTCGGCTGGCCCAAGGAGTACGGCGGCCGTGGCCTGACCGCCATGGAACAGTTCATCTTCTTCGACGAGGCCGCCCAGGCGGGCGTACCGCTCCCGCTGATGGCGCTGAACACGGTCGGCCCGACGATCATGCGGTACGGCACCGACGAGCAGAAGTCCTACTTCCTGCCCCGCATCCTCTCCGGCGAGATCGACTTCGCCATCGGCTACAGCGAGCCCGACGCCGGCACCGACCTGGCCGCCCTGAAGACCCGGGCCGTACGCGACGGCGACGAGTACGTGGTCGACGGCCAGAAGATCTGGACCACCAACGGCGACACCGCCGACTGGGTCTGGCTGGCCACCCGCACCGACCCCGCGGCCCCGCCGCACAAGGGCATCACCATGCTCCTGGTGCCGACCTCCGACCCCGGCTACTCCTGCACCGTGATCAACACCCTCGCCTCGCACGACACCACCGCCAGCTACTACGAGAACATCCGCGTCCCCGTCTCCCGCCGGGTCGGCGAGGAGAACCAGGGCTGGCGGCTGATCACCAACCAGCTCAACCACGAGCGGGTCACCCTCGCCGCCCACGGCACCATGGCGATCCGCGCCCTGCACGACGTCCAGCGCTGGGCCATGGAGACCAAACTCGCCGACGGCCGCCGCGTCGTCGACCTGCCCTGGGTGCGCCGCAACCTCGCCCGCACCCACACCCGCCTCGACGCCATGAAGCTGCTGAACTGGCAGATGGTGACCGCCGTCCAGGAGGGCACCCTCACCCCGCAGGACGCCTCCGCCGTCAAGGTCTACGGCTCCGAGGCCCGCCGCGACGCCTACGCCTGGCTGATGGAGATCGCCGGTGCGGCGGGCCCGCTGAAGGAGGGCTCGGCCGGCGCGGTCCTCCACGGCGACCTGGAACGCGGCTACCGCTCGGCGGTCATCTTCACCTTCGGCGGCGGCAACAACGAGATCCAGCGGGAGATCATCTCGTGGATCGGACTGGGGATGCCCCGGGTCCGGCGTTAGTCTGCGGTCATGGAGGGCGATCCCGGACTGTTCACCCCGGACTCCGTGACCTGGCAGGTGCACGGCGACCCGATGATGTGGGTCGCCGGCATCCGCGCGCTCTACCTCCAGGCCCTGCACCCGCGCGCGGTGCGCGGCGTGATGGAGAACTCCGACTTCCGGCGCGACGCCTGGGGCCGGCTGATGCGGACCGCGAACTTCGTCGGCACCACGACCTACGGCACGACGGAGGCCGCCGAACGGGCCGGGGCCCGGGTACGGAAGATCCACCGCATGCTGGGCGCGACCGACCCGGACACCGGTGAGCGGTACGGCGTGGACGACCCCGAGCTGCTGCTGTGGGTGCACTGCGCCGAGATCGACTCGTACCTGCACGTCCTGCGCCGCTCCGGCTTCCCCCTCACCGACGCCCAGGCCGACCGCTATCTCGCCGAGCACCGGGTCAGCGCCCGCCTGGTGGGCCTCGACCCCGCAGCCGTACCGGGGGACCGGGCGGACCTGGCCGCCTACTTCCGGAAGGTACGGCCGCTGCTCGCCGCCGGAGCGGACGCACGCGCTGTGGACGACTTCCTGCTCCGCCCTCCGACGCACCCGCTCCTGATACCGGCGCGCGAGGTGCTGTGGCGGCGCGTGGCCCACCTGGCGTACGCCTCTCTGCCGCCGTACGCCCACGAGCTGTACGGCAGACCGGCCCCCGAACCCGCCGTCGTGACCCGGCGACTGCGTGCCACCGGCACCCTGCTGCGCTGTGTTCCCGCACGTCTGCGCTGGCAACTCCCGCCCAAACACATCCTGCGCGCCATGGCGAGGCTCGGCCCCGGCGCGCGCCCGGCACCGTACAAAGTCGGGCATTAGGTCGCCATACTGGACGACCAGGGGGTGTGTCACGGGACGGGCCGGTTCGGCGCGGCCGCACCTTGACGGCATCCCCCTGGGGGGCGGGGCTGCAGCGACGGGGGGCGACGGCGCGCGATGGGTGACACCAGGCTGGTCCAGGGCCGGTACCGGCTGCTCGACCTGATCGGGCGGGGCGGGATGGGCGAGGTGTGGCGGGCCCGCGACGAGTCCCTCGGCCGGCAGGTCGCCGTGAAGTGCCTCAAACCGCTGGGCCCGCACCACGACCAGGCGTTCACCCGCGTCCTGCGCGAACGGTTCCGCCGTGAGGCGAGAGTGGCCGCCGCCCTGTCCCACCGCGGGGTGACCGTCGTCCACGACTTCGGCGAGGACGACGGCATCCTCTACCTCGTGATGGAGCTGCTGGACGGCCGCAACCTCAGCCAGCTCATGGAGGACAACAAGCACCATCCGCTGCCCGTCGGCGACGTCGTCGACATCGCCGAGCAGGTCGCCGCCGCCCTCGCCTACACCCACCGGCAGGGCATCGTGCACCGGGACCTGAAACCCGCCAACATCATGCGGCTCACCGACGGCACGGCCAAGCTCTGCGACTTCGGCATCGCCCGCCTCGGCCACGACATCGGCCTCACCTCCCGGCTGACCGGCACCGGCATCGCCATGGGCACGCCGCACTACATGTCACCGGAACAGATCGGCGGCACCGAGGTCGACCAGCGCAGCGACCTGTACTCCCTGGGCTGCGTGCTGTACGAGATCGCCACCGGGGCACCGCCGTTCGACCTCGACGACGCCTGGGCGATCCTCATCGGCCACCGCGACACCCCACCCGCTCCGCCCCGCGACCACCGCGCCGAACTGCCGGGCTGGTTCGAGAAGGTCGTCCTGGACCTGCTGGCCAAGCGGCCCGAGCAGCGCCCCTACGACGCCATGGAGCTGGGCCGCCGGATCACCTCCGGGCGTACGACGCCCACGTACGTCCCCACCGTCATCACCGCGCAGCCCCAAATCCGGCCCCCGGATCCGCCGTTCCGCGAGCCCCGGCTGCCGTCCTGGACCCGCTCCATGACCACCGGCCACAAGGCGATCGGCGCCGGCCTGCGCACCACCCCGCCCGACCCCGCGGCCGGGCTCAGCGGGGAGTGGATCGCCCGCCCCGCCAACGGCACCCCCGAACCCCTTCCCGTGGCCCCCGCCCCCGAGACCGTCGCCGCGCTCGCCGGCCGGCACAACGCCGGGCTCAGCCTCGGCCGGCTCGGGCGCTGGACCGAGGCCGGCGAGGTGCACCGCGCGGTCGCCGCCGAGCGCGCCCGCCTCCTCGGCCCCGACCACCCGGACACCCTCGCCAGCCGCTACGAGATCGCCTTCACCCTGAGCCGTACCGGCCGCGCCGCCGACGCCCTGCGCGAGTACACCGAGGTCGCCCGCGCCCGAGAGCGCCTGCTCGGCGCCGACCACCCCGACACGCTCGCCGTCCGTCAGGAAACGGCCTATGTCCTCGGCCAGTTGGGCCGCCACTTCGAAGCCCACCAGGCGTACACGGCCGTACTGGCCGCCCGGCAGCGTCTGATGGGCCCGGATCATCCCGACACCCTGCGCTGCCGGCACAACCTCGCCTTCAACCTCAGCAGGCTGGGCCGGCTGGAGGACTCGTACCGCATGGCCCACGACGTGGCCGTCGCCCGCACCCGCGTCCTCGGCCCGCAGCACCCCGACACCCTGGTCACCCGCTACGAAGTCGCCTACGCACTAGGCCAGTTGGGCCGGTGGGAAGAGGCCCTGGCGACCTACCGCGAGGTCGCCGAGGCACGCTCCCGCGCCCTCGGCCCCGACCACCCCGACACCCTCGCCGCCCGCTACGAGGTGGGCATCAGCCTCGGCCGCCTCGGCCGCAGCGCCGACGCGCTCACCCTCTACCGCGCCCTGATCGACGACCGCGCCCGCGTCCAGGGCCCCGCCCACCCCGAGACGCTGCGCGCCCGCCACGGCCTCGGCGTCAACCTCGGCCGCCTCGCCCGCTGGGAGGAGGCCCTCGCGGAATCCCGGGACGTGTGCGCCATCCGCGAACGGGTCCTCGGCCCCGACCACCCCGACACCCTGGTCAGCCGCCGCGAGGTCGCGGTCGGCCTGGGCTGGCTGGGCCGCTGGGCAGACGCACTGACGGAGTACCGGCGGGTGGCGACCGCCCGGGAGCGCGTCCTGGGGCCGGACCACCCGGACACCCTGGCCAGCCGCAACGACGAGGCGCACTGCCTCGAACAACTGGGCCGAGGAGCCGAGGCCGTGGAGCTGTACCGGCGTGTGGCAGTTCTACGGCAACAGCACGCGTCGGGCGGACGGCCGTGAAACGAGCGTCTCGTCACGGGCACGGGGCTGTGTCGACGTGCGGCTCCGCCGTGCGGGCGCGCCCGGCCGCACAACCGGCACTGTCCGAACGGCCCTCCCCGCGGAGCGAACCGGCACGCCTCTTACCCACCTAGATCATCATGTGTTACGAAGAACCATGCCCCCTGCCACCGAACCATCCAGGACCTACGACGCCATCATCGTCGGCGGCGGCCACAACGGCCTGGTCGCGGCGGCCTATCTGGCCCGGGCCGGGCGCACCGTACTGGTGCTGGAACGGCTGGGCCGCACCGGTGGCGCCGCCGTCTCGACCCGCCCCTTCACCGGCGTCGATGCGCGGCTGTCGCGCTACTCCTACCTGGTCAGCCTGCTGCCGAGGAAGATCGTCCGCGACCTGGGCCTGAACTTCCGCGTCCGCGGCCGCACCATCTCGTCGTACACGCCCGTGGAGCGCGCCGGCCGGCCCACCGGACTGCTGGTCGGCGGCGGCGAACGGCGCATCCGCGAGGCGTTCGAACGGCTGACCGGGGGCAAGGAGGAGTACCAGGCCTGGCAGCGGTTCTACGCCATGACCGGCCGGGTCGCCGAGCGCGTCTTCCCGACGCTCACCGGGCCGCTGCCCTCGCGCGAGGAGCTGCGCCGCCGGATCGACGACGAGGAGGCCTGGCGGGTCCTGTTCGAGGAGCCCATCGGGGTCGCCATCGAGGCGAACTTCACGGACGACCTGGTGCGCGGAGTCGTCCTCACGGACGCTCTGATCGGCACGTTCGCCGACGCCCATGACACCTCGCTGCGGCAGAACCGCTGCTTCCTCTACCACGTCATCGGCGGCGGTACGGGCGCCTGGGACGTACCGGTCGGCGGCATGGGCGCCCTCACCGACGCACTGGCCGCCGCCGCACGCTCGGCAGGCGCGGTGCTCGCCACCGGGCACGAGGCGGTACGGATCGAGACGGACGGCCGGTCCGCCGAGGTCGCCTACCGCACCGCCGACGGCGAGGGCGTCGTCGCCGCCCGGCACGTCCTGGTCAACGCCGCCCCGCAGGAACTCGCCGCCCTCACCGGCGACCCGGCCCCGGAGCCCGCCGAGGGCGCCCAGCTCAAGGTGAACATGCTGCTGAAGCGCCTGCCCCGGCTGCGGGACACCGCCGTCGACCCGCGCGAGGCGTTCTCCGGCACCTTCCACATCGCCGAGGGCTACGAGCAACTGGCCACCGCCCACGCCCAGGCGGCGGCCGGCCGGCTCCCCGCCGCCCCGCCCTCGGAGATCTACTGCCACTCCCTGACCGACCCCACGATCCTCGGCCGTGACCTGGTCGAACGCGGCTACCAGACGCTCACCCTCTTCGGTCTGCACACCCCTGCCCGGCTTTTCGCCGGCGACAACGACGCCGTACGCGCGGAACTCCTCAAGTCCACCGTCGCCCAGCTCGACGCCCATCTCGCCGAGCCCCTCGTCGACTGTCTCGCCCTCGACGCGGACGGCCGCCCCTGCATCGAGGCGAAGACCCCCCTGGACCTCGAACGCGACCTCCGCCTCCCCGGCGGCAACATCTTCCACCGCGACCTGTCCTGGCCCTACGCCCAGGACGGCACCGGCCGCTGGGGCGTGGAGACCCGGCACGCCAACGTCCTGCTGTGCGGGGCGGGCGCGGTACGCGGGGGAGGGGTGAGCGGGGTGCCCGGGCACAACGCGGCGATGGCGGTGCTGGAGGGGGAGTGACAGCCGGCCCGCCCGTGCCGGTGGCCGCCGGAGAATCCGACCGAGCAGAAATCTGACGGAGCATCAGAAAACCTCTTCCGTCGGCCGGTCGACTGCGGCATCCTGCGCCCATGCAGACGGAGCTGAGCAAGACCCTGGGAGTCGAGCACGCCGTCTTCGGCTTCACGCCGTTCCCCGCCGTCGCCGCGGCCATCAGCCGGGCCGGTGGGTTCGGGGTGCTCGGCGCGGTCCGCTACACCGCCCCCGACGACCTCAAACGCGACCTCGACTGGATCGAGGCGCATGTGGACGGGAAGCCGTACGGGCTCGACGTCGTGATGCCCGCCAAGAAGGTGGAAAACGTCAGCGAGGCCGACGTCGAGGCGATGATCCCGGACGGGCACCGGCAGTTCGTGCGGGACACCCTCGCCAAGTACGGGGTGCCCGAGCTGGCCGAGGGCGAGGCGTCCGGGTGGCGGATCACCGGCTGGATGGAGCAGGTCGCCCGCACCCAGCTCGACGTCGCCTTCGACTACCCGATCCGGTTGCTCGCCAACGCCCTCGGCTCGCCGCCCGCCGACGTCATCGACCGCGCCCACGACCAGGACGTCCTGGTGGCCGCGCTCGCGGGCAGCGCCCGGCACGCCGTCAAGCACCGGGACGCGGGCATCGACATCGTCGTGGCGCAGGGCTACGAGGCCGGCGGCCACACCGGCGAGATCGCCACCATGGTGCTCACCCCCGAGGTCGTCGACGCCGTCGCCCCGCTGCCCGTGCTGGCCGCGGGGGGCATCGGCAGCGGCCGGCAGGTGGCGGCCGCACTCAGTCTCGGCGCCCAGGGTGTGTGGCTGGGCTCCATATGGCTGACCGCCACAGAGGCCGATCTCTCCTCGCCCGCCGTGACGCGCAAGCTGCTCGCCGCCGGCTCCGGCGACACCGTCCGCTCCCGCGCCCTGACCGGGAAACCGGCACGTCAGCTGCGCACCGAGTGGACCGACGCCTGGGACGACCCGAGCGGCCCCGGCACCCTCCCCATGCCGTTGCAGGGCCTGCTCGTCGCCGAGGCCGTCACCCGCATCCAGAAGTACGAGGTCGACCCCCTGCTCGGTACCCCCGTCGGCCAGATCGTCGGCCGCATGACCAGCGAACGCAGCGTCCAGGCCGTCTTCGACGACCTCACCCGCGGCTTCGAGCAGGCCGTCGACCGCATCAACCGCATCGCCGGAAGGAGCGCCAAGTGACCAGCACGCCCCCCGCCGGTTTCTGGGCCCAGGCCACCAGCGAACCCGACCGCACGGTGCTCGTCGCACCCGACGGCGAGGAATGGACCGCGGGCCGCCTGCACGCCGCCGCCAACAGACTCGTCCACGGACTGCGCGCCGCCGGCCTGGAACGCGGCGACGCCTTCGCGGTCGTGCTGCCCAACGGACCCGAGTTCTTCACCGCGTACCTGGCCGCCACCCAAGCCGGCCTCTATCTCGTCCCCGTCAACCACCACTTCGTCGGCCCGGAGATCGCCTGGATCGTCTCCGACTCCGGCGCCAAGGTGCTGCTCGCCCACGAACGCTTCGCCGGCCCCGCCCGGCACGCCGCCGACGAGGCCGGCCTCCCGGCCACCCACCGGTACGCCGTCGGCGAGATCGAGGGCTTCCGCCCGTACGCCGAACTCCTCGACGGACAGCCCGAGTCGGCACCCGCGGACCGCGAGCTCGGCTGGGTCATGAACTACACCTCGGGCACCACCGGCCGCCCCCGCGGCATCCGCCGCCCGCTGCCCGGCAGGCTCCCCGAGGCCGCCTACCTCGGCGGCTTCCTCGGCATCTTCGGCATCCAGCCCTTCGGTGACGACGTCCACCTGGTCTGCTCGCCGCTCTACCACACGGCCGTACTGCAGTTCGCGGGCGCGTCACTCCACATAGGCCACCGCCTGGTCCTGATGGACAAGTGGACCCCCGAGGAGATGCTCCGCCTGATCGACACCCACCACTGCAGCCACACCCATATGGTCCCCACCCAGTTCCACCGCCTGCTCGCCCTCCCCGAGCAGGTGCGCGCACGCTACGACGTCACCTCCATGCGGCACGCCATCCACGGCGCCGCCCCCTGCCCGGACCACGTCAAACGGGCGATGCTCGACTGGTGGGGGCCCAGCGTCGAGGAGTACTACGCGGCCAGCGAGGGCGGCGGCGCCTTCGCGACCGCCGAGGACTGGTTGAAGAAGCCCGGTACGGTCGGCAAGGCCTGGCCGATCAGCGAACTCGCGGTCTTCGACGACGACGGCAACCGCCTGCCGCCCGGTGAACTCGGCACCGTCTACATGAAGATGAACACCGGCGGCTTCTCCTACCACAAGGACGAGGCCAAGACGGAGAAGAACCGCATCGGCGACTTCTTCACCGTCGGCGACCTCGGCTACCTCGACGAGGACGGCTATCTCTTCCTCCGCGACCGCAAGATCGACATGATCATCTCCGGCGGGGTCAACATCTACCCCGCCGAGATCGAGTCCGCGCTCCTCTCCCACCCCGCCGTCGCCGACGCCGCCGCCTTCGGCATCCCGCACGACGACTGGGGCGAGGTGGTCAAGGCCGTCGTCGAGCCCGCTCCGGGACACGAACCGGGACCGGAACTCGCCGCCGCCCTGCTCGCCCACTGCGCGGAACAGCTCGCCGGGTACAAGCGGCCCAAGTCCGTCGACTTCATCGCCGAGATGCCCCGCGACCCCAACGGCAAGCTGTACAAGCGGCGGCTGCGCGACCCGTACTGGGAGGGCCGCACCCGCCCGGTGTGAGCACCCTCCCGACGGCCTCAGTGGTGCCGGCGCGAACGGTCCTCCAGGAACCCGGCGAGGCCGGCGGCGTCGGTGCCGATCTTGCGGTAGACACGGGACAGCAGCTGCCGTACGCCCTGCTCGGTGAGGCGCAGCTCCTTGGCGACCACGGCCACCGGGTGTCCCTTGACGGTCAGTTCGGCGGTCCGGAGTTCCTGGGCGGTCAGCGTGTCCGCCTGCACATAGCGCAGCGGCAGCGGGCGCATCCCGGCCGCCGACAGCTCCCCCCTGGCCCGCGCGGCGAGCGCCTCGGCCCCGCAGTGGACGGCTCCTTCCAGCCCCTGGTACAGCCGGTCGGCGGCCTCCTGGAGCCGCCCGTTGCGGGACAGCGCGGCACCGTGGCCGACCTGGGCACGGGCGAGTTCGTAGGCGGCGGGCGACTGTTCCAGGTGGTCGACGGCCTCCGCGTACAGATCGACGGCCGCGGGCCCGCCGGTCACCTCGGCGAGGGTGTGCAGGGCCTGGCCGATGGTGGAGGCGGCCCCGAACTCCCGGGCGCGCCGCACGGCGTCCCGGGCGTGCCCGATCGCGTCCTGGGGAGCGGTGGGGGCGAGCGCGGAGGCGAGCCGGAGCTGCCACGGGCACCAGGCCGGATTGCGCCAGCCCCGAGCGTCCAGCCAGTCCCCGACCGAGGACAGCAGCCGAACCGCTTCGGCGTGCCGCCCCTCCGCCAGGAGCAGTTCCGCGTACACGGTGCGGGGGTCGGGGTAGATGACGGCGTTGACAGGTGCCTCACCGAAGTTGTGCTCGTCGGCGAATACGCGCGCTTCGGCGATACGCCCGCGGGCCAGCAGGGTCTTGATGAGAATGCTCACGCCGAACCACTGGGCGGCCACCACGCCGTCCACCTTGTCGGCGATGCGCAGACCCTCCCGTACAAGGTCCTCGGCTTCGGCCAGGAAGCCACGGCGGTAGCGGATGTAGCCGGCGATGGTCTGGCCGAAGGCCAGGTGGGAGCCGTGCCAGCCCTTGGCCACGCATTCGGCGATCCCTTTGGCGAACAATTCCTCGGCCCGTTGCGGCCGGTCGCCGTACATGAACACCAGGGCGACGGAGAGGGGTACCTCGAACCCCCGGTTCTCGTCGGTCCAGCTCATACCGCCGCACAGGGCCTTCTCGGCATACGAGAGGGACGTCTGCCTCGGTTCGCCGCGCATGGCCGCGTCCCAGGCCCGCAGTCCCAGGATGTACCGTTCCTCCAGGCTGCGACCGGGCAACTGCTCGGCCAGACGTGCCAGGGTCCGGGAGCGGGCGGGCGAGTTACCGTCGTCGGGACGCACCATGCTCCAGACGAACTGATCGGCCTGCATACGCAGTCGGATGCGCGGATTCCTGGCCTGCCGTGCCTCTTCGGCGGCCACGGTCACCGCCTCGGCCAGCTGATCGGTGTGGGCCATGGCCGTCGTCAGCCGATAGACGATGGAGGCACGCAGATCGGGATCGACGTGGGGTTGCGCCAGAGCTTGGCGCAGATGCCGCACCGTGGCCGTGGGCTCGATCAGGAACGTGGCACACGCGAGTTCGTGAAGTACCGCGGCACGGTCCTCCGGCAGGGGTGGCTCCTGCAGCGCGCGGGTCAGCAGACGCCGGGCCGCCTCGGTGGCCCCGGAGCGAAGGTATTCGCGAGCGGCCTCGCGCAGACAGGCGACCGTCTCGGGACGGTCGTCGCAGGGGACTTCCAGGAGATGCCGGGCGGCTTTGGTGGGGCCGTATCCCGCGGCCAGGACGGCCTGCGCGGCGGTGTTGTGCAGACCGGTCCGGAAGCCCGTGCGGATGGACCGGTAGATCGTCGTGGTGATCAGGGGGTGCACGAACCTGAGTTCGCCTTCGGGGCCGTGACCGTCGGCCAGGATCCGGGCCGCGCGCAACTTCTCGGTCGCCTCGACGACGGCCTCGTCGCCGAGCACCGCGATGGTCGCGGCGAGCTGAGGTGAGAAGGGCGACCCCAGCACGGCCGCGGTGTGCGCGAAGCGGACGGTTGCCGTGCCGAGCTGCTCCAGCCGCTCGATCAGCCCAGGGCCCTTGATCGCCGCGGCCAGCTCACGCATCGCGGGCAGGTCGCTCTCGGTGCCGCTCAGTTTCCGCTCGGCGAGTCCGATGGCGAGTTCCACCGCTTCGAAGGGGCTCCCGCCGGTGGCCGACCAGCATTCCTTGCAGAACTGGTCCTCGGCCGCCTCCCCGATCTCGTTCCTGACGATCTTCGCGACGCCCTCGGGGCTGAGCAGCGCCAGGTTGTGGGGGCGGTCCCCGTGATCTCCCACGAGCGTGCGCAGTTCGCTCGCCTCGGAGGGCAGCTCGTCGGGCCGGTAGGCCACCACGATCAGCAGGGGGAGGTCGTCGACCCGTGGTGCGAAGGAGGCGAGCCAGCTCAGTGACTCGAGGTCCGTCCAGTGCAGGTCGTCCAGGAGCAGGACGATCGGAGCCTTCTTCACCGCGAGGCGCGTCATGACCCAGTCGAGGCCTTCGCGTACGCCCGTCGGGTCCGGCGCGGGGGCGGGTCCTTTCGCTTCGAGACCGAGCACGGCGGCGACGGTGTCGTACCAGCTTCCCAGGAAGGTGTGGAGTTCGGCCTCGTCCATCCTCGCCAGTGAGGGCTGCATCAACTGGCGCACCACGCGGAACGCCGAACCCTGTTCCGTCTCGCCGCCCTGGCCCGACAGTACGGTGAATCCGTGTTCCGCGGCCCGGGCGCGAGCTTCGGTGATGAGTGCGGTCTTGCCCAATCCGGCCGACCCGGTGAAGGCGAGCCGTCCCTTGCGCCCTGCTCGTGGCCTGCCGTCCGTGGTGCGGCGCAGCTCCCGGAATGCGGCGTCGAGGGCCTGAAGTTCCCGTCGGCGCTCGATCAACGTCGGTTGGTCCGTGATCGATTGCCGCGGCTCCGTTGCCATGTGCCGTACCGCTTTCTGTCGTTCGGCCTGCGGGACAGCCGAGCGTACGCCTCGTCGAGGTGCGGTAGGCCGGATTGAGCACTATAGGGTGAATCATGAACTGTGGAGGGGAGAATGCCCGGCCAGTGGGTACGGGAGGCTGGATGGACATCTCCGATTGCGCTGTCACCAGAGCGTGCCGGTGACTCTAGGGCACGGCGGGTACCGAGGCCACATCCGAGTACCGCGGCACGGTACGGGACCAGTGGTAACACCCGCGGATCCAGCCGATCATGCCCTCCACGTAGCCCATACCGGCGGCGCTCAACTCCGGTTCGACGGCCTGGTGGAGTTCCAGGAACTCTTCGACCGTGCCGTTGATCTGCTGAACTGCCAGGAAGACGGCGGTCTGCAGAGAGCATCGGTGTTCGCGCTGGCGCGCCAGGGCCAAGTTGATCATTTCGCCCGCACGCTGCTCCTTCACAGCGGAGAACAGGTCGGCCGTCCACACGGCCGCGTCTGCCGACAGCCGGCTGAGTCGCGCCACAACGGGGTGGTGAAGTTCGGCAAGGGGCACTTCGAGCGGCTGGGCGGCCTCGTACAGCGGGTAGAACGGCTCGACTCCCGCGGTCAGTGACCGTATGGAGGTGCAATCCGCGGAACGCAGGAGGAAGGGGTTGTCCTGGGCCACCGCTTCGTACAGCAGCCCGTGCACGTATTCGCGGCTCTTCCAGGCCCACCGCGCGGCCTGTGCCGGTGTGCATCGTTCCCGGACCTGTCGGTGGAGATCGGCCAGAGCCGCTCCGAGGGGAGTGCTGGGCGGTTGGTCGTCCCGCAGGATCGCGACGCTCTCGCACAGCATGGGCAGCAGCCTGCCCGGAGAGCACCGACCGACGTCCTCCGCCAGGTCGTCGAAAACGAACTGGTAGGCGATCTGATTGGCCACGATCTGGAGGAGATCGCAATCCACCGCCGGGCTGGTGTAGGACGCGAGCGCGGCCGGCCGGGTGCGTGCGATCATCGCCGCCACACCCGGTTCGCCGGTCAGACCCCACCTGCTCAGCCAGGCGTCGACGCCGGCGGCGGCCTCGGCTTCATGGGGGTTGCGCTGGAAGGGAAAGGGCATGTGGAGGTGGGTGTCGATCAGGTCGCGGAGGTTGGCGACCGGGGTTTCGTCCAGGACACCGACCGTGATGTCCTCATGTGTTGCCGACAACGTGATCACCTGCCGTTCGGGAGTCCGAGGCGCGAGGGGTGGCTACGGCTCGGGATGCGGGGGAGTCGGCGCGGGGCGTCGCGCCGGACGGCATGCGGGAACGGGCTTCGCAGGCCATGACCAGGGAGCGCGGGCCCAGCGTGATCGCGGGGCGGGGTGTCTGTTCGGCGGCGCCGGGCAGATGGCGCAGGCGCCGGCGGCCGGCGATGGTCGCGAGCGCCAGGGTGACCTCGACCATGGCGAACTCGTCGCCGAGGCACTTGCGGTTGCCCGCGGAGAACGGCATCGTCGCGCGGCGCTGTGCGGTGGTGGGCCGCCCCGGCAGCCAGCGGTCGGGGTCGAAACGCTCGGGGTCGGGGAACCACGACGGATCGTGGTGCAGGAGGTAGGGGCTGTAGAGCACGGTGGCTCCCGCCGGCAGCCGGCACCCGGCGAGTTCCGTCGCCCGGGTGGTGACGCGGGTGAAGAGCCAGCCGGGCGAGGAGTGGCGCAGCGTCTCGGAGACGACGCACCGGGTCTGGACCAGGCGCGGCAGATCGTCGGGGCCGGGCCGGCGGCCGTCGGGGAGGACGGCGTCGAGCTCGGCGTGCAGACGGCGCTCCGCCTCGGGGTTGCGGGCCAGCAGGCTGAAGGCCGCGGCCAGCGCCAGTGCCGAGGTCTCGGCACCGGTGAGCAGCAGCGTGATCAGGTGGTCGTGGATCTCCTGGTCGGTGATCGCCGCAGTCCCGTCGGTGCCGCGCGCGGCCGCCAGCAGTGCGCCGAGCACGTCGTCGCGGTCGGCACCGAGCCGGCGCCTGGCGATCGCCGTGTCGATGATCGCGTGCAGGCGGGAGAGGGCGCGCCGATAGCGGCGGTTGGCGGGGGTCGGGACGCGGAAGAGGAGGTCGACCGGGACGACCGTGCGCAGGAACAGGCCGCGGACGACGTCCGCGAGACAGTCCCGCACCTCGGCGGTCGTCGTGTCGTCCAGCGAGTCGGAGAGCAGGACCCGGCTGATCACGCGGGTCGTGAGGGTCATCATCGCCTCGGTGACGGGCACGGTCCCGCCCGCCTGCCAGGCCTCGCACACCGACTCGGCCTCCTCGGTGACGAGGTCCGTGTAGGCGGCGACGTGGGAGGGGCGGAAGGCGGGTTGCAGCAGCCTGCGTTTGTCGCGGTGGGCCGGCTGGCGGCAGGTGACGAGGCCGTCGCCCATCAGACTGCCGAGCCGGTCGTAGAGCGGGCCCCCCTTGTCGAAGGTGTGCGGATCCATGAGGACCTCGTGGGTCAGCTCCGGGTGGCACACCATCCAGGCACGCTGGGGGCCCAACCGTATCTCGACCAGATCCCCGTGTGCGGGCAAAGAATTCAGAAACGCGAGCGGCCGACGGTAGAAGGCGATACCGTGGCCGATGAGAGGGAATATGCCGGGAGCAGTACCTGTCGTCCATGTTCGTTTTTGTTCAGGCACAGCGCGGTTCATGGAAACCTCCTGCCCGGTGCTACACGTGAAATGAGTGAACCTGTCTCGGGTTGAACGTCCGAGACGAGTCCTGCCCAGGTTTCACGTTCCTCGGTTTCCCGAAACCTTTCTCCAAAGGGGCGCACGGGAGCACGTTGAAGCAGAATCCCCCTGGTCTGGACGACTGTTGATGCGATACGCGGCAACCGGGATTTCCCCGTATCACTCCCGTGCGGTCCCGCCCCATGAGGAACGGGACGCACTCGCTCAGCTTTCGTGCACTCGGACGGATTCCAGCGCCGGGTACGAAAGGATGTCCTTCCCCCCGGTGATCTCGTCCACGGCGCCGCCCTGGCCGCCCAGCACGGAGAGCGCGTAGTAGCGGGTGGCCACGTCCAGCGTGGTGACCGGCCGCACCCAGGCGGCGCCCGTGCAGGCCGGGTCGGTGATCCGGTGCTTCGCGAGCCAGGTGTTGTATCCGGTGGCGAACCCCCGTATCAGGTCCTCCACCTGCCGGCTCGGGCCCAGCGGCGCCGGTTCGGCGAGCAGCTTCGCCACCGTGCCGGACTGCCGTACGCCCCGGAAGTAGAGGTCGCTGGAGAGGTTGTCCCCGGCCGACGAGAGCGAGAGGTCGGTGGCGGCGGCGGGACCGAAGAAGCGCGAGCGGTCGCCGCGTACGGTCGTGAAGCCGTCGGCGAGGGTGCAGACCTGGTCGGCCGCCTGCGCCCAGCCGGTGCCGAAGCCCAGGTCGGCGTAGTCCTCGGCGAGGATGTGCGGGATGCCGTACTCGGTGTAGCGGATGACGGCGGACAGACCGCCGTGCGAGGGACGGTCCTGACGGGCGGGCCGCTCGGCCGCGGCGGCCGGTAACGCGGCCGATGCGGTGAGCAGGGCGACGGCTGCGACGAGCAGCCGTCTCGTGCGGGTGGTGCGCATCTGAGTCTCCCAACGTCGTTGCGGGACAAAGCGGTTGGGCGCCTTCGGGTGCGGGTGCGGTTCCGTGGTGCTTGACCTCTCCCGGCGACGGGCCGAGGATCATGAGTCATGACGCAGGGACAGGGCAGCACGGTTGACGGGGTGCTGCGGCGCAGCGCCCGGCGCACCCCCGCGCGGGTGGCGCTGGAGTACGGCGAGCGCCGGTGGACGTACGGGGAACTCGACGACGCGGTCTCCCGGGCGGCGAGCGTCCTGCTCGACCAGGGCCTCGCCCGCGGCGACCGGGTCGGCACCTACGGGCACAACTCGGACGCCTACCTGATCGCGTTCCTCGCCTGCGCCCGGGCCGGCCTGGTGCACGTGCCGGTCAACCAGAACCTGACCGGCGACGACCTCGCCTACATCGTCGGCCAGTCGGGCAGCTCGCTGGTGCTCGCCGACCCGGGTCTCGCCGGCCGGCTCCCGGACGGGGCGAGGGCGTTGCCGCTGCGGGACGCCGACGGCTCGCTCCTCGCCCGGCTCGCGGACGCGCCGCCGTACGACGGTCCCGAACCGCGTACCGAGGACCTGGTGCAGTTGCTGTACACCTCGGGGACCACCGCCCTGCCCAAGGGCGCGATGATGACCCACCGGGCGCTGGTGCACGAGTACCTGAGCGCGATCGCCGCCCTCGACCTGAGCGCCGGGGACCGGCCCGCGCACGCGCTGCCGCTCTACCACTCCGCCCAGATGCACGTGTTCCTGCTGCCCTACCTGGCGGTCGGCGCCACCAACATCGTCCTGGACGGCCCGGACGGCGACACCCTCTTCGACCTGATCGAGGCCGGGCGCGTGGACAGCCTCTTCGCGCCGCCCACCGTGTGGATCGGGCTGTCCAACCGGCCCGACTTCGCAGCGCGCGACCTGGGCGGACTGCGCAAGGCCTACTACGGGGCGTCGATCATGCCGGTGCCCGTCCTGGAACGGCTGCGCGAACGGCTGCCGAAACTGGCCCTGTTCAACTGCTTCGGGCAGAGCGAGATCGGGCCGCTGGCCGCCGTACTGGCGCCCGAGGAACACAAGGGGCGGCTGGACTCCTGCGGCCGTACGGTGCTGTTCGTGGAGGCGAGGGTGGTCGACGAGGACGGCGAGGACGTGCCCGACGGCACGCCCGGTGAGATCGTCTACCGTTCACCGCAGTTGTGCGAGGGGTACTGGGAGAAGCCCGAGGAGACCCAGGAGGCCTTCCGGGACGGCTGGTTCCACTCCGGCGATCTCGCGGTGCGCGACGCCCACGGCTACTTCACCATCGTCGACCGGGTGAAGGACGTCATCAACTCCGGTGGCGTACTGGTCGCTTCCCGCCAGGTCGAGGACGCGCTCTACACCCATGAGGCCGTCGCCGAGGCCGCCGTGATCGGCCTGCCCGACGAGCGGTGGATCGAGGCCGTCACCGCGATCGTCGTGGCGCGCGGCGAGGTCGGCGAGGCCGAGCTGATCGCCCATGTGAAGGAGAAGATCCCCGCCTTCAAGGCGCCCAAGCGGGTGCTGTTCGTGGACGCGCTGCCCCGCAACGCCAGCGGGAAGATCCTGAAGCGGGAGCTGCGGGAGCGGTTCGGTGAGGTCTCGTGAGGACCCAAGACGTCTGGTTCCATACCTTGCGCGGCTTCCGGCACCACGTCCGCCGTTCACCGGTTGCGTGCACATAGCAGACATGCGCTGCTGCCTCCCCGTCCCCCTCGGCGCACTCGCGGGCATCCCCGGCCCCTGCGAGATGCTGCGCTCCGGTTTCCTGCTCGCACCCGCCCTGCTCAGGTCCGCCACCGCCCCCGCGCCCCGGCACCCCCGCTCCCTCGCCGCCGTCCACCTGGAACTGGTCACCCTCACCGAGGACCGCGCCGTCATCACCTGGCACACCGCGCTGCCCGGCACCGACGACGGCACCCGCCGTATGCTGCCCGCCGTCACGGAGGGCGAGGTCGTCTACGGCACCCATCCGGCCCGCCTCAACCGCACCGCGGGCGAGGACCGGCCCACCGCCCACCACCATGTCGAGCTCACCGGCCTGGAGCCGGGCCAGACGTACTACTACCAGGCCCGCTCCCGGGGCGTGGCCGCCACACCCACCGCGCTGCACCTGGTGCGCGGCAACGCGGCCGGCACCTCCCGGCACGGCCTCGGCTCGCCCGGCGGCCCCTACTCCTTCACCACCCCCCCAGCCCCCGCCCGGCCGCCACCTGCTCTCCCTCGCCCTCTGCAACGACCTGCACATCGGCGAGACCGTCGCCGGTCTGGTGGGCGGCGTGCGCTTCCTGCGCGGCGTGGCACAGCGGGCCGGGCGCACCGCCTACCCGGAGCTGATGACCCGCGCCGTGGTGGACGAGGCCCGCAGCCGCGGGGCCGAGCTGCTGCTGGCCGCCGGTGACATCTCCGCAGGCGGCGGACCACGCGACCTGGCGGAGGCCAGAGGGATCCTGGACGGCTTCGGCACCCATCGGCGGGACTACTTCGTGGTCCGCGGCAACCACGACCGCAGCGCCGAGGAGGGCGACACCTTCCGCCGCGCGTTCGGTACGCCGGACGGTCCCGGCTACTTCGAGCACGACGTGGGCGGGCTGCGGATCATCGGGCTCGACACCTACGACAAGCGCGGCAACGGCGGTGACGCGGGCGGCCTCGGCGCCGAGCAGCTGTCCTGGTTCGCCGCCGGTTGCGGGCCCATCGGGAACAGCCCACCGTGGTCTTCGGACACCATCCGCTCACCGTCCGGGACGCCCTCTTCCCGGTGAGCCCCGGGCAGCGCCTCGGCCGCCGCCAGGCCCGCGCGATCCTGCGGGCCTATGCCGCCGCCCCGGGCGTGTTCCTCCACCACGCCGGCCACACCCACCGCAACAAGCGCACGCGGGTGCCCCTCGCCCCCCAGGTGACCCTGCAGGAGGTCGGCGCCGCCAAGGAGTACCCCAGCGGGTTCTTCCTGCTGCGGATCCACTCCGGCGGCTACGCCCTCAACTTCTTCCGGGCCCGCCGCACCGAGGCCCTGGAGTGGAACGAGCGCAGCCGACGGCAGGCCGGGGGACTGTGGCCGTACCACGCGCTCGGCCGTACGGTCGCCGACCGCAACAGCGTGGCCGTCTACGACCTGTCCGGGATCGGCCGCCCGGCACAGCCGTCCGCGCCGCCCCGTTCGCCCCAAGGGATGACGGCTGTCCCGACCCCCCGCCTGGATGCGGCCTGAGGCACGGGTGCCTCCGTAGCGTGGGCGCATGGCGACCCTGTGGGAACTCATGCACGACTGCATCCCTGACGACCACGCCCGCCAGGTCACCTCCCGCTACTACCTCGACGAGGCCATGAGCTCGTCGCGGGCACCGGACCGGGTGGTCGACCTCGGATGCGGGCGCGGCACCTCGGCCGGGCTCTTCCGCCGGCACGCCCCGGACGTGCGGTGGGTGGGGCTCGACATCAGCGACTCCCCGGAAGCCGCGCAGCGCTCGCCCGGCGGCGACCCGGTGGTGTACTTCGACGGCGTCAACATGCCGTTCCGCTCCGACGCGCTGCCGCTGATCTACTCGCACCAGGTCTTCGAGCACGTCGCCCGGCCCAGAGAACTGCTCGCCGAGGTGGGCCGGGTGCTGCGTCCGGGCGGACTGTTCATCGGCAGCACCTCCCAGTTCGAGCCCTACCACTCCTTCAGCCTGTGGAACTACACGCCGTACGGGTTCCGGGTGCTGGTGGAGGAGGCCGGGCTGGCTCTGGAGGAGATCCGGCCCTCGCTCGACGGCGTGACCCTGATCATGCGCACCTACCACTCCTCGCGGAAGAAGGAGTACGGCCGGTTCTGGCAGACGGAGTCGCCGCTCAACACGGAGATCGACACCTGGGCACGCAAGAGCGGACGGCACACGGCCCTGGTGAACCTGCGCAAGCTCACGTTCTGCGGCCAGTTCGCGTTCCGGGTGACCAAGCCGGGCGCGAGCGCCTGACACCGCCGCCCGCACGCGTGGGGCCCGTTTCCCGGACTCCTGGGCCGGGATCAGTTCCGTGGTCCGAACGCCTTGAGGAAGCGGTCGCGGAACTGGTTCATCGCCCAGACCGGGGCGTCCCCGGCCGGCTTCAGACCGGGTGTCCAGCCCCAGTCGGCCACCCGGTCCAGGACCTTCGGGTCATGGGCGACGATCGTGATCGGGACGTCCCGGCGCGGGCTGCCCGCGACGACCTCCGGGCGGGGCTGGTGGTCGCCGAGGAACACCAGGACCGTGTTCGCGTCGGCGTAGCGCCGCATGAACCCGATCAGACCGCGCAGCGAGTACTCCACGGAGACCCGGTACTCGGTGCGCACGCTCTCCGTGTCCTTCCAGACCTCCGCCGGAACCTTGCCCGCCCGCTGGATCGGCCCGAAGACCGAGCCGTCACCCAGGTCCTTCCAGTCGACCATGCGGGGCAGGGGCGCCCAGGGCTGGTGGCTGGAGGCGAGGACGATCTCCGCCATCATCGGGCGCCGGTTCTTCCTGCCGAACTCCAGGCGCTCGAAGGCCTCCAGCGTGAACTGGTCGGGGACCGGGCTCCAGCTGAAGTACGGGCCGTGGTAGCCCAGCTGGGTGGAGTCGTAGGAGCGGTCGAGGCCGAAGAACCCGGACTCCGGCCAGGCGCGGCGGACGCCCGGGACGACGCCGACCGTGCGCCACGCACCGGTCTTGCGGAAGTACTTGTTGAGGGTCATCCGGTCGCCCGAGACGAGGTGGCGGTAGCGCTGCTGGTTGTTGATCCACAGCCCGGACAGCAGCGTGGCGTGGCACATCCAGCTGCCCGCCCCGAGCACCGGCGACCGCAGCCAGCCGCTGCGCGCGTCGAAACCGGCCGCCTTCAGGGATGCGGTGCCCTCCGTGAGGACCGCGCCGACCTGCCGGGCCATCGCCGGGTCCTCGATCGCCGTGCGGCCGTAACTCTCGACGAACGTCAATAGCACGTCCTTGCCGCGCAGGCCGGTGAGCAACCGGTCCGGTGGCGTCCTGGCGAAGGCGTCGACGGCGGCCTCCGCCTCGAAGACCCGCGCGTCGGCGAGCCCGGCGCGGACGGCCCGCACCCGCTCGTCCACCAGCTGCGCGGCCGGCGTCGAGGCGACGGGGGCACCGCCCACCTGGAGGCCGAAAGTCGCACAGGTGACCCAGGCGACGGCCAGGACCAGAGTGGTACGGCCCGCGGGAAGCCGACTGCGTGCCATCCGGTCGGCGAGCCGCACCGTGGCGAGGACGGTCAGGGCCGGCACGGCCACGACGAGCAGCAGCGCTCCGGCGATCGCGAACACCTCACTGGTCCGGCCGAACGACTCGCCCACATAGTCCGCCGCGTCGTCCAGCAGGATCCAGTCGAGCACCAGGTCGAAGGGGCGTTGCAGCACCGAGTAGAAGCCCATGTCCAGGCACTTCACGAGCGTCATCACCCCGAGCAGTACGCCCGCCACCACCGCCGTGGCCCGCCGTGCCCACCCGGGCAGCACCACCAGTACGGCCGCGAGCACGATCCCCTCGACCGGGATCCGCAGGAACGCCGGCGGCGTGAGGAGGTCGAGCCGGTTCGGCAGCGCCAGCGCGCCCAGCAGCAGAGCGGCGGCCAGGACCGTCGTCCCCACCGTGACCCCCCGGGCGAGAGGCCGGTGGCTCCGCCGCCGGCCGTCGTCACCGCCGGGCCCGGCCTGGGCGGACGGGGCCTTCGACGGGGCTTCGGTGTCCGGCGACTGAGGAGGCGTTGGGTGCGACACCGGAGGTCCTTCCGAGCGGTCGTCGTAACACTGTGCGCATGATCCACATCGAATCGTGCGCACAGAGTACGGCCCCCGGGCCGCCCCGCCGCGGTGGCACACGCGCGTCCTACCGGTCGGCGGCCACCGCCACCTCCCGTGCCCACCGGTAGTCCGCCTTGCCGCTCGGCGACCGCTGGATGGACTCGGCGATCACCAGCTGACGGGGGATCTTGTATCCGGCCAGCTGAGTACGGCAGTGGGCCTGGATGTCCGTGAGAGAGGGCCGGCCGGCGCCCTCGCGCAGCTGCACCACGGCCGCCACATGGTTGCCCCACCTGGCGTCCGGCACCCCGGCCACCAGCGCGTCGTACACGTCCGGATGGGACTTCAGCGCCTGCTCGACCTCCTCCGGGTACACCTTCTCGCCCCCGGTGTTGATGCACTGCGAGCCCCGGCCGAGCACCGTGACGACCCCGTCCTCGTCGACCGTGCCCATGTCGCCGAGGAGCACCCAGCGCCGGCCGTCCTTCGCGAAGAAGGTCTCGGCCGTTTTCCGCGGGTCGTTGTAGTAGCCGAGCGGGACATGGCCGCTCTGCGCGACCCGGCCGATCTCGCCCACCGCGACCGGCTCGTGGGTGGCCGGATCGACCACCTGTGTACGGGAGTTCACGCGGACGCGGAACCGGCTGCCGGCCCCGGAGTCGTTGGTCGCGGTGCCGTTGAAGCCGGACTCGGAGGACCCGAAGTTGTTCAGCAGCATGCAGTTCGGGACGAGTTCGCTGAACTGCCGGCGCACTGTCTCGGAGAGGATCGCGCCGGAGGAGGAGACACTGAACATGGAGGAGCAGTCGGTGCCCTTCATCGGTCCCTTCAGGGCGTCGATCAGCGGGCGCAGCATCGCGTCGCCGACCAGCGACATGCTGGTGACCTTCTCCTTCTCGACGGTCCGCAGTACCTCCTCGGGCACGAACCGGCGGTGGATCACCACCCTTTGCCCGAAGTTGAAGCCGATGAAAGTCGTGAGCGTCGACGTGCCGTGCATCAGCGGGGGAGTGGGGAAGAAGGTGATCCCCGTGCCGCCCGCCGCGACCCGCTCCGCCAGCTCCTCCGGCCGTTTCACCGGCTCACCGGTCGGCGCGCCACCGCCCAGCCCCGCGAAGAACAGATCCTCCTGACGCCACATCACACCCTTGGGCATCCCGGTGGTGCCGCCGGTGTAGATGATGAACTGGTCGTCCGCCGAGCGCGCCGGGAAGCCCCGCTCGGGCGACCCCGCCGCCTCGGCCTCCGCGAAGGACAGGGCCTTCGGGCCCGACTCGGCCTCGCCCACCCGCACCAGGTGGCGCAGCTTCGGGGCCCGGGGCAGCGCCGCCGCCACCCGGTCGTCGAACTCCGCGTCGAAGACCAGCGCGACCAGGTCGGCGTCCTGGTAGAGGTAGGCCAACTCGTCTTCGACATAGCGGTAGTTGACATTGACCGGCACGACCCGCGCCTTCAGGCAGCCGAGTACCGTCTGGAGGTACTCGACCCCGTTGTAGAGGTGCAGCCCGAGATGCTCGCCCGGGCGGATCCCGCTGTCGGCCAGATGGTGGCCGATGCGGTTGGCGGCCGCGTCCAGCTCCGCGTAGGTCAGCCGGCGTTCCGCACCCGTGCCGGGGTGGTCGAGGTAGACGAGCGCCTCGCGGTCCGCGGCCACGTCGACGACCGACTCGAACAGATCGGCAAGGTTGTACTCCACCGCTCCTCCTGACCCCGGCAACCATGGCGAAGAAAGGCGCACTTGTCGGTTCGCCGGTCATCAGAGCAAAGGGCGCGGCAAGTGGGAAGGGTTCGCGCTAAGAAATCTGACTGTCTGTCAGAAAACCCTTGAAGTGCCTCCCGCCCTACTGCAACCTGTTCTCGTTCCGGCAGAGGGGAGAGGTCCATGGGTGGGACAGAACACCTCACCGTACGGCGCGAGGGCGCCACACTGGTGCTCACGCTCAACAGGCCCGAGGCCAAGAACGCGCTCTCGATCTCCATGCTCGTCGGCCTCTACGACGGCTGGATCGAGGCCGACAAGGACGACGAGGTCCGCTCGATCGTGCTCACCGGAGCAGGCGGTGCCTTCTGCGCCGGGATGGACCTCAAGGCACTGGCCGGACAGGGCATGGCGGGCGAGCACCTCCGCGACCGGCTGAAAGCAGACCCGGACCTGCACTGGAAGGCGATGCTGCGCCACCATCGCCCGCGCAAACCGGTGATCGCCGCCGTCGAGGGCTACTGCGTCGCGGGCGGCACCGAGATCCTTCAGGGCACCGACATCAGGGTCGCGGGCGAGTCCGCGACCTTCGGGCTCTTCGAGGTGAAACGCGGGCTCTTCCCGATCGGCGGCTCCACGGTCCGGCTGCAACGCCAGATCCCGCGCACCCACGCCCTGGAGATGCTGCTCACCGGACGGCCGTACAGCGCCCAGGAGGCCGCCGCGGTCGGACTCGTCGGCCATGTCGTGCCGGACGGCACCGCGCTCGACAAGGCCCTGGAGATCGCCGAACAGATCAACGCGTGCGGGCCGCTCGCGGTCGAGGCGGTCAAGGCGTCGGTGTACGAGACCGCGGAGATGACGGAGACCGACGGGCTCGCGTCGGAGCTGAAGCGTGGGTGGCCGATCTTCGACACGGCCGATGCGAAGGAAGGTGCTCGCGCCTTCGCGGAGAAGCGACCGGCCGTCTACAAGCGCGAGTGATACCCGGGGTGCGTCGGACGCCGCGGGCCGTGTGTGGCTGGTCGCGCCCGCGCGGCGGAGCCGCAGATGCGCGCGCCCCGCGCCCCTTCGGGGGCGCGACACACCGACCTTCTCAAGGAGGCAGCCCCCATGCCCGAAGTCCTCAAAGCCCCCCTCGTCGTCGAGTTCCCCTTCACCCGCTCCCTCGGCCCGGTCCAGAGCGCCTTCCTCACCGGACTGCGCGAACGCGTCGTCCTCGGCGTGCGGACCGGCGACGGCCGCACCCTCGTCCCGCCCGTCGAGTACGACCCCGTCACCGCCGAGGAGATCCGCGACCTGGTCGAGGTCGCCCCCACCGGCACCGTCACCACCTGGGCCTGGAACCACGAACCCCGCCGCGGCCAGCCCCTCGGCACCCCCTTCGCCTGGGTCCTGGTCCGCCTCGACGGCGCCGACACCGCCCTGCTGCACGCCCTCGACGCCCCCGGCCCCGAGGCCGTCCGCACCGGCATGCGCGTCCGCGTCCGCTGGGCCGCGGAACGGTCGGGCGCCATCACCGACATCGCCTGCTTCGAACCGTACGACGGCGAAGCGGCCGAACCGACCGGCCACAGCGGCGAGTTCGACGACGCCGTGCACGGCATCGTCGCCCACGCCCGCCTCGACTACACCTACTCGCCCGGCCGCGCCCAGTCCGCCTACATCGACGCCCTGTCCACCCGGCGGACCTACGGCGAGCGCTGCCCCTCCTGCCGGAAGGTGTACGTCCCGCCGAGGGGCGCCTGCCCCACCTGCGGGGTGGCCACGGAGGAACAGGTCGAAGTGGGTCCCGGGGGGACGGTCACCACCTTCTGCATCGTCAACATCAAGGCGAAGAACCTCGACATCGAGGTGCCGTACGTCTACGGGCACATCGCCCTCGACGGCGCCGGCCTCGCCCTGCACGGCCGGATCGGGGGCATCCCCTACGACCAGGTGCGGATGGGCCTCAGGGTCGAGCCGGTGTGGACCGAGGGGGCCCGCTACCCCGACCACTACCGGCCGACCGGCGAACCCGACGCGGACTACGAGACATACAAGGAGCTGCTGTGACCGCACCGACGCGGGACATCGCGGTCGTCGCCTTCGCGCAGACCGACCACCGGCGCACCAGCGAGGAGCTCTCCGAGGTGGAGATGCTCATGCCGGTGCTGCACGACGTCCTCGAACAGACCGGGCTGCGCACCGCCGACATCGGCTTCACCTGCTCCGGCTCCAGCGACTACCTGGCCGGCCGTGCCTTCTCCTTCACCCTCGCCCTCGACGGCGTCGGTGCCTGGCCGCCGATCTCCGAGTCGCACGTCGAGATGGACGGCGCCTGGGCGCTGTACGAGGCGTGGACCAAGCTGCTCACCGGGGACGCCGACACCGCCCTCGTCTACTCGTACGGCAAGTCCTCACCCGGCTCCGTCCGGGACGTGCTCACCCGCCAGCTCGACCCCTACTACGTGGCCCCCCTCTGGCCGGACTCCGTCGCCCTCGCCGCGCTCCAGGCGCAGGCCCTCATCGACGCGGGCCACACCGACGAGCCCGCGCTGGCTGCGGTCGGCGCCCGCAGCCGGGCCGACGCCGGCACCAACTCCCACGCCCAGCTCCGGGGTTCGGTACCGCAGGGCGACTACCAGGTACGGCCGCTGCGCACCGGCGACTGCCCGCCCATCGGCGACGGGGCCGCCGCGGTGATCCTCGCGGCGGGGGCGCGGGCCCGCGAGCTGTGCTCCCGGCCCGCCTGGATCCGGGGCATCGACCACCGCATCGAGGCGCACGGCCTCGGCGTCCGCGACCTGACCGACGCACCGTCCGCCCGGCTCGCCGCCGAACGGGCCGGCGCCTTCGAACGGCCCGTCGACACCGCCGAACTGCACGCGCCGTTCAGCTCGCAGGAGGTCGTGCTCCGCAGGGCGCTGCGGCTCGGCGACGACGTACGGGTGAACCCGTCCGGCGGGGCCCTCGCCGCCAACCCGATCATGGCCGCCGGGCTGATCCGCATCGGCGAGGCCGCCGCCCGCATCCACCGCGGCGACTCCGACCGTGCCCTCGCCCACGCCACCTCCGGGCCCTGCCTGCAGCAGAACCTGGTCGCCGTACTCGAAGGGGATCCGTTGGAGAGCCCCTCTCAGGAAGGGGATCCGCGATGAGCAAGGAGCCCGTGGCCGTCGTAGGGATCGGCCAGACCAAGCATGTGGCGGCCCGGCGGGACGTGTCGATCGCCGGGCTGGTCCGGGAGGCCGCGCGACGCGCCCTCGACGACGCCGAGCTGGGCTGGGCCGACATCGACGCCGTCGTCATCGGCAAGGCGCCCGACTTCTTCGAGGGCGTGATGATGCCCGAGCTCTACCTGGCGGACGCGCTGGGGGCGGTCGGCAAACCCATGTTGCGGGTCCACACGGCGGGGTCCGTCGGCGGCTCCACGGCGCTCGTCGCCGCCAACCTCGTCGCCGCCCGCGTCCACCCCACGGTGCTCACGCTCGCCTTCGAAAAGCAGTCCGAGTCCAACGCCATGTGGGGACTGTCCCTGCCGATCCCCTTCCAGCAGCCGCTGCTGGCGGGCGCGGGCGGTTTCTTCGCCCCCCATGTGCGGGCCTACATGCGGCGCAGCGGCGCCCCCGACACCGTCGGCTCGCTGGTCGCCTACAAGGACCGCCGCAACGCGCTCAGGAACCCCTACGCCCACCTCCACGAGCACGACATCACCCTGGAGAAGGTCCAGGCGTCCCCCATGCTGTGGGACCCGATCCGCTACTCGGAGACCTGCCCCTCCTCCGACGGCGCCTGCGCCATGGTCCTCACCGACCGGGCCGGAGCTGCGCGCTCCCCGAAGCCGCCCGCCTGGATGCTGGGCGGCGCCATGCGCAGCGAACCCACCCTGTTCGCCGGCAAGGACGCCGTCTCGCCGCAGGCCGGCAAGGACTGCGCGGCCGACGTCTACCGGCAGGCCGGGATCGCCGACCCGCGCCGGGACATCGACGCCGTCGAGATGTACGTACCGTTCTCGTGGTACGAGCCCATGTGGCTGGAGAACCTCGGCTTCGCCGCGGAGGGCGAAGGCTGGAAACTCACCGAATCGGGCGTCACCGAACTCGACGGGGACCTCCCCGTCAACATGTCGGGCGGAGTGCTCTCCACCAACCCGATCGGCGCCTCCGGCATGATCCGCTTCGCCGAGGCCGCCCTCCAGGTCCGCGGCCAAGCCGGAGAACACCAGGTGGACGGCGCCCGCAAGGTGCTCGGGCACGCCTACGGCGGCGGCTCCCAGTTCTTCTCGATGTGGCTGGTCGGCGCCGCGGCACCCGACTCGTGAAAGGACCCCGTCACGTGGCCTGTTGAGTGCCGGAACCGAAAGCTAGGCTGGCCGCGGACGACGAATTCGGGAGGAGCACGGACGTGGCCGAGAGCACCATCCAGCAGCAGTCGGTACTGGGCTGGGACAAGCCGGAGCTGGACCTCAGCGAGGCCGAGTGGCAGTCCAGCAGCCGTGGCCGGGGGGATGTCCAGATCGCCTTTGTCGAGGGATTCATCGCGATGCGCAACAGCGGCCGCCCGGAGAGCCCTTCCCTCATCTTCACCCCCGCCGAATGGGGCGCCTTCGTGTCGGGGGCCCGGGAGGGCGAGTTCGACCTGACCTGAGCGCTCCCCCGGGCTCTGCGGCAGAGAGGTGAACCGGGGGGTGTTCCGCAAGGATTTCCGGACACGTGACCAGCAGCGCCTTTCCGGGGCCGCCGCCTGAGACAGGCTGGCCCCGGACACGGAAGGTCGTATTCCGGAGGTGAGCAACGATGAGCACTGCGCCGGTCATCGCCGCGGTGGACGGGTCGGACGACAGCCTGCGCGCCCTGGACTGGGCCCTCGACGCGGCCCGGCGACGGGACGCGCCGCTGCGGGTGGTGCACGTGCGCCAGTACGCCGCCTGGGGACAGCCGGACGTCATGGTCGCCGGAGAGCCCGACACGGCCGGCGACCCCGTCCTCGACGAGGTCGGCGACCGGCTGGCCGCCGACGCCGGGGGACCGGCCGTGGAGTACGTCGCCATGGAGGGCGCCCCGTCGGCGCTGCTGCCCGAACTGGGCTCCGACGCCCAGCTGTTGGTGCTCGGCTCCCGGGGCCGCGGCGGCTTCGCCAGCCTGATCCTGGGGTCCAACGGCATGGCCGCCGCCCGTGACGCCCGGTGCCCGGTGGTCGTCGTACCCAGGCCGGGGCGCGAGGTCCCCGACGAGTTCCCCGCCCGGTCCGGGCCCCGGGTCGTCGTCGGCGTGGACGTGGACAGCCCCGACGACGCCACCCTCGCGTTCGCCTTCGCGGAGGCCGCCCGGCGCGGCGCCCGGCTCCAGGTGATCGCCGCCTACCCGTGGCCGGTCCAGTTCTGGGCCACGGCCGGAGCGCTCGCCCCGCCGACCGTCGACCAGGACGAGGTCGAACAGGAGACCCGCACCCTGGCCGAGGGCTTTCTCGCCCCGCACCTAAAGGAGCACCCGAACGTGCCCGCCGAGGCCCTCGCGCTGCCCGGAGACGCGGCCGGCGCCCTGGTCGCCGCCTCCAAGGACGCCGAACTGGTCGTCGTCGGACGGCATCGACGGCGCCTGCTCGCCCCGGCCCGCATGATCGGCTCGGTCACCCAGGCCGTCCTGCTGCACGCGGCGAGCCCGATCGCGGTGATCCCGCCGCCGTCCGAAGAGTCCTGAAGTGTCCTGTCAAGCCCCTTGGGTCAGTAACCGTCAGTAGGGAGCGGATCACACTCATCGGGCGTACGCTGAGCTGCCTGCAAGCCACGGTGCGCGCCCGCTCCCCGCGCTCGCGCATCACCGTGGCAGGGGGTGGTCATGGGACAGCGGGTCCTTCGGAACCGACGGACGCTCTACGAACGTGAGAGTGAACTCGCCGTCGTCGACGAGGCGTTGGCCGAACTCACCGGTCTCAACGCGATCGGCGCGGCACCGGCCGACCGGCAGCTCGGCGCACTGCTCGCCTTCGCCGGCCGCGCCGGGATCGGCAAGACCACGCTCCTGGCCGAGGTCCGCCGCCGCGCCGCCGCGCAGGGCTGCACCGTGCTCTCCGCCCGTGGCGGCGACCAGGAACAGCGCGTCGCCTTCCATGTCGCCCGCCAGCTCCTGCAACCCCTCCTCGCCGGCGCACCGGAGGCCGAACTCCGCGCCTCACTGGGCAGTTGGTACGACATCGTCGGCCCCGCCCTGGGTCTGTGCGCCCCCACCGAGGGCGCCCCGCCCGACCAGCAGGGCCTGCGCGACGGCCTCGACTGGGTGCTCACCCACCTCGTGGTGCGCCAGGCGCCGATGGTCCTCGTCCTTGACGACGCGCACTGGGCCGACCCCGAATCCCTGGGCTGGCTGGCCGCGTTCGCACCCCGCGCCGAGCAACTCCCGCTGCTCGTCGTCGTCGCCTACCGGCCCGACGAACTCCCGGACCACGCCGAGTCGTTGCGCGGACTGCCCAGCCGGGCCGGCGGCCGCCCGCACGACCTGGAACCGCTCAGCGCCGACGCCGTCGCCGGCCTGGTCCGCGAGAGCCTCGGCGCGCACGCCGACGACGCCTTCTGCCACGAGTGCTGGGCCGTCACCGCCGGCAACCCCTTCGAGACCGTCGAACTGACCGCCAAGGTCTCCGACCGGGGCCTCGACCCCACCGAGGCCGGCGCACCCCTGCTGCGCGACCTCGCCGCCGCCGTCAAGGGCAGCGGCCTGATCGCCCGGCTGGAACGCCTCGGCCCCTCCACCCTCCGGTTCGCCTGGGCCTGCGCCGTCCTCGGCACCGAGATCCATCCCGCGCTCGCCGCCGCCGTCGCCGGCCTCGGCCAGGAGGAGGCCGCCGACGCCGCCGACGCCCTGCGCGGCGTCCGTGTCCTCACCGGCGCCGAGACCCTGGAGTTCGTCCACCCGCTGATCGCCACCGCCGTCTACCGGGCCATCCCGCCCGGCGTCCGGGTCGCCCTGCACGGCCAGGCCGCCTGGTGCGTCACCGACGACGGCCAGGGCGCCGCCACCGCCGCCCGCCACCTCCTGGAAACCCACCCCGAGGGCGACCCCTGGGTCGTCCAGCGGCTGCGTGCCGCCGCCGGCGAGACCCTGCGGGCCGGCGCCCCCGACGCCGCCTGCCGCTACCTCGCCCGGGCCCTGCGCGAGCCGCCGCCCGCCAAGGACCGCGCCGCCGTCCTCTACGAACTCGGCAGCGCCTCCCTGCTCACCGAACCCGCCACCACCGTCAACCACCTGCGCGCGGCCCTCGCGGAACCCATCGCCGAGCCCGGGCTGCGCCAGAACATCGTCTACCGCCTCTCCCAGGTGCTCGCCCACAGCGACCGGCTCGCCGAGGCCTCCGAGATCCTCGCCCGGGAGATCCGGGTGACCGGCGACGCCCGGGTCCGGCTGCGGATGCTCTCCGAACAGTTCATGTGGGACGCCTTCCGCGCCGACGAACCCGACCACCCCTCCCGCTCCCGCCGGCTGGCCCGGCTCGCCGACCGGCTCCAGGGCCGCGACCTCACCGAGCGGTACATCATCGGCCTGCGCACCTGGGACGCGGTCCAGCGCGGCGAACCCGCCCAGGTCGCGCTTCGCCACGCCGAGCGCGCCCTCGCCGGCGGCCTCGGCTGGGCCGAGTCGGACCGCGGTTTCGAGGTGCCCGTCCTGGTCGCCCTCGCCTTCATGTACGCGGACCGGCCCGACCGCACCGAGGAACTCTTCGCCACCGGCACCGCCGACTTCGAACGCCAGGGCTGGCGCGGTGCGCACCTCTCCTTCGCCTACACCCTCCACGGTTATGTCCGCTACCGGCGCGGCCGCCTCGCCGAGGCCGAGGACCTGGTCCGTTCCGGGCTGCGCCTCGCCGAACGGGTCGGCCCCGGCACCCCCGCCCACTGGTACGCGGTCGGCACGCTCGTGCAGACCCTGCTCGCCCGCGGCCGTACCGACGAGGCCACCCGGATCGCGGAGGACCACTCCTTCCACGAGCCCTTCCCGGCGGCCGTGGTCTTCCCCGACGCCCAGACGGTGTACGGCGAGCTGCTCCTCGCCCGCGGCCTCACCCAGGACGCGGCGGCCGAGCTGGCGGCCGCGGGCCGCCGCCTCGAACCACGCGGTATCCGCAACCCCGCGTGGTGCCCCTGGCAGCTCCATCTGGCCCGCGCCGAGAGCCACGACACACCCGACCGCGCCCTTGCCACGGCCCTGGAAGCGGTCGGCCGCGCCCGCCAGTTCGGCGCCCCCTCGGCGATCGGCCAGGCCCTGCGCACCGCGGCGGAGGTCACGACGGGCCCCGCCCGCCTGACCTACCTGAAGGAGGCGGTGACCCACCTGGAACGCTCTCCGGCAGCCTACGAACTGGCTTGCGCGCTGGTAGCCCTGGGCACGGAACTCCAGGACGCCGACTACCTTCGCAGGGGCCTGGAGACGGCGGAGGGGTGCGGGGCGGACGGCCTGGCGGACGAGGCACGAGCCAAGCTGGTGGCGACGGAGGCGGCGGCTCTGTAGCAGACGCCGGGCCGGCATGCCAAGGGGCGCGGGGCTGTATCTGATATGCGGCTCCGCCGCGCGGGCGCGAACAGCCACAACGGCGCCGCCCCCACCGCACCACCGCCACCTGCCCCGGCGCCTTCGGCCCAGCCCGGCGCCGCCGACCCGTACCATGGACCGCATGTCGTTCCTCCGTCGCCGCAGCGCCACTCCCGCCGGCCCCGACTTCGACGTACTGGCCATGGACCCGGGCGACTGGCCCGGCAACCTCGGCGCCGGGCTGCTGCCCGCCCCCGACGGCACCTGCCAGGGCGTCTTCCTGCGCTACGACCTCTTCGGCGGCCGCGGCCCCGCGATGATCATCGGCAACCTCCCCGAGGGCTCCCCGGCCCGCGAGGTCGCGGAGAACGAGGTCCCCTTCGAGGTCGGCCAGCTCCTGCTCGCGCTGGAGAACGACGAGGACGTCACCGTCGTCGGCACCGAGGACATGCCGGTCCTCCAAGGCGACAACCTGCTGATCGTCCGCCGCCTCAAGCTCTCCGAGAGCCGGATCTCCTGCGTCCAGTTCGACCGCAGCGACGGCGTCCTCGTGACCATCGCCGCCTGGGACCGCCCGATCACGGACGACCTGTACGCCCTGCTGAAACCACTCCCGGCGGAGCTGTTCCAGCAGGGCTGACGACGGTTACCGCCGCCCCCACCGGCCGGCGGGCGCCACCGTCACGTCGGCCGCGCGGACGAACTCGACCCGGTGGCCGTACTGGATCTCGTAGTACAGGTCCTTGCCGACCACGACCCGGTGCGATGCGGTGTCGAAGGTGACCGCGTAGTAGTACTCGCCCGGCACCGCGTCACCGACCACGTACTCCTGGCCCGCGGGGACGGTGTACGGCAGCGCCGACACCGCCTGCGCGGGCACCCCGGAGGGGTACGCGGCCGCCTCCGGATAGGCACGGCCGTACACCGGGATGCTGGTCAGCCCCGCCTTCGGCGTCACCACCAGCCCTGTCGCGGTCACCGCCGTCGGCGCCTTCGCCGGGTTCCTGAACCAGGCCTTCTGCCCCAGGTACCAGATCGCGGTCCAGTCACCCCAGGTGTCCGCCACCGCGTACTGCTGGCCGGTGGAGACCCGCGAGGAGAGATCGTTGACGTCGGTCGTGGGCGTCCTGCCGAGGCCGATGTCCTTGATCAGGGCCGAGCTCTCGTCATGGTCGGAGTACAGCCGTACCTCGCCGGAACCGTGCGCGGCGCACGGCTGGCCGCTGGTGACGCAGCCGGTGTACGTCGGCTGGTTCGTGGCGTAGTCCGGCAGGATCGTCACCAGACCGCCCTTCTTGCCCGCCGTGCGCTTGAAGGGGTGCTCCAGCAGCTCGAAGTAGTGCCGCCAGTCCCAGTACGGGCCGGGGTCGGTGTGCATCCCGGGGATGGTGGAGGTGGTCGGCCCCGGCACGTTCTCGTGGCCGAGGATGTGCTGCCGGTCCAGCGGGATGCCGTACTCGGTGGTCAGGTACTTCACCAGCCGGGCCGACGACCGGTACATCGCCTCCGTGTACCAGGCGTCCGGCGCGGCGAGGAAACCCTCGTGCTCGATACCGATCGACTTGGCGTTGATGTACCAGTTGCCCGCGTGCCAGGCCACGTCCTTCGCCTTGACATGCTGGGCGATCAGACCGTCGGTGGAGCGGATGGTGTAGTTCCAGGACACATAGGTCGGGTCCTGGACCAGGTTGATGGTCCCGTCCCAGGCGCCCTCCGTGTCATGGATGACGATGTACCTGATGCTCTGCGAGTCCGGCCGGTCGCCGACGTCGTGGTTGCCGTAGTCGTTGTCCCCGAACTCCTCGTAGGGCGCCGGGATCCATTCGCACGACACCGTTGTCGGGCATTCCGTGTCGTCCGCCGCCACCGTGCGCAGCCCGGTCAGCTTCAGCTGCGCGGTGTCGGCCTTCAGATCCGGCTGGGCGGCGAGGGCGACGCGCTCTCCCTCGTCCGTGGTGCGTTCCTGGCCCGTGTGGAGGACGTCGAACACGTCGTTCGCGTACGCCGCCGCGGTCGCCGAGTCGCCGGCGCCGGAGAAGCGGGCGACCGCGCCGTACCAGTCGGCCGGGTCGGCGCTGAGCGGCTGGTGCAGGGACCGCTGGGCGGCCGCGAGCAGGGCGGCGCCGCCGGCCACGTTCGACGCCGGATCGGTGCGCAGCTCGCCCGCCGGGATGCCGGTCAGCCGGGCGGCCCGGAGGAGGGTCTTGAGACGGGCCGGGAGCGCGGAGTCCGCCGGCACCTTGGCGCTGGGGTGCAGGGCCGGACGGGCACTGTCGCCGCGGGCGTCCTCGGTGCCGTTGGCGAAGTGCTCGGTGCTGGTGGCCAGCGCGGTGCGCGCGTCGGTGAGGTGCATCGGGCCGTAGCCGCCCGTCACACTCGGCGCGCCGTCATGGGTGTCCCAGCGGGACTGGAGATAGGAGACGGCCAGCAGAACGCTCTGCGGCACGTGGTACTCGGTCGCGGCGGACGCGAACGCACGCTGGAGCAGTCCGGCGGACGACGCGGTCCCGCCGGGGGGCGGAGCGGCACCCAGCAACGGCAACAGCAGTGCCGCGGAGCCGACGGCGGCGGCCGCCGCCCTCCGCATGTGTCTGCCGCCGCGCGTGGGCGCTGGCTCGGTGACGGATCCTCGCAATGCGGCCTCCTGGGGCGATCGAGCGCGACGGGGCGTGCGGGGGCTGAGCGTGGCTCAGTGGTACCGGCTTGCCGACGATCCGTCAATCATGCCCAGTAGGGGAGAATTCCCATGTCATACGATGATCGTGGGAGTTTCGTGGTGGAGGTTCCCCGGCCTGCGCGGCGTCAGTGGCGTACACCAGTGAGCGGTACGGCCACCCGAGAAATCCGCGGTGCACGGTTGCCCTGAACGCACCGCGGATTTCCCGTCCCCGTCAGCGAGTGCCGACCGCCGCGCGCACAGCCCGGCGGGCCAGCTGGCAGTCGTCGTGCAGCCGCCGGAGCAGCAGCCGCTGTTCCTCGCCGGTCGGCGCGGCACCCGGGTGGGCCATACCCTGTGCCGCCGGGGTCGCGTCGTGCATCGAACGCTGCACGGCGGTCTCGTAGGTCCGGATCTCCCGGGTGAGGACCAGCATCAGGTTCACCAGGAAGGCGTCCCGGGACGCGGGCCCCGCCGACTGGGCGATCTGGCTGATCTGACGACGCGCCACCGGGGCGTCCGCGAGAACCGACCAGAGCGTCGCCAGGTCGTACCCCGGCAGATACCAGCCCGCGTGCTCCCAGTCCACCAGCACTGGACCGGCCGGTGAGAGCAGGATGTTCGAGAGCAGGGCGTCTCCGTGGCAGAACTGGCCCATCCCTTGCCGGCCCGCCGCGACCGCGATGCCGTGCAGCAGCTTCTGCAGGTCACCCATGTCCCGGTCGGTGAGCAGACCCAGCTCGTGGTACCGGGAGATTCGGGCCGCGTAGTCCACCGGAGCGTCGAAGGTGCCCGCCGGGGGCCGCCAGGCGTTCAGCCGGCAGATCGCGCCCAGGGCGGCCCGGATGTCCGCCCGGGGCGGAGCCTCCGCCGGGTGGCGCTGTACCGCCGCCACCCGGCCGGGCATCCGCTCGATCACCAGCGTGCAGTTGTCCGGATCCGCCGCGATCAGCCTCGGCACCCGGATCGGCGGCCGGTGCCGGACGAACGAGCGGTATGCCGCTATTTCGTGGCGGATCCGCTCCGCCCAGGCGGGGGAGTGGTCCAGTAGACACTTGGCTACGGCCGTGCTGCGCCCCGTCGTCCCGACGAGGATCACGGACCGCCCGGAGCGCCGCAGCACCTGCACCGGAGCGAACTCCGGGCAGATCCGGTGCACCGACGCGATCGCGGTGCGCAGCTGTGCGCCCTGGGGGCCGGACAAGTCGAGTCTCCCGCTGAGCGGTTGGGTGCCCGGAGCCGCGGGGCGCCGTGGCCGGCCCACGACCGGTACGGCGGCCCCGGTACGTGCGGGGTCGAGATAGGGTCCGCTGCCCGCCGGGCGGGGGCGCAGCGTCCGGGGCGGGGCGGACACGGAGGACGATGCTGCGTACATGGGCGATACAGATCCCTTCGTGTACCTGCGGTGCCTGCCTGAGAAGTCCTGCGAGAGGTCCTCGGCGCCCACCCGGCCCGGCCGCCCGGACACACCCTGGGGAGTGTGCCCGTCGAGTGGCGACCGGGTCGGGGTGGCGCGTTCCTACCTGACACCCATTGCCCAGTGGCACACCATCTGGCGCACCCTGGCGAACCGTGGCGAATAGTCGCCCGGCAATCGTCACCGGGCTACTGTCAACTCAGCCGAGAACCTGGGGGCTTGACGTGAGCGGACAATCCAACACCCGCCTCTCGGACCTGTTCGGCCTGGCCGGCTGGTCCAAGGGTGAACTCGCGAGGCTGGTCAACCGGCAGGCGGCGGCCATGGGCCACCCCCAGCTGGCGACCGACACCTCCCGGGTGCGGCGGTGGATCGACACGGGAGAGATCCCGCGCGATCCGGTGCCGCGGGTGCTGGCGGCCCTGTTCACCGAGCGTCTCGGTCGTGTCGTGACCATCGAGGACCTCGGTCTGGTACGGCACGGGCGTACGGGAAAACGGCCGGACGACGGGAACGTGGAACATCCCGACGGCATGCCGTGGGCGCCCGAACGAACCGCCGCGGTCCTCACCGAATTCACGGGAATGGACCTCATGCTCAACCGACGCGGCTTGGTGGGCGCGGGTGCCGCGCTCACCGCGGGATCCGTACTCAGCAGCGCCATGTACGAGTGGCTGCACACCGACCCCACCCTGAAGGCCGACGCCCCCGTCCTCGACGACCCTCTGCACGCCGACCCCGCTGGGTTCGACCGCTACGAGGCCGCCCCCATCGGGTCCGAGGAGATCGAGGAACTGGAGCGCTCCGTCGAGGTGTTCCGCGCCTGGGACGCGGCCCGCGGCGGCGGGCTGCAGCGCAAGGCCGTGGTGGGACAGCTCAACGAAGTGGGCGGCATGCTCGCCTACCGTCACCCCGACCATCTGCAGCGGCGCCTGTGGGGCGTCGCCGCGAACCTCGCCGTCCTCGCGGGCTGGATGTCACATGACATCGGCCTGGAGCCCACGGCCCAGAAGTACTTCGTCATCGCCGCCCACGCGGCCCGTGAGGGCGGTGACCGGCCGCGTGCCGGGGAGGCGCTCTCCAGGGCGGCTCGCCAGATGGTGCACATCGGCCGGCCCGACGAGGCACTCGACCTGATGAAACTCGCCCAGTCCGGCTCGGGACACGAGGTGCTGCCGCGCACCCAGGCGATGTTCCACACCGTCGAGGCGTGGGCGCAGGCGTCGATGGGCAAGGGCCAGGCGATGCGCCGAACCCTCGGTCAGGCGGAGAGCCTCTTCGTCTCGGACCTCAGCGACGTGCCGCCGCCGAGCTGGATGCAGATGTTCAACGAGGCGGATCTGTACGGCATGCAGGCCCTGGCCTACCGCACGCTGGCCGACCATGACCCGAGCGCGGCCGTGCACGCCCGGCACTATGCGGAGAAGGCCCTGACGCTCAGGGCCGACGGCAAGCAGGAGCGGTCGAAGATCTTCGACTTCCTCTCCATGGCCTCCGCCTGCTTCATCGCGGACGACCCCGAACAGGCGGGCCACTACGCGCGGTTGGCCCTGATGTCGATGGGATCCAACTCCTCTCACCGCACCTGGGACCGGCTGCGCCAGATGTACCGGCTCACCGCCGAATACGCCGGCTACCCGAAGATCCAGGAACTGCGGGAGGAGATCAAGCTCGCCCTGCCCAAGGCCAGGAACAGGGGGACGAACAACAGCGCACAGGCGTAGGGGCCTGTGCGCATCCATGCGCACTGGTTGATCCGGGTGGCGGCAGCCGCCCCTATTCACTCACCTTGGCGATGAGTACGCAGGCCTCGTCCTCGCGCTCGGTCTCGCCGAACTCCTCGATCACGGCCCTGACACAGTCCTGGGCGGTGCGTGCCGCCCCGAACCGCGGGGACAGCCCGAGGAGCCGGTCCAGGGAGTCCGCCGCGCTGTGCCCGGGCAACAGCCCGTCGGTGTGCAGCAGGAGCAGGTCGCCGGGTTCCAGGGCCACTTCGGCCTGCCCGTAACCGGCTCCCGAGGTGGCGCCGAGCAGGACGCCGTCCGGCGCGCTCAGCACGCACCCCGTCCCGTCGCGGAACAGCAGCGGGGCGGGGTGTCCTGCCTGCGCCCAGGTCAGGGTGCGGGTCGTGGGGCGGTAGCGGCAGCAGACGGCGCTGCCCAGCGCGGGTTGCACGGTGGCGTCGAGCAACTGGTTGAGCAGGGACATGAGCTGCCCCGGCTGGGCACCGGCCATCGCCATCCCGCGTACGGCGCCCAGCAGCATCGTCATGCCCGAGGCGACGGCGACACCGTGTCCGGTGAGGTCGCCGACGCTGAGCAGGGTGTCGCCGTCGGGCAGCTCCAGCGCGTCGTACCAGTCGCCGCCGAGCAGGGCGCTGGCCCCGGACGGCAGGTAGTGGGCGGCGGCGTCGAGGGTGCCCGGGCCGCGGTGTGGCAGCCGCAGCGCGCCGCGCCCCGGCGGCAGCGCGGCTTCCTGCAGTTCGGCCGCGAGCCGCTGCTCGGTCTGGTCCCGCCGGCGCTGGTGCCGCATCGAGTCGCGGGTCTCGCGCACCGTGCGCTGGCTGCGCCGCAGTTCGCTGACGTCCCGCAGCACGGCCCACATCGAGGCGGTACTGCCGTCGCCGCCGAGCACGGGC
This sequence comes from Streptomyces sp. NPDC048254, assembly GCF_043201895.1. Taxonomy (NCBI): domain Bacteria; kingdom Bacillati; phylum Actinomycetota; class Actinomycetes; order Kitasatosporales; family Streptomycetaceae; genus Streptomyces; species Streptomyces sp. NPDC048254. Next base: position 152,759 of record NZ_JBICZJ010000004.1, read on the forward strand.
TCGCCCATCATGTGCACGGTCCGCACGTTCCCGTCGGGCCGCAGGACGCGGAACTCGCCGTCGATCGGCTTGGCGTCGACCAGGCAGTCGGTGACCATCGCGGTCAGCCCGGGCCGGTCCTCGTCCAGGACCAGGGCGGGCAGTTCGTCGAGGGTGAGCGCGGGCGCGGCCGGGTCGCGGCCGAGGATCTGGTAGAGCTCGCCGGACCAACTGGCCTCGTCCGTCAGGAGGTTCCACTCCGCGCTGCCGACCCGGCTGAGCAGCGAACCGTGCGGGATGCCGGCCGGTGCCGGGGGACGCACCGGCCCGGCGTCCGGGCCGGGCGGCAGCGCCGCGGGGCCGTCCCGCAGCTGCGCCAGGTGCTCGTCCAGATCGTTGAGCTGATGCAGTGCCAGGTCGTACAGCGCGCGCTGCCAGCGGTCCCGGGGGTCCGAACCGTCGCTCCGGGTGTCCCGTCGTACGGCGTCCACATCGCCCTTGAGCCGCCGCGTCTGCGATATCAACGCCTCGACCGAGCCGCGCCCGGGCGGCTGGGCGGCGGGGCGGTCCGCGGAGACATGGGACGGCATGACGCACTCCGATGCGGGGACGGTACGGCCAGGACGGGCGGGGGACCGGTTACGACTGTTGCACAGCCTGCGACGCCCCGTAAGGGATTTGGCAACACACGATACGGTGGTGCTTCTGACATATGCCAGAGTCTTCAGGGGCTGGTGGACCGCCCTGAAAGACGTACGCGGTCGTGTGGGGCAAGTCGTAGGCGGTCTACGCGACTTGACCTATTTTCAAGGGTGTTCGTGTCGCGCTCGGGCGACTGTTCGACGCGCCTGTGTTCGCAGTGTCGCGGTCTCGGCCAACCGCGGCAACTCTGTCCGGATTTCGCGTCATGCGAGGGGCACCTGTGGAGTCCTACAGGCATGGACATCACTTTCGAGCAAGCTGCCCGCGCCCGGCTGATCACCGCCGAGGACCAGGAGGTCCCGGTGCCCGCCACGCTCCGGTACACCTCCGGTGATCCGCTGGCCGTGTTCGTCGACTTCCCCGCCGAGGTCACCCTCGGCGGGGAGGAAGTCACCTGGACCTTCGCGCGCTCGCTGCTTGACCAGGGTCTCGATGTCCCCGCCGGGCGCGGGGACGTGCACATCTGGCCCTGCGGCCGGGGTCGTACGGCCGTGGAGTTCCATTCGCCGCACGGGCTCGCCCTGCTGCAGTTCGACACCCAGGCGCTCGTCCGTTTCCTGCAGCGCACCCACGAGTTGGTGGCGCCGGGGGAGGAGGACGTCGAGGCGGTCGTGGAGCGGGGGCTGAGCACGCTGTTCGGGGGAGTGTGAGAGGGATCCGGCGCTACCGACGCGTACTTTGACTTCTGTTCACTCCGCCTCACCGCTCCGGTCCGGACCCTGATGAACGCCCCGTGCACCCTTGCGCGCGGTAGGCCACAGGGGCACACCCGTGACGAGGACGGGGCGAATGACACCGATCAGCCGAAGAGGCTTCGTGGGACTGGGCGCTTCCGTGGCGGCGGGCATGGCAGTGAGCACCGCCGGCCCACGGACGGCGGCCGCGGCCCAGAGCACGGCGACCGGCACGATCTCGGACGTGAAGCACGTGGTCATCCTGATGCAGGAGAACCGCAGCTTCGACCACTACTTCGGGCGCCTCAAGGGCGTCCGCGGCTTCGCGGACCGCAGCGGTATCATCCTGAGCGGCGGCTATCCGGTCTTCAACCAGCCCAACGGCTCGGGCCGCCAGTATCCCTGGAAGCTCAGCGCCACCCCCGACGCCGGCGGCCAGGACGGCGAGACCCTAGCCCAGTGCAACGGCGACCTGCCGCACTCCTGGTCCTCCCAGCACTCCGCCTGGAACAAGGGCCGTCTGGACAACTGGGTCGCGGGAGTCGGCAACGTGCGGTCCCTCGGCTACCTGGACCGCTCCGACATCCCCTTCCCCTACGCGCTCGCCGACAACTACACGATCTGCGACGCCTACTTCTGCTCCACCCTCAGCGCCACCGGCCCCAACCGCACCTACCTGTGGAGCGGCAAGGTCGACCCCGCCGGCTACGACGGCGGCGGCGAGTCCGGCCTGACCTGGCAGAACTACGCCGAGGCCCTGCAGAACGCCGGAGTGACCTGGAAGGTCTACCAGAACGCCCAGGACAACTACGGGGACAACGGCTGCGCCTACTTCAAGAACTTCGCCGGCGCCAAGGCGGGCAATCCGCTGTACGACCGGGGCATGGCCTCGGTCCCCAGGGTGACGGGCTCCACCCCCGACGACATCGCCGCGGCCATCAGGGCCGACGCCGTCGCGGGCACCCTCCCGCAGGTCTCCTGGGCGGTCGCCAACCAGGCCTTCTCCGAGCACCCCTACCAGGGCACTCCGGCCACCCGGGCGGCGCACTTCTCCCTGCACCCGAACGCCTACCGGGACACCACGCCCTGGCAGTACACGGTGGCCGCGGGCGGGACCGCCTCCGACTACTTCGAAATCGGCACGGGGTACGGCGCCGGCAAGTACGACCTGAGCATGGTCGGCCCCAACCGCTTCCTGCGCCGCTTCCAGGGCGACGCCACCAAAGCCGGCAAGTCGGCCGAGGTGAGCACCCGTTACACCGTGGAGCCCGGCACCGGCAAGCTCGCCGTCTGGTTCAGGATGACCAACTCGGGCTCGGCTTCGGTGAAGTTCACCATCACCTCGAACAACTACCGCACCGACGGCCCCTGGACCTATCAGGTCGCGGCCGGTGCCTCGGCCGAGGACTACTTCAACGCCGTCGCCTACCAGGGCGGTTGGTACGACTTCACGGTCACGGTGGACTCCGACGCGACCTGGTCGCGTCGGTTCACCGGTCACCTGGAGACGGGCTCCGCGAGCGTCAGCGGCTGACCAATCAGGCGTATCAGTCGTACAGGTCCGGACGCGGGGCGAGTTCGACGGTCGTACGGCCACCGGACTCCAGCGCCCGGACCCCGGCCTCGGCGACGACGGAGGACGCGTAGCCGTCCCAGACGCTCGGTCCGGTGACCCGGCCCTGCCGGGTGGCGTCCACCCAGGACTGCACCTCGCGGTCGTAGGCGTCGGCGAACCGCACCAGATAGTCCTGCGGCACCTCCTCGCGGGCCGCGCCCGCCGAGGTGACCAGCATGGTGTGGTCCTCGCCGATCCGGGCGCTGCCCCGCTCGCAGACCGCCTCGCAGCGCACCTGGTAGCCGAATCCGCAGTTGACGAAGACCTCGACGTCGACGAGGGCGCCGCCGTCGGTCTCGAAGAGCACCAGCTGCGGGTCGAGCAGCCCCTGCGGGGCGCCGGAGGACGGCTTCGGCCGCAGCACGGTCACCGCGGTCAGCTCCTGGCCGAGCAGCCAGCGGGCCGCGTCGATCTCGTGCGAGACCGAGCTGTTGATCAGCATGGCGCTGGTGAAGCCGGGCGGCGAGGACACGTTGCGGTGGGTGCAGTGCAGCATCAGCGGCCGGCCCAGGCCGCCGCCGTCCAGCAGGGACTTCAGCCGCTGATACTCGGCGTCGTAACGGCGCATGAACCCGATCTGGGCCAGCCTGCGGCCGAGCCCGGCTTCGGCCTCCACGACCCGGAGCGCACCTGTGGAGTCCGGCACCATGGGCTTCTCGCACAGCACCGGCAGCCCGCGGCTGAAGGCCGCGAGCAGCGGCTCCTCGTGCGCCGGGCCGGGCGAGGCGATCAGCACTGCCTCGACACCGGGCGCGTCCAGGGCGGCCAGCGGATCCGCGTGGACGGTGACCCCGTCGAGGCCGGCCACCGCCTGCTTGGCGCGGTCCAGGTCGGGGTCGGCCACCGCCGCCACCCTCGCACCGCTCACTACTTGATCGAGCCGTCGTATGTGGTCGGCGCCCATGTGTCCGGCACCCAGTACCGCGACGCCCAGCAGCTCAGCCACGCCCACACTCCCTCTCAGCCGATGATCACGCTGCAGAGCCTAGACGTCGGCCGAGTGAGCGGGTTCGTCAGTACCGCAGCACCCCGGCGATGCCGTTCTCGTCGCCCAGCGTGCCGTCCGGGACGAAGCGGACGTCGGCGCCGGTCTCCAGGCACTGCTCGACGATCTCGTCCACGATGTCGTCGCGGGCGTCGAGGTCGCCGCTCGCGGCCGGGACGAGGTGGTCGCCGTCGTCACGGACGGTCGTGCGGTAGTTCTCCTCGACGGCGAGGAGCCGGACTCGGCCCTCACGGGCGCTCTGCCAGACCTCGTCGACACCGGCCGCGAACGTCCTGTGACCGCGTGCCGATTCCAGTTCCCGGGTCACCGACGCGGTGTTGCGGCGGGAGTCCGCGTCCAGCAGCGGCTGAATCACCTGCCACACGGCCTCAGGGCCCGCGTGCGTGAGTCCGCCGTGCTGCACCGGGATGGTGAACCTGGCGACGTTGCCGAACTCCTCCCACAGGGACAGCGCGGCCTGCTCACCGGTGACGTACAGGCGCCGCGGCTGCTCACGCAGCAGTGCGGCCATCATGGTGTCCGCGTCCCGCAGGAAGCGTTTGGTGTCCTCGTCGCGGAAGGTGCTGGGCATGTCGCCGATGCGCTGGAGCCGCTCGGCGTCGAAGTTCTCCTGGCTGCGGGTCATCGGGAAGCCTCCGGCCTGGCTCTCGGTGACCCGGTCGATCCCGCCGTTCCACAGTGTGATGCGGTCGGCCGAGATCGACAGTACCCAGAACGGCCGCTCGGAGGCCTGGGCCGAGACCAGGTTGCGGGTGAGGAAGGTGTCCGAGAGCACCACGCGCTCGGGCACGCTGCGGGCCAGCGACCACACCTGGTGCTCACCCGGCGCGGCGAAGATCACCAGGCCGTCCTCGGCATGCGCGAGATCGACCTCGGCGAGGGCCCGGTCGAGCTGGTCGAAGAGGTCGCTACGGCGCTCCCGGGTGACCGATGGATCGGTTTCCAGCTGCTTCTTCGCCTCGGCCACGACATTGCGCAGCCGGACGGGATCCTGGGCGTTGTCTGGCTCGCGGCGGTGCGTCGGCGTCAGCACGGAGACGGCGGGGTAGGGGCGCGGGCGGCGCAGCTCGGCGAGGGTCGAAGGACTGAGTGCGTGCTCCATACCAGCACCATAGAGCCGATTCGCCATTGCGGCATTTGGGGTAATCAACCCAACGGGAGTCACGCAGCGGGATTCGTCCGGTGAGTGGTGGAGGTGAGCGCGATGGCCCGGCTGACCGTCGACGGTGACGAGGTCGTCGTCCGTCTGGGAGGGCGTGAGCGGCTGCTCGCCCACCGCCGCGGGCTCAGGGTGCCGCTCGCGCAGGTGCGCGGGGCCACGGTGGAGCCCGACTGGTGGCGGGTGCTGCGCGGCGAACCGCACCCCGGCCACTTCCTGCCCGACCGGTTCTGCGTCGGCGCCTGGAGGTATCCGGGCGGCCGGGACTTCGTCGCCGTCCACGAACACGGTCCGGTCGTCCTGGTCGACCTGGCCCCGTCCGCGCCCTTCGCCCGGCTCGCGGTGTCCGCGGACGACGCCGAGGCGGTGGTGGCGGCCATCAGAGGCACGCTGTAACCGTGTTGAGGCCGGCTGCCCGATGACGGTGGGCGGGGCGGCCGGTTACCGTACCCGGCAGTAACCGGATCGCGCCCCAGGAGGCCCCCATGCCGCAGCTCGAAGTCGACGGAGCGGCGCTGACGTACGACGACGAGGGCCCCCGGGACGGCGCCGCCGCGCCCCTGGTGTTCATCCACGGCTGGACCGCCGACCGGCACCGCTGGGACCACCAGATGGCGCACTTCGCCGAGGACCGCCGGGTGATCCGTCTCGACCTGCGCGGTCACGGCGAGAGCACCGGGGCCGGTGTGAAGACGATCGCCGAGCTCTCCCAGGACGTCGTCGCCCTTCTCGACCATCTCGAGGTGGATCGTTTCGTCCCCGTCGGTCATTCCATGGGCGGCATGATCTCCCAGACCCTCGCGCTCACCCATCCCGAGCGGGTCGAGCGGATGGTGCTGGTCAACTCCATCGGCAAGATGACGTACAGCCGCGGCCGCGGCCTGCTGATGGCGGCCTCCACCCTCGTGCCGTTCAAGCTGTTCGTCGCCGCCAACATCCAGCGCGCCTTCGCTCCGGGATACCCCCGTGAGGAGATACGCGGGTACGTCCGCGCCTCCGCGGGCACCCCGCGCGAGGTCGTCATGACGCTGTACGGGGCCATGCGGGCCTTCGACGTCCTCGACCGGGCGGGGGAGATCGCCGCGCCCACCCTGATGGTGCACGGCTACCACGACGTCCAGCTGCCGGTCGGGCAGATGCTGCGGATGGCCAAGGCCTACCCGGACGCCGAGGTCCGGATCATCGACGCCGGCCATGAGCTTCCCGTGGAGCGGCCGGCCGAGCTGACGGCGGCGCTGGACCGGTTCCTGACGGTGGTGCCGGTGCGCGTGGAGCGCGCGGACGCGTAGCGCGAGGACGCGACAGCGAGAGCGGCAGGTGACCGGCGCCCGGTGAAAACCGCGGCGCCGGTTCCGTTTGGGGAAGTTTTTGCGGTTGGCCTGTTCCGGGCGGGCGGGGCCCGGTGCGGGGCGGGTTCGCGGGCCTCGTGCGGGCAAAGCGCGGCCGAAAGAGTGAGGCGGGGCGGCCGTCCGTGTTACGGCCAGGTTGACCGGCGCGGGTCCCGGGCGCACGCTCGTTATATAGGTGCTGAATACAAGTGGTTCGCTCGGGCAATCGCCTTTCGTCGTGGAACCGCAGGTGGCGGGTGTTGTCCGGGGGACCGGCAGCAGGAGGTAACGCATGTGTGGCATCACCGGCTGGGTCTCCTTCGACCGTGACCTCACCACCGAGACGCGCGCATTGGATGCAATGACGGAGACCATGGCCTGCCGCGGTCCCGACGACCGGGGTACCTGGAGCGAGGGCCCCGCGGCCCTGGGACACCGCCGGCTCGCGATCATCGACCTGCCCGGCGGTCACCAGCCCATGACCGTCCGCACCCCGGACGGCACCGTCGCGATGGTCTACTCCGGCGAGGCCTACAACTTCACCGAGCTGCGCCGCGAACTCGCCGACCGCGGCCACGAGTTCACCACCGACTCCGACACCGAGGTCGTACTCCGCGGCTATGTGGAGTGGGGCGACACCGTCGCCGAGCGGCTGAACGGCATGTACGCCTTCGCCGTCTGGGACGGCCGCCACGACAAGCTCGTGATGATCCGCGACCGTATGGGCATCAAGCCGTTCTACCTGTACCCGACCCCGGACGGCGTCCTGTTCGGCTCCGAGCCGAAGGCGATCCTGGCGAACCCGCTGGTGCGCCCCCGGGTCGGTCTGGACGGGCTGCGCGAGCTGTTCACCATGGTCAAGACCCCCGGGCACGCCGTGTGGGAGGGCATGCGCGAGGTCGAACCCGGCACCGTCGTCACCGTCGACCGCCACGGACTGCGCACCCGGACCTACTGGCGGCTGGAGACCCGCCCGCACGCCGACGACCGCGACACCACCGTGGCCACCGTCCGCGAGCTCCTCGACGACATCGTGCGCCGCCAGCTGGTCGCCGACGTGCCCCGCTGCACCCTGCTCTCCGGCGGCCTCGACTCCTCCGCCATGACCGCCCTGGCCGCCCAACAGCTCGCCGTGCAGGGCGAGAAGGTCCGCAGCTTCGCCGTCGACTTCGTCGGCCAGACCGACAACTTCGTCGCCGACGAACTGCGGGGCACCCCCGACACGCCCTTCGTGCACGACGTGGCCCGGCTCGCCCGCACCGACCACCAGGACATCGTCCTGGACGTGAACAGCCTCGCCGACCCCGCTGTCCGCGAGCGGGTGATCCGGGCCCGTGACCTGCCGGCCGGGTTCGGGGACATGGACGCCTCGCTCCTGCTGCTCTTCCGGGCCGTCCGCGACCAGTCCACCGTCGCGCTGTCGGGGGAGTCCGCCGACGAGGTGTTCGGCGGCTACCTGCAGTTCTTCGACGAGGACGCCCGCAACGCCGACACCTTCCCCTGGCTGTACCTGGCCGGCCGGCACTTCGGCGACGACACCGACGTACTGCGCAGCGACCTCACCAAGTCCCTCGACCTGGAGTCTTACATCGCCGACGGCTACCACTCCGCCGTCACCGGCGTCCAACGCCTCGACGGGGAGAGCGACTTCGAGTTCCGGATGCGCCGGATGAGCTATCTGCACCTCACTCGCTTCGTCCGCATGCTGCTCGACCGCAAGGACCGGATGAGCATGGCCGTCGGCCTGGAAGTCCGGGTGCCGTTCTGCGACCACCGGCTGGTCGAGTACCTCTACAACGCGCCCTGGGCCCTGAAGTCCTTCGACGGCCGCGAGAAGACCCTGCTCCGGGAGGCCACCCGGGACGTCCTCCCGCAGTCCGTGTACGACCGGGTCAAGAGCCCCTACCCGTCCACCCAGGACCCGGAGTACGGCCGGGCCCTCCAGGACCAGGTCAAGGACCTGCTGACCCGGCCCGACCACCGGGTCTTCGACCTCGTCGACCGCGAGAAGGTGGACCGTGCGGCCCACCGGACCGGGCTGAGCAGCCAGGTCGCCCGGCGCGGCCTGGAGCGCACCCTCGACCTGGCGCACTGGCTCGACCTCTACAGCCCCGAGCTGACCCTGTCCTGAGCCTCAGCCCGACGAGCCGGTGCCGGCGCCGCGGACGTCGGCGTCGGCCGGGCAGGAGCTGCCGTCGGCCGGCATCGTGCCGTACAGCAGGAAGTCGTCGACCTTGCCGTGTACGCACTTGGAGGACGTGTACCCGGTGTGGCCGTCGCCCCGGTTGTCCAGCACCACGGCCGACGGCCCGAGCCGCTTCGCCGTCTCGAGCGCCCAGCGGTACGGCGTCGCCGGGTCGCCGCGCGTGCCCACCAGCAGAATCGGGGCGGACGGCACGTCCTTCACCTTGTCGCGGATGAAGTCGGTGCCGCGCGGCCGGCCGTAGCAGAGCAGCACCTGGGTCAGCCGGAACCTGCCGAAGATCGGGGACGCCTGCTGGTACTCCCTGCCGAGCCGGTCGACGTCCTGGGTGAGCCGCTTGGCGCTCGGCCGGTCGGGGTCGTCGGCGCAGTTGACGGCCATCAGGGCGGCCGACAGGTTGTCCACGGGGATGTCGGCCCTGTCCACCAGCCCGCTGCCGCGGCGCTGCCCGACGGGGAGGGCGTAGCCGCCGGACGCCATGTTCTGCACTCCCCGGGTGTCACCGTCCTCGATCAGGGAGCCCAGCGCCCGCTCCAGCAGCGGCCACAGCTCCCTGCCGTACAGCCCCTGCCCGATGGCGCCCACCAGGTCCTGACCGGAGTAGGGGCCACCGAAGTCGGACGGCACCGGGTTCTCGTCCAGCGAGCGCACCAACTCCGCGACCGCCTCGCCCGCCTTGCGCCGATCCTGTCCGAACGGACACCCCAGGTCGGTGACGCACCAGTCCAGGAAGTCGTCCAGCGCCGTCTGCTGGCCCTGGGCGCCCGCCACCCCCTGCTCGGCCAGCGACTCGGTCAGCGTGTCCACACCGTCCAGGGCCATGCGGCCCACCTTGTGCGGGAACTGCGCCGCGTACACCGCGCCGAGCTTGGTGCCGTAGGAGAAGCCCAGGTAGTTCAGCTTCTTGTCGCCGAGTGCCTGGCGGATGACGTCCAGGTCCCGGGAGGCGTTCACGGTGCCTATGTGGGACAGCACGGGCCCGGAGTGCTCGGTGCACCGGACCGTGAGCTGCTTGAGGATCTTCATCAGGGCCTGCGGATGGGCGACGTCGGGGACCTTGTCGGTGCTCGTGTCGTCCGAGGGCTCGTCGAGGCCGTCGCCGCAGCTGACGGGGGAGGAGCGGCCGACCCCGCGCGGATCGAAGCCGACCACGTCATAGCCGTTGGTCAGGCTCATGAAGTCCTTGCCGGCCTGCCCGAGCCCGCTGACCCCCGAGCCGCCGGGGCCGCCGAAGTTCAGCAGCACCGAGCCGAGTGACTTCCCGGTCGCCCGGTACCGGGACAGCGCCAGGTCGATGGTGCCCTCGGCCGGCTTCGCGTAGTCGAGCGGCACGGTCACCTTGGCGCACTGCATGTCCTTGGGCAGCTCCACGTCCTTGCACGCCGTCCAGTGGGCCTTCTGCCGGTAGAAGCGACTCAGGTCCGGCTCCTTGCCGCTCGACGCCGCCGCGGCCGCGGGCAGCCCCGCGCCGAGCAGGGCCAGCGCGACGGCTCCGGCGCCGGCGCAACGACGCACGGCGGGCCGGTTACGGGGCATGGCCGGCATCGAGGGCCTCCAGGGACGCTCCGTGGCGGACCGGAAACAGGGCTTTCGATCACCATAAGCGGGTCCCGCTGGGCACGCCTCCCGGCGAGCGGGACGGGACGGGGTGCCGTACCCTGCCGCGATCACCGGCTTCCGGCCTCATACACGGTTTTGCCCCGGGTTCGATATCGATGTCACTCGATGGGGTGAAATGCGGATAAGCCATAACTCGCATGGCGTGGCCACGGTTTAACCGGTGCGGGCGAGCGCCCGCAACAATGTCTGGAAGGCAGGGAACCTATGAAACGGGTTACCCGAAACGGTGTGATCGCCGTCGCCGCCGCCTCCGGTGCGATGGCCGTGGCGGCCCCGTCCTGGGCCGACTCGGGCGCGGACGGCGTCGCTGCCGGTTCGCCCGGAGTGATCTCCGGCAACGGCATTCAGCTGCCGGTGCACATCCCGGTGAGTGTGTGCGGGAACACCGTCAACGTGGTGGGGCTCCTGAACCCGGCGGCCGGCAACACCTGCGTGAACGAGGGCGGCGGCGCCGGTGACGGCAAGTCCGGCGGCTCGGCCACCACCGGCGGCGCGCACGCGCAGGGCACCGAGGAGGACTCGCCCGGAGTGATCTCCGGCAACGGCATCCAGTTGCCGGTCGACCTCCCGGTGAACGTGAGCGGCAACAGCGTGAACGTGGTCGGGGCACTCAATCCGGCCACCGGCAACACCTCGGTGAACACCTCCGGCCACCCGAGCACGCCGGAGACTCCGCCCTCGCCCCCGGAGCCGCCCGCCCCGACCCCGGTCAAGACCCACCCCGGCCCCAAGACGGTCGACCCCGCCCCACCGCCGACCGCGACGACCACGCTGGCCCACACCGGGACGGACCTCACGGGTGCCGCCGCCGCGGGCAGCGCGGCGCTGCTGCTCGCCGGGACCGTCCTGCACCGGCGCTTCCGCCCGGGCCATATGCGCTGACGGCCCGGCGCGCCGCCGAGGCTGCGCGTCGAGAAACGTCCCTGCAGGCCCCACCGGACCCCGACCGGTGGGGCCTGCGCCGTGCGCTCGTCCCAGCGGGTCGTTTCGGTCAACAAGCCCGCCGAAGACGCCTGTTGCGCATGCCGACGGCTTGATCCCGGCGTGGTGCGGCGCCCGGTGATCAGGAAGGATGCTGCGGACGCGGCACCGCCCGCCGCGCTTTCCGACCGCACCGTCCGGGCGGCCCGGGCCGCCCAGACCAGCCGCTGAATGGAGCGCATCGATGACCTCTCCGGCCCCCCAGGACCTCGTCGTCACCCAGGCCACACCCGACGACTGGCCGGTGGTCCGCGGCTGGGCCGTGGACGAGGGCTGGAATCCCGGACTGTCGGACATCCCCGCCTTCTTCGCCCAGGACCCCGAAGGGTTCTTCATCGGCCGGGTCGACGGTGTACCCGTGTCGGCCGTCTCCGTCGTCAACCACGGCGCCGACTACGCCTTCCTGGGCTGGTACCTGGTCCGCCCCGACCTGCGCGGCCGCGGCCACGGCCTCGCCACCTGGAAGACCGCACTGGCGCACGCCGGCACCCGTACGGTCGGCCTCGACGGCGTGGTCGCCCAGCAGGACAACTACCGCCAGTCCGGGTTCGAACTGGCCTACCGCACCGCCCGTTTCGTCGGTTCCGCCCCGGCCGCCGGGATCCCCGCGGGCGTCCGACCGGCACGCGCCGCGGACCTGCCGGCCGTCACGGCGTACGACAACGCCTGCGGTCCGGCCGACCGGCCGCGGTTCGTGGCCGCCTGGCTGACCGGCGCCGGCCACCGGGCCTTCGTCCGCCACGACGGCGACCGCCTCACCGGCTACGGCGTGATCCGCCCCGGCCACGACTGCCTGCGTATCGGCCCCCTGTTCGCCGACACCGCCGAGGACGCCCGCGCCCTGTTCACCGCCCTCGTGGCCGAGGCGGCCGGCCGCCAGGTCGCCGTCGACGTGCCCGAGACCAGCACGGCGGGCGTCGCCCTCGCCGAGGAGGCCGGATTCACCCCCTCGTTCGAGACCGCCCGCATGTACACGGGCCCGGTCCGCGACTACGCCCTGGAGCGGGTCTTCGGCGTGACGACGCTCGAACTCGGCTGACCGGACGGGCGGTCGCGTCCCGCGCCGGGCCGGCTGCCCGGAAACGCGTGCCGCCGGCCCAGCGCGACGACCACGAGCGCGGCCGACACCAGCGGCAGCGCGGTCCAGGGCAGCGCGGCCGCGCCCAGCCGGTCCAGGGCGAGGCCGTCGGCCAGCGAACCGGCGGCGACGCCCGTGTTGTAGACGGTGGTCTGCAGCGAGGTCGCCACCTCGGCGTCGGCGGGCCCCGAGGCGTTCACCAGCGCGGTCTGGATCAGGGTCGGTGCCCCGCCGAAGGCCATGCCCCACAGGGCGACGGAGCCGACCAGCACCGCGGGCGTGCCGGCGTACCGGCCGAGGACCAGCAGCACGGCGGCGAACAGCGCCAGCGCGGTGAGCAGCGTGGCCCGCGGACGCCGGTCGACCAGGACGCCCGTGACCCAGATCCCGGCGACCGTGGCCGCGCCGAACACCGCCAGCAGCAGGCCCGTACGGCCGCCGCCGAACCCGGCGTGCCGGGCGAACGGCGCGAGGTAGGTGTACATCACCTGGTGTCCGAGCAGCAGGAAGAGGGTCACGGACAGCACCGGGCGGATACCCGGCCGTGCCGCGGCCTTCAGGAACGGCACCCGTGCGTGCGGCGGTTCACCGGGGAAGGCGGGCACCCGCCATCGCACCCAGCCCACCAGCGCCACGGCGCACCCGGCCAGGGCGGCGAAGGCGGCACGCCAGCCCACCGCACCGGCCAGCGCCGTACCGGCGGGCACGCCCAGCGCCAGCGCCAGGGTGATCCCGGCGAGGACGATCGCGATCGCCCGGCCGCGCAGCCCGGCCGGCACCATGCGGGCCGCGTACCCGGCGAGCATCGCCCACAGCGTCCCGCCCATCGCCCCGGCCGGCAGCCGGGCCGCGAAGCTGAGCGAGTAGGACGACGACAGCGCCACCAGGGCGTCGCTCACCGCCAGACCGATCAGCGCACCGTTCAGCACCGGCCGCCTCGGCAGCCCGCGCAGGGCGGCGGTGAGCGGGATCGCGGCCAGGAAGGAGGCCGCCGCGTAGCCGGTGACCAGGAAACCGACCCGGGACTCGGACACCCCGAGAGCCGGGGCCATCGAGGGCAGCAGGCCGGCCGGGAGGAGTTCGGTCAGCACGGCGATGAAAGCGGTCGCGGACAGGGCGAGCAGCCCGGACCAGGGCAGCGCAGCGCCCTTGACCTGGGAAGAGGTGGTCATGCGACCATGGTCGAACCCTGACATCGGTGTGAAGGCAAGCGGGCGCCGTGGAGGCCGCGATGAGGATCGGTGAACTCTCCCGCCGCACCGGCGTGCCCACCCGGCTGCTGCGCTACTACGTGGAACAGGACCTGCTCCACCCCGACCGCGCCGACAACGGCTACCGGTCCTACGGCGAGGCCGCCGTCCAGGACGTCCAGCAGATCCGCGGCCTGCTCGACTCCGGGCTGACCACGGAGATGATCCGCGCGATCCTGCCGTATCTCTCCGGGCCCGAGCAGATCCATCCGCCGCGCGAGTGCGTGACCCCGGAGACGGCCGCGCTGCTCAGCGGACACGTCGAGCGCATCCAGGCCCGCATCGACTGCCTGGCCCGCAACCGGGACCGGCTCGCCGCGTACCTGGCGGTCGTGCGGCCGAGCGGGAGCGGGTAATCGCGTTGCCCCGGTGGCGCGCGGATGGTGGAGTGCTCGGATGGATCATCAAGCGGTGCTCGCCCTGTACGACCGTGACATGCGCGAGGGCGCCCGGCCCGACGGTCCCGGCGCGCGTATCGAGCGCGCCGGCGCCGTGGTGCGCCAGGTGGCGGACAGCGAGGGATGGAACGGCGTCGTCTGGTCGGCCCTGAACGAGACGACCGCGGAGCGTGCGATCGCCGAGCAGATCGACCGCTTCCGCGGGCTGGTCCGCGACTTCGAGTGGAAGCTCTACGGCCATGACCTCCCGTCGGACCTCGGGGCGAGGCTCATCGAGGCCGGATTCCGGCCCGAGCCGGAGGAGGCGCTGATGATCGCCGAGGTCGCCGGGCTGACTGTCGACGCCGAACTTCCGGACGGCGTACGGGTGGTGCCCGCCCTGGACGCGGTGGGCGTCGATCTCGTGGTGGACGTCCATGAGAAGGCGTTCGGCACGGACGGCTCGTCGCTGCGGCACCGGTTGCTGACGCGGCTCGCCCAGCAGCCCGACACCCTGGTCGCGGTCGTCGCGCTGGCCGGGGACGAGCCGGTGAGCGCCGCCCGTATGGAGCTGGTGCCGGGGACGCGGTTCGCCGGGTTGTGGGGCGGCGGCACGGTGGAAGGGTGGCGGGGACGCGGTGTCTATCGCGCCCTCGTAGCCCATCGGGCCCGTGCCGCCGCGGCTCACGGCTACCGGTATCTGCAGGTGGACGCGTCTCCTATGAGTCGGCCGATCCTCCAGCGGCTGGGTTTCCACGCGCTGAGTACGACCACGCCGTACCTCTACGCGATGTGATCGGCGCGTTTCGGGCTACCGGCGTGCCCTGGTCCGGTCGAGTGCGGCCACTCCCAGTGCCGCCAGCGCGATCTGGATGAACCACTCGATCCAGTCCGGCCCCTTCGTGTCCGCCACGCCGAAGCCGGCCGCGATCGCCGAGCCCAGCAGCGCCGCCACGATGCCGACGACGATGGTCAGCAGAATGCCGATGTGCTGGCGGCCGGGAACGACCAGGCGCCCCAGCACACCGATGATGATACCGATGATGATGGCACTGATGATGCCCGAGATCTCCATGTCCGCCCCTCTTCGTCTGAACTCCGCTGAAGTCCAATCTGCCCGCTCAATTCGCGGGCAGTCCCCTCCGGTTGTTACAGCGGTTTTCTGTTCATCGATCCGACATGCCATGTACCTTTCAATGAGTCGACGCGTGTAGAAATCTCAACCAGGTTCTACGCGCGAAGAGTTGGCGCCCCCACCGCCTCAACCCCACCCCCTCATGGAGGTTCGCCGGATGTTTGGATCCAGCAGATCCCGCCACAGAATCACCACCGCTCTGGCCGGGTTCGCCCTGCTCACCACGGGAGCCGCCCTCCAGGTCGGCACCGCGGCCGCCCCCGCTCACGCGGCCACCACCTACCGCGTCCTGTTCGACGACGGCCACGCCGAGGAGGCGGGCAACGCGGACTGGATCATCTCCACCAGCAAGCCCGACCCGCTCTCCCAGGACTCGTCCCCCTCCTCGGAGACGGACTGGACCGGCGCGCTCTCGTCATGGGGCGTCGCCCTGCAGAAGACCGGCAGCTACAGCCTCAAGACCGCCACCAGCGCCCTGACGTACGGTGGTTCGTCGACGACCGACCTGTCGAACTTCGACGCGCTGGTGCTGCCCGAGCCGAACACGCTGTTCACGACCGCCGAGAAGACGGCCATCATGAACTTCGTGAAGAACGGCGGCGGCCTGTTCATGGTCTCCGACCACACCGGCGCCGACCGCAACAACGACGGCTACGACGCGGTCGAGATCTTCAACGACCTGATGACGAACAACAGCGTCGACTCGACCGACCCGTTCGGCTTCTCCGTCGACACCCTCGACGTCAGCTCCGGCTACCCGGCCGCCATCAGCGACAGCACCGATCCCGTGCTGCACGGTTCCTTCGGCACGGTCACCAAGAGCCTGATCGCCGACGGTACGACGGCGACGTTGAAGCCGTCGGACAACTCCGCCGTCAAGGGCCTCCTCTACCGCAGCGGCTACTCCGGCAACACCGGTGCCTTCTTCGCCACCAGCACCTTCGGCAGCGGACGCGTCGCCTTCTGGGGCGACACCTCGCCCGTCGACGACGGCACCGGACAGTCCGGCAACACGCTGTACGACGGCTGGAACGACAGCGGCGCCACCAACGCGGCCCTCGCCCTGAACGCCACCGCCTGGCTCGCCGGGGGCGGCAGCAGTGGCGGAGGCGGTGGCGGTGGCGGCACTTGCACCGCCGCCCAGCTCCTCGGCAACCCCGGCTTCGAGTCCGGCAACACCACCTGGACCGCCAGCAGCGGGGTCATCACCACCTCCAGCAGCGAGGCGGCCCGCACCGGCTCGTACAAGGCCTGGCTCGACGGCTACGGATCGGCCCACACCGACACGCTGTCCCAGTCGGTGACCATCCCGTCCGGCTGCTCCGCGACCCTCAGCTTCTATCTGCACGTGGACACCGCGGAGACCACCACCAGCACCGCCTACGACAAGCTGACGGTGACCGCCGGATCCACCACCCTGGCCACGTACTCCAACCTCAACGCGGCCTCCGGGTACGTGCTGAAGAGCTTCGACGTCTCCTCCCTGGCCGGCACCACGGCCACCATCACGTTCACCGGCGTCGAGGGTTCGACCCTCCAGACGTCCTTCGTCATCGACGACACCGCGCTCAACGTGAGCTGAGCCGGGCGGACGGTTCCGGCGCGGCTGCCGGAACCGTCCGCTCCGCCGCGTTCCAGCCGGAGACCCGCACCCGGGGCTCCGAGCCGTGCAGATCGGCGGTCCGGTAGGTGGCCGTGAGGGTCGCCGACTCGCCCGGCCACAGGCTCACCTCGTTGTCCGACCACTGGACCGGCAGCACCGGTCTGCCGTTCGCGTCGACGAGATGGACGTCCGTCAGCAGGGCCGGGGTCTTGTCCGTACCGGCGTTGCGGACCGTCACCGTGGTGGTCGACATGCCGTCCGCGGTCGTGGTCGACGCCGTGGCCGTGACCGGCACCTGGGCCATCGACGTCAGCCCCTTCAGGTCCGCGTAGCCGGTCGTCGGCGTGTAGTACCAGTCCGTGCCGGCCCAGTCGAGGGTGTCCGCCTTGGTGGAGAGCCAGTAGACGTTGCGGCTCACCTCCCGGCCGGCCGCGTCGCTCAGGACCAGCCGTGCCAGGTACGTGGAGGACAGTCCGCTCACCGACGCCGGCAGGGTGAACGCGGTGGTGTGCGCGCCGTCGCCCTCGACCGAGAGGCCGTTGACCGTCTTGTCGTACCTCTGCGTGCCGTCCGGGTCGAAGAGCGTCGCCCGAGCGGTGAGCCCGGACGCCTCCGTGTGCCGGTTGTTCACCACGGCCACCGAGCGGTCGTCGTACGAGTACTGGACGTGCAGCGGTTCGTTGGCCTTCTTCGCGCCGAAGTAGGCGCCGCCCTGGTCGAGATAACGGTCCATCAGCTGCCAGTGCAGCGACGTCCAGCCGCTGTTGAACATCCAGTAGACGACCCCGGTGGACGGCTTGGAGGCGTCGGTCTGGTTGCGCCCGTACGCCTCGTACTGGGCGCGGACGTTCTCGTACTGGGCGAGCTGCGCCTTGCGGACGTAGTCGGTGAGGCTCTTCGGGGCGCCGTAGCGGCCGGTGAGGGCGGCGTCGTAGATCTTCAGGGTGCCGAAGGTCGCGGACGGCGAGCGGTGGTACTGCTTGGCGTCGGGGTTCTTCCAGAGGGTGTCGAGTTCGGCCGGGGTCATCATCCGGCGCAGGGTGTCGAGGGTGGGGATGTCCGGGCCGGCGCTGGTCTCCGAGTTGAAGCCGGTGGCGCCGCCCTCGCGCTTGGCGTACCAGTAGCCCGGTGGGACCCAGTCGTAGGGGCCGGTCATCTTCATGCCCGAACTGCCCAGCTGGGGAGCCGACTTGTCCGAGGCGGCGGGAACCACCGGGACTCCCCAGTCGGCGGCGTCCAGGGCGTCCAGATAGCTCTTCTCGATCTTCGCGTCGGGCGCGGCGTCGCTGCCGATCAGGAAGGAGATCACGCTCGGGTGGTCACGCAGCCGGGCGGCCTCGGCGGCCATCGAGGCCTGGGCGACCTGGTAGTCGGCGGCGGTCCACTTCTCGCCGCTCTCGCCGCTGTTGGTCTGCCCCTCCCACTTGTCGCAGCACTCCCAGCCGGGCAGGGTGAGGACGCCGAGGCGGTCGGCGAGGTCGAAGAACTCGTCGGGCTCGATGTGGCCTTCCAGCCGGATGGCGTTGAGGCCCAGGTCCACGGCGTACCTGAGGCGGTCCTCGGCATAGGTGCGGTCCCAGCGCAGGAACTCGTCCGGTGACCAGCCGCCGCCCTTGATCAGCAGCCGGCGGCCGTTGATCGAGTACTGGCGGGCGCCGTCGGAGTTCAGCGGGGCCCGGACGTCCCGGATGCCGAAGGTCTCGTGGGCGGTGTCCGAAGCCGTGCCGCCGACTGACGCCGTGAGGTCGAGGTCGTGGAGCGGCTGGCCGCCCATCCCCGCGGGCCACCACACCTTCGGGGAAGTCAGATGCAGCCCCGGGGTGTCGGCGGGGGTGAAGGTGACGGTCCTGGTCTGGTGGGCCGCGAGCTCGACCGACCTGCTGAGGGTCACCCCGGCGACGGTGCCGGAGACCTCGGTGGTGACCGGGGTGTCCGAGTCGTTGCGGGCCTGTGCCTTCACCGTCAGGTCGGCCGTCGCGAGGGACGGCACCGCGAGCTTCGTCACCACGTGCGCGTCGCGCAGCGCGACCGGGCCGCCGCGCCGGACCAGGACGTCACGGACGATGCCCATGTTCTGGTCGGGCGGGGGCTGGAGCCAGTCGAGCCAGCCCATGGTGAGGTTCTTGTTCGGGTTGTTGGGCTGGATGCGGAAGGCGACCGTGTTCGTGCCGGCCGTCACCAGGGAGGTGACGTCCAGTTCATGGTGGGTGTAGGCGCCGGTGACGTCGGAGGTCGTCGCGACCCGGTGGCCGTTGACGTACACGTCGGCCACCGAGATCACCCCGCTGAAGTCCAGGTAGGTGCGCTGCGAAGGGTCCGCCACGGTGAAGTCGCTGCGGTACCACCAGGGCACCTGGAAGGGCGACTTGGGGATCTTCTGCAGGTTGGTGGAGACGAACGGGTCGTCGTACAGGCCGTCGGCGAGGAGCGCGGCCAGCACCGTGGAGCGGGGGCCCGCCGGGTACCAGCCCTTGGCCGGATAGCCGGGGGAGGAGACCGCCGCCGCCGAGTCGCTCACGTCGGCCGTCGACCGGATGGCGTAGCCGGACAGCGCGGTCCCCGACCCGGCGGTGGACGGCACACGGGTGATCCGGGCGGGCCCGTGGGCCGGGTCGTGGGCCCCGGCCCAGGCACTGGTGTTGAGTGAACCGAGCAGGCCCAGGGCCACGGCGGCCGTGGCGAGGCGGTGTCCGGGGGCGCGGCGAGGGAACACGGTGGTCTCCAGGCTCGTAAAGTTAGGAAACTTTACTAACTCGCCTCAAGCTAGGGATCCGAGAGGGCGGTGTCAATCACCGTGGCGCCCGGGCGAGGTCGCCGCGCCGGATTCAGGCCGTGCCCGACCTGCGCTCGAAGACCAGGTCACGGGCGGTGTCGAGGGCCGTGGCCACCGCGCCGAGCAGCACCGCGTCCTCGCCGAGCCGGCTGGGCGCGAGCTTCGGGCGCAGCGGGGTGAGCGTGCGCAGATGCTCCCGTACCGGGCGCAGCAGCAGGTCGACACTGTGGCCGACCCCGCCGCCCAGCACCACCAGGTCGGGGTCGAGTACGGCGGCGGCCGCCGCCACCGTGTGAGCGATCCGCTCGCCCTCAAGGCGTACCGCCTCGACGGCGGCGGGGTCGCCCTGCCGGGCCGCGTCGAACACGGACTTCGCGGTGAGCTGGCCGGTCATCCCGAACCGGCGGGCCGCCTCGACCACGGCCACCCCCGACACCGCGTCCTCCAGCCGCTCCGGCTTGCGCTGCCGTCCGGGCCAGGGCAGGAAGCCGATCTCCCCGGCGAGCCCGTGCGCCCCCGTGAACAGCCGCCCCTCGCTGACGACCCCCATCCCCAGACCGGTGCCGATCATGATGTAGGCGAACAGCCGGCTGCCCGCCCCGACGCCGTAGGTGTACTCGCCGAGCGCCGCGAGATTGGCGTCGTTGTGCACCTCCAGCGGGACGCCCAGTTCCTCGTGCATCCGGTCGAACAGCCCGGCGCGCCCCCAGCCCGGCAGATGCATCGCGTACCGCACCCGCCGCTGCCGCTCGTCGTACACACCGGGCGTGCCCACCACCCCGTGCACCACCTCGGCCGGATCGACCCCGGAGTTGGCGACGACCTGCCGTGCGGTGCTCACCAGCAGGTCGGCCATCGCGTCCGAACCGCGGGCCCGGTTGCGCACGTCGGAGCGGGCGACCAGGGTGCCGTCCAGGTCGGCGACCGCCACCCGCAGCCAGCCGCGGCCCACGTCGACGCCGAGTGCGTACCCGGCCGCCGGGTCGGGCGCGTACAGCACGGCGGTGCGGCCGCGCTCCGGGGCGTGGGTACCGACCTCGTGGACCAGGCCCGCCGACTCCAGTGCCGCGAGCGCGCTGGACACCGTCGGCTTCGACAGGCCGGTCTCGCGGGCGAGTTGGGCGCGGGAGGCGGAACCGAGCCGGCGCAGCCGGTCCAGCAGCAGCCGCTCGTTGGTGCTGCGCAGTCGCTGCCGGCTCCAGGGCTGTTCCTGCTGCTCTACGACGTCGCTGGCGGCCATCACACCATTCTCACCGATTCCTGACGCATACTTGACGCGTCTAGTAAGGCTCCTTAACTTTATCGGCCATCCCGCCGAATCGGCCGCCGCCTGTCGTCGCGTCCCGCCCCTTCCCTCAGTGCCTCGTTTAGGAGCCCCCATGCCCGGTAGTCCCGGTAGCCCCGGTAGTCCCCTCGGTCCTGGCAGCCCGCCGTCCGAAGGCGGTTTCGTCCGGCGCGTCGGCCTGTTCCAGGCCACCGCCATCAACATGAGCCAGATGTGCGGCATCGGCCCGTTCGTGACCATCCCGCTGATGGTGTCCGCGTTCGGCGGCCCGCAGGCGGTGATCGGCTTCGTCGCGGGCGCCCTGCTCGCGCTCTGCGACGGTCTCGTCTGGGCCGAACTCGGCGCCGCGATGCCCGGCTCCGGCGGCAGTTACGTCTATCTGCGCCAGGCCTTCCAGTACCGCACCGGACGCCTGATGCCGTTCCTGTTCGTCTGGACGGCGATGCTCTTCATCCCGCTGATCATGTCCACGGGTGTGGTCGGCTTCGTGCAGTACCTGGGTTATCTCGCCCCCGGCCTCGGCCAGACCTCCGGCGACCTGATCGGGCTCGGCATCATCGCCCTGGTGGTGCTCCTGCTCTGGCGGGGCATCGAGCACATCGCCCGGATCACCGCCGTGATGTGGACGGTGATGATCGCCTCGGTGCTGCTGGTGATCGTCGCCGCGGCGAGCGACTTCAGCCCGCACATGGCGTTCACGTACCCGGCGAACGCCTTCGACCTGACCGGCGACCACTTCTGGCTGGGCTTCGCGGCGGGCCTGACCATCGGCATCTACGACTACCTCGGCTACAACACCACCGCCTACATGGGCGCCGAGATCAAGGACCCCGGCCGCACCCTGCCACGCTCCATCCTCTACTCCATCGCCGGCATCATGGCGATCTACCTGCTGCTGCAGATCGGCACGCTCGGCGTCATCGACTGGCACCGCATGACGAACCCGGACGACATCGCCTCGACCTCGGTCGCCTCCGCGGTCCTGGAGAAGACCTGGGGCAAGGGCGCCGCCGACACGGTGACCGTGCTGATCCTGGTCACGGCCTTCGCCTCGGTCTTCACCGGCCTGCTCGGCGGCTCCCGGGTGCCCTACGACGCGGCCCGCGACCGCGTCTTCTTCCGCCCCTACGAGAAGCTCCACCCCAGGCACCGCTTCCCGATGCTGGGGCTCGCGACCATGGGCGTGATCACCGCGATCGGCTTCCTGATCGGCCGCCACACCGACCTGGCCACGCTGATCCAGCTGCTCACCACCGTGATGGTGATCGTGCAGGCGCTGGCCCAGATCGTGGCGCTCACGGTGCTGCGCCGCCGCAGGCCGACGCTGAAACGGCCGTACCGCATGTGGCTCTACCCCGTGCCGAGCATCATCGCCTTCGCCGGCTGGTGCGTGATCTACGGCTACGCCGACAGGAACTCCCCGGGCCGTCACCCCATCGAGTGGTCGCTGGCCTGGCTCGCTCTCGGCTGTGTGGCGTTCCTGGTCTGGGCGCGCCTGGAGAAGGTGTGGCCGTTCGGGCCCAAGGAGATCAGTGAGGAGTACGTGACCCCCGAGAGCCCGGTCGCGGTGTAGTCTGCGAACACACTTCAGCCTCACCGACGGGACCAACTCCCGTCGGGTGAGGCTTTTTTCATGTCCGACATCACAGAAACCGACGTCGTCGTCCGCCCGGCCTCCGTCGTGGACCGCCCTGTCGTCGAACGGTTGTGGCTGATGTTCCGCCACGACCTGTCCGAGTTCCGCCAGCTCCTGCCAAGGCCCGACGGGACGTTCCCCACCGAACGCGTCGAGGACGCCTTCTCCTCGCCCGGCTGGGCGCCCTACCTGTTCGTACAGGGCGGGCGTCCGGTCGGCTTCGCGTTCGTCCGGGGCCTGGGCGCGCCCGTGCGGGTGCTCAACAGCTTCTTCGTGGTCCGCGGCGCCCGCCGGACGGGCCTCGGGTTGCGTACCGTCCGTGAGGTCCTGACCCGGCATCCGGGCAACTGGGAGATCGCGTTCCAGTACGAGAACCCGGGCGCCGTCGCCTTCTGGCGGCGGGTCGCGGCCGAGCTCGCGGGCGACGCCTGGACGGAGGAGACCCGTCCGGTGCCGGGCAGGCCGGAGCTGCCGCCGGACGTGTGGATCTCGTTCGGCGTGGGGGACTGAGTGCGCGGCACGCGCAGCCGGGATTGACATGCAGGTATCTGCCTGCATAACGTTGAGTGTGCGATCAGAGGGTGACGGTGGGATGGACCAGGTCTTCAAGGCGCTGGCCGACGACACGCGCAGGCGGTTGCTGGACCGGCTGCACGAGCAGAACGGGCAGACGCTGGGTGAGCTGTGCGAGCACATCGCGATGACCCGGCAGTCGGTGACCCAGCATCTGGCCGTCCTGGAGGCCGCGAACCTGATCAGCACGGTGCGGCGGGGGCGGGAGAAGCTGCACTACCTCAACCCCGTGCCGCTCCACGAGATCCAGGAGCGGTGGATCGACAAGTTCGAGCGCCCGCGGCTGCGCGCGCTCGGCGACCTGAAGCGACGAGCCGAGGAAGCCATGAGCGACAAGCCCAGCTATGTCTACGTCACCTACATCGCCAGCACTCCCGAGAAGGTCTGGGACGCCCTCACGGACGCCGACCTGACCGCCGTCTACTGGGGGCACGCCAACGTCTCCGACTGGCGGCCCGGCTCCCGCTGGGAGCATGTGCGCACCGACGGCTCCGGCATCGCCGACGTGGTCGGCACCGTCGTCGAGAGCGAGCGCCCGACCCGGCTGGTCACCAGCTGGGCCGCGCCGGAGCATGAGGGGGAGCCGGACCGGCACTCCCGGCTCACCTTCGACATCCAGCCGCACGCCGACATCGTCCGGCTCACCGTCACCCACGAGGACCTGGACGGCGAGGACGAACTGCGCGCCATCTCGGCCGGCTGGCCGGCCGTGCTGTCCAACCTGAAGTCCCTCATCGAGACCGGCAGCCCGCTCCCGCAGGAGCCCTGGCTGGTGCCCGGCCTCTGAACACGCGGCGGGGCCGGTCCGCCGTCACCGGACCGGTCCCGCGTCCTCCCTTCCAAGGGGGAGCTCGGTGTGGCTACGGCATGGGCGTCCGCCTGGCCGCCGAAGCGGCACACACCAGCCCGAGGCAGAGTGCCAGCGCGCCGATGATCACGTTGTTGATGATGACGCCCGTGTCCGGGCTGCGGCCGACCACCCAGGGCGCGATGATCATCCAGATACCCAGGGCGCACATGGCCCAGCTGAGGCCGTACATGCGCTCCGGAGCCCGGGTGAACCCCAGCGCCAGCAGGCCTATGGCTATGCCCATGATCAGGTTGTGGGTCATCAGCGCCGGCTGGCTCGCCGTGTAGTGAAGGATCCACGGGGAGGCCGCGCAGTACAGACCGAGCAGGAACACCGGTCCGTCCACGAGGGCCACATCACGACCGCCGAGCATGCGGTCGTAGCGCTCCCGCATCTCGCCTACATCGGGGTGGCTCGATATGTCGCTTCTGCCGTGCGAGACGTTGGCCATGAGTCGTCTCCTTTGACTGTGCAGGCCTGACCGCGTCTGGTGCGTGCGTTATACGCCGCTATCCGACATTCTGCCCTTATTTCTCCTTTATGTGTAGGTCGGGGTACGGGTGTCTCTCCCGGCTCGGGGATGCGGTGCGGGCCGGGACCTGCCGTGCGGATCCGCAGCGTTTCTGCATCGAAAAGCCATGCGGACGGCGAACCGGTGAACGGCTCAGTCGCCCACCTCCTGCGGGAGACAGCCGCGCAGCCGGCGCAGGCCACGACGGGCGTGACTCTTGACCGTGCCCAGCGGCCAGCCGGTGCGTTCCGCGATCTGGGCGTGGGTGAGGTCCTCGTAGAAGGCCAGCCGGAGCACCCGCTGCTGAGGGGCGGGCAGCTTGGCCAGCTCGTGCAGGACGACGACCCGGTCGAGGGCCGCGTCGGGCTGCCGGGCCGTCGGATCGGCCAGGGCGAGCGACGAGCCGGCCGACGCGATCACGGCGAGCCGGCGGGTCCGGGCGGTCAGCGCGTCGGCGATCTTCCGTCTGGTGATCCCCGTGATCCAGCCGCCGATCGAGCCGCGCTCCGGACAGAAACCCCGGCGCCCGCGCCACACCCCGAGGAACACCTGCTGGGTCACGTCCTCCGCCTCCCTGGCGTCGCCCAGGGAGCGCCAGGCCAGCGTGTGCACCAAGGCCGACCAGCGGTGATAGGCCGCCTCCAGGCAGTCCTCGTCACCCGCCACGAGCCCGCGCGCGAGCTCCTCGTCGGTGCGGGCCTCCGCCGTCGGCGCCGACGCGACGGCACTGTCCTGCGGGCTCACGACGGCGGCTCCTCCGGTCGCGCGGCGACCCTCAGGGGGACTCGTGGCCCGGCCGGGCGGCTGCCGGAAGGGCGGCCTCGGGACGGCCGCCGACGCGAGCCCTGGCCCAGCCATCGTCCGGGGCCGGAATCCGGTCCTCAACTCGCATCGTTTCTGCGTCGTATAGTCGCTGCCATGAGCCAGCCATCCGCGCACCGGGACTCCCCGCAGGGCGAGGCGCAGGACCGGCCGGGACGGTCCGCGGCGGCAGGCGTGCCCCTCACGACCGGTGCACTGGCCCGTCGGCTGGGGGTGTCGCCCACCACGCTCCGCTCCTGGGACCGCCGCTACGGCATCGGGCCCGTGGTCCGCGCCGACGGACGGCACCGCCGCTGGGCCCCGCAGGATGTGGCCGTGCTCGAGGAGATGTGCCGGCTGACCTCGTCGGGGGTACCGCCCGCCGAGGCGGCCCGTGCCGCCCGCGAGACCGCTGAGGCATCGCCGGGGACGGCCGGGACGACGGCGCGACCGCCGGACCGTGGCTCTTCGCACGCGGCCGGCACACTGTCGCTCGCCGACGTGCGCCAGGAGTGCCGGGGGCTGGCCCGTGCGGCCGTACGGCTGGACGCCCCGGCCGTCGAGGAACTGCTGACCGCCGCCGTGGAGCAGTACGGCCTCACCGTCGCCTGGCAGGAGGTGATGGTGCCGACCCTGCACGCCGTGGGACGCAAGTGGCTCTCGTCCGGCGACCGTTACGTCGAGGTCGAGCACCTGCTGTCCTGGCATGTCTCCACCGCCCTGCGCCGTCGCACCCCGCCGCCCGACCGGCAGGGCGCCGGACCCGTCGTCCTGGCCTGCGTACCCGGCGAGCAGCACACCCTCCCGATCGAGGCGCTCAACGCCGGACTGGGCGAACTGCGCCTGCCCACCCGCATGTTCGGCGCCGCCGTGCCGGCGGAGGCGCTCGCGGCGGCGGTGCGGCGGCTGGGCCCGTCGGCCGTGGTGCTGTGGGCGCAGGCACGCTCCACGGCCAGCCTGCCGCTGGCCCGGCATGTCGCCGACACCCAGTGGGGAGTGAAGGGGGCGCGCCGCCGTCCCATGGTCGTGCTGGGCGGACCCGGCTGGTCCGGTCCGGCCGCGGCGCGTGGGATGTTCCGGCCGCCGAGCCTGCAGCACGCCCTCGACATCCTCTCCGCCGCGTACCGGGAAGGACCCTCCGGCGACGTGTCCTGACGATCACTCCGGAGGGGGGCCGGGCAGCACCCGCTCGACGTCCGTACCTGCGACGGCGCCGTCACGGCCGACGGCACCGCCCTCGGCTGCGGGGCCCGCGCGAGCACGTCGCGTGGCCGCACGCCGGACCACTGGCGGAAGTACGGGGTGAAGACGGCGAAGTGGTCCGAGGAAGCAGGGGTGAGGTCGCCGGGCGGCACCACGGTGGTCACGGCGTCGTGCACGTGCAGCCGCCGCCCCTCCGCCTCCAGCGCCCGGCGCAGCCGCCGTTCCCGCAGCTGGGCGTAGGCGCTGACGTCACCGGCCAGATGGACTTCGTCGGCGTCCGTCTCGGCGGCCACCTTGCACACCTCCTCGACGACGTCGCCGGAGCGCACCACCAGCCGCCCGCCCCGCTCGCGCAGACCGCCGTCGAGATCCCGCAGGCAGTCGGCGAGGAACGCCAGCCGGTTGGGCACGGCGAACCCGGCGTCCATGACGCCCGTGTCGAGTACGAACAGCGGGACCACCTCGCGGGCCTCGTTCCCGGCCCGCAGCGGCGGATGGTCGTGCAGGCGCAGGTCGGCGGTGAACAGGACGACCGAGACGTTCATGGCGCTTCTCCGGGGTCGAATGGCGGGCGGCCGGTGAGGTACTTCCGGTCCGGCGGGCACCGCGGATGCGGCCGTCACCCGCCGGGTGCGGACTCCCTCGCGAGGGTGGCCGGGACGCGGGCCGCGGCGAGCGCGATGTTGCGGGCCATGCCGCCGAACACGACGGCGTGGAAGGGGGAGACACCCCACCAGTAGGCGTGGCCGAGCAGCCCGTGCGGATGGAACATGGCCCGCTGGCGGTAGCGGGTACGGCCGGCGGGGTCCGTGTCGGCGTACATCTCCAGCCAGGCGAGACCCGGCAGCCGCATCTCGGCCCGCAGCCGCAGCAGACGCCCGGGCTCGATCTCCTCCACCCGCCAGAAGTCCAGCGAGTCGCCGGCCCGCAGCCGCGCCGCGTCCCGCCGCCCCCGGCGCAGCCCCACCCCGCCCACCAGCCGGTCCAGGCCGCCCCGTACCGCCCAGGCCAGCGGGAAGGAGTACCACCCGTTGTCGCCGCCGATCCCCTCGATCACCCGCCACAGGGCCTCCCGCGAGGCGTCCACGGTCAGCTCCCGCCGGTCCGTGTACAGGCTGCCGCCCGCCCAGTCGGGGTCGGTGGGCAGCGGGTCGCTGGGCGCGCCCGGCACCGTCGCCGACGACCAGCGGGTGGTCACCTGCGCGTCCTGGATGCGCCGGAGGGCCAGCCGTACCGCCTCGTCGAAGCCGAACGGATGCCCGGGTGGGTCGGGCACGTACCGCGCGATGTCGTGCTCGTGGCAGACGACCTCGTGGCGCAGCGACTCGGTCAGCGGCCGGGCGATCGACGCGGGGACCGGGGTGACCAGCCCGACCCAGTGACTGGACAGGCCGGGGGTCAGCACCGGCACCGGGAAGATGACCCGGCGGGGCAGTCCGGCGATCGCCGCGTACCGCAACATCATGTCGCGGTAGGTCAGGACGTCCGGTCCGCCGATGTCGAAGGCACGGCTGACGTCGGCCGGCATCCGGGCACTGCCGACGAGATACCGCAGCACGTCGCGGACCGCCACGGGCTGGATGCGGGTGCGCACCCAGCTGGGGGTGATCATGACCGGCAGACGTTCCGTGAGATAGCGCAGCATCTCGAAGGAGGCGGAGCCCGAACCGATGACGACGGCGGCACGGAGGACGGTCGTGGGCACGCCGGAGTCCAGCAGGATCCGGCCCACCTCGGCCCGTGACCGCAGATGCGGCGACAGCTCGGATTCCGCCACGCCCGCCGGCGTCAGACCGCCGAGGTAGACGACGCGCCGCACCCCCGCGGCACGGGCCGACTCGCCGAAGATCCGCGCCGCCCTGCGGTCGGTCGCCTCGAAGTCGGCGCCGGTGCCCAGGGCGTGTACCAGGTAGTAGGCGACATCGACGCCCCGCATGGCCTCGGCGACGCCGGCGGCGTCCAGGACATCGCCCCGCACCACCTCCGCCCGCCCGGCCCAGGGGTGGTCGCGCAGCTTGCCCGGGGAGCGCGCCGGACAGCGCACCCGGTGGCCCTCGGCGAGCAGCTCCGGCACCAGCCTGCCGCCGATGTATCCGGTCGCCCCGGTCACCAGGCAACACGGGCCGGGGGCGTGGTCGTCAGCGTTCATCAGCTCTGCGTCCTCCGCGTCGGCCCCCCTGGAGACCACTTCCACGTGTGCCGTCGTTTCGATTCGGCGGATTCCATGGTCTGCCCGCCGGCGACAACGGTCGACCGGGAGCGGCGGACGGCGGCCCCGTCGGCTCCTTGGGCATGTCCGCGCCCATCGCGGGCAGGCGAACCGCAGGACAGGAGCCGTGTCCGGCCGAAGGAAGGACGCTGGAGGTGTCTGCCGCCATGAGCGCGAAGGTGTTGGAACGTTTCCCCGCCGGAGCTCCGCGGGGATCGTGGCCGGCGGAGGAGTACGCGGCGAAGCGCCGCGCCGAGGGCGAGCCCGCGACGGTCGTGATGGACCTGCGGACGGACGCCTTCCTGGTCGTGGTCCCCGGCCCGGACGACGACTGACCCCCTCACCCGGCCGGGAGCCGTCGGTCCGGGAAACGGCTGTTCCGGCCCTCCGGTGGTACCGGCCGGTGTTGTCGACGCACACCGCCGTGCGGGTCACGAGCACCTCGGCCGGCGGACGTCTTCGGACCCGCACCGGCGGGGCCGCGGGAGCGCATGCGGACGGAGGTGTCTCCGACCGCTGTTTCGGGTTCCGCGATGCGGTGCCGCACCGGCTGCGGGGTGACGGCCGCCGCGGTCCTCGTCCCGACCTGACCGGGGCGGCGAGGGCCGTCGCCGTGGACGTCGGCGACCGCAGGCCGGCCACGGCGCACAGGCTCGGCGTCACCCACACCGTCAACTCCCGGGAGACCGACACCCTCGTCACCGGGACCGTCGCCCTGGACGAGGCCGCGAAGGCCTTCGAAATGACGCGCCACGGTGACGTCCTGCGCTCGGTGGTGGTCCTGTGACGGGCAGGGAGCGGATCGACCGCGGTTTCTGACCGCCCGCGTCCTCGCATTCGAAGGGACGCCCGTTTCTCCTGTTCACCCTTGCCTTCGAGGGCACTTCGGCATGCCGGAGAGCCGCCGCCGCGGCCTGCGCAGACCGGCGAGTGAACTCCTTGACAACGCTTCGGAGGCGCCCCCAGACTGACGTTGCGCTCATCGCAATCCGTTTCGCTATACGCACCGAGGTGTCATGATGATTCCCGCGTGCCGTCTCGCGGATCTGCCGCGAGGCGAGGCCCACCGGCTCGATATCGACCCGCCCGTCTCGGTGTTCCACACCGAGGACGGCGAGCTCTTCGCCATCGACGACACGTGCACCCACCAGGACGCCTCGCTCGCCGACGGCTGGCTGGAGGGCCGCGAGGTCGAATGCCCCCTGCACGCCTCCAAGTTCGACCTGCGGACCGGCGCCGTGGACGCACCCCCGGCCAAACGCCCGGTCCGCACCCACGAGGTCGTCGTCGAGGACGGCACCGTCTACGTCCGGCTGTCCGCCGACGCGCCCAACCTGCCGCCGTGCGTCGCCGCCCGGCTCGCCGGAGGCGCGGCGTGAGGACGGTGGCCGTGGTGGGCGCCTCGCTGGCCGGGCTGTCGGCCGCGCGCTCGCTGCGGCAGCGGGGGTACGACGGCCGGCTGGTCGTCATCGGCGACGAACCCCATCGCCCGTACGACAGGCCGCCGTTGTCCAAGGAGTTCCTGGCCGGCACCCTCGGCGAGGCGGACCTGGCGCTGGAGCGGGACGACGAGGAACTCCGTGCGGAGTGGCTGCTCGGGGCGCGCGCCACCGGGCTGGACCGCGCCGGGCGGGCGATCCGGCTCGCCGACGGCCGGGAGGTCCGCGCCGACGGCGTGGTGGTCGCGACCGGCGCCGCCGCCCGCACCCTGCCCGGCACCGAAGGTCTCGCCGGGGTCCACGTGCTGCGCACCCTCGACGACGCCCGCGCCCTGCGGGACGACCTGGCCCGGGGCGGCCGCCTCGTGGTGATCGGCGGCGGGTTCGTCGGCGCCGAGGTCGCCTCCACGGCGTACGCCCTCGGGCTCGACGTGACCGTGGTCGAGGCGGCACCGACCCCGCTGGCCGGACCGCTCGGCCCGGCCATGGGCGCCGTCGTCTCCGCCCTCCACGCCGACCACGGGGTACGGCTGTTGTGCGGGGTCGGGGTCAAGGGGCTGAGCGGCGAGCGCCAGGTGGCGGCGGTTCTCCTGGAGGACGGCCGCAGTGTGCCCGCCGACATCGTCGTCGTCGGCGTGGGGGCGCGCCCCTGCGTCGAGTGGCTTCAGGGCTCCGGCGTCGCGCTCGACAACGGGGTGAAGTGCGGTGCCGACGGGCGTACCAGCGTGGCCGGGGTGGTCGCCGTCGGCGACTGCGCCAACTGGTACGACCCGGGCGCCGGCGGTCATCGCAGGGTCGAGCACTGGACCGGCGCGCTGGAACGGCCGGCCGCCGCCGTCGCCGCGCTCCTCGCCTACGGGGCGACGGAACCGGGCGTCCCCAGGCCCCCGTACTTCTGGTCCGACCAGTACGGCGTGAAGATCCAGTTCGTCGGACACGCCGCCGGGGCCGACGAGGTGACGGTCGAGGAGGGCTCGACCGACGAGCGCAGCTTCCTCGCCGTCTACCGGCGGGCGGGCCGGCCGGTCGCCGTGCTCGGGATGAACCAGCCGCGGCTCTTCACCCGCATGCGCAAGCAGTTCGGCACCACCGTGTCCTGACCCGGCGCCCCCGCCGTCCCATCGATCCACGACGTTCTCCGAGGAGTGCACCGTGACCTCGACCAGCCTGCCGGACAGCCTGATCGCCACCCTCCCCGGTTCCGCCTACACGGATCCCGGCATCTTCACCCAGGAACAGGAACGCGTCTTCGAGACGATGTGGTTCTGCGTCGCCCGCGCGGCGGACCTGCCGAAGCCCGGCGCGTTCCGCACGGTGGACGTCGGCCGCGAGAGCATCCTCGTCACCCGGGCCCGGGACGGGTCGGTCCGTGCCTACTTCAACGTCTGCCGGCACCGCGGGGCCAGGCTGTGCACCGAGGAGACGGGCGAGGTCAGGCGCGCCTTCCAGTGTCCGTACCACGCCTGGACCTACGACCTGGACGGCAAGCTGGTCGCGGCCCCCAACCTCACCAAGATGCCCGACGTCGGCCGTACCGAGTACGGCCTGGTGGGCGTGGCCGTGCGGGAATGGCTGGGCTATGTGTGGGTGTGCCTGGCGGAGGACCCGCCCTCCTTCGAGGAGGACGTGCTGGGGGCCGTCGTCGAGCGGCTGGGCGACACCGCGTCGATCGAGCACTACGACATCGAGCACCTGTCGGTGGGCCGGCGGATCGTCTACGACGTGCGGGCGAACTGGAAGCTCATCGTCGAGAACTTCATGGAGTGCTACCACTGCGCCACCATCCACCCCGAACTCACCGAGGTGCTGCCCGAGTTCGCCGACGGCTACGCGGCGCAGTACTACGTGGGCCACGGCGCCGAGTTCGGCGCGGACGTCCAGGGCTTCACCGTCGACGGTTCCGAGGGGCTCGACCGCATCCCCGGAGTCGCCGCGGACCAGGACCGGCGGTACTACGCGATCACCGTGAAACCGCAGGTGTTCATCAACCTCGTGCCCGATCATGTGATCTTCCACCGGATGTACCCGGTGGCCGTGGACCGGACGGTCGTCGAGTGCGACTGGCTCTACCTTCCGCACGTCGTGGAGAGCGGCAAGGACGTCAGCCGGTCCGTGGAGCTCTTCGACCGGGTCAACCGCCAGGACTTCGACGCCTGCGAGCGCACCCAGCCCGGGATGAGCTCACGGCTGTACACCAAGGGCGGTGTGCTGGTGCCCAGCGAGCACCACATCGGCGCCTTCCACGACTGGGTCCACGAGCGGCTCGGTACCCGGCGGCCGGAGTGACAGGACCGACATGAGAAGGGAGCGCCCGTGGCCCGCGCGGAACGCGGACGCGGGCCGTACGGCGGTCGTCCCCGGGGCGCTCAGCCCAGGTACCCCATCCGGTGGCTGATCTCGGCGGCGCCCTTGACCAGCACCGGAGCCAGCTCGTGCATACGCTCCTCGGTGAACCGGTAGGACGGTCCGGAGGCGCTGATCGACGCGATGACCTTCCCCTCCCGGTCCCGGATCGGCGCGGCCATGGCGTGCAGCCCGATCTCCAGCTCCTCCAGCGTCCAGGCGTAACCGCGCTCCCGGGCCTCGGCGAGGTCCTTCTCCAGCTTCGCCTTCGTGGAGATGGTGTGCGGGGTGAGCTTCTTCAGGCCCCCGTCCGAGATCAGCGCGGCCCGTTCCTTCGCCGGCCGATGGGCCAGCATGACCTTGCCGCTGGAGGTGGCGTGCAAAGGGGTCAGCTGGCCGACCCAGTTGTGCGCGGTGACGGCGGCCGTACCGCGTACCTGGTAGAGGTTGATCGCGTAGTGCTCCTGCAGCACCGCGATGTTGACCGTCTCGCCGATCTCCTCGGCCAGCCGCTCGCAGACCTGACGGCCCTGCTGGGTGACGTCGATACGCCCGGTGACGGCGCCCGCCAGACGTACGATGCCGAACCCGAGCGCGTACTTGCCCCGTTCACCCGCCTGCTCCACCAGACCGCGTGCCTCCAGGGCGCCGAGCAGGCGGAACGCGGTCGACTTGTGCACCTCGATCTCGGCGGCCACCTCGCTCACGCCCGCCTCGCCGCGCTGGGCGAGGATCTCCAGGACGCTGATGGCACGGTCGACGGACTGCACGCCGCCGGAGGATGAGCCGTTCGTTTCTGTGTCCGGACTGTAGTTGCTCATAACGAAACTATACGCGGAGTAAACAACAGCGCCCAAGAAACGTGATGTGAACAAAGATCTTACAAGTTGCGTTGTTCGCAACCTGGTGCGCATTGCGATACCCGTACTAGCATGCCGCGCACATCGACGGCGCGAGCGGGACGAGGCGGTATGGCTCCCTTGCAAGACGTGCAGTACGACTTCGTCATCGTCGGCGGCGGATCGGCCGGCAGTGCTCTGGCGAACCGGCTCTCGGCCGACCCGGGCAACCGGGTGCTGGTGCTGGAGGCGGGCCGCCCGGACTACCCGTGGGACGTGTTCATCCATATGCCCGCCGCGTTGACCTACCCCATCGGAAGCCGTTTCTACGACTGGAAGTACGAGTCCGAGCCGGAGCCCCACATGGGCGGCCGCCGTGTCTACCACGCCCGCGGCAAGGTGCTGGGCGGCTCCAGCAGCATCAACGGGATGATCTTCCAGCGCGGCAACCCCATGGACTACGAGCGCTGGGCCGCCGATCCCGGCATGAAGACCTGGGACTACGCCCACTGCCTGCCGTACTTCCGCCGGATGGAGAACTGTCTGGCCGCCGACCCCGACGACGAGTTCCGCGGCCATGACGGACCGCTCGTGCTGGAACGCGGCCCGGCGGCGGGCCCGCTCTTCTCCGCCTTCCTCCAGGCCACCGAGGAGGCGGGCTACGCGCCCACCGACGACGTGAACGGCTACCGGCAGGAGGGCTTCGCCAGGTTCGACCGCAACGTGCACCGCGGTCGGCGGCTGTCCGCGTCCAAGGCGTACCTCAAACCCGCCAGGAAGCGCCCCAACCTCACCGTGCAGACCCGCGCCCTCGTCACCCGCGTCCTCTTCGAGGGGAAGAAGGCCGTCGGGGTCGAGTACCAGCGGGGCAGGGGCGCCCTCCGGCAGGTCCGGGCCGCCGAGGTCATCCTGTGCGGCGGCGCGATCAACTCCCCGCAGCTGCTCCAGCTTTCCGGCATCGGCAACGCCGGGGAACTGCGTGCCCTCGGTGTCGACGTCGTCCACGATCTGCCGGGCGTCGGCGAGAACCTCCAGGACCACCTGGAGGTGTACATCCAGTACGCCTGCAAGCAGCCCGTCTCCGTCCAGCCGTACCTGGCGAAGTGGCGGGCCCCCTTCATCGGCCTGCAGTGGCTGTTCCGCAAGGGGCCGGCCGCGACCAACCACTTCGAGGCCGGCGGCTTCTGCCGCAGCAACGAGGACGTGGACTACCCCAACCTGATGTTCCACTTCCTGCCCGTCGCGGTCCGCTACGACGGCTCCGTGCCCGCCGGCGGCCACGGCTACCAGGTCCATGTCGGGCCCATGTACTCCGACGCCCTCGGCTCGGTGAAGATCCGGAGCAGGGACCCGCGCGAACACCCGGCGCTGCGTTTCAACTACCTCTCCACCGAGCAGGACCGCCGGGAGTGGGTCGAAGCGGTCCGGGTGGCCCGCGAGTTGCTCAACCAGCCCGCGCTCGCCCCCTACAACGACGGGGAGATCTCGCCCGGCCCGTCCGTGGCGACGGACGAGGAGATCCTCGCCTGGGTCGCCAAGGACGGCGAGACCGCCCTGCATCCGTCCTGCACCTGCAAGATGGGGACGGACGCGATGTCCGTCGTCGACCCGCTGACCCTGCGGGTGCACGGAGTGGACGGACTGCGCGTGGTGGACGCCTCGGTGATGCCGTACGTCACCAACGGCAACATCTACGCCCCGGTGATGATGATCGCGGAGAAGGCGGCCGACATCGTCCTCGGCAAGGAACCGCTGCCGGCGTCGGATGCCGTCTACTACCGGCACCGCGACGCCCAGGAACAGGCCGGGTAGCGCACTCTGCCCGGACCTCTTGACGGCGGTCGGTCCGTTCGTCAGGGTGTTCCACCAAAAGCAATCCAATGCACAATGCGCAACGAATTCGGGCTCGAAGGGCGCGGCCGTGGCAGATCTGTACGTGGATGGTGAATGGCGCGCGGCGGTGGCCGGCGGGCGGCGCGAGATCCGCTGTCCGGCGGACGGCACCCTCGCCGCCACGGTCTCGGAGGCGACCCGCCCCGACACCGAGGCCGCGATCACCGCGGCCCGGCGCGCCTTCGACGACGGACCCTGGCCGCGCACCCCCGAGCGGGAGCGCGGCGCGCTGCTGCTGCGCACCGCCGGCATCATCGAGCGCGACGCCAAGGCGTTCGCCCGCGCCGAGTCCCTCGACACCGGCAAACGCCTGGTGGAGAGCG
The DNA here is from genome assembly GCF_043201895.1 of Streptomyces sp. NPDC048254. Lineage (NCBI taxonomy): Bacteria > Bacillati > Actinomycetota > Actinomycetes > Kitasatosporales > Streptomycetaceae > Streptomyces > Streptomyces sp. NPDC048254. The sequence goes on from NZ_JBICZJ010000004.1 coordinate 188,147, forward strand.
AGTACGACATCGCCGACGTCGTCTCCTGCTTCCGCTACTACGGCGGCATCGCAGGCACCAGCGCCGGACGCGTGGTCGACACCGGCCGCGACGACGCGCTCAGCCGGGTCACCTACGAACCCGTCGGCGTCTGCGGCCTGATCACCCCCTGGAACTACCCACTCCTGCAAGCCTCCTGGAAGGTCGCCCCGGCCCTCCTCGCGGGCAACACCGTCGTCCTCAAGCCCAGTGAACTCACCCCCTCCACCTCGATCCTGCTGATGAAGGCACTGGAGGAGGCGGGCCTCCCGGCCGGCGCCGCCAACCTGGTGCTGGGCGCCGGCCCCGAGGCGGGCGCGCCGCTCGCCGAGCACCCGGCAGTCGACCTGGTGTCCTTCACCGGCGGGCTGCACACCGGCCGGCGCCTCATGGCCACCGCCGCCGCCACGGTGAAGAAGGTCGCCCTCGAACTCGGCGGCAAGAACCCCAACGTGGTCTTCGCCGACGCGGACTTCGCCACCGCCGTCGACTTCGCGCTCACCGCCGTCTTCCTGCACTCCGGGCAGGTCTGCTCGGCCGGCGCCCGGCTGATCGTCGAGGACACGATCCACGACGCCTTCGTGGACGAGGTCGTGCGCCGCGCCCGACTCATCCGCCTGGGCGGCCCCTTCGACCCCGAGGCCGAGACCGGGGCGCTGATCTCCGCACAGCACCGCGAGAAGGTCGAGGCGTATGTCGCCGCGGGCCTCGCCGAGGGCGCGGTACTGCGCTGCGGCGGCGTACGCCCCGACGACCCCGCGCTGGCGAACGGCTTCTACTACCCGCCGACCGTTCTCGACGAGTGCCGGCAGGACATGCGGGTGGTGCACGAGGAGTCCTTCGGGCCCGTGCTCACCGTGGAGCGCTTCCAGGACGAGGACGACGCCGTCCGCATCGCCAACGACACGGAGTACGGCCTCGCCGGGGCCGTCTGGACGCAGGACGCGGGCAAGGCGCAGCGGGTCGCCCGCAGGCTGCGCCACGGCACCGTGTGGATCAACGACTACCACCCCTATGTGCCGCAAGCGGAATGGGGTGGCTTCGGGCACTCGGGCGTGGGCCGCGAGCTGGGACCGACCGGCCTGGACGAGTACCGAGAGCCCAAGCACGTCTGGCAGAACATCCAACCCCGGCCGCAGCACTGGTTCCGCGGCTGACGCCGAAAAGAGGCCGATCATGACCCCAGCCCAGACCGAGGTGTCGCAGCGGCGCGACACGTCCCAGGACCCCGAGGACCGCACCCCGGTCATCTCCGTGCGCCGGCTGTGGAAGGTGTTCGGGCCGAAGGCCGACCAGGTGCCGGGTTCCGAGGAGTTGTGCGGGCTGACCCGCCGCGAACTGATGGACCGTACCGGCTGCACCGCCGCCGTACGGGACCTGAACTTCGAGGTGTCGCCCGGCGAGGTCTTCGTCGTCATGGGCCTGTCCGGATCCGGCAAGTCCACCCTGGTGCGATGTCTGACCCGGCTGATCGAACCCACCGCCGGGGAGGTCGTGTTCGAGGGCGAGGACATCCGGGGCGCCGACGCCCGGCGGCTGCGGGAGCTGCGGCGCAGCAAGTTCTCCATGGTCTTCCAGCACTTCGGTCTGCTGCCGCACCGCAAGGTCGTCGAGAACGTGGCGTTCGGCCTGGAGATCCGGGGCATGGGCCGGGCCGAACGGACCAGGAAGGCCATGGAGGTCGTCGAACTGGTGGGCCTCGCCGGATACGAGAACTCCTACCCCGACCAGCTCTCCGGCGGTATGCAGCAGCGCGTCGGCCTCGCGCGCGCCCTCGCCGGCGACCCCGACGTCCTCTTCTTCGACGAGCCGTTCTCCGCGCTCGACCCGTTGATCCGCCGTGACATGCAGAGCGAGGTCGTCCGCCTGCACCACGAGGTCGGCAAGACCATGGTGTTCATCACCCACGACCTCTCCGAGGCGCTGAAGCTCGGCGACCGCATCCTGATCATGCGGGACGGCAGGATGGTCCAGTGCGGCACCGGTGACGAACTCGTCGGCGCCCCGGCGGACGACTACGTACGGGACTTCGTCAAGGACGTGCCGCGCGGCGACGTCCTCACCCTGCGCTGGATCATGCGGCCCGCCACACCCGAAGACGCCCTGGACGGGCCGGAGTTGGGCCCGGACGTCGTGGTCCGCGAGGCCACCCGGGCGGTGCTCGCGGCCGAGAGGCCGGTCAAGGTCGTCGAGCACGGCAAGCTGCTCGGCATCGTCGGCGACGAGGAGATCCTCACGGTCGTCGCCGGAGCCGCCGGAGCCGCCGGAGCCGCCGGAGCCGCCGGAGCCGCCGGAGCCGCCGGAGCCGCCGGAGCCGCCGGAGCCGCCGGAGCCGTCGGTGCCGGAGCAGCCGTCGCCGGAGCCGTCGTCCCGGGACAGGAAGGCGGCGCCTGATGGCCGCCGTCGCCGACGCGACCGTGCCCGTCGCCGCCCTGCGCCACAAGATCAGCCGCCCCATGGTGGTGGCCGCCGTCCTGGTCGTCTGGCTGGTGCTCTTCACCGTCCTGCGCGGTCGGCAGACGCTCACCCTGGCCGCCGCCGACCTCACCGGACTGCACCGCTGGCTGAACGACGTCAACGACAGCATCGGCGCCAACCGCAACTCCAACCCGATCTTCCTGTACTTCTTCAACGAGATCCGGCTGGTCATCGACAACCTGGTGACCTTCGTCCAGTCGCTGATCTCCCAGCCCACCGGGTCCCGCCCGGTCCCGCAGATCGGCTGGCTCGGCGTCGTCGGCCTCGCCGGCTACGTGTCCTGGGCCGTGGGCAACTGGCGGGTCGCGCTGCTGGCCGCGGCCGGCTTCACCTTCTTCGGGCTCCAGGGCCTGTGGCAGGAGAGCATGGACACCCTGGCGCTGACCCTGTCGGCGGTCCTGGTGGCCCTGCTCATCGGCATCCCGCTGGGGGTGTGGGCGGGGCTCTCCGACCGGTTCAACCGGATCATGACGCCCTTCCTGGACTTCATGCAGACGATGCCGACCTTCGTCTACCTCGCCCCGCTGACCCTGATCTTCCTCATCGGCGGAGCCTCCGCGGTGATCACCACGGTGATCTACGCGGCGCCGCCCGCCATCCGTATCACCGCGCACGCCATCCGCTCGGTCCCCGAAACCACCGTCGAGGCGGCCGACTCGCTCGGCGCGACACGGACGCAGCAACTGCTGAAGGTGCTGCTGCCGATGTCCCGGCGCACGGTGGTCATGGGCGTCAACCAGACCATCATGGCCGCCCTGGCCATGGTCACCATCGCCGCCCTGATCGACGCGCCAGGCCTCGGCAAGACCGTGGTCCAGGCCCTGCAGTCCCTCGACGTCGGCACCGCCTTCAACGCCGGACTCGCCATCGTCGTCATGGCCATCGTGCTCGACCGGGTCACCACCGCGGCGGCCGCCCGCACCGGAGTCCGCCGCGCCGGCGGCCCGTTCCTCAAGTGGCGCCGCCCGCTGCTTGCGGCCGGCGGTGTCGCGGCCGCCGTCCTGGTCTACCTCTCCCACACCTACGTCTGGGCGGCCGAGTTCCCCGGCGACGGTGCCGTCGGCACCCACATCGCGAGTGCCGCCGACACCGCGACCACCTGGCTCCAGGACCATCTCTCCGGCCTGACCAACGCGCTGCGGGACGCCCTCACCAACGGCCTGCTCAACCCGTTCCAGACGCTGCTCACCGACTCCCCGTGGTGGCTCGTCGGCGCCACCCTGGTCGCGCTCGGCACGGTCCTCGGCGGCTGGCGGGCCGGAGTGACGGCCGCCGTGTGCGTCGGACTGCTGGTCGGCACGGGCCTGTGGTCGGACAGCATGACCACGCTCGCCTCGACCGCCGTGGCCACCGTGCTGGTGATGCTGCTCGGCGCCGTCGTCGGCGTGTGGATGGGCCGCAGCGCGCCGGCGGACCGGCTGATCCGGCCTGCCCTGGACGCCGCCCAGGTCATGCCGCCCTTCGTCTATCTCGTGCCGTTCCTGGCGCTGTTCGGCGCCACCCGCTTCACGGCCATCGTCGCGGCCGTCGTCTACGCGGCACCCGTCGCGATCAAGATCATCGCGGACGGGGTACGGAACGTTCCCGAGTCCACCGTGGAGGCGGCCACCTCGGCCGGGTGCAACACCTGGCAGATCATCACCAAGGTCCAGCTGCCGATGGCACGCGGCGCCCTGACCCTCGCGACCAACCAGGGCCTGATCTACGTGCTGTCGATGGTTGTGGTGGGCGGCCTGGTAGGCGCGGGCGCCCTCGGCTACGACGTCGTGGCCGGTTTCTCGCAGGGCGAGTTGTACGGCAAGGGGCTGGCGGCGGGGCTCGCCATCGTCCTGCTCGGAGTCATGTTCGACCGGATCACTCAGGCTGCGGCGCGACGCACCCGGGCATAAGGAGCACCGACACCATGGCACAACACTGGCGCACAGGCGCGGCCGGCCTGGCCGTACTCGGCCTCACCCTCACGGCCTGCGGCGGGGCGAAGGTCGGCGAGAGCAGTTCCGCCGGCTCGAAGTCCGCGGACGGCAAGTGCGGCACCTTCAACCTGGCCGTCAACCCGTGGGTGGGCTACGAGGCGGACGCGGCGGTCGTCGCGTACGTCGCGGAACACGACCTCGGCTGCACGGTGCAGAAGAAGGACCTCAAGGAGGAGATCGCCTGGCAGGGCTTCGGCACCGGCGAGGTGGACGCCGTCCTGGAGAACTGGGGCCACGACGATCTGAAGAAGAAGTACATCACCGGGCAGAAGACGGCCGTCGAGGCCGGCTCGACCGGCAACAAGGGCGTCATCGGCTGGTACGTCCCGCCGTGGCTCGCCAAGGCGCACCCCGACATCACGAACTGGCAGAACCTCGACAAGTACGCCGCCCAGTTCAAGACGTCCGAGTCGGGCGGCAAGGGCCAACTGCTAGACGGCGACCCGTCGTACGTCACCAACGACGCGGCCCTGGTGACGAACCTGAAGCTGGACTTCAAGGTGGTGTACGCGGGCAGCGAGACCGCGCTCATCCAGGCCTTCAGAACGGCCGAGAAGAACAAGCAGTGGCTCATCGGCTACTTCTACGAACCGCAGTGGTTCCTCTCCGAGATACCGCTGGTCAAGGTCAACCTGCCGAAGTACACGACGGGTTGCGACGCCGACGCGGCGAAGGTCGCCTGCGACTACCCCGTCTACGACCTCGACAAGATCGTCAGCGCGAGCTTCGCCAAGTCGGGCAGCCCCGCCTACGACCTGGTGAAGAAGTTCAACTGGACCAACGACGACCAGAACACCGTGGCCAAGTACATCGCCGTGGACAAGATGTCGGACGACGCGGCGGCCAAGAAGTGGGTCGACGCCAACCGCGACAAGGTCGAGGCCTGGCTGAAGTAACGGGGGAAGTCAAAAGGCCGGTCCAGTACGCCCGCCGGGCGGTGCGCAGCTGTGCGCGCCGCCCGCCGGGCGTTGCCCTTTGCCCCGCCGCCTTTTCGGCCGTTTCCCGACGTCACCGGGCCTCTTGACACCCCTCCTCGACGACGGGCACATTGAGTTGCGCAGCCTGAATCACGTTGCGTACAAAGCAACTGCACCGGTCTCAAGTTCGGAGGTTGGGCGATGGCGGGACCCCGAGTGGTCATCATCGGAGCGGGCGTGGTGGGAGCCGCGCTCGCGGACGAGATCTCCGCACGCGGCTGGACCGAGGTGACCGTGGTCGACCAGGGCCCCCTCCCGGCCACCGGGGGCTCCTCCTCGCACGCCCCCGGCCTGGTCTTCCAGACCAACCCGTCGAAGACCATGACGGAACTGGCCCGCTACACCGTCGAGAAGTTCTGCTCCCTCGACGTCGACGGCAGGCCCTGCTTCCTCCAGGTCGGCGGCCTCGAAGTGGCCACCACCCCCGAGCGCCTCGCCGAACTCCACCGCCGCCACGGCTGGATCACCGCCTGGGGCGTCGAGGCACATCTGCTGAGCGCCGACGAGTGCGTGCGGCGCCACCCGCTGGTGAACCCGGACCGGGTCCTCGGCGGCCTGCTCGTCCCCACCGACGGCATCGCCAAGGCCGTGCTCGCCGTCGAGGCCCAGATCCGCCGGTCCACCGACCGCGGCGTCCGCTTCCTCGCCCGCCACGAGGTCCTCGACGTCCGCCAGAGCGAGGGCCGCGTCACCGGCGTCCTGACCGACCAGGGCGAACTGCCCGCCGACGTCGTCGTCTGCTGCGCCGGCATCTGGGGCCCGAAGATCGCCCGTATGGTCGGCATGAACCTGCCGCTCACCCCGCTCGCCCACCAACTCGCCTGGACCGGCCCGGTTCCCGCCCTCGCCGGCCAGACCGAGGAGGCCGTCCGGCCGATCCTGCGCCACCAGGACGCGGACCTCTACTACCGCGACCGCTTCGACGGCCTCGGCATCGGCTCCTACGGCCACCGCCCGATGCCCGTCTCCGCGGACGACATCCTCTCCGTCGACGAGGCCGAACAGATGCCCTCCGTCCTGAAGTTCACCGAGGAGGACTTCGAGGACGCCTGGACCGAGACCTGGTCGCTGCTTCCCGCGACCCGCGAGGCCAAGGTCGAGGAGGGCATCAACGGCCTGTTCTCCTTCACCACCGACGGCTACCCGCTGCTCGGCGAGTCCCCGGACGTCAAGGGCTTCTGGGTCGCCGAGGCCGTCTGGGTCACGCACTCCGCGGGCGTCGGCCGGGCCGTCGCCGAATGGCTGGTGGACGGCCACTGCTCGTCCTTCGACCTGCACGAGTGCGACATCAACCGCTTCGAACCGCACCAGCTCGCCCCCGAGTACGTCCTGGCCCGCGACTGCCAGAACTTCGCCGAGGTCTACGACATCCTCCACCCCCTCCAGCCGTCCGGGAAGCCGCGCCCGATTCGCACCAGCCCCTTCCACGCCCGCCAGCAGGAACACGGCGCGTTCTTCCTGGAGGCGAACGGCTGGGAGCGCCCGCAGTGGTATGAGGCCAACGCGGGCCTGGTCGACGGCCGTTCGATCCCCACCCCCAACGACTGGGCCGCCCGCTACTGGTCACCGATCGTCGGCGCCGAGGCCCAGGCCACCCGCGAGACCGTCGCGATGTACGACATGACCGCCCTCAAGCGCCTGGAGGTGAGCGGCCCCGGCGCCGCCGACTTCCTGGAGGGCCTGGTCACCGGAAAGGTCGCCAAGTCCGTGGGCTCGGTGACGTACACCCTGCTCCTCGACCACGACGGCGGCATCCGCAGCGACATCACCGTGGCCCGCCTCGCCCGCGACCTCTTCCAGGTCGGCGCCAACGGCAACCTGGACCTCGACTGGTTCACGCGTCACCTCCCGGCCGAGGGCACGGTCCAGGTCCGTGACATCACCCCCGGCACCTGCTGCATCGGCCTGTGGGGCCCGCTCGCCCGCGAGGTCCTCCAGCCCCTGACCGACGCGGACTTCTCCAGCGAGGGCCTCAAGTACTTCCGCGCCAAGCGCGCCTACATCGGCTCGGTGCCGGTCACCGCGATGCGGCTGTCGTACGTCGGCGAACTCGGCTGGGAGCTGTACACGACCGCTGACCAGGGCCAGAAGCTCTGGGACACCCTCTGGCAGGCGGCCGAGCCGCTCGGCGGGATCATCGCCGGGCGCGGTGCCTTCAACAGCCTCCGCCTGGAGAAGGGGTACCGCTCCTTCGGCACCGACATGACCTACGAGCACGACCCCTACGAGGCCGGCGTCGGCTTCGCCGTCAAGCTCGACAAGGGTGACTTCGTCGGCAAGGCCGCGCTGGAGCGGCGCCGGACGGAGGTGCGGCGCCGGCTGAGCTGCCTCACCATCGACGACCCGGGGGCCGTCGTCATGGGCAAGGAGCCGGTGTACGACGGTGAGCGGGCCGTCGGGTACGTGACCAGCGCGGCGTACGGCTACACGGTGGGCAAGGGGATCGCGTACGCGTGGCTGCCCGTGGAGTTGGCGGTGCCCGGGACGATCGTGCACATCGGCTACTTCGATCAGCGGGTGGAGGCTGTGGTGGCCGAGGAGCCGTTGTTCGACCCGGCCATGAGTCGGCTCCGTGGCTGAGGGTTCGGAGAGGAGTGCCGCGATGCGTCGTCGGTCGGCTGCGGGTGCTTCGTGGCTGGTCGCGCCCACGCGGCGGTAGCCACATATCAGTACAGCCCCGCGCCCCTTCGGGGCGCTGAGGTCATCGAAAGGATCGCGAACCCCGCATGAACGCGCTGAACACGCCCCTGGCCGAGCTCGACCCCGAAGTCCATGCCGCGCTCCGTGCCGAGCTGCATCGCCAGCAGTCCACCCTGGAGATGATCGCCTCCGAGAACTTCGCGCCCACCGCCGTGATGGAGGCGCAGGGTTCGGTCGCCACCAACAAGTACGCCGAGGGCTACCCCGGCCGCCGCTACTACGGCGGCTGCGAACACGTCGACGTCACCGAGCGGCTGGCCATCGAACGCGTCAAGTCGCTCTTCGGCGCGGGCTATGCCAACGTCCAGCCGCACTCCGGCGCCCAGGCCAACACCGCCGTCTTCTTCGCCCTGCTCAGGCCCGGCGACACCGTCCTCGGCCTCGACCTCGCGCACGGCGGCCACCTCACCCACGGCATGCGCCTCAACTACAGCGGCAAGATGCTCGACATCGTGCCGTACCACGTCTCCGAGACGGACAACCTCGTGGACCTGGACGAGGTGGCTCGGCTCGCCAAGGAACACCGCCCGAAGATGATCATCGCGGGCTGGTCGGCGTACCCGAGGCAGCTGGACTTCGCGGCCTTCCGGCGGATCGCCGACGAGGTCGGAGCCCTCCTCATGGTCGACATGGCGCACTTCGCCGGCCTGGTGGCGGCCGGACTGCACCCCAGCCCCGTCCCGCACGCCCACGTGGTGACCACGACCACGCACAAGACCCTCGGCGGACCGCGCGGCGGGGTCATCCTCACCGACGACCCCGACCTCGCCAAGAAGATCAACTCGGCGGTGTTCCCCGGCATGCAGGGCGGCCCGCTGGAGCATGTCATCGCCGCGAAGGCCGTCTCCTTCAAGGTCGCGGCAACACCCGAGTTCGCCGAACGCCAGGCCCGCACCCTGGCCGGCGCCCGCATCCTGGCCGAGCGCCTCACCCGCCCCGACGCCGCCGCGGCCGGAGTGCGGGTGCTGACCGGCGGCACGGACGTCCACCTCGTCCTCGTCGACCTCCGGAACTCACCCCTGGACGGCCGGCAGGCCGAGGACCTCCTCCATACGATCGGCATCACCGTCAACCGCAACGCCGTCCCCTGCGACCCGCGCCCGCCCATGGTCACCTCCGGCCTGCGCATCGGCACTCCCGCACTGGCCACCCGGGGCTTCACCGAGGCGGACTTCGCCGAGGTGGCCGACGTGATCGCCCTCGCCCTCCAGCCCGACCCGGACGTGTCCGCCCTGCGCGCCCGCACCGCGACCCTCGCGGCCGCGCACCCGCTCTACCCGCACCTCTCGCACGACGGAGACGACGGAGACGTCCGATGAGCCCCCGCACCCGCCCCCTACGCCCTGCGGGCGTGGGGGGACCCCCAGGCGCCGACCTCCCCGACCACCCGGACTTCCTCTGGCGCACCCCCGAGCCGAAGCGCTCGTACGACGTGATCGTGGTCGGCGGCGGCGGACACGGCCTCGCCACCGCCCACTACCTGGCCAAGAACCACGGCATCACCGACGTGGCGGTCCTGGAGAGGGGCTGGCTGGCGGGCGGCAACATGGCCCGCAATACCACGATCATCCGCTCCAACTACCTCTGGGACGAGAGCGCGGGCATCTACGAACACGCGCTGAAACTCTGGGAGGGCCTGGAGGAGGAGCTCGACTACCCGATCCTCTTCTCCCAGCGCGGCGTGCTGAACCTCGCCCACAGCCTCCAGGACGTCCGCGACAGCGTCCGCCGGGTCGAGGCCAACCGCCTCAACGGCGTGGACGCCGAGTGGCTCGACGCCGAGCAGGTCAAAGAGGTCTGCCCGATCGTCAACACCTCGCCCGATGTGCGGTACCCGGTCCTCGGCGGTACCTACCAGCCGCGCGCCGGCATCGCCAAACACGACTACGTGGCCTGGGGCTTCGCCCGCTCCGCGGACGCGGCCGGCATCGACATCATCCAGAACTGCGAGGTCACCGGAGTGGACGTGGTGGCCGGCCGGGTGGTGGGGGTCCAGACCACCCTCGGCCCGATCGCCGCCGGCAAGGTGGCCCTGTGCGCGGCCGGCCACACCTCCGTCCTCGCCGCCATGGCGGACATCGAACTCCCCCTCCAGAGCCACCCCTTGCAGGCCCTCGTCTCCGAACTCCTGGAGCCGGTGCACCCCACCGTCGTCATGTCCAACGCGGTCCATGTGTACGTCAGCCAGGCGCACAAGGGGGAGTTGGTGATGGGCGCGGGCATCGACGCGTACAACTCCTACACCCAGCGTGGCGCGTTCCACATCATCGAGGAACAGATGGCGGCGGCCCTCGAACTCTTCCCGGTCTTCGCCCGCGCCCACGTCCTGCGCACCTGGGGCGGCATCGTCGACGTCAGCCCCGACGCCTCACCCATCGTCGGCCTCACCCCGGTGGCCGGCCTCTACCTCAACTGCGGCTGGGGCACCGGCGGTTTCAAGGCCACCCCGGGTGTCGGCTGGGTCTACGCCCACACCATCGCCCACGACGCCCCCCACCCTCTCAACGCCCCCTTCTCGCTCGACCGTTTCACCACCGGCGCGCTCGTCGACGAGCACGGCGCGGCCGCGGTGGCCCACTAGGGAGCCCCACCATGCTGCTCATCCCCTGCCCGTGGTGCGGGCCCCGCGACGAGTCCGAGTTCCACTACGGCGGCCAGGCCCACGTGCCCTCCCCGGAGACCCCCGCGTCTCTGACCGACGAGGAGTGGGCCCGCTACCTCTTCTTCCGCGCCAACCCGAAGGGGCCGTTCGCGGAGCGCTGGAGCCACGCGGCAGGCTGCCGGAGGTGGTTCAACGCGGTCCGGAACACAGCGACGAACGAGATCCTCACGGTGTACCGCCCGGGCGAGCCGCGTCCCTTGACTTCTCAGCAGCGTCCGGCACTACCAGCCCGTCCGGCGTTTGAGGACGAGGCCCTTCAGGCCGACGGGGGGTCCGGGGGCACAGCCCCCGGCGGGGTCGAAGGGGCGGCGCCCCTGGAGGACGGGAAGGGTAGGGGCGGCGGGGGCGACACCCCCCTCGCCGGCACCACCGCGGCCCACCCCTACCGCACCCCCACCGGCGGCCGAATCGACCGCTCCACCCCCCTCACCTTCACCTTCGACGGCACCCAGTACCAGGGCTACCAAGGCGACACCCTCGCCTCCGCCCTCCTCGCCAACGGCGTCTCCCAGTCCGCCACCAGCATCAGACTCGGCCGCCACCGAGGCATCTTCACCGCGGGCCCCGAAGAACCCAACGCGGTCGTCCAGATCGAGGCCCCCTTCCCCGAACCCATGCTCCCCGCCACCACCGTCGAGCTCCACGACGGCCTGGTGGCCACCGGCCTCCCCGGCCAGGGACGCCTCGCCACCGCCCCCGACCCCGCCCGCTACGACGCCGTACACGCCCACTGCGACCTGCTGGTCGTCGGCGCCGGCCCGGCCGGCCTCGCGGCGGCAGCGGCCGCAGCCACCAGCGGCGCCCGCGTCATCCTCGCCGACGACCAGCCCGAACCCGGCGGCAGCCTGCTCGGCACCGGCGAGCACCCCGCCTGGGTGGCCGCGACACACGCCCGCCTCGAAGCCGCCCCCGAGGTCCGCGTCCTGCGCCGCACCACCGTCTTCGGCCACTACGACGACAACCACCTCCTCGCCGTCGAACGCCGCACCGCCCACCTCGGCGCCGACGCCCCCGCACACGTCTCCCGCGAACGCGTCTGGCGGATCCGCGCCCGGCACGTCGTCCTCGCCACCGGCGCCCACGAGCGGTCCCTCGCGTTCGGCGACAACGACCGCCCCGGCGTGATGCTGGCCGCCTCGGCCCGCACGTACCTCCACCGGTACGCCGTCCTGCCCGGCCACCGCGCGGTCGTGTTCACCACCAACGACAGCGCGTACGCCGCCGCACTCGACCTGGCGGCGGCCGGCGTGGACATCGCGGCGATCGCCGACACCCGGCCCGAGCCGGGGGAGTGGGCCGAACGCGCCCGCCGCGCCGGTATTGAGGTACTGGCCGGACACGCGGTCACCGGCACGGCGGGCGGCGCCCGGCTCACCGCCGTGACGGTCGCCCCGTACCAGGGAACAGGCGAGCAGCAGCAGTTCGCCGCCGACCTGCTGCTCGTCTCCGGCGGCTGGAACCCCGTCGCGCACCTGTTCAGCCAGGCGGGCGGCAGGCTCCGCCACGACGAGACGCTCGGCACGTTCGTCCCCGATGGCTGCCGTCAGGCGGTGGTGGCCGTGGGCGCCGCGAACGGGGCGTTCGACCTCGCCACGGCCCTCGCCCAGGGCGCGGCGGCCGGCGCCCGGGCGGTCGAGGCCGAGGGCTACACCGCAGAGCCCCCCGCCCTCCCCGCTGTCGCCGCCCAGCCGTACACCCCGCCCATGCAGGTCTTCACGATCCCCACCGCCACCGGCGCCCCGCGCTTCGTCGACCTCCAGCGCGACGTCACCGTGGCCGACCTGATCCGGGCGACCGGCGCGGGCCTTCGCTCGGTGGAGCACACCAAGCGCTACACCACGGCCGGTACCGCCAACGACCAGGGCAAGACCGGCGGGGTGCTGGCGAGCGGGGTCGTCGCCGAACTCCTCGGCGTGGACGTCTCGGCGCTCGGACTGCCCACCTTCCGGCCGCCGTACACCCCCGTCTCCTTCGCCGCCCTCGCCGGTCGCGACCGGGGCGCGCTGCACGACCCCGTCCGCACGACCGCCCTGCACGGCTGGCACGTCGAGCACGGCGCGCTGTTCGAGAACGTCGGCCAGTGGAAGCGGCCCTGGTACTACCCGCGGGACGGCGAGGACAGGGAGACGGCCGTGCTGCGCGAGTGCCGGGCCGCCCGCGAGGGCGTGGCCTTCATGGACGCCTCCACACTCGGCAAGATCGATGTGCAGGGCCCGGACGCCGCGCTCTTCCTGGACCGGCTCTACACGAACATGATCAGCACGCTGAAGGTCGGCATGATCCGCTACGGCGTGATGTGCCGCCTGGACGGAATGGTCTTCGACGACGGCACGGTCATCCGGCTCGCCCCGGACCGGTTCCTGGTCACCACGACGACCGGCAACGCGGCGGCCGTCCTGGACTGGATGGAGGAGTGGCTGCAGACCGAGTGGCCCGACCTGCGGGTGCACTGCACCTCGGTCACCGAACACTGGGCCACCGTCGCCCTGGTCGGCCCGATGTCCCGAGCGGTCCTCGGCTCACTCGCACCCCGACTGGCCGTGTCCAACGAAGACTTCCCGTTCATGGCGTGGCGGGAGACCACCGTCGCCGGCCTCGACGCCCGGGTGTGCCGGATCAGCTTCTCCGGCGAACTCGCCTACGAGATCAACGTGTCGCCGTGGCGGGCCCGCGCGCTCTGGGAGGCGCTGGACGCGGCGGGGGCGCCCTACGGCATCACCCCGTACGGCACCGAGACCATGCACGTACTCCGTGCGGAGAAGGGCTATCCGATCGTCGGCCAGGACACCGACGGCACGGTCACCCCGCAGGACCTCGGCATGGGCTGGGCGGTCTCCAGGAAGAAGCCCGACTTCATCGGCAAGCGTTCCCACGCCCGCGCCGACACCGCCCGCCCCGACCGCAAACACCTCGTAGCCCTGCTCACGGACGATCCCGGCGCCCTCCTCCCGGAAGGCACCCACCTGGTCGCCGAGAGCGAACTGCCCGCCCCGCCCGTCCCGATGCTCGGCCATGTCACCTCCAGCTACCGCAGCGCGGCGCTCGGCCGGACCTTCGCGCTGGCCCTGGTCAAGGGCGGCCGGGACCGCATCGGAGAACGCCTCTACGCACCCGTCGGCGCCCGGCTGCTGCCGGTGACCGTCGCCGGTCCCGTCCTCTACGACCCCGAGGGAGCCCGCCGCGATGGCTGACACCGCACCGACCACAGCGCTGCGCAGCCCCCTGGCCGACGCCGCACAGCGCCTGGCCGCCGTGACGCGCTCCTCCCGGGGCGCGCTCCGCCTCGCCGAACTCCCGTTCCTGGCACAGGTGAACGTCCGCCTCGACGCCAAGAGCCCGGCGGCGGACGCCGTAGGACTGGCCCTCGGTCTCCAACTGCCCCTGGAACCCGACACCGTGGTGCACGCGGGAGAGGTGACCGCGGTGTGGCTCGGCCCCGACGAATGGCTGGTGGTGGGCCGGCCGGGCACCGAGCGGGACCTGGAGAGCCGGATCCGTACGGCCGCCGGAGACGAACCGCTCGCCGCCACCGACGTCTCCGCCCAGCGCACCACCCTGCTGGTCGGCGGCCCGCGCGCCCGCGACCTGCTCGCCCACGGCTGCGCCCTGGACCTGCACCCCCGTGCCTTCGGTCCCGGCCGCTGCGCCCAGACCACGCTGGCGCGCACCCAGGTGGTCCTGGTCGCCCGGGACGAGACCAGGGCCGGTTTCTGGGTACTGGTGCGTTCGTCCTTCGCCGGCTATCTGGTGGACTGGGTGCTGGACGCGGCCGTGGAATACGCCTGAGCGGCCCGGGAGCCGAGCCGTCTCAGCGGGGCCGCTCCGCGAGCCGCTCCAGATGGGCCGTGCGCGATTCGGCGGTCTGGCCCTGGACCAGCAGGAACAGGGCCTCCCGGGCCAGGCGCTGGGCGCGGCCGGTGACGGACATCGCCCGGCCGCCGCCCGTCACCACGGCCGCCGTGGTCGCCGTACGCATCAGCGTGAACGCCTCGGCCCGCAGCGCCAGCCGCTCCTCCGCGTGCTCCTGCGGCACCGGATGGTCCGCGAGCGCATAGGCCCGGCGGCGGAGATCGTCGGTACGGGCCCGCAGCGGAGCCGCGTACTCCTCGTCCACCAGGGCCAGGGCCGCCGCCGTGATCCCGAAGACGGCCGGGTTGGCGTTGCGGGACTTCGGGCGGTCCGTCGCCGCCCAGTCCTCGTACGGCGTCCGGAGCGCGACCGCGTCCTCCGGTACCCGCAGGCCGTCCAGGTCCAGGGACACCGTCCGGGACGCGGTGAGCGCGGCCAGCCGCATCGGTTCCGACGGCCGCAGGCCCGGCTGCTCCCGGGCCTCGACGAAGGCGAACAGGGCCTCGTCGTCCTCGGTCACCCCGGCCAGCAGCATCACGTCGTTCAGGCCCCACCCGGTGTACCAGGGGACCGTGCCGTGGAAACGCCAGCCGTCCCCCTCCCGCCGGACCCGCACCGGGACACGCGGGTACGACCGCAGATGCGCGTACGCCACCCCGGACAGCAGCCCACCTCGTGCCAGCTGTCCCAACAGGCGCTCACGGACCGGCAGTTCGGCCTTGGCCAGGGTCAGTACCGGCGTGTGGTGCTGGGTCTGCACGAACCAGGTCGAACAGCATGCCCCGGCCAGGATCTCCGCCGTCTCCCGCACCACGGCCGCGGGCGCCGCCGAGCCGCCGTACGCCACCGGCGCGTTCAGGCCGAGCAGGCCCGAGCGCCTGATCGCCTCGATGTGGCTCACCGGCACCCCCTCCTGGTCGACGCGCTCCGCGGCGGGGGAGAGGAGACCGTCGGCGAGTTCCCGGGCGCGGATCACGAGCGGATGTGCGGAGATGGTCATGGAGAAGATTCTTTCGGCTGTCCGGGGCGGGGTGTCGATCCGGGGGCCTGCCGTTCGTGTAGAAGGCGAGCACACCCCACGACGACCGAGGAGAACGTCATGAAGCACTACCTGCTCAGCGTGGTCCAGCCGGCCGACGGCACCCCGCCGCCGCCCGACGAGATGGCCACGATCATGCGCGATGTCGAGGTTTTCAACGACGAGTTGCGCGCGGCCGGCGCCTGGGTCTTCGCCGGCGGCCTGCACGGCCCGGAGACGGCCACGCTGCTGCGCCCGAAGGACGGCGACGTGCTGGTCACCGACGGGCCCTATGCCGAGGGCAAGGAGTACCTCGGCGGGATCAGCCTGATCCGGGCGGAGGACCTGGACGCCGCCCTGGAGTGGGGACGCAAGGCCGCCCTGGCCACTCGGCTGCCGATCGAGGTGCGGCCCTTCGTGGACCAGTTCTGATGGCGGACGCCGCCGACGTCGAGGCGGCCTTCCGTACCGAGTACGGGCGCGCGGTCTCGGTTCTCGTCCGCTTCCTCGGCGACATCGACCTCGCCGAGGAAGCGGTCCAGGACGCCTTCGCCACGGCGCTGGACCGATGGCCGGAGAGCGGGGTGCCGCCGAGCCCGGCCGGGTGGATCATCACCACGGCCCGAAACCGCGCGATCGACCGACTGCGCCGCGAGTCCTCCCGGGACGCCCGGCAGGCCGAGGCCGCCCGGCTGTACGCGTCCGGCCCACCGGCCGAGGAGGGCCCCGTGCGTGACGAACGGCTCCGGCTGATCTTCACCTGCTGCCACCCCGCGCTCGCCCCGCAGGCCAGGGTCGCCCTGACCCTGCGCCTGCTCGGCGGGCTCAGCACCGCCCAGATCGCCCGCGCCTTCCTGGTGCCCGAGGCCACTCTCGCCCAGCGCCTGGTGCGCGCCAAGGCCAAGATCCGCGACGCGGGCATCCCCTACCGGGTGCCGAAGGACGCCGACCTGCCCGACCGGCTCGGCGGTGTGCTGGCCGTCGTCTACCTGATCTTCAACGAGGGGTACGGCGGTGATCCCGGGCTGTGCGCGGAGGCCGTACGTCTGGGGCGACTGCTGTACGGGCTGATGCCGGACGAGCCCGAGGTCGCCGGGCTGCTCGCGCTGATGCTGCTGGTCGACGGCCGGCGGCCCGCCCGGCGGGCGGCGGACGGCGAGCTGGTGGCGCTGCCCGGCCAGGACCGCGCGCTGTGGGACCGGGAGCTGATCGGGGAGGGGCAGGAACTCGTACGGCGGTGCCTGCGCCGCGACCGGCCGGGGCCGTACCAGATCCAGGCCGCGATCAACGCCGTGCACAGTGACGCACCGACCGCCGAGGCCACCGACTGGGGGCAGATCCTGCGGCTGTACGACCAGCTCATGGCCGTCGACCGGTCTCCGGTCGTGGCGCTGAACCGGGCGGTGGCGGTGGCCGAGGTCGAGGGGCCGGACCAGGCCCTCGCCCTGGTCGACGCGCTCGACCTCGACCGCTATCACGTCCTGCACGCCGTCCGGGCCGACCTGCTGCGCCGGCTCGGCCGTGACGACGAGGCGGTACGGGAGTACGACACCGCCATCGGGCTCGCCGACGGGCTGCCCGAACAGGCGTGCCTTCGGCGGCGGAGGGCCGAGCTCGTGGCCTGAGGAGCGGGTCCACGGCAGGGTGATCCGGGCGCGGCGGAGAGTGGTTCCGTGGTGGCGGAATTTACTTCGGCCTCTGAAAGGTTGCACTATACATCCGAGTGATCGACATCCAGCCGGGCCGTCAGGCCCGTACGCACCACCAGCGAGGCATCCGTGAACCAGTCCACCCCCGAGCAGCCCGCCGACGTCGTCGCCCGGCTGCGCGCCACCTTCCGCACCGGCCGCACCAAGCCCGTCGAGTGGCGCACCGGCCAGCTGCGCCGGCTGCGCGCCATGCTGACGGAGCGCGGCGACGAGCTGGCCGCCGCCCTCCACGCGGACCTGGGCAAGAGCGCCGGCGAGGCCTACCGCACGGAGATCGACTTCACCGTCCGGGAGATCGACCACAGCCTCGACCACCTGGCGGAGTGGCTGCGCCCCGAGTCCGCCCCGGTCCCGGCGCACCTGGGCGGCGACGCGACCGCCTGGACGCAGTACGACCCGCTCGGTGTCGTCCTCGTCATCGCCCCGTGGAACTACCCCGCCCAGCTGCTGCTCGCCCCGCTGGCCGGCGCCCTCGCCGCGGGCAACGCGGTCGTCGCCAAGCCCAGCGAGCTGGCCCCGGCGACCTCGGCCGCACTGGCCCGGCTGCTGCCGGCCTACCTCGACACCGATGCCGTCGCCGTCGTGGAGGGCGGTGTCCCGGAGACCACGGCCCTGCTCGCCGAACGCTTCGACCACATCTTCTACACCGGCAACGGCACGGTCGGCCGGATCGTCATGCGCGCCGCCGCCGAGCACCTCACCCCCGTCGCCCTCGAACTCGGCGGCAAGTCTCCGGCGTTCGTCGACCGGGACGTCGACCTCGCGGTGGTCGCGGACCGGCTGGCGCGCGGCAAGTTCCTCAACGCGGGGCAGACCTGTGTCGCCCCCGACTACGTCCTGACCGACCCGGAGACGGCCGCCGCCCTGGAAACCGCGCTGGTCAAGGCCGTCCAGGCGTTGTACGGCACGGAGCCCAAGGAGTCCGGCGAGTACGGCCGGATCGTCAACGAGCGGCACTTCGACCGGCTCAGCGGACTGCTCGGCTCCGGCCGGGTGGCCGTGGGCGGTGACACCGACCGCGCCGCCAAGTACATCGCGCCCACCGTGCTCGCCGACGTCGACCCCGAGTCCCCGGTGATGCGGGAGGAGATCTTCGGCCCGATCCTGCCCATCGTGACCGTCCCGGACCTGGACGGCGCGATCGGCTTCATCAACGACCGCGACAAGCCCCTCGCGCTCTACGTCTTCAGCGAGTCCGGCGACACCCGGGACCGGATCGCCGCCGAGACCTCCTCCGGCGGGCTCGGCCTCGGCCTGCCGGTCGCCCATCTCACCGTGTCCGACCTGCCGTTCGGCGGGGTGGGGGAGAGCGGCATGGGCAGTTACCACGGCCGCTACTCCATCGAGACGTTCAGCCACCGCAAGGCGGTCCTCGCGAAGCCCCTTCTCTGATCCGTCAACTCTCTCCGGGCCCGGCGGCGTTGTGCAGCTGCCGGGCCCGACCGCTGCCCTGCCGCGCGACGCGGAGAGCCCGACATGCCGGTTTCCGGGCGCAATTGCGGAAACCACTTGTCGAAGATCGACTGTCGAATGACTGGTCTACACCCTTGACTGGTACAGACCAAAGCAGTTGAGTGTGCCTCACACCCCCCACCGCGGCCGCTCCCCCTCTGTGGGGCGCGGCCGTGCTCCGCAAAGGAGTTGATCCGTGTCGAGGCGCCGTATCGCCGCACTCCTGACCTCGCTCGCCATAGGCGGCTCCGCCCTGGTACTCCAGGCGGCCCCCACAGCCTCCGCCGCCGGCTTCGTCGTCAGTGAGGCGCAGTTCAACCAGATGTTCCCGAACCGGAATTCCTTCTACAGCTACAGTGGCCTCACCGCCGCGCTCAGCGCCTACCCGGGCTTCGCCAACACCGGCTCCGACACCGTCAAGAAGCAGGAGGCCGCC
Organism: Streptomyces sp. NPDC048254; assembly: GCF_043201895.1. NCBI lineage: Bacteria > Bacillati > Actinomycetota > Actinomycetes > Kitasatosporales > Streptomycetaceae > Streptomyces > Streptomyces sp. NPDC048254. The sequence goes on from NZ_JBICZJ010000004.1 coordinate 207,419, forward strand.
GCCTTCCTCGCCAACGTCAGCCACGAGACCGGCGGACTGGTCTACATCGTCGAGCAGAACACCGCCAACTACCCGACGTACTGCGACTGGAGCCAGTCCTACGGCTGCCCCGCCGGACAGGCCGCCTACTACGGGCGCGGCCCCATCCAGCTCAGCTGGAACTTCAACTACAAGGCCGCCGGCGACGCGCTCGGCATCGACCTCCTGAACAACCCCTGGCAGGTCCAGAACAACTCCGCCGTCGCCTGGAAGACGGGGCTGTGGTACTGGAACACCCAGACCGGGCCCGGCACCATGACCGGCCACAACGCCATGGTCAACCAGGCCGGCTTCGGCCAGACCATCCGCAGCATCAACGGCTCCCTGGAGTGCGACGGCAAGAACCCGGCGCAGGTGCAGAGCCGGGTCAGCGCCTACCAGAAGTTCACACAGATTCTCGGTGTCGCGGCGGGCAACAACCTCTACTGCTGACCCGCGCGTCGGGAGCCGTGTGCCAGACTCCGTCGATGACCTCCGAAACGATCACCGCGGACACCTCCGGCACCTGGAAACTCGGCGACCTGCCCGTCCACCGTCTCGGCTTCGGCGCGATGCGGCTGACGGGCAACGTCGCCTTCCACCGCGGCACACCGAGCGACCGCACCCGCTCGGTCGCCGTACTGCGCAAGGCGGTGGAACTCGGTGTGAACCACATCGACACGGCCGCCTTCTACTTCTCCGCCCTGCGCTCCGCCAACGAACTCATCAACACCGCGCTCGCCCCCTACCCCGACGACCTGGTCATCGTCACCAAGGTCGGCCCCTACCGGGACTACTCGGGCGAGTGGGCCACCTCCGCCCGCCCCGACCAGCTGCGCGGGCACGTCGAGGAGAACCTGCGCCAGCTCGGCCGCGACCACCTCGACGTCGTCAACCTCCGCCGGATGGGCCAGGACTCGATCGCCGAGCACTTCGGCGCCCTCGCCGAACTCCGCGAGGCAGGCCTGGTCCGGCACCTCGGCGTCTCCGAGATCGAACCGCGGCACCTGGACGAGGCGCTGGCCATCGCCCCCGTGGTGTGCGTGCAGAACCGCTACGGACTCGGCAGGCCGGACCCGGCCGGCGACGCGCTGGTCCGTATCTGCGGCGAACGCGGCATCGCCTTCGTGCCGTACTTCGCCGTCGGCGGCGAGGCCGCGCTGCGCGGCACCGCCGAGACCCACGACGACGAACTCCTCGCCGTCGCCCGCGCCCACGACGCCAGCCCCGCCCAGGTCCGCCTGGCCTGGACCCTGCACCAGGGTCCGCACGTCCTCGCCATCCCCGGCACCGGCAACCCGGACCACCTGGCCGAGAACGTGGCGGCGGGCGCCCTGCGGTTCACCGACGAGGAACTGACCCGGCTGAACGCCCTGCACACCAGGGCCGGCTGACGGTCCGGCTCAGACCGCCCACACCCCGTCCCGCATCAGATGCCGGCCGCGCAGCTCGTGCTCCTCGTGCCAGGCCTCGACCGCGCGGAGCCGGATCCGGAACCAGGCGTACGACGGGCTGTCCCCGCGCGGGTCCCAGCCCGTCTTCGCCCGCAGCGCCTCGGCCGCCGGCCCCGGTACGTCGGCCGAGGAGAAGACGGTCACCTCCCCGTCCAGCAGGACGACATCCCGGGTGTCGCCGAACGCGAGCCCGGCCCGGCCGCCGTCCCGCAGGTTGCGGCCGGTCGGGCTGGTGATCCGGGTGGACAGCCACACCGCCTCCCCGTGCCAGACGAACCAGAGCGGGACGAGACACGGCAGCCCGGTGCCGTCCGCCGTGGCCACCCAGATGTCCGTCTCCCGCTCCAGCCGGGACAGTACGTCGCGCTTGCGCTGCCCGGGGGAGCGGGCGGGGTCGGTGATCTTCATGGCCGCGAAACTACCGGCCGGGTGCGCGGCGCACCTCGGGCCTGCGCCCTAGGTCTCCGGTACCGCTCACTGCGGGAGGTTTCCTCCGCCTCCGGCGGGGCTCCTCTCATAATGGGTGCACGGGCGGTGGCCGCCGCCCGTCTGACTACACTGCCGTAGACGGTCCCTGGGACCGCCGACGAAGTAGGGGTGAGGAACCTTCCATGGCCGACGCGAAGGACGAACGCCGGCCCGCCGGTGAGCTGGAGGCGAGCGTCATGGCGGCCCTCTGGGCCGCCGGTGTGCCCCGGACCCCCGGGCAGGTGCAGCGCAGTCTCGGCGCGGACCTGGCCCGCACCACCGTGACGACGATCCTGACCCGGCTGCACGACAAGGGCGTGGTCGACCGGCACCGTCAGGGCCGCGGCTTCGCCTACTTCCCCGTCCAGGACGCGCAGGGCCTGACCGCGAAGCGGATGCACAGCGAACTCGACCGCGACAGCGACCGGGAGACCGTGCTCGCCCGCTTCGTCGCCCAGCTCAGCCCCGACGACGAGCGTGTCCTGCGGAGTCTGCTCGACGCCGGCGAACAGCCCGGGGCGTCATGACCGCGCTGCTGATCCTGCCGCTGCTGGTGCCGTTCGTGCTGCCGGCGCTCTCCCGGCGGGCCCTGGACCGGCTGGCGCCCACCGCCGCGCTCTGGGTGATCACCGCCTCGGCCGTCGCCCTCGCGGGCTGCACCCTGGCCGCGCTCGGCGCGTTCGTCCTCACGGGTCTGTTCGAGCTGCCGTTCTTCGCGGCGCTCGGTGAGCTGGTCCGGCCGCTGCACGCGGTCTCCGACCGCTACGTCCTGCCGCTCGCGGCCCTCTCGGCCGGCGCTCTCGCCGTCTGCGCCTGGACCGGCACGCGGTCCGTGCTCCGGCAGACGCGCGCCTTCCGCGCGGCCCGCACGGAGGCCGGGCGGGGGCCCGCCGCGGGTGACCTGTGCGTGGTCGACTCGCCGAGTCCGGACGCGTACGCGCTGCCCGGCCGGCCGCACCGGATCGTCGTCACCACGGGGATGCTGCGCAGCCTCGACGGGGCCGAACGGGAGGCGCTGTTCGCGCACGAACGGGCGCACAACAGCGGCGGCCACCACTTCTTCCTCGCCGCCGCGGAGCTGGCGGCGCACTGCCATCCGGGGTTGCGGCGGGTCCGGGACGTCGTACGGCTGGCCGTCGAGCGGGTCGCCGACGAGGCCGCGGCGAGCGCGGTGGGGGACCGGCGGCTGACGGCCCGCGCGATCGCCCGGGCCGCGCTGGCGGGGCAGGGCGCGGGCGCCGAGCGGCCGGCGTTCGTGTCGGGGGCGACGTCGGGGCCGGTGCCGCGGCGGGTCGAGGCGTTGCTGGCGGCGCCGCGGGGGCGGCGCCGGGCCGGTTCCGGGTTCGCGGTGCTGCTCGCGGCGTGCGCCGCGCTGTCGTGTGTCGCCTCCGCGACCGGGGTGATCGACTTCCATCATCAGGTGGAGGTCGCGCAGGGGGAAGCGGAGCGGTAACGGCTGCGCCGTGCGGGCCGTACGTGGCTGGTCGCGCCCCACGCGGCGGTAGCCGCATATCGATACAGCCCCGCGCCCCTTACGGGGCGCTCCGGTCGCGGTCCCTCGCAAGCAGCGACTGGCGTTCGTGACGTTTTACGTATAACCTCTCCCGCTAACCGCTCCACCGAAAGGCCCCCATGCGACGCGTCGCCCTGGTCACCCTTGTCGTCGGCGACTACGACGAGGCGATCCGCTTCTACACCGAGGCTCTCGGGTTCCGGCTGGTCGAGGACGCGCCGCGGCCGGACGGCTCCCGCTGGGTCGTCGTGGAGCCCGGGACCGCGGGGCACGGCACCGGGCTGGTGCTCGCCCGCGCCAAGGACGACCGGCAGCGCGCCCGTGTCGGCGACCAGACCGGCGGGCGCGTCGGGTTCTTTCTGCACACCGACGACTTCGCCCGCGACCACGCCCGGATGACCGCCGCCGGCGTGACCTTCCTGGAGGAGCCGCGGCACGAGCCGTACGGCAGTGTCGCCGTCTTCCAGGACCTGTACGGCAACCGCTGGGACCTGCTCCAGCCCACCGACTGACCCACCGCCCCGAATCACCCGCCGAGGAAAACCCCGCCATGACTGCTACGCGCGTAGACGCCGATGTGATCCGCCGCCTCCCCAAGGCCGTCCTGCACGACCACCTCGACGGCGGCCTGCGCCCCGCCACCCTCGTCGAGCTCGCGGCCGAGGTCGGTCACACCCTGCCCACCACCGACCCGGAAGAGCTGGCCGCCTGGTACGTCGAGGCCGCCAACTCCGGGGACCTGGTGCGGTACATAGCCACCTTCGAGCACACCCTCGCCGTCCTGCAGACCAAGGAGGGGCTGCGGCGCGTCGCCGAGGAGTACGTCCTCGACCTCGCCGCCGACGGTGTGGTGTACGGCGAGGTGCGCTACGCCCCGGAGCTGAACGTCAAGGGCGGCCTCACCCTGGGCGAGGTCGTGGAGAGCGTGCAGGAGGGGCTCGCCGCCGGCATGGCGAAGGCCGCTGCCGCCGGCGCGCCGGTCCGCGTCGGCACCCTGCTCTGCGGGATGCGGATGTTCGACCGGGTCGGCGAGGCCGCAGAGCTGGCCGTCGCCTACCGGGACGCCGGGGTCGTCGGCTTCGACATCGCCGGCGCCGAGGACGGCTTCCCGCCCGCCGACCACCTCGCCGCCTTCGAGCACCTGCGCCGCGAGAGCGTGCCCTTCACCATCCACGCCGGTGAGGCGCACGGCCTGCCCAGCATCCACCAGGCGGTCCAGGTGTGCGGCGCCCAGCGCATCGGGCACGGCGTGCGGATCACCGAGGACATCGCCGGCGACAAGCTCGGCCGGCTCGCGAGCTGGGTGCGCGACCGCCGGATCGCCCTGGAGATGTGCCCCACCTCCAACCTCCAGACCGGCTGCGCCACCTCGATCGCCGAGCACCCGATCACCGCGCTGAAGGAGCTGGGCTTCCGGGTCACCCTCAACACCGACAACCGTCTGGTGTCCGGTACGACGATGACCCGGGAGATGTCCCTACTGGTCGAGGAGGCCGGCTGGACGGCCGAGGACCTGCGCACGGTCACGGTGAACGCCCTGAAGAGCGCCTTCATCCCGTTCGACGAGCGCCGGGCCCTCATCGAGGACGTCGTCCTGCCGGGTTACGCCTCCGTGCTCTGAAGCAGCCCCCGCAGATAGGCGGCCTGTCCGACGTGCTGAAGATCGTCGGACAGGACGCTCACCAGCCGTACGCCCAGCGTGACCGGCGGATCGAAGCGGGTGTCCACGATCCGTTCGAGATCCTTGGCGGGGAGCTCACGCAGCACCCCCAGGGTCTGCTCGTGCACCGCGTCGTAGTAGCCGGTCAGCAGGTCGCCGGAGTCCACCGTGACCTTGGCGACCTTCGCGGGGGTGTGGCCGTACCCGTGGTCACGGGGCGGCAGGTCGAGGCCGAAACGCTTCTCCCAGCCCTGGGCCAGCCACACCTGGTCGAGGTCGAAGGCGTCGGCCACATGGTCGTCCTGGATCCGGGTGAGGTGCCAGACCAGCCAGGTGATGGAGTTGGCGCCGGCGGCCGGGGGCCTGTTGAGCAGGCCGGGGTCGAGGCCGTCGAGGGCGGCGTGGACTTCTTCCTGGATGCGGCCGAAGCCGTCGATGAGGATGTCCCTTGCATGCATGCGACCACGATCGCTCATCACGGCTCGTCATGCGTCCGGAATCCAGCTTCCGTGAAATCCCAGCGGTACCCGGCCCGGCAGATGGACCCGGGCCAGCGGCTCGCCGGTGAAGTCCTGCGCGGCGAGGATCAGCAGGTCGGCGGCGCCGCGGTCGGGGTTGTGGACGTAGGCGAGCGTGAAACCGTCGTCCTCCTGGGCCGCGCGTTCGCCCGGCACGAACACCGCCTCGCCCGCCGCCGCTCCCCTCGGCAGCCGGTGCACCTGGGCCGTGCCGCGCGCGAGGTCGTGCTTGAGGAGGGCGTTGGAGAAGGCGCGGTCCGGCGGGTTGCCGTCCCCGGCCAGGTAGGCCACTGACATCTCGGCGGCCGCCGCCGAGTAGCCGTAGCGGTGCCGGCGGGAGACCAGCTCCTCGTTGACGCGCGGGAACTCCTGCGGCCGGTCGTCCAGGGTCCGCGTGCGGACCCGGCCGTGGCGCAGATCGACCGTCCAGCGTTCGAGCTTCGCGGTGCCCACCGCGTGCGGTCCGTCCGTGAACTTCCCGGCCACGTCGAACGGCGCCGGATACGTCGTCAGGTCGATCACCACGGACTCGCCCTCGTCGTACGCGTTGAGGGTGTGCGAGTAGAACACCGGGTCGACACCGAACCAGCGGACCGCGCCCCCGGACCGGGACATCACCCCCACCCGGGCCGGGTGTTCCCGGTTCCAGACGTACGGCACCAGGGCGCCGGCCTCGGCGGCCGCCGGGTCGAAGGTGACCGGGATGTCGAAGACCACCACATGCTTCTCGGTGAGCGCGAAGTCGTGCATCATCGGCGCGTCCCGCACCGGGATCCGGGTGGTGCGCGCGACCCGGCCGGTGGGGTCGACGACCAGATGCCGGACGTGGTCCCAGGTCGGGTAGTAGGTGATCGCGTGCAACTCGCCCGCGACCGCGTCGTACTTGGTGTGCGCGGTGAACGCGCCCTCCAGCGTGCCCCGGAAGTCGTAGGCGCCCACCGTGTTGAGCTCGCCGTCCAGCTCGTACGGCAGCGGGCCGCTCTCCTGGAGTGCGAGGATCCGCCCCCGATAGGGGATCACATGCGTGTTGCAGGCGAAGTCGTCCGGCGGGACCGGGCCGGGGTAGGACTCGCCGAGCTTCGCCACCACCTGGGAGGAGCGCACCCAGCGGTTGCGGTACCACTCGGCGCGTCCGTCGCGCAGCCGTACACCGTGCACCATGCCGTCGCCGAGCATCCAGTGATGGGCGCGCGGGTCCTCCAGGCCGAGGACGTTCGGGCCGTTGCGCAGAAAGCGGCCGTTGAGCTCGCGCGGGATGCGGCCGGTGACCGGCAGGTCGAAGGCCGTGAGTTCCTCGGTGACCGGGGCGAACGCGCCCTGGAGGAACGGGTACTGCTGATCAGCCGATTCCGTCGGTTCCGTCGCCGGGCGTGCCGCCGCCGTCGCGGCCCCTGCCGGGCCGGCCAGCGCGGTGGCCGCCGCGAGGCCCGCCGCGCCGCGCAGCACCGTACGCCGTGTGTGTTCCGCCATGTCCCCTGCTCCCCGTCGTCGTTGTGGACGCTCATGAGTCTGCGCCGACGGGAGGCCGAGGTCAGGAGGGGTGGGTCCCCTCCAGGGGTGTTGTCAGGCCCCCTGTTTCGAGGAGGGTGATCAGTGCCCGGGCCGCCGGGCTGGTGGCCGTCTCGGGCGGCAGCAGGGCGACCGTCTCGTAGGCGGCCTCGTCCGTGTCCTTGAGGGCGAGCGCGGTGAGCGAGGGCCGCTTGTGCCGGAAGTGCCGGGGTACGACGGCGATGCCGAGGTTCTCGTCGACCAGGTCGAGCAGGCTGTGCACGTCGTTGACCTCCAGCGCGACCGTGCGCCGTACGCCCGCCGCGGCGAAGGCCGAGTCGGTCGTGCGGCGCGGGCCCCAGTCCGGGTGGAAGTCGACGAACACCTCCCCGTCGAGGTCCGCCGGGACCACCGCCGCACCGGCCGTGGCCAGCCGGTGGCTGGGATGGCACAGCACGGTCATCGGCTCGCCGGTCAGGGCCACCGAGCGCAGCTGGTCGGTGTCGTCCTGGGTGCGGTAGGCGAAGGCCAGGTCCAGCCGGCCCGCCGCCACCTCCTCGGCGAGCGCGCCCGAGCCGGCCTGCCGCAGGCGGATCTCCACGTCCGGGTGCCGGCGCCGGAACGCGGCGAGCAGCCCCGCCACGTGCACTCCGGCGATGCACTGCTCGGTGCCCAGCGCCAGCGTCCCGCGCAGCACGCCCTGCACCGCGGCCACCGCCTCGTGTGCCGACCGCACCTGCGCCAGGATGCGCTCCGCCTCGGTGAGCAGCGCACGGCCGGCCTCGGTGAGCGTCACCCGGCGGGTGGTGCGCACGAACAGGGGCGCCCGCAGTTCCCGCTCCAGGGCCCGGATCGAGGCGGACAGGCCCGACTGGGACACCAGCAGCCGTTCCGCGGCCCGGGTGAAGTGCTGGTCCTCGGCGACGGCGACGAAGTGCTGAAGGTGGCGCAGTTCCATGACTGAGAAGCCTAGCCGCACAATTCCATCGGATTCTTCTGTTGGACCACTGCCCGCGGCTCGGGAAAGGTGGCACGGGTAGACCGTGCCAACCCCTCTGGAGTCGCGTTGTACACCGCTCACCCCGACCGCTACGCCGACATGCCGTACCGCCGCAGCGGCCGCAGCGGTCTGAAGCTTCCCGCGCTGTCGCTCGGCCTGTGGCACAACTTCGGGCCCGACCGGCCCGTGACGACCCAGCGCGCCATCCTGCGCCGCGCCTTCGACCTCGGCGTCACCCACTTCGACCTGGCCAACAACTACGGTCCGCCGCCCGGCGCCGCTGAGTCCGCGTTCGGTGAGGCGCTGAAGGCGGACCTCGCCTCCTACCGTGACGAGCTGGTCATCTCCACCAAGGCCGGCTACCTGATGTGGCCCGGCCCGTACGGGGAGTGGGGCTCGCGCAAGTACCTGCTGTCGTCGCTGGACCAGTCCCTGACCCGGATGGGCCTGGACTACGTCGACATCTTCTACTCGCACCGCCCGGACCCGGAGACTCCCCTGGAGGAGACGATGGGTGCCCTGCACTCCGCGGTCCAGCAGGGCAAGGCGCTCTACGTCGGCGTCTCCAACTACTCGGCTGAGCAGACCCGCGAGGCGGCCCGGATCCTCGGCGAGCTGGGCACCCCGCTCCTCATCCACCAGCCGCGCTACTCGATGCTGGACCGCCGCCCGGAGACCGAGGGCGTCCTGGACGCGCTCGACGAGCTCCAGGTCGGCTCCATCGTCTTCTCCCCGCTGGAGCAGGGCCTGCTCACCGGCCGCTACCTGGACGGCATCCCGGAGGGCTCCCGGGCCGCGAGCGACAGCCCGTTCCTGAACTCGGACGCGGTCACCGAGGACCTGGTCGGCAGGCTGCGCGCCCTCGACGAGGTCGCCAAGGGCCGCGGCCAGACCCTCGCCCAGCTCGCCCTGTCCTGGGTGCTGCGCGGCGGCCGGGTGACCTCCGCTCTGATCGGCGCGAGCAGCCCGCAGCAGGTCGAGGACTGCGTCGGCGCCATCGGCAACCTGGACTTCGACGCCGAGGAACTGGCCCGGATCGACGCGATCGTCAACCAGTGACCGGCGTCGCCGTCAACCGGTGACGCGCTCGGTGAGGGGACGCGCACCGCGTCCCCTCACCCCTGCAGAGCCCCTCACTTGGCGGACCCGGGCCACACCACACGGGTCCAGCCGTGCCTGTCCGGGCTCCTGCCCGGAACGGCGGTGAAACTCGTCGTGGACGCCGGCTCAGGCCCCGGTGGGCACCCGGTCCAGGAAACCCAGTACCTGCCGGATCCGGCCGTCCTCGCTGAGCGTGACCACGTCGAAACCGGCCACCGGTGCGGTGCTGTCGGACTCGTTCACCAGCTCCCAGCCGAAGCGCGCGGTGTCGTGGTGGCCGTCGACGGCCCCGAGCGGACGGAACACGAAACCCGGGAACTGCTCGTGCGCCGCCGCGATCACGGCCGTGATCTGGGCGTGCCCGGAGACCGCGGCGAGCGGGTCGGTGTAGGTGCCCTCCGGGGCCCAGGCCTCGGCGACCGCCTTGCCCAGCGCCTCGGGCTCGGTCGCGTTCCAGGCCTCGAAGTAGCGGGCGGCGGCGGTCTGGTAACGGTCGGTGTTCACGGACATGGCGAATCAGCCTCCATCGAGGGTGTCACTGCTGGTCAGGGGGTGGATCGCGGCTTGCGGCGATCCGTTGACACCACCATGCCCGGATCCGCGTGACGGGTCGATTACCCCTCGGGTAATGAAGGCAGGGCCGTACAGCTGCCGCATTCCGGCCAATTCGCAGGGCGAATATGCCAAGAGACTGGCCGGAAAGGTGTGGTGACAGTGTTTCGAAAGTGAACATACTCGAATGTCAGGAGCACTTCACCGCACAGGAGCCGCACGGAAAACCGGCCGCGACGGCACACCGGCGAGCTACGGGGGAGTGATCGTGCACGACGAATTCCTGTGCCATGTCACGGCATACGGCATCTGCGGCGGGCAGCGCATCGGCGTTCCCCTCGGCACCTACCGTGCGCCGACGCTGGCACTGGCGCTGTGGTGGTTACGGGACCGGGCCTCCTGGATCGCGGATCGGCTGGATCCCTTACCCGAGAACCCCAGGTATCCGCAGGGGGCTCTCGTCCCGGTGGGGGCGACCGTCTCCGACGTGCCGGGTCTGCTCCGCGTCTGGTGTGCCGACGTGGTCCGGCAGGAACTCGTCGCCGACGAACTGGCCGGCGGACGGCTGGTGCGGATCGCCGTCCAGGACGACACCACCGAGTACGAACTGCTCGCCGAGTCCGTCGACGCCCTCCGTATGCAGCGCACCGTCCCCGCCCTCGTCGTCCCCGTGGCCTGACACGAGACAGCCACCGACCGGGCTGCCGTGGTCGGGCGACCATAGTCAGGCGTATAAGCTGACAAATCTGTAGAATTCTCGCCATGGCGGAGCGGCCGGTCACCTCGACGGCGCCCGAACTCGTCCTGGAGACCGACACGGGATCCACGGTGATGAGCCCGGGCCGCGACTACCACGTCGGGCGCGACCCGTACAGCGACATCGTTATCGACGACTCCCGGGTCTCCTGGCACCACGCTGTGCTGCGACCCGAGGACGGCCACTGGACCCTCCAGGACGAGCAGAGCACCAACGGCACCTACGCCGACGGCCGCCGCATCCGGGAATGGGAAGTGGGCCCCGGTACGGTCATCCGCTTCGGCAGCCCCGCCGACGGGCCGAGCGCCGTCCTCGTCGGCCGTCCGCCGCCCGCCACGGACCGCCCCTCCTCCGTCTCGATGCCGAGCCGCACCGGCACCTTCCGGCAGCCGTCCTCGGTACGACGGTTGCACGCCCGCACCATCCGCATCGGCCGCGCCACCGACAACGACGTCGTCGTCGACGACCTGGTCGTCTCCCGTCACCACGCCGAACTGCGTCCCCATCCCGACGGCAGCTACGAGATCGTCGACCTCGACAGCCACAACGGCACCTACCTCAACGGCCGCACCGTCATCCGCGCCCCGCTCGGCCCCCGGGACGTCGTCGGCATCGGCCACTCGGCGTTCTGCCTGGTCGACGGCCAGCTGCAGGAGTACGTCGACACCGGCGAGATCTCCCTCGACGTCCAGGAACTCACCGTCGCCGTCGACCGCGGCCGCAGGATCCTGCTGGACCACGTCTCCTTCCCGGTCGGCGAGAAGTGCCTGCTCGCCGTGGTCGGGCCGAGCGGCGCCGGCAAGTCCACCCTGCTCGGCGCCCTCACCGGTCAGCGCCCCGCCGAACACGGCACCGTCCTCTACGACGGCCGCGACCTCTACCGCGACTACGCCGAGCTGCGCCAGCGCATCGGCCTGGTCCCGCAGGACGACATCCTGCACGTCCAGCTGACCGTGCGCAGCGCCCTCACCTACGCCGCCGAACTGCGCTTCCCCGAGGACACCGCGAAGGCCGAGCGGCGGGAGCGGGTCGAGGAGGTCATCCGGGAACTCGGCCTCGAACAGCGCGCCGAGCAGCCCGTGCACAGCCTCTCCGGCGGGCAGCGCAAGCGGGTCAGCGTCGCTCTGGAGCTGCTGACGAAGCCCTCCCTGCTCTTCCTCGACGAGCCGACCTCCGGACTCGACCCGGGCATGGACCGCTCGGTGATGAACATGCTGCGCGGCCTCGCCGACGACGGCCGTACCGTCATCGTCGTCACCCACAGCGTGCTCAGCCTCGACGTCTGCGACCGCCTCCTGGTCCTTGCACCGGGCGGCCGGACCGCCTACTTCGGCCCGCCCGGCGACGCCCTCGGCTTCTTCGGCTTCGACGAGTGGCCCGAGGCCTTCGAGGCGTTCGAGCGGGACGCCGGCCGGGACTGGGCGGGGGAGTTCCGCGCGTCGTCGTACCACCGGAAGTACATCGTGAAATCCAGCGCGCAGCCCGTCGTGCCGCGCACCGGCCCGGTCGCCGCGCCCCCGCCGCCGCGCCCGCGCAGCTGGAATGCCCAGTTCTCGACCCTGGTACGCCGCTACACCGCCGCCCTCCTCGCCGACCGGACCTTCCTCGCCATCATGATCGGGCTGCCGTTCGTCATGGGCGCGATGGCCCGGGCCGTCGCCGGCAACAAGCTCACCTTCGACACCGCGACCAACGCGCTGCTCACCCTGTGCGTGGGCGGGGTGCTGACCGGCGCGGCCAACGCCGTGCGCGAGCTGGTCAAGGAACGCGTCATCTACCAGCGCGAAAGGGCCGTCGGCCTGCCCAGATCGGCGTACGTGATGTCGAAGGTCGTCGTCCTAGGCACCATCACCGTGCTCCAGGCGATCGTGCTCACCCAGGTGGGCCTGGCCGGCGTAGACCTCAACGCGCCCGGCGGCGAAGGGGTGCTGATGCCACCCCTGCTGGAGATCACCGTCGCCGTGGCCGTGCTCTCGTTCACCGCGATGATGCTCGGCTTGCTGATCTCCGCCCTGGTCCGCAAGGAGGAGGTGACGATGCCGCTGCTGGTGCTGCTCACCGTCGTCCAGGTCGTCTTCTGCGGAACCCTGCTGAAGCTGGACGGCGTGCCCGGTCTCGAACAGCTCGCCTGGCTGGTGCCCTCGCGATGGGCGCTCGGTGCCATGGCCGGCACCGTCGAACTGCACCGGATCGTGCCGGGCAGGCTCACCGCCGACCCGTTCTTCCGGCACTCGGCGGGCGTCTGGCTGCGCAACATCGTCATGCTGGTGGTGCTGTCCGCCGTCTTCGGCTGTCTCCTCTCCCGGCTGCTGCGCCGGCACGAACCCGCCGTGATGCGGAAGTAGGCGACACGATGACCACGAGCCCAGGGTTCCGGCCCACCCACGTCGTCCCGGCCGACGGCATGCCCGCCTGGGAGGCCCCCGACCCCGCCCGGCCGACCGTGCCCCTGGACCCGCTGCTTCCGGTGCAGCTCGTGGAGCGGCGCGGCGACTGGGCCCACATCAGCTGCGCCAACGGCTGGGCCGCCTGGGTCGACGGCCGCTACCTCGTCGCCGTACCCCGCGACCCGCCCCTGACCGGCGTTCCGTCCGCCGACGCCGCCGACGCCGCCGACCCGCGCCCACTGCTGGCCCGCGCCGCGCAGGCCCTCGCCGACTACCGGGACGCCGTCGAGGACCTGGCCGGCGGCGGCCTCGACGGCGAGTCCTTCCGGGGCCGTACCCACGGGCTGCGCATCGGGCTGGTGGTCGACGGGGAGTCCATGTGGCTGTACGACCCGGCCGAGGGGTGCTGGCTCTACGGCGACGGGCGGCGGCTGTCGACCTACCTCACCGACCGGAAGGTCACCGACCGGGACGTCACTGACAGGGACTTCACCGATCGACATCTCACCGACCGGCACCTGAGTGACCGGGCTGAGCCGGGCGGCGATGGTCCCGGTCACTACCCGACCCGGGTGGTCACCCCGGACGGTGAGCGCGAGCGGTAGGCCTCAGGGCCTCTCGGCCGCCACCTCGCCCCGCCGGCGCACCGGGCCGGCCAGCAGGGCGCCCAGGCACCCGGCGACCAGACCCCACAGTGCGCCCAGACCCACCGCCGACCACAGCTGCGGCCTCAGCAGCAGCTCGCCGGAGAGATCGCCGCCCAGGTCGCCGATGCCGAGCAGGGAGAGGCCGTAGTGGGCGGAGATCCGGCCGGTCAGGCAGAGCGTCAGCATCGTCAGCGCGAGCGCGATCGCCAGATGCAGGGCGTGCCGCCAGGCGCGGACCCGGGCCGGTGAGCGCACCGCCATCAGGAACGCGGCGGCGAGCAGCAGCACCGCGGCCATCCACACCAGCCACCACCACCGGCTGTCGTGGGCGGTGATCGTACGGAGGTTCAGGGTCGAGACGTCCGGAGTGCGCAGCACCTCGGCCAGGACGTGCGGCACCGGCAGCCCGAACGGGCCGTCGACCCGGCCCTTCCAGGTGGCGCCCAGACCGAGCGTGAGCGCCAGCCACGCCAGGTTGGGCAGCCCGAGCAGAATCACCGCGAGGGTCTCCTTGGCGTGCCCGCGCGTCACCAGCGCGACCACCGCGACCACCAGGGCCAGACCGACGTACGCCAGCACGAACACCACCATGGCGAACGCGGCCGGGCGCACCGACGCCTGGAAGCGCAGCAGCCGCCCCGGCAGCGGCGCCCCGCGCGACACCAGCAGCGCCAGCAGCAGGATCCCGGCCAGCCACAGCAGCCCGAACACGACACTGAGCGGTACGTCCGTCGTGAAGCCCACCTTCGGCGACGCGTCCAGCAGATCGGTGAGGCCACTGAGCGTGCCGCTGCCCACGTCCACGGCGAAGGTGTGCAGGGCACCGAGTGCGAGCCCGATCAGCGCGAGCAGCCACAGCACCGCGATCCGGGCCGCCCAGCCGGCCAGCTCCCGGACGCCGGCCACCGCCCGGTGCCGCAGCGGCCGCAGGAAGCCCCCGGCGACGACCAGCGCCCCGACCAGCGTGACCGACAGCGGTACGACGGTCAGCCCGGCGTTCGTCCGGGCCAGGTCGCCCGCGTCGCCCGACAACTCCACGGTGCCGCCGACGGCCGTCACCACGGTCGCGAGCAGCACCGGGAGAAAGGCCCCGCTCGGCAGGTCCGACGCGCCCGCCGCCCACAGCCCCACCGCCGCCGGCACCGCCATGCCGACCAGCGCGGCCACCACCACGGCCAGGGCCTGCGGCCAGCCCTGCCGGGCGACGGTCCGGCCGGTGGCCGTGCCGGTCACCGGCCGCGCCGAGGCCATTCTCGGGCTCACGCTGTCACGCTAAGCAACGCCGAGGTACTCCGCGCGCCGGGCGGGCCGTACGCGTCGGCTTGCGGACGGTACGGGACCGGCGCACATTGGGCTCGTTGTGCATCAAATGAGGCATTTTTCGCAAAAGCCGTTTACTGCGAATGCCGTCCACCGCAACGGGGAGATGAGCGTGAGCGTCGAACCGCCGTCATCCGGCCGCCCCACAGGACCTCCCTCCGGCCCGCTGTCCGGGCCCTCCGGCCCGCCTCCCGGCCCGCCCTCGCAGCCGCCCGGCGGCGGAGGCGGCGGCAGCCAGGGCGGACAGCCGCACCAGCCGTGGTGGAGGTCCGCGCCCCGGATCGCGATGCTCACCACCGCCGTCGTGGTCGCCGCGGTCCTGGCCGTGGTCCTCACCCGTCCGGACGGCGGTTCCGGGAAGGGCGGCGAGGTCTTCCTCCAGGCCGCCAACGGCTCCGGGCAGGACCCCTTCACCGAGTCCAGTGCGACGAAGAGCTCCGTCGCGCCGGCATCCTCCGCAGCGGTGGGACCGGCGACCTCGGCGACCTCGGCCGCCTCTGCCGGGGCGGCCGTGCCGTCGGTGCCGACGGTGCCGGCCGTGCCGGCGAACGAGGTGCGCGGGGTGGACGGCGGAGCACCCGGCCTCTACAGCGGCACGAAGGACAGCGGCAGCTGCGACGTCGAGAAACAGATCGGGTACTTCCATGCCTCGCCGTCGCGCAACAAGGCGTTCGCCGCGCAGGTCGGCGTGCGCCCCTCCGGCGTCCCCGCCTACCTGCGCTCCCTCACCCCCGTACAGCTGCGCGCGGACACCCGGGTCAGCGCCCACGGCTACCGCGACGGCGGCTCGACCTCATACCAGTCCGTCCTCCAGACGGGCACCGCCGTCCTGGTCGACGGGCACGGGGTGCCCCGGGTGCGCTGCGCCTGCGGCAACCCGCTGACCCCGCCGGTCGCGCAGAAGCACACCCCGAGGACCACGGGCGCCGACTGGTCCGGGTACCGGCCCTCGAACGTGGTCGTCGTCGCACCCGCCGTGCGGATCGTCAACGTCTTCGTCCTCTTCGACCACCGGCACGACGACTGGTTCGGCCGCCACCGGGGTGACCACACCGGGCACGACGACCGCCCGGCGAAGCCCCCGGCCAATCCGAACCCCATGAACCCGCCGCTCCACCACGGCTGCCCGCCCGCCCCCGGCAGGACCGGGAGCCCCGGTGCCACGCCGTGCCCGCCGACCTCAACCGGCCCGTCGGGGCCGTCCAGCCCCGGCACCGCCTCGAAGTCCCCGTCGTCGCGACCGCCGTCCTCGAAGCCGCCCTCGTCCGAGTCGCCGTCCTCGAAGCCGCCCTCGTCCGAGTCGCCGTCCTCGAAGCCGCCGTCCTCGAAGCCGCCGTCCTCCGAGTCGCCCTCGTCGGAGCCGCCGAAGTCCGGATCGCCGACGTCTGAATCCCCAAAGACCGAGTCCCCGAAGACCGAATCGCCGAAGACCGAGTCCCCGAAGACCGAATCGCCCAGGACGGAGTCGCCCAAGACGGAGTCCCCGAAGTCCGAAGCGCCCAAGTCCGAGGCGCCGAAGTCCGAGTCCCCGAAGACTGAATCTCCCAGGACGGAGTCGCCCAAGACCGAGTCCCCGAAGTCCGAAGCGCCGGCGCCGGAATCGCCCAGGTCAGCGGCCCCGCCCTCCGCGCAGCCGCCCTCCCCGCCCGCCCCGGCGTCGCCCGGTTCCGAGTCCGCGGTGTCCTCCGCCGCCCCGGTGTCCCCGCAGGTCCCGCCCAGCTCGGCTCCCCTCGTGCCCCCGGAGCCCGAGAGCCCCGGCTCCCCGGCGGTGTGACCAGCGCGACGCCTTTTGTGCGCGGTAGGCGAACACCTCGGGGACTGCCGGACGCCACTCGGGGTACGAGCATGGTTGCAACAGCGGCCCGGGCCGCGATAGGCCTCATGGAGAGACACGCATGATCGAACACCTGGGCGGGGCAGTGATACCGACTGGCTTCGACGTACCCGTGGAGCCGCTGCGGCGGGCAGCGCACTACACCGGTGAACCGGGCTGCATCGCCGAGGCGCGGGACTTCGCGGCCCGCTTCCTGGAGCAGCTGAGGACCGAGTGGTGTGCCACGATCGCCCCCCGGGCCGACGGTGAGCTGCTCCTGGTGGTGAGCGAGCTGATCACCAACGCGGACCGGCACAGCAACGGCCCGTACATCCTCGAACTGGAGGGTACGGACAGCGCGGTCCTGGTCTCCGTGTACGACAGCAGTGCCGCCCTGCCCCGGCGCTTTCCCAGAGATCCCGAGCGGGTCGGCCGGCACGGCCTGGAGATCGTGCACGCCCTGGCCGCCGAGGTCACCGCCGAGCGGGTGCCGGTCGGCAAGCGGGTCCGCGCGCTGGTACCCCTCTCGCACTGAGATCTCGCACTGAACACGCTCTGAACCCGCACCTAACACGGATGCCGGACATCGGGTCACCCGGACCCGGGATCACCACGGGCGCCGCCCCACGCGCCGGTGTGGGGGCAGCGCCCGTGAGTCCCGCCGTCAGGCGCAGCCGAGCTCGCCCAGCATCCCCTGACGCAGGCGCGCGATGATCCGCTTGATGAGGCGGGAGACATGCATCTGGGAGCAGCCGAGCCGCTCGCCGATCTCCGCCTGGGTGGCCTCCTCCACGAACCGCAGATGGATGATCTCCCGGTCCCGTTCGCTCAGCTCGGCCATGAGCGGAGCCAGCGACTGGAAGTCCTCGACGAGCCGCAGCCCGTCCTCCTCGACGCCGATGAAGTCCGCGAGCACGGACTCGCCGTCCTCGGGGCCGTCCCCGGTGAGCGCGGCGTCCAGGGAGGAGGAGTTGTAGCCGTTGGAGGCCAGCTGACCCTCGACCACCTCGTCCTCGGACAGGTTCATCAGCGTGGCGAGTTCGGCGACCGTCGGTTCCCGGTCGAGGCGGCTGGAGAGTTCCTCGCGTGCCTTGGCCAGCTCGACCCGCAGCTCCTGGAGCCGGCGCGGAACGTGCACGGCCCAGGTGGTGTCCCGGAAGAACCGCTTGATCTCGCCCACGATGTACGGCAGCGCGAAGGAGGTGAACTCGACCTCGCGCGACAGCTCGAACCGGTCGATGGCCTTGATCAGGCCGATCATCCCGGTCTGGACGATGTCCTCCATGTCGTCGCCGCGGTTGCGGAACCGTCCGGCCGCGAACCGCACCAGCGACATGTTCATCTCGATGAGCGTGTTGCGGGCGTACTGGAACTCCGGTGTGCCCTCCTCCAGTTCACCGAGCCGGTGGAAGAACTGCCGGGACAGCGCCCGTGCGTCACGTGGGGCGACCGTCTTCGGGTCCTCGATTCCGGGCAGTTCCCTCTCCGTCATGCACTCCTCGGCGGACTGCGCGGTGTTCACTGCTTCCGACCGGATCCCGGCGGTATTCATTACCTCTCCCCACGAACGTCACGGTTCGGCTCGGCCGCTTCGGCCTCTGTCGTGCCGGCCCCTGCCCAGTTGATCACCCTGGCCCGGGTACCCGGTATCGGACATCCCATGCGTGCTTGACGGACGGGTACCCGGGGTGACGCGCCGCATGCGCACCGTTCACGGGGTGGCGGAAAACAGCCGCTGACGGTTGGTGGAAGGGGATCACACTCCGACGCGTACGGCCGTGATCAGCTCGTGCCAGTACCGCTTGGTGACCGTACCGCCGTACCGCGAGTCGATGAGTTCCCGGATCCCGGCCAGCAACCCGTTGCGGGCGGCTTCGGGCAGGGCGCGGTGGTTGGAGTAGGTGAGGAGTACGTCCAGGTAGGTGTCGGTCGTGTACGCGATCTCCTGGGCGTGACCGTGCACGGCGACATCCGTGAAGCAGGGGGAGCCGCTGAACTCGGCCGTGTCGGGGGTGATCTCCGACTCGGGGGTCAGCCGCAGCCCGGGCGGCGTGGCCGGGTCCCACCGCTCGTAGCACTCCTGGACGTCTGCGAAGAAGTCCTCCGTGCCGCCCGCCACATGGTGGGTGACGACGACGGCGAGCAGTCCGCCGGGGCGCAGCGCCCGGGCCGCCCTGGGCACCCGCACCGCCGGGTCGATCCAGTGGAACGCGGTCGCGCACACCACCGCGTCGAACGGCTCCGGCGGCAGCTCCCACCGCTCGAAGTCCGCGGTCACGACATCCACCGCGGGAAACGCGGCCAGTTGCCGGCGGGCCACGGCGGCCAGGGACGGGCCCAGCTCCACGGCCGTGATCGCACAGCCGGACCGGGCGAGATCGACGGTGAGCTGGCCGGTGCCCGGAGCGATCTCCAGCACGCGGGCGCCCGGCCCGGCGCCCGTGACCCGGCTCAGCTCCTCGATCAGCGATGGGGGATAGCGGGGCCGTGCGCGCTGGTACCGCTCCGCGTCCTGGTCGAAGGTGTCCCGCAGCTCCGGCCCTGTTCCCATGAACTCCAGCGCTTCCATGCAGGGGAGCATGCCGATCCCCTTCCGTGGCGTGCCACTGCTTTTAGGCTGTGGGGGTGAGCACCCAATCGCCGAACAACGCCCGTGTCATCCCCCTGCGCCCGCAGAAGCCGGCCCCGAAGCCCAGGGAGCCCCTCTGGCGCGACCTGGTCGGAGACGTCCTGCGGCGGGAGCGGCTGGACCAGGAGCGCACCCTCAAGGACGTCGCCGAGGCGGCCCGGATCTCCATGCCGTATCTCTCGGAGATCGAGCGCGGCCGCAAGGAGGCCTCCTCGGAGGTCCTCGCGGCCGCCGCGCACGCCCTCGGCCTCGACCTCGGTGGCCTGCTGTCCCTGGTCCAGTCCGAGTTCGCCCGTAAGGCCGCCGTCGGCCGACCCGTGTCCGGGCCCTACAACGGGCTGTGCCTGGTCGCCTGACAGCCGCTCAGCGCTCGCCCTGTTCCCGCAGCTGCCGGAAGAACGCCCGGACGTCGCCCACCAGCAGGTCCGGCTCCTCCATCGCCGCGAAGTGCCCACCCCGGTCGAACTCCGTCCAGCGCACGATGTTCTCCGTGCGGTCCGCCTTGTGCCGCAGCGGACGCTGGGGTTCGGCCGGGAACAGGGCGACGGCGGTCGGTGCCTTCGAGGGCTGGGAGGGCGCGGCGGCGCGGGCGCCGGTGGCATGCGCCCGTTCGTAGTAGATGCGGGCGGACGAGGCGGCCGTACCGGTCAGCCAGTACAGCATCACGTTCGTCAGCAGCCGGTCCCGGTCCACCGCCTCCTCCGGCAGCTCCTCGGAGTCCGTCCACTCCCGGAACTTCTCGACGATCCAGGCGAGTTGCCCGACCGGTGAGTCCGTGAGCGCGTAGCCGGGGGTGTGCGGGCGGGTGCTCTGCAGGATCGCGTACCCCGTGCTCTCCCGGGACCAGGCGGCCCAGCGGCGCCACGAGTCAAGGGTGTTCGCCTGCTCCTCGGGGGCGAGCGCGGCCAGCTCCTCGGCGGTGGGCTCGGTGGCCTGCTGGGCGCCCGGCAGCAGATTGAGGTGAACGCCGATCACCTGTTCGGGATGGGCGCGGCCCAGCTCACGGGAGATCACCGCGCCCCAGTCACCGCCCTGTGCACCGAACCGCTGGTAGCCCAGCCGCGCCATCAGCTCGGCCCAGGCGTCCGCGACCCGTCCCGCCTCCCAGCCGGGCTCCGCGGTCGGACCGGAGAAACCGAAACCCGGGACGCTCGGCACCACCACATGGAAGGCGTCGGCCGGGTCCCCGCCGTGCGCGGCCGGGTCCGCGAGCGGGCCGACCACGTCCAGGAACTCCACGATCGAGCCCGGCCAGCCGTGGGTGACGACCAGCGGGGTGGCGTCCGGCTCGGGGGAGCGGATGTGGGCGAAGTGCACGTTCGTGCCGTCGATCGTGGTGGTGAACTGCGGCCAGGCGTTGAGTTCCGCTTCGGCAGCCCGCCAGTCGTACCCGTGCCGCCAGTAGTCCGCGAGGTCCCGCAGATACGGCGTCGGGACGCCGTACGCCCAGCCTGCGCCCGGCATCTCGGCCGGCCAGCGGGTGCGGTCGAGGCGGGCGTGGAGGTCGTCGAGGTCGGCCTGGGGGATGGAGATACGGAAGGGAGTGATGTCCGGCGACGAAGTGGTCATGTCGGTGATGCTAGGCGCGGTTGTCGGTCGGCTGCGGCTCTGTGGGGGCTGGTCGCGCCCACGTGGCGGAGCCGCATATGCGGCACAGCCCCGCGCCCCCAAAGGGGGCGCGCTTGGCGATTAGTTTCTCGATGAGCGGGGGTCGGTACAGATGACCCGTTCCACGCTCCAGGAGGTGCCCATGACCACCGACGGATTCACCACGTGTCTCTGGTTCGACGGCCAGGCCGAAGAGGCCGCCCACCACTACGTGTCCATCTTCAAGAACTCCAGCATCGGGAAGGTCGGCCGCTACAACGAGGCGGGGCCGGGGGAGGCGGGCTCCGTGCTGGCCGTCGACTTCACGGCCAACGGGCAGAAGTTCGTGGCCATCAACGGCGGCCCGCAGTTCAAGTTCACCGAGGCGATCTCCTTCCAGATCTACTGCGACGGCCAGGAGGAGGTCGACTACTACTGGGCCAAGCTCACCGAGAACGGCGGCGAACCCGGCCCGTGCGGCTGGCTCAAGGACAGGTACGGCGTGTCCTGGCAGGTCATCCCGGAGGGGCTGATCGAGATGATCGGCGACGCCGACCCGGAGCGGGCGGCCCGCACCACCCGGGCGATGTACACGATGCGCAAGCTGGACATCGCCGCGCTGAAGAAGGCGTACGCGGGCGAGTGACCCGCATGGCGACGCGGGGCGGTGTCCGGACAGCGCCCCGCGCATGCGCCTCGCCGGTCAGACCCGGTCGGCCACGATCAGCAGATACTGGAAGCTGCCGTTCTTGTACGCGGTGAGGAAGGCGTCCTCGATCCCCGTCACCAGGTGCTCGGCCTGCTTGCGCAGTTCCCAGTACGGGATGGCCGTCTCGGTGAGGTCCTCCACATGGACCGGGACCAGCCGGTTGTTCGCCATCGCCCGGAAGTACTCCGACCTCGGGTGGATGTCGCAGATGTAGTGGGCGTTGATCAGGGACACCTCGCGCGAGGCCTGCCCGTAGGCGTTGTTGTAGCAGCCGGTGATCGTGACATAGCGTCCGCCGCGGCGCAGCAGCCGGGCGTGCTCGGCGAAGAGCAGCTCCAGCTCGACGTACATCGTGGACTCGTTGTTCCAGGAGGCCGCGTACGCGCCCGTCTCGAAGCCGGTGTCCAGCATGTTCCGGTGGTGGTAGCGGACCTTGTCACCGACCTCCCGCTTGCGGGCCATGTCGTTGGCGAAGCCGGCCTGCTTGGCCGAGATGGTGACCCCGTCGGCGTGGCAGCCGTAGCGCAGGTTCGCCACGATGCTGCCACCGCCCCGGCCGCAGCCGGCGTCGAAGACCCGGTCGGCGGGGGTGAGCGCGCCGAGATGCCCGGCGAGCAGCTCGGCCTGGGCGTGCTCCAGGCGGTGCAGCTCGCTGGTGACGCGCTCCTTGCGCAGCTCGGGGTCGGTCTCGTCGAGCACCGACCAGTCGGCCTCACCGATGCCGTAGTGGTGGTGGTAAAGATCGTCGATCTTTCCGAGTTCGAGGTTGACCGGGTTCTCCTCGGCGTTCCAGTACTCCGCGACGCTGTTCTGGTACCTGGACTGGGTCGGCACCGGGGCTGACGTGGTGGTCTTCCGAGCGACAGGGGCGGTGGTCAACAGTTGCTCCTCGAAGTGTTTCTGACGGTGTCTCGGATGGGCTGAGTGCTACCAGTAGTCGGGCAGGTGGTAGCGGTTGGTGTTGGTGGAGTGCCACTCGTGGTTGCCCGAGACCCAGGCGGCCAGGCCGTCCGCGTAGCGCGCGACCAGTGGCGAGGTGGCGGCCAGGGCGGCCGACTCCTCCTCGAAGGCCGCCATGATCCGGTTGTGGATGTCGACGGACTTCAGATAGGCCGCCTTCAACCCGCACCGGTCGTTGGCCGCCACCACCTGGGGCAGGTTGAGATGGTCCGGGTCGCTCGCCAGCTCCTTGGTGAAGGAGTACAGGTCGTTGACGATCGTGGTCGCGTTGCAGGCCAGGGCGGTGATCCGCTGGATCTCCGGGCGGGCGTAGAGCGGCTCGGGCAGTTCGTAGCCGTCCACCGCGTCGACGATCGACAGACACGGCCGGAAGTTGTTGAACTGCCGCATCACCAGGTACTCCCAGACCCGCGGCAGGTACCCGGTCTCCATCCACGCGGCCTCGCCCAGGTACCCGAGGTGCAGCCGGGCGATGTCGTGCACGAACCGGTCGGTCTGGCTCGGGGTGGCGAACCCGGCGAAGTCCGCGAGGGCGAAGTGGTACGAACGCAGCGGACCGTCGGCCCGGATGCCCTCGCGCCACTCCTCCTCCAGCTCCGGGATGCCGTGGTAGGGGTCGAGCGCCGACTGGGCGATGATCAGCGGGCCGCCGAGCCCGCGCCGGGATCCGCCGCGCCCCTCGTCCTCCTCGCAGTAGCAGGAGTCCACGATGTTCTCGGCGAGCAGCAGCTTGCCGGCGACGGTGAGCCGGTCCAGGTCGAGACCGCCCGGATGCTGGAGTACGACGGCCCGGCCGAACTGGAAGCCCGAGAAGTCCCCCTTCCAGGCATCGGGGAACAGGTCGAGCTCCCGGGCCCAGGTCTCCAGGCGGCGGTCGAGCTCGGCGGCCCTGGCGGGGTCGGCGGGCACGGCCGGCCGGTAGTGCAGTCCGGGGACCGCCCCGGCGCGCCTGTCCGGGCGCAGGCTCCGCGCGATGTTCGGCGGCCCGGGCAGGACGTAGGAGGTGGTGGGTGTGGTCATGGCTGTGTGCTCCAGGCCGTCAGTCGGCGGTGCGGCCGAGCTGGACGTTCTCCAGGATCCCGGCCGCGTCGGGGACCAGGATGGCCAGCGAGTAGTAGGCGGTGACCAGGTAGTTGACGATGGCCTGCTCGTTGACGCCCATGAAGCGGATGTTCAGGCCGGGCTGGAACTCCTCCGGGATCCCGGTCTGGTAGAGGCCGACGACCCCCTGGTCGGCCTCGCCGGTGCGCAGCGCGATGATGCTGCTGGTGTGGTCGTCGCTGATCGGGATCTTGCTGCACGGATAGATCGGGACCCCGCGCCAGGCCGGGATCTCGTGCCCGTCGATGTTCGCGCTGGGGGGCACCAGTCCGCGCCGGTTGCACTGCCGGAAGAACGCCGCGATCGCCTTGGGGTGCGCCAGGATCACCTTGGTCTTGCGGCGCATGGAGATCAGCTCGTCCATGTCGTCCGGGGTCGGCGGGCCGGTGAAGGAGCTGATCCGCTGCCCGTAGTCGATGTTGTGCAGCAGCCCGAACTCACGGTTGTTGACCAGCTCCCACTCCTGGCGCTCACGGATCTCCTCGACCGTGAGGCGCAGCTGCTGCTGGGTCTGGTCCATCGGGTTGTTGTAGAGGTCGGCGACCCTGGAGTGCACCCGCAGCACGGTCTGGGTGAGCGACAACTCGTACTCGCGCGGCGCGAGTTCGTAGTCCACGAAGCCGCCCGGCAGGGTCGGCTCACCCCGGTGGCCGGCCTGTACCGGCACCTCGGCCTCGCCCTTGCGGTTCATCGGCAGCCGCTGCCGGTCGACGTACGCCTGGAGATGCGCGCCCAGCGACGGCACCCGGTCCATGACCTCCTCGACGACGGCCCAGGGCAGCGCCAGCACCACGCCGGCCGTCTCCGCCCGGACCGAGGTGAGCCACAGCGGGTCGGTCTGGCCGACCGCCTCGTCGCCCATCTGGTCGCCGTCGGTGACGACCCCGACGACCTCCTCCTCGCCGTACTTGCCGGCCGCGAACCGGATGAACCGGCCGTGCACGACCAGGTAGGTCTCGGTGACCGGCTGCCCGGCCTCGAACAGCACCTGCCCGGCGCGCACTTCGCGGGCCTGGAACCGCTCGGCGATCTGGGTCAGCGCGTCCAGGTCGTCGTAACCCCGCAGGATGGGCAGTTCGGTGAGGGTCCCCGGGATGACCCGGATGTCGTCCCCACCGTTCTGTTCGAAGCTGACCCGGCCGCGTCCGGTGCGCAGTTGGAGGCGCCGGTTGACCCGGTAGGCGCCGCCCTTGACGTCCACCCAGGGCAGTGTCTTCAGCAGCCACCGTGAGGTGATGGCCTGCATCTGCGGTTCGGACTTGGTGGTCGTGGCGAGCTGACGCGCCGCCCGGGTGCTCAGACTGGTGAGCTGCCCGTCGGTGGTCGGATCCGGCTCGGGCTCGTCGACGGCGGAACCGATGACGCTGTCCGGTGTGGACACATTCCCTCCAGCAGAGAAGCGAACAGGGGTGACCCGGAGGGTCGGTGGTGTACGAGGTGGCGATGCGCGAGGACCAGCCAAACAGCCGTGGTGATCTACGGGTACGGCGTGAAAGGGGCGGTTGCGCGCCTTAGTTGCGCAAACCTGGTGTTCGGGGTGGAAAAGGTTGCGTTTCCCGAGCGCGCGCCGGTGGCCCGCTCCGGTGCCCGGGTCCGCCGCGGGTTGGACTCAGGAAAGGTCGTTGACCAGCACCGCGGCCCCGTCGAAGCGCCCGGCCTTCAGGTCCCGCAGGGCCCGGGGAGCCTCGGACAGCGGGTAGGCGTGGGTGGTCGCGTGGACATGGTGCCGTTCGGCCAGGGCCAGGAACTCCCGCCCGTCGGCACGGGTGTTGGAGGTGACGCTGCGCAGCTCACGCTCGTAGAACAGCTCCCGCTCGTAGTTCAGCGTCGGTACGTCGCTCAGGTGGATGCCCGCGACCGCGAGCACCCCGCCCCGGTCCAGGGCGCGCAGCGCCACCGGCACCAGATCGCCGACCGGGGCGAACAGGACGGCGCCGTCCAGTGGCTCGGGCGGTGCCTCGGAGGCGTCCCGGGCCGAGGCCGCGCCCAGCTCCAGGGCCAGCCGCCGGGCCTCGGCACCCCGGGTCAGCACATGCACGGTCGCGCCCTCGGCGAGCGCCACCTGCGCGCACAGATGGGCGCTGCCTCCGAAGCCGTACAGGCCGAGCCGGCCGCCCGGCGGGAGCGCTGCCCGGCGCAGCGCGCGGTAGCCGATGATCCCGGCGCACAGCAGCGGTGCGAGCGCCACGTCGTCGAGGGCGCCGGGCAGCCGGTAGGCGAAGTCCGCCGGCACGGTGGTGTACTCGGCGTAGCCGCCGTCCACGTCCCAGCCGGTGTACTCCGAGTGCGGGCACAGGTTCTCGGCGCCCCGCCGGCAGTAGGCGCACGTCCCGTCCGTGCGCCGCAGCCAGGCCACCCCCACCCGGTCGCCCACCGCGAAGTCCGCCACCTGGGCGCCCAGGCCCGCGACCACGCCCACCACCTCGTGCCCCGGCGTCACCCCGGGCCGGTGCACCGGCAGGTCGCCCTCCGTGACATGCAGATCGGTCCGGCACACCCCGCAGGCGCGCACCCGGACCAGCAGCTCGTCGGCTCGGGGTACCGGCACCGGACGTTCGACGAGACGGAGCGGGTCCCCCTCGACCGGTCCGGGCCGAGCCACCGACCACGCCCGCATCGCGTCCGTCATGTCGTGCCCCATCCGCCGAAGGCCGCCGGCTCACCCTCCCCAGTGTCCGACGGAGTCCGGCCTTCGGCGCGCGGGCGGACAGCCGGATGACTAGCGTGAGGAAGCGGGAGAATCCGCTCGATCGGAAGGGCCGCGGCCATGGCGGTACAACCTGAAGGAACCCCCTGTTGGGCCGACGCGATGTTCAGCGACCTGGAGGGCGCCAAGAACTTCTACGGCGAGGTCCTCGGCTGGAGGTTCGGCGAGTCGACGTCGGAGTACGGCAACTACACCCAGGCCTACGCGAACGGCAAGGCCGTCGCCGCCGTCGTACCGCCCATGCCCGGCCAGCAGGGGCAGTCGCAGTGGTGTCTGTACTTCGCCTCGCCGGACGCGGCGGCCACCGCCGAGCGGATCCGGGAGAACGGCGGTGAGGTGCTGATGGAGCCGATGCAGGTCGGCGACTTCGGCACGATGTGCCTGGCCCGGGAGCCCAGCGGCGCGGTGTTCGGCATCTGGCAGGGCGGCCTCCACGCGGGCTTCGAGGCCACGGCCGTGCCCGGCGCCTACTGCTGGGCGGAGGTCTTCACCCGCGAGCCCGAGAAGGCCGACCCCTTCTTCACCTCCCTCTTCTCCTACACGGCCAGGCAGGTCGAGGACGACAACGTCGACTTCCGGATGTTCGACGTGGACGGGAACACGGTTCTCGGCCGGATGGGGATGACCGACGAGTTCCCGCCCGAGGTGCCCTCGTACATCAACGTCTACTTCACCGTCGAGGACTGCGACGAGGCCGTCGCGAAGGCCACCAAGCAGGGTGCGGTGCTGCGCTTCGGTCCGATGAGCAGCCCCTTCGGCAGGTTCGCGGCGCTCACCGACCCGCAGGGTGCCAACTTCTCGGTGATCGACATCACCACCACCGAGGGCGAGCAGCCCTCGGTCAAGGACGTCTGACCAGGACGGACACCGGGCCAGCGCCGGGCTCCCCGCCCGGCCGTGGCATGATCGGGCCCATGCGTGAACGAGTGGTGGCCGCGTGCGACGGCGCTTCCAAGGGAAACCCGGGACCGGCCGGCTGGGCCTGGGTGATGTCCGACGACGCGGCGACGCCGGCCCGCTGGGAGGCCGGCCCGCTCGGCAAGGCCACCAACAACGTGGCCGAACTGACGGCACTGGAGCGGCTGTTGACGGCCGTCGACCC
This sequence comes from Streptomyces sp. NPDC048254, assembly GCF_043201895.1. Taxonomy (NCBI): domain Bacteria; kingdom Bacillati; phylum Actinomycetota; class Actinomycetes; order Kitasatosporales; family Streptomycetaceae; genus Streptomyces; species Streptomyces sp. NPDC048254. The sequence continues at coordinate 234,910 of NZ_JBICZJ010000004.1, forward strand.
GGACGTGCCCCTTGAGGTGCGGATGGACTCGCAGTACGCGATGAAGGCGGTCACCACCTGGCTGCCCGGCTGGAAGCGCAACGGCTGGAAGACCTCGGCGGGCAAGCCGGTCGCCAACCAGGACCTGGTCGTCCGCATCGACGAACTCCTCGACGGCCGCACGGTCGACTTCCGGCACGTCCCCGCCCACCAGGTCGACGGCGACCCGCTGAACGACTTCGCCGACCGCGCGGCCAGCCAGGCGGCGACGGTCCAGGAGGCCGCGGGCAGCGCCCTCGGCTCCCCGGTACCGCCGCCGTCGCCGACCTCCGCCGCATCCGGCGGCGCCCCGCGCCGCAAGGCGGCACCCCGCAAGAGCACCGCCGGCGGCGCCTCCGTGCGCACCATCAAGGCCAAGTTCCCCGGCCGCTGCCTGTGCGGCCGCTCCTACGCGGCCGGCGAGCCGATCGCTAAGAACGGGCAGGGCTGGGGCCACCCGGAGTGCCGGACGGCGGAGGCCTGATCGGCCGTCGTCGGCCGTTGTCAGACGTCTTCGGCTGTCTTCGGCTGTCTTCGGCTGTCTTCAGCCGTCTTCAGCCGTCGAACGTGTAGAACCGCGTGTGGTCGAGCAGGTCCGCCGGCCGCACGTCGTTCCACGGCTTCATCGTCTCGTCGAGGTCGACGACGTCAGGCGTCCCGCCGCCCGGCACATAGGCCGCCTGCGGGTGCCGGCGCTGCCACTCGGCCCACAGCTTGTCGATGAAGGCGTGGTGCAGCCAGAACGCCGGGTCGTTGGGGGAGACCCCGGTGGCCATCTGCCCGCCGACCCAGACATGGACGCGGTTGTGCAGATTGACCCCGCGCCAGCCCTCCAGATGGTTCCGGAAGCCGTCCGAGGCGCTGTTCCAGGGCGCCATGTCGTACGTCGGGATGGCCAGCACCGAGTCGACCTCGGCCCGGGTCGGCAGCTCGCGCACGCCGGTCCCGAGCGACCTGCGCAGATAAGTACGGCCGTCCACACGGACGTTGAGCGGCCAGTTCCCGCTCGACGCGGCGAACGGACCGTCCGTCACCCGCCCGTCGGAGCTGCGCCCGGTACCGCCGAGGAAGTCCGGCGCCCACAGCGCGGCTCGGACGGTGCGGTCGGCGCTCCAGTCCCAGTAGGGGAGTGCCACCGAGGAGTCCACCGACTGGAGCGCCTGCTCGAAGTCGAGCAGGAATCTGCGGTGCCAGGGCAGGAACGACGGCGAACGATGGCCGGTGCGCTCCGAGTCGTCGGTGTCGGACATGATGAATGCGTTGTGCGTGCGCACGAAGTCGTCGTAACGCCCGCTGCGCTTCAGCTCGATGACGGCGGCGACGAACCGCCGCTTCTCGTCGGCGGACAGACTGGCCTGGTTCTTGCGTATGGTCATGTGTTTCGAGGCTCCGGAAGTCCTGGCGGGGGCGGTCAGTTGGCGGGGAACGGCAGCAGTGCGGCGCCCTGCAGCTCGTCGACGGCCGCGCGGGCGGCCGCGCGCGGGGTGCGCACCGGGTCGTAGTGGCTGACCACGCTGATCCAGCTGCCGTCCGCGTTCCGCATGACGTGCAGCTCCGCCCCGTCCACGAACACCGCGTAACCGGTGCGGTGTCCGTGGTGATGACCGCCCATACCGCCCATGCCCTTCATACCCTTCATGCCCTTCATGCCCTTCATGCCTTTCATCCCGCCCACGTCGTCCATGCCGGACGGGCGGCCCTGTATCCGGCGGCCCTTGTAGACCTCGTCGAAGGGTTCGAGGGATCCCTCCTGCGGGTGAGCGGCGGCCGGGGTGCCGGGGGCGACCAGGGTCTGGGCGCCGGCCGCGGCCGCGAGGGCGGCCGCCGCGGTGAGCGCGCGACGGCGGGTGAGTTCGGGCATACGGATGCTCCTGTGCTGGGTGCGGGTGATGACTCCGTATGCCTATCCGCCGGTTTCCGGGCGGGAGAAATCGCCCGGATCGGGTTGGCTGCGATCAGGACAATTGACTACATGTCATACAAGATTGAACGAAGATGATCTTGCCGTGGCGAGGGGTCCGCCGGTACCGGAACGGGGAATTCCTTGCCCGGGCGAGGTTGTTTTCGTCGATCTTTCGCGTGGGTCCGCCGTCCGGGTGCCGTGGCTCACGCCGTCAATCTGGCGCGATTCGAAAACCCCGGCCGGGCTCGCCTCCGCTGCTACCCTGCGGTTCCAGTTGACCACGTTCGGTGAAATCCAGGGGTGCGTGTGAAGGTCGTCTGCGTCGGAGGCGGGCCCGCCGGCCTGTATCTAGCGATCCTGCTCAAGCGGCAGAACCCGTCCCACGACATCACCGTCCATGAACGCAACCCCGAGGGCTCGACCTACGGCTGGGGCGTCACCTACTGGCGTGCCCTGATGGACCGGCTGCACGTGTACGACCCCGAGTCGGCCCGCGCCGTCGAGGAGAGCTCCGTGCGCTGGCACCAGGGCGTCGCCCATGTCCGCGACCAGGTCACCCGGCAGCCCGGCGACCCGGGCCACGGCATCGGCCGCCACCGCCTCCTGGAGATCCTCGCCGCACGCGCCCGGTCCCTGGGTGTACGGCTGGAGTTCGAGAGCGAGATCACGCCCGACGACCTCCCCGAGGCCGACCTGGTCGTCGCCGCCGACGGCATCCACAGCGCCCTGCGCACCCGGCATGCCTACGACTTCGGCGCCGAGGCCACCGAGGGCCGCAACCACTACGTCTGGCTCGGCACCACCAAGGCCTTCGACTCCTTCACCTTCGCCTTCGCCGAGACCGAGCACGGCTGGGTCTGGTGCTACGGCTACCCCTACGACGACGGGCACAGCACCTGCGTCATCGAGTGCGCTCCCGAGACCCTCACCGGCCTCGGCCTCGACACGCTGAACGAGGCCGACCAACTGGCCCTGCTGGAGAAGCTGTTCGCCGGCATCCTCGACGGCCGGCCGCTGGTCACCGGTTCCTCGGCGGCCGCCTGGCCCACCTTCCGCACGCTCACCAACCACACCTGGCACCACGGCAACCTCGTCCTGCTCGGCGACGCCGCCCACACCACCCACTACTCCATCGGCGCCGGCACCACCCTCGCCCTGGAGGACGCGATGTGCCTCGCCGACGCCCTGCGCGAGCACGGCGCCGGACCCCGGGCCCTGGCCGCCTACGAGCGGCAGCGCAAGGCCGAACTGGTCTCCGCCCAGAGCGCCGCCCGCCTCAGTGCCCAGTGGTACGAGAGCCTGCCCCGCTACATCGACCTCCCCCCGCACCGCATGTTCGCCCTGCTCGGCCAGCGCCACTCGCCGCTGCTGCCGTACGTTCCGCCGCAGCTCTACTACGGCATCGACAAGGCGGCCGGGCGACTGGAGGCGCTGCGCCGGCTCAAGCGGTGGCTCGGGCCACGGGCGGCGCGCGCCCTGCACTCCCGGTCGTAGGCGCTAGTTGACGACGGCACGAGTTGGTGAAAGGTCATTCACTCGATAGGGTGAATTCGTATTCACCTCTTTGTCTGTGCCGTCCGCAGGAGCGCCGATGGATCACCCCGCCCCGACAGCCGGCCCCTCGGGCTCGCCCGCCGCACCGCCTCTGCGGGACCGGCTGACCATCCCGGTACTGGCCTTCGGCGGGATCCTGATGGCCGTCATGCAGACGGTGGTCGTCCCCCTGCTCCCGGACCTGCCGAAGCTCACCCACTCCTCGGCCGGCACCGTCTCCTGGATGGTCACCGCGACCCTGCTCGCCGGGGCCGTCCTCACCCCGGTGCTCGGCCGGGCCGGTGACATGTACGGCAAGCGCCGGGTGCTCACCGGGGCACTCGCCCTGATGACCGTGGGCTCCGTGATGTGCGCCCTGTCGTCCGACATCACCGTGCTCATCGTCGCCCGCGCCCTGCAGGGTGCCGCCGCCTCCGTCGTACCGCTGTCGATCAGCATCCTGCGTGACGAACTGCCGCCCGAGCGGCGGGGATCGGCGGTGGCGCTGATGAGCTCCACCGTCGGCATCGGCGCCGCGCTGGGCCTGCCGCTGGCCGCGCTGGTGGTGCAGTACTACGACTGGCACACCATGTTCTGGCTGACCAGCCTGCTCGGGGCGCTGGGCGTGGCGGCCGTGTGGTGGGCGGTCCGGGAGTCACCGGTGCGCGAGCCGGGCAGGTTCGACGTGCTCGGCGCGCTCGGGCTGGCCGTCGGGCTGACCTGTCTGCTGCTCGCCGTCTCGCAGGGCGGCCAGTGGGGCTGGGGCAGCCCGCGCGTCCTCGGACTCTTCGCCGCCACCGTTCTCGTCCTGGCCCTGTGGTGGTGGCAGCAGCTGCGGACCGAGCAGCCGCTGGTCGACCTGCAGCTGGTGTCCCGGCCCCGGGTCGGCCTGTCCCATGTCGCCGCCCTGCTCACCGGGTTCGCCTTCTACGCCAACTCCCTGGTCACCGCCCAGCTGGTGCAGGCGCCGAAGGCCACCGGATACGGCCTGGGCCTGTCCATCGTGGCCACCGGCCTCTGCCTGCTCCCCGGTGGCGTCACCATGCTGCTGTTCTCGCCGCTCTCCGCCCGGATCTCGGCCTCCCGCGGCCCGCGCATCACCCTCGCCCTCGGCGCCGGGGTCATCGCCTGCGGATACGTGGTGCGCATCGCCGACAGCCGCGACCTCTGGATGATCATCCTGGGCGCCACCGTCGTCGCCACCGGCACCACCCTCGCCTACTCGGCGCTGCCCACGCTGATCCTGCGGGCCGTCCCGGCGAGCCAGACCGCCTCCGCCAACGGCGTCAACGTCCTCATGCGCACCATCGGCCAGGCCACCTCCAGCGCCGCCGTGGCCGCCGTCCTCACCCATCACACCAGCCTCGTCGGCGGCGCTCAGCTGCCCACGCTGCACGGCTATCTGCTGGCGTTCGCGATGGCCGGCGTCATCGCACTCGCCGCCGGCGCCGCCGCGCTGTCCATACCCGGCGACAAGGCCACGGACGACGCCCCGCGCGCCCGGGCCCGCACCCAGGGCGCCCGGGACGACGCACTGGAGGGAGCATGAGTGCCGTGAGCACCCGACCCGACACCGACACCGGCACCACCCCCGCTCCCGCCCGCCGGGACGCGGAGGCCACCAAGGCCGCCATCCTCAAGGCCGCCCGCCACCTCCTCGCCCGGCACGCGCACGCCGACATCACCCTCAAGGACGTCGCCGAGCGCGCCGGGGTCAGCGCGCCGCTGATCCTCAAGTACTTCGGCAACAAGGACGGCCTGTTCGCCCGCGTGATGTCCTTCGACACCGACGCGGCCGCCCTGCTCGACGCACCCCTGGACGACCTGGGCCGGCACATGGTCCGGCACGTCCTGGAGGGCCAGCGCGACCGGGGCGCCGACCCGCTGCTGCGGATCGTCTTCGCCCCCCTGCACGGCGACCACGGAGACGTGCTGCGCGCCAACTTCCGTGCCCAGGTGGTGGACCGCGTCGCCGCCCGGCTCACCGGCCCCGACGCCGGACTGCGCGCCGAACTGGCCGTCGCCCAGCTCATCGGCCTGGGCGTGATGTACGGCATCGCCCGCGGCCCACGGCTGCGCGACTCCGCGATCGACGACCTCGCCGACCGCTACGGCTCCGCCGTCCAGGCCCAGTTGACGCCCTAACCGGGCGCCGGAGCCGTCAGGAGCGCCTCGGCCGACCTGCGGAAGGCGGCCAGCAGCCGGTGGTCGTCCCCGGCGCGGGTCGCCAGGACCACGTGGCTCGGTTCGACGCCGTGCAGCGGGACGGTGGTCAGGTCGGGTCGGAGGGTCGCACCGGGCACCCAGGGCGCGATCGCCACGGCCTGCCCGGCGGCGACGTGCTCGAACTTGTCCTCCACCGCGCCGATCAGCGGACCGCCGGGCGCCGGGCTGCCGTCCGGCCGGGGATCGACGCGCCAGAACGCGTTCCAGAGCGGATCGTTCCCCCGGGGCAGCGGCTCGTCGGCGATGTCGTCGAGCGTGACCGACTCCTTCCCGGCCAGCCGGTGGTCCAGGGGGACCACCAGGACGCGCGGCTCGTCGTAGAGGACCGTCACCCGCAACCGGTCGGTGCGCAGCGGCAGCCGGGTCACGGCCGCGTCCACGCGCCCCGCCAGCAGGGCCTCGCGCGACTCGTTCCAGTCGAGATGCAGGGTCCGCACGTCGGCGTCCGGGAAGCGGTGGCGCAGATCACGCACGGCCGGGGTGACGAAGATCCCGTTGATGTACCCGACGGTGATCCGGCTGGGCTCGGCGGCGGCCCGGGTGACGGCCGCGGCCTCACTCGCGGCCCGCAGCAACGCCCCGGCCCGCGGCAGGAACACCTCGCCGGCCTCGGTGAGTCGGGCGCCCTGCGGAGTGCGGTCGAAGAGCCGCGCACCCAGCACCTGCTCCAGCCGCTGGATCTGCCGGCTCAGCGCGGGCTGGGTGATGTGCAGGGCGCCGGCGGCCCGCCCGAAGTGCCGCTGCTCGGCCACGACGGTGAAGTACCGGACGAGCCGCAGATCGAGGTCAGGGGCGGAAGCCGGATCAGCCATGCCCTCAGGATAGTGCCGGCTACCTGCGTCGATGCCTGAAAGGCATGGCGCATTGCGAAACAGGCTTTGGACGCCCGCCGCCCGCCGGCCGAACGATGGCAGCACCACCCCCTCTCCCTCGAAGGAGCACCCACCATGCGGGTATTCGTTACCGGCGGCAGCGGCTTCATCGGCTCCGCGGTCGTCCCCGAACTCCTCGGCGCCGGGCACCAGGTCCTCGCCCTCGCCCGCTCGGACCAGTCCGCCGCGGCCTTGAAGGCGGCGGGTGCGGAAGTGCACCGCGGCGGCCTCGACGACGCCGAGGACCTGGCACGCGCGGCGGCCGGGACCGACGGCGTGCTGCACCTGGCCTTCAACCACGAGGACTTCCCGGACATGACGCGAGCCGTGGAGACCGACCTGCGCGTGATCGAGGCGATCGGCGCCGCTCTGGAGGGCTCGGACCGGCCCTTCGTCGTCACCTCGGGCACCCTGATGCTCGCCGCCGTCGACGGTGTGGCGACGGAGCAGGACATCCCGGCACCGAGCATCCACCGCGGCGCCTGCGACGTGGCCGCACTCGCACTGGCCGAGCGCGGCGTACGCAGCTCGGTGGTCCGCCTGGCCCCCACGGTGCACGGCCGCGGCGACCGGGGCTTCGTACCGCAGCTGATCGACATCGCCCGCCGGACGGGCGTCGCCGCCTACGTCGGCGAGGGCACCAACCGCTGGCCGGCCGTACACCGCCTGGACGCGGCCCACCTCTACCGCCTGGCCCTGGAGTCGGCCCCGGCGGGCACGGCCCTGCACGGAGCGGCCGACCAGGGAGTCCCCTTCAAGGACATCGCCGCGGCGATCGCCAAGGGCCTCGACCTCCCGCTGAAGAGCATCCCGCCGACGGAGGCGGAGGCCCACTTCGGCTGGCTGGGCATGGTGGCGACGATCGACAACGCGACATCGAGCGAGAGGACCCGGGAGCTTCTGGGCTGGAAGCCGGAACAGGTGGGCCTGCTCGCGGATTTGGAGGAGGGCCACTACTTCTAGGCTCCGGCACTGGCAACGCGCCCCCTTGGGGGCGCGGGGCTGTATTCGACATGCGGCTACCGCCGGGTGGGCGCGACCAGCCCCCACCGCCCCGCGGGCATCAATGGCGCACAAGCACCCCGTCCAAGAACCCGTTGCTGAACACCCGGTGTGGGTCAAGGCGATCCAATGTCTCCACCGCTGTATCCCACACCGCACTCCCGAACGAAGCCGGAACAGTCGTACCGAGCACCTCCTCGTCACTCCACACATCGGACTCGGTGTACGCCCACCCCTTGGACCACTCCACCCGGGTCCCCTCGTACCGCTCGAACAGAAACCCCTCCAACTCCCGCAAGAACGCCTCCGCATGAGGCGTCCCCGGCAGCGTCAGCACATCCAGCCACACCGCCGTGTCCGCCCCGTCCCTCGGCCGCAGGGCGGAGAGCAACGGGACCTGCGCACCGGCCAGTTCCGCATCCGCGGGTTCGTCCAGCCCCGTCACCCGGATCTCCACCGACCCGTTGACGGGGAACCGCCCCAACGCGGCGTACGCGGCCAGCCGTTCCCGGTAGAACGACGTGAACTCGTGCACGACGCGCTGCACTTCGGCCCGCCGGGTCAGCACCGCGTACCCGTTCGCGTTGATCCGCAGCGTCGTCGGCCGCAGATACAGCAGCGTGTTCTTCGACGCCCCCCAGATGTCCGAGGACAGCGTCGCCACCAGCCCGAGCGCCGCCACACCCAGCTGCGCGTTGCCCAGCACCGGCGCCAGATACCACGCCGCGTCGGACACCATCCGCCCCACGAGGTCGGCGACCACCGTCGGCACGACGTCGGAGAAGGGGTAGTTGTACGGCGAGGTGACATGCCGCGAGGCGAGCGGTCTGGCCGGGGCGACGCTCCACTCCTTGAGCCACGGGTACTCGGTGAACGCGAACCAGATCGCCTCGACCCGCCCGGATCGCGTCAGGAAACGGTCGAGGGTCCGCCCGCCGGAACCGGCCGCGGCGAACAGTTCGCCGGCCGGGATGTCGGTCCGGCTCACGCACCGCAGGTTGCTGTTGGTCCCCACCCGCAGCACGACCTCGGTCACGAACGCCCGGCCCAGATGCGTGAGCAGGGCCGCGCAGTCCGCCTCGGTGCGCCGGAACGTCCGCAGGACATACGCTCCCGCGTCCCCGTCCCACACCACCGCCGTCAGCGACAGCACCAGATTGCTCAGCGAACCGTAGGTGTGCCCGGGCAGCGGCTGCTCGCCGTCGGCCGGAACGGCGGTGCCGTGCGCGTCGATCGCCAGCGCCCCGCCGAGCGTCAGATCGCCCGGCGCGGGCGTGGCCGTGAGTCCGAGACCGTGGCCCTCCAGGAAGGTGAGCAGTGCCTCCATGGTGACGCCGGTCCCGGCCCGCACCTGAGACCCGGAGTCCAGGGACAGCCCCGTGAGGTGCGTCCGGGTGTCGACGAGCAGCACCTTGTCGTCGGCGCCCGTCCCCTCCGTGACGGTCAGCGGCGACCAGCCGTGCGAGGAGCCACGCGCGCGTACCCGCCAGCCGCTGCGCCAGGCCCAGTCGACGACCGTGCGCACCTGGTCGGCGTCGGCCGGGGCGCAGGCCCACAGCCCGTCCGCGGTGATCTCGCCGACCCAGTTGCGGTACGCCGAGCGGTACAGCGCGACATCCGCCGGGAAGCCGGGCAGCTCGGCCGCGGCCACGGCCGGATCCGCCGCCAGCAGCACCGGTACGGCGGCCAGCGCGGCGGCGGACCGCAGGAAGCCCCGACGGCTCCAGCCGTCCGGGGCAGGGAAGTTGTTCGCTGAACGATCGGTCACGCCGACACGCTAGGGCCGGGTTGACGCCCTCCCGATTTCTGTCGAACACAATCACCCGTGTGAGTGAAGGATTCACAGGTGGGCGGGGGCGAGGAGGTCCCTGACACCGTTGTCGGTGGCGGATGACAGACTGGCGCCATGGACGAACGCGTAATCGGCAGGTCGCAGCAGCGGGCATCGGTCGTCGGCCTCGGCACATGGCAGCTCGGTGCCGACTGGGGCGACGTGGACGACAAGGAGGCGCTGGCTGTTCTGGAGGCTGCGGCCGAGTCGGGGGTGACCTTCTTCGACACCGCCGACGTGTACGGCGACGGGCGCAGCGAAGGGACCATCGCCGCCTTCCTGAGCGGCCGGCCGGACCTGCATGTGCTGGTGGCCACCAAGATGGGCCGCCGGGTCGACCAGATCCCGGAGAACTACGTCCTGGACAACTTCCGCGCGTGGAACGACCGGTCCCGCCGCAACCTCGGCGTGGACCGCCTGGACCTGGTGCAGCTGCACTGCCCGCCGACCCCGGTCTACTCCTCCGGCGAGGTGTTCGACGCCCTGGACACCCTGGTCGAGGAGGAGCGCATCGCGGCCTACGGCGTCAGCGTCGAGACCTGCGCGGAGGCGCTCACCGCGATCGGCCGCCCGGGCGTGGCCAGCGTGCAGATCATCCTCAACCCGTTCCGCATGAAGCCGCTGCGCGAGGTCCTCCCGGCCGCCCGGGAGGCCGGCGTCGGCATCATCGCGCGGGTGCCGCTCGCCTCCGGTCTGCTGTCCGGCAAGTACACCAAGGACACCGTCTTCGCGGCCGACGACCACCGCACCTACAACCGGCACGGAGAGGCCTTCGACCAGGGCGAGACCTTCTCCGGCGTCGACTACACGACGGGCGTCGAGGCCGCCGCCGAGTTCGCCGCACTCGCCCCCGAGGGCTACACGCCGGCCCAGCTCGCCCTGCGCTGGATCATCGACCAGCCGGGCGTCACCACGGTGATCCCGGGCGCCCGCAACGCCGAGCAGGCCCGCGCCAACGCGGCCGCCGCCAAGCTCCCGGAACTGCCCGCGGAGACGGTCACCGCCATCCGCGACCTCTACGACCGCCGGATCAAGGACCAGGTCGAGAACCGCTGGTAGCACCCGCCGGGCCGGGACCGCCACCACGGTGCCGCTCCCGGCTCGGGCCGTTTGAACGACGGGCCCGGCGGTTACACGCACTCCATGACCGACCAGGAGCGGCGGCACGGGCGCGACGAGAGCGAGGAGGAGCGCGCCGACCGGATGTGGGGCGAACTCATCCAGGAGGTGCGCGTCGCCCAGACCGGTGTGCAGATCCTCTTCGGCTTCCTGCTCACCGTGGTCTTCCAGCAGAAGTACGACGAGCTGTCCGACGTGGACCAGACGATCTACATCGTGACCGTCGTCCTGGGCGCCGCGGCCACGGGTGCCCTCATCGGGCCGGTCTCCCTGCACCGGCTCGTCGCCGGCCACAAGGTGAAGCCGCAGGCGGTGCGGCTGGCCTCCGGGCTGACCCAGATCGGCCTGTTCCTGCTGCTGGCCACCATGGCCTTCGCGCTGGTGCTGATCCTCCGGGTGGCCACCGGCGGCAGCAAGGTGACCTGGGTGGTCGCGGCCGTCGTCGTCTGGTACCTGGTGTGCTGGTACGGCCTGCCGCTGTGGTCGCGGCGCCGTCACACCACCCGCTGAGCCGCCTCCAGCGCCCGCAGCTGCCGGTCGTGCACCCGGCTGAGCAGCAGCACCGACACCGTCACCCCGATCAGCGCGCAGAACATGTCCCACTGGGTGTCCCAGACATCGCCCTGAGTGGCGAGGAAGGCGTCCGCGCCGTGCCCGCCGATCTCGGCCGCCAGCCACTCCAGCAGCTCGAAGGAGGCGCTGAAGGCGAGGCAGGCGCACACCGTCAGCGGGGCCAGCCAGCGGCTGCCGCGCAGCGGTGAGGTGCGGCTGAGCAGTTCACGGACCAGGATCGCCGGTACGAAACCCTGCATGAGGTGGCCGAAGCGGTCGTACGGGTTGCGGTCCAGGCCGAAGCTGTCGCGCACCCAGTCGCCCACCGGCACCTCGGCGTAGGTGTAGTGGCCGCCGACGACGAGCACCAGCGCGTGCGCGGTGAGGAGCCCGGCCAGCAGCCCCGTCAGCGGGAAGCGCCGCCAGGTCAGCACCACCAGCGGCAGGCCGACCAGCACCCACACCGTCTCCAGGAACCAGGTCGTACGGTCCCGGGCGCCCCACGCCGACACGGCCATGCCGGCCACCACCACTGCGGCGAGCAGGGCGGGCGGAACCCGGCGCGGCACACGGTGCGGAACGGGGCGCGGGGCGGGGTGCACTGCGGTCATGGCGGACTCCTCGTCGTGGGAGCCCCATCGTGGCCGCGGCGGCCGGGCCCGGACATGAGTACGGCTACTCAGCCGGGCGGCGCGGTCACTCAGCCGGTGGCGAGGATCTCCGCCAGCAGGTCGTCCACCGGGATCTCTTCCCGTCCGGGCGGGACGGCCATGTAGGTGTCGCTCAGGAACGAGGCCAGCGCGGGGGCCCAGGCGAACACCACCGCGTGATGGCGTTCGCCGCCGGGCAGGGGATCGCCGAGGAAGTCCATGCGCACTTCCCTCCAGCGCCCCTGCCGTACCGGACGCAGCCGTACGTCGCCGACCCCGACCGGCTCCCTCAGCCCCTCGTTGAGCATCTCCCGGTCCAGCCGCCATCTGGCGAGCACCCGGCCGTCCAGGGTGAACACCGCGGTGACGGCGAACGGGTCTTCGGCGTCGTACGACAGATGGGCGAGGACGGGGCAGCGGGCGGTCCCGTCCGCGCGGAGCTGTACCACCAGGGTCCTGTGCACGATGGGGTTCACGCGAGAGCCCTCCGAGAACGATCGGCTTGGTGTCCTCTAGTACCCCTCTCACATGAAAAACGCTCAATCGTGAGCGGAATCCAGTGCGGAATCTGGTGCGAGTTCCACCGCGGAACCGCTGGATCCGCCCTTCGTACCGCGCAGTGCGGTCAGGCAGGAGCCGATGGCCTGCTGGAGTTCCTCCAGGCGCTGGACCATGTCGTCCTCGTAGAAGTCCTGGGCGTCGTCGAAGGTCAGCTCCTCGAACGCCTTGGTCGCCTTCTGCAGGCTGCTGTAGAACCTGGTGCGCTTCTCCTGGACGCGGAGTTCGGGGTCCGCCTCGACCGTCTCGACGACCAGGTTCTTCATGGTGTCGTAGGCCTCGGTCGCCCACTCGCCGGTGTCCTCGTCCTCGTCCAGCTCGTCGAGGAGCGAGAGATGGCGCTCGGCCTCCTGCCGCAGTTCGACGGGTGCGTCGACCGTCTGCCCGGCAGGTGTCTTGAACTGACCGGACTCGGCGATCTGGCGGACGTATCCGATGCGGTCCGCCGAGCGGCTCTCGGTGGCGACGGCCTTCTTCAGGTCGGCGGTGCGGACCACGTCACGGGCCAGTACCGTCTGCAGGTCCGGGTCCTCCTTGATGCGGTCGAGGAGCGCCGAGCGGGCCGCGCGGGCGGTGGAGGGGTCGGCGAGGATCGCGGCCCGCAGCGCGGTGGGGTTCTCGGCCACTTCGAGGGCCTTGGTGGGCCGGATGCCCTCGGCCTCGGCGGCCTCGGAGATGGCGGTGCCGCGCTCGGAGGTGGCGCTGTTGCGGGAGACGTAGTAGTCCAGCCAGAGGTCGGAGTCCGGGAGCTCGACCTCCTGGCCCGGGGCGAGCGCCTCGAAGTGCGGGACGACACCGTCGTCGGCGGCCCTGTCCCACGCCTTGTAGTAGCGCATCACCCGCTCCGGGGAGCAGCCGGCCAGCTCGGCGAACTCCCTCGCCGACACCTTCGGCGTCTCGTCCGCGCCCTGCCCTCCGGGCCGCACGCTGCGGGCCACCATCAGCCCGAACGTCCAGCCTCCGGTGCGCACATAGGCGCCGAACTCCCGGGCGTCCCGCGCCACGAGGTCGGACAGGGGAGCCGGGGACGCGCTGGACGTCTCGGACGGGTCGATCGCTAGGGTCACGGAGGACGCTCCTGAAGGCTGCCGAACTGCGTACGTACCGACGGGCAGCCTATATCGACCCATTGGCCAGGGTTTGCCGCACGGTCGAAGACCGGCCGGGCGCGGCTCAGCCGGCGGACGCCCGGAACGTGGCCAGGAACGTCTTCAGCGCCAGCGTGTTCGTGGCATCGTCCCAGGCGGCGGCCGGGGCCGTGACGCGCAGTGAGAAGCTGCGGCCGCCGCCCAGCAGGAAACCGCGGCCGAAGGTGCGCGCCCGGTCGGCGCCGGTGCCGGACAGCCACTCCATGTCCGCCGCCTTGTACCCCTGGTAGGTGGTCGCCTTGATCTCGCCGATCCGCCGGTAACCGTCCAGCTGTTCCAGCTGGGGCTCCACGTCGTCCCGCCAGACGGCGACCGGGTCCGGGCCGGCCTGGGTGCTGTAGGTGACGGCGAGGGTGCGCAGGTCGTCGCCGCCCGGGCCGAAGGTGATCCGGTAGGCGACGTCGTCGACCCGCGAGGTGTCGAGACGCTTCCAGCCCGTCGGGAGTGCCACGGAGAAGCCCTCCGGGGCCGTGTAGCGGTGGAACCCGGCCGGGAGTGCACCGGCCGTGGCCGACGGGGAGGGCGACGGCGATGTCTTCGAGGGAGAGGGGGTGGGAGAGGGAGAAGAGGCGGAAGAAGAAGGGGAGGGCGAGGGGGTCGGCCCGTTGCCGTCCGTGCGGTTGCCCGGCTCGGTGGCCGTGGCGGAGGCGCTCGGCGCCGAGCCGGCCAGGGAACCGACGCCCGGGAGTCCCTGGGTGGCGGCGAGCACCGCGACCGAGACGGTCACCACGGCCAGCGCGGTCCCCCCGATCATGGTGGTCCTGCTCCACCCCGAGGCCCGTGCCGCCACGTAGGCGCCGCGCAGCCGGGGCACCGGGGCGGGCTGCCCGATCGCGTCGGGGTCCTCGTCCAGGACACGTGTCAGCGCCTGCCGGACCACCGGCCTGCTCAGCCGTTCCCGGGAGTTCTTGCGGAGCAGCCCCTGCACGACCTGGGTCAGCGGACCGGCCCGCAGCGGGGTGCGCAGCGGCAGCCGGTCCACGCCCTTCAGCGTGGCGTCGGCGCGGCCGCGATCCCGGAACGGCGGCCGGCCCTCGACCATCGTGTAGAGGATCGCGCCGAGCGCCCACAGGTCGGCGGCCGGGCCGATGCGCTCGTCCCTGGCCTGCTCCGGCGAGGCGTACGACGGTGCGGTGACCCGGGGGGCCAGGGTCGCGCCCGCCAGGCCGAACCCGGTGATCACGACCGGGCCCTTGTCACGGACGAAGATCTGGCCGGGGCTGAGCTCGCCGTGCGTGTAGCCCTCGCCGTGCGCGCCGTCCAGCACGTCGAGCACCTCGAGGCCGATCCGGGCGGCCTGCACGAAGTCGAACGTGGTCCGCTGGACGAGGAGTTCGCTGAGCGGCGTGCCGTCGATCAGCTCCGTGACCGTCCACAGCGTGCCCGCCTCCTCGAAGGCGTCGATCACCATGGCGACCCGGCCGGGCCGCAGCGCGCCCATGACCTCGGAGGTGCGCAGGATCCGGGAGGTGGTCCGGCGTACCACGTCGTCGGTGAGGGCGTCGGGCAGCACGATCTGGGTCACCAGACGGGGACGCTCGGCCTGCACGTCCTCCGCGTACCAGCTGATGCGATTCGGCTCGCGGTCGGCGACCTCAATGAGCCGGTACCTTCCGGCGACCAACTGTTGTGCGGAGACATGCGCCTTGACCATCGTCATCCCTCGCTGAAACCCCTGCCTCTTCTTGACCAGAGGTACGCGGGAGGCGCCCCGGTGTGTTCAAAGAATCTGCAACTCCGTGCCCCTTCTTGCCTTTTATTCAAACGGCGTCACCTACCTGGGACTTGAGGAAAACAGCGAATGACCGGGCCCCGACCTGCGGGTAACCGACGGTAAAAGACCGGCTGCGGTCCGCTGGCCGGCCCACTCCGAAGCGCCCGGTACGCGGGGCGGACGGGGCCGGCCGAACCGTCTCAGAGGTCCCGGCGCACCAGGAAGTCCAGCAGGCCGCGCAGCTCCGCCGACGCGAGCGGCAGCCCGGCGAGCAGCGCCTCGGCCCGGGCGGTGTGCCGGCGGGCCTCGGCGAGCGCGGCCGCGCGTCCGCCCGCCTCCTCGATCAACGCGGCCGCCTCCCCGGCGTGCCCTGGCGTGTCGAGCAGCTGGGCGAGCCGGGGTCCGGCGGGGGAGCCGAGCGCGGCCAGGACCGGATACGTCTTCTTCCGCTCCCGCAGATCGCCGTGCACGGGCTTGCCGGTGACGGCCGGGTCGCCCCAGAGCCCCAGCACGTCGTCGACCAGCTGGAACGCCACGCCGAGATGGCGTCCGGCCAGGTCCAGCGAGCCCACCGTGGCCGCGGGCGCGCCGCCGAGCGCGGCCCCCAGCGCGACGGCACACCCCAGCAGCGCGCCCGTCTTCCGCTCGGCCATCACCCGGTACTCCCGCGCCGACACGCCGGTCCAGGGCCGCCCCGCGAACAGCAGATCGTCCGCCTGCCCGTGCACCAGGTCCGCCAGCGCGGCCGACAGCAGCCGCAGGGCACCGGGTCCGCCGGGAGCGGCGGTCAGGGTCTCGACCGCGAGCGCGAAGAGGGCGTCGCCCGCGAGGACGGCCGGTCCGGTGCCGTACGCCTGCCAGACGGCCGGGCGGCGGCGCCGGGTGGCATCGCCGTCCATGATGTCGTCGTGCAGCAGCGAGAAGGCGTGCACCAGCTCGACCGCGACCGCCGCCGGAACCCCGCGCTCCGCGGGCGCGCCGGCCGCCTCCGCGCCGAGCACCGCCAGCGCCTGCCGGACGCCCTTGCCGCCCGGGGCGTCCGCGGGGGAGCCGCCCACCTCGCACCAGCCGAACGCGTACCCGGCCATCTCGCCGACCCAGGGGTGCAGCCGCCCCACCGCCGCCACCAGCGCGGGCCGCACCAGTTCCCGGCACCGGACGAGGGCGTGCGGGGGAGCGGTGACGGGTGCGAGCGCGGTCATCGGACGGCCTCCGCCCCGACGCCGAACTCCGCCTGGGCCCGGGTCACCATCTCCCGGGCGTGCCGCAGACCGGCCCGCTGCAGCACGTCCGCGAGGTCGGCGAGTTCGGCCGCCGTCTCGGCACGGTCACGGCCCAGCCGGGCCAGCGACTTGGCCAGCCCCAGCCGGGCCAGCGCCTCGCCGCGCGGCTCGCTCATCACGCGGAACTCGGTGAGCGCCAGCTCGTACAGTGCCCGCGCCTCGGCGTAACGCCCGGCCCGGTAGAGGACGTTGCCGCGCATCTTGTGGTTGTAGGCCAGCGCGCTGGACAGGTTCATCGCCCGGCACGCCGTCTCCGCCTCGGACAGCAGCGCGAGCGCCCGCCCGGTGTCGCCGTCCCGCACCGACACGATGTCCGCGAGCCCGCGCAACGCCCAGGCGTGTCCGCGCCGGTCCTCCGCTCGCGCCGCTATCCCGGCCGCCTCCTCGAAGAGGGCGTACGCCCGGTCGTACGACCCGGTGTTGCGATGCATCTGCGCGATGCCCTCCAGCGCCCACACCGTGTGCCGGGCCTCGCCGCGCCGCCGCGCCTCGGCGAGCAGTTGCTCGTGCAGCCGCCCCACGGCCGTGTAGTCGCCCTGGATACGGCCGGTCTCGGCGAGCCCGGCCAGCGAGTAGCCGCGCACGACGACGTCCCCGCCCCGCTCGCCGAGGTCGGCCGCCAGCCCCAGCAGCCGCCGGGCCAGCGGGAACGCCCCGCGCTGCCGGGCCAGGGTGCCGCCGCTCCACAGCGCCCACGCCATCGCCGCCGGGTCCCCGGCCGCCCGGGCGGCACGGTAACTCGCCTTCCAGGCCCGGTCGGCCTCCTCCACCTGTCCCAGGCGCCGATGCGCCTCGGCGACGGCCAGCCCGCAGCGGGCCTCCTCGTCACGGCGGCCGGACCGCTCGGCCTCACGCAGCCGCTCGATGCCCTCGGCCAGCACGTCGACCAGCGACGAGTTCACGGACAGGGAGGTCAACGCGCCCTGGTACTCCGGGGCGAAGGCCTTGCCGTACATGGGTGACATGGGTGCCTCTCTACGCGGGGTGCGTATACACACCGTCTATACATCGCATGTATACACGATGCGTATAGTGTGCCCGAAATGCGCCCTGGCCGCGGGGGCCAGGGCTTCGCTGTTGTGAATCAAGACGTCGGCACGGCCGTCGGGGTTGCCTGCGTGGCGCGGATCACCGCGCGACGGTGTCAGTGCTGCTGAGCCTTCTGCGGCGTCACCTCGCTCGGGCGCACCACGACGAACCCCTCACCCTGGAGCATCAGCTGAACCGCTTCCCCCGAACCGCCGCGCAGCATCGACCCGATGGACTGCGAGCGGTGCAGCGAGGTCTGCAACTGCGTGGTCCAGCCCACCACCGCGTCCGTGTCGACGTACACCGGCGCCTGCGGCGAGACCGGGATGACCAGCGGGTTGCCGTCGCAGATCAGCCCCAGCCGGCCCTGTCCGGTGAACACGCTGTTGAACAGACCGCCGCCGGCTATGCCGGACCCCTTCACGGTCTTGATCTCGTACGACAGCGAGGCGTCGAAACACAGGACGTTGCGGCCGTTGACCGTGAACTGGTCGCCCGGCTCGACCTCGACGATGAAACAGTTCTGTGCCTCGTGCGCGAACCAGGCCTCGCCCTGGCCCTGCACGGACATCAGGGGCAGCCCCTCGCCGGTGACCGCGCGCTTGAGCATCCCGCCCACGCCCTGGCCCTTGCGCTCGAACTTCAGGCTGCCGCGGTGCGCGATCATCGCGCCCTGGCGTGCGAACATCTCGCCGTTCACGGCGTACCTGACGCACTTCGCGTTCTCGATCGTCATGCCCGGCGCGACGGCCGGCTCCACCATGTGCTGACTGGAAAAGAGATCACCCTTCATGCCGGGCATGGTGTCCCGGACGGACCCGTTCCGCCAAGATCGCGGACCGTATCGGTTCAGGCACCGAACAGCTGGGTCCAGTACGTGCCCGCCCGGCCGCCGCCCGCGAAGCCGATGCCGATGTGGGTGAAGTCCGGTTTGAGGATGTTCGCCCGGTGGCCGGGGCTGTTCATCCAGCCGTCCACCACCTCGGCGGCCGAGCGCTGGCCGCAGGCGATGTTCTCGCCGATGGTGCGCATCCGGGAGCCCGCGTTGGCGGCCCGGTCCCAGGGCTGGGTCCCCTCGGGCGAGGTGTGCGAGTAGAAGTCCCGGGTCGCCATGTCCGTGCTGTACGCCTGTGCCGCCGTGGCCAGGTGCGGATCCACCGCGAGCGGCCGAAGCCCGGCCCGGGCGCGCTCCCTGTTGGTGAGGTCGACGACCTCGGCGCGGGTGCGGGTCAGTTCGGCCGGGGTGAGGGGCCTGGCCCACAGCGCGGTCCAGTAGGTGTCCCCGTCCCGCGGGCCGTCCACGTGGGCCAGGCCGGCGTGGGTGAAGGCCGGGTCGAGCAGGGTGCGCCGGGCGCCCTCGGTGCGCAGGCAGTAGTCGACGAACTCGGCCGGGGTGCGCGGGCCCGAGACGAGATGCTCGCCGACCGTGACGTACGCGAATCCGGTGCGGTCGATCCGCTGGTGGAGCGAGACGCCGTCGAGGCTCTCGGTGGCCAGCCGGCCGGCGTCGGCCATCGCGGTGGCGTGGGCGAGGGCGGCGGAGGTGAGCCGGGCGTCCGGGGCCACCGGTGGCCGGCCGGCCCGGGCGCGGGCGGAGTTGACCAGGCCCAGCAGACCGTCCGGGTCCGGGAGCGCGGCCGCCGAGGGCCGGGGCGGTGCGGCCGCGGTGCGCTGGGCGGGGATCGTGGGCCGCACCGCCGGGGCCGGCTGCCGGTCCTCGACGACATCGACCCCGAAGTCCCGGGCCAGCCCCGCCAGTCCGTCGGCGTATCCCTGTCCGACGGCGCGCAGCTTCCAGCCGGAGCCCCGGCGGTATATCTCGGCGAGCAGCAGGAGGGTCTCCGTCTGCGGGCGCGGCGGGGCGAACCGGGCCACCGTCCGGCCGACGCGGTCGGTGACATGCAGCGCGGAGGCGGGCAGCCGGCCGAGCGGGGTGCCCGGCTCGGCGGCGGTGACGGTGAGGGTGACGCGCTCGGCGCCGGTCCGCAGCCGGGCCGGCTCGACGGTCAGTGTGTCGCCGCGCAGCCGGACGCCGGGCGCGTCCGGCTGGTTGTAGAAGACGAAGTCGGTGTCGCCGCCGACCTTGCCGCTCTCGTCGGTGATCAGCGCGGAGACGTCGAAGGGACCGGGCACCCGCAGCGTCAGCGCGCCGTCCGGAAGGGGCAGATTGCCCCCGGGGACCAGCTCGCTCATCGCGCCGCCTCCGCGAGGTCAGGGGCCGAACATCGCGCCCGGTGGGGAAGTCGCCGGTAGAACGTCCGGCCCGGGCACGAGGTTCCCTCGACGAGGTGCGGCGGTGCGCCCGCGGCTCTCGCGGCTACCGCACCCGCGGCTGATGCCTCCGCGGCGGAGGCGGGCGCCACCGCTCCCGCGGTGAGCGAGGCGCCATCCCTCCCGCGGTGAGCGAGGTGCCATCCCTCCCGCGGTGAGCGAGGCGCCATCCCTCCCGCGGTGAGCGAGGCGCCATCCCTCCCGCGGTGAGCGAGGCGCCACCCCTCCCGCGGTGAGCGAGGTGCCGCCGCTCCCGCGGTGAGTAAGGGGCCGCCGCTACTGCTCCCAAGGTGAGCGAGGCGGTGCCCCTCCCGCGGAGATTGAGGTGCCGCCGCTACTGCTCCCGGGGTGCGGCCGGTGCGATGTCCTCCCGTTCGAGTGGTGTCCCGGCGCTCCGCGTCGCCGCGCGCTTGCCGCAGAACGCCGGCTCCAACGTGCCCGCCAGCGTGTTGAGCACGGCCGAGCTGTTGGAGGCGTTGGCCAGCGCGGTGAGGCTGCGCTTGCCGTCCTTCGTGGTGAACGCGTACGTGTAGTAGCCCTGCACGGCGCCCGTGTGGCCGTACACCGAGATCCCGCACGAGAGATCGCGGCGGCGCAGCCCCAGGCCGTAGGAGGTCGTGGCGTTGACCCGGGTGAAGCGCTCCATCTCCGCGAGGCGTGCGGCGGACGTCAGCTTGCCCCGGACCAGCGCCGAGTAGAAGGTGTCGAGGTCCTGGGCGGTGGAGACGATGGCGCCCGCGCTCTGCGCCCAGGACACCGTCTGGTCCGTCGCGTCGATCGGCTTGGCGCCCGCCTCGTCCGCGGTGAGGTAGCCGTTGGCGTGCTGCCCGGGGATCTTCGTGTCGGGGTGGACGTAGAAGGTGTCGCGCAGCTTCAGCGGCTTGAAGACGCGGTTCTCGTACTCGGTCCGCACGCTGTGCCCGGTGAGCTTCTCGATCAGCATCCCGGCGACCACGAAGTTGGTGTTGGAGTAGGAGTAGGCGGCCCCCGGCGCGTTGGTGCGCGGCTTCTTGAGGGAGAGGTTCACCAACTGGCGGTAGGTGAAGACCTTGTTCCGCACCGCCTCGAAGCCCGACACGCTGCTGGCGAACATGTCGTTGGTGTAGTCGTACAGACCGCTGCGGTGGCTGAGCACGTGCCGCACGGTGATGCGGTCGTCGGGCAGCAGCCCCGGAAGATAGCGGTTGACCGGTGCGTCCAGGGCGAGCTTGCCCTCGTCCACCAGTTGCAGCAGGACGACCGCCGAGAACGTCTTGGTGACACTGCCCACGCGGAACCGGTCGCCCGTGGTGATGGCACGCCTGGTGGTCCGGTCGGCGACGCCCCGCGTGGTCTTGTAGACCGCCGCACCGTCGTCGATCCGGGCCATCGCGCCGGGTGCGCCCGTCGCCACCACCGAGTTCAGCACCGCGGCCATGCCCGCGGTGTCCGGCGCCGGCAGGGCGGCGGCCGGCCGGGGCTCCGCTCCCGCCTTCATCGGCGCCGCCTGGGCCGGTACCGCGAGCAGTGACAACGCCACCGCTCCGAGCACCGCGCTTCTGCTCACCTTTGCCGAGACCATCCGAACCCTGCTCCTCTCTGTCTGTTTCCGATGCGAGATGGGTCACATGCGCTTCAGGGAACCCTCTCGCATCCCGTCACATCTCCACAGTCGACGCACAGTTGGTCACTCCGTGATCACCATGCGGTGCGGATTTGCAAAGTATTGCCACGAAAAGCAAGAAAAGCGACGAACCGCGCTTTACATGGACATGACTCGTCCGGAAGGGTTGCGGCCGGGGCCCGACCAGCCCCTTGGCGCCTCAACAGCGCCGTGCCGCAGGGCGGTCGGTGCTGGATCCCGGCCGTCTTCGAACGTAAGGAACCCTGATCAGTGCGTAGCGCGCACATACGCAGCGTGGCGGTCGCCGTCGCCGTGACGACGGCCGCCACGGGCCTGACCGGTACGGCCTTCGCCGGTCCCACCGCGGGGGTGCAACAGCGGGCCGCGGCAGCCGCCACGACGGCCGCACAGGTGGTGACCGCGGCCCGGACCGCGGCCTTCGCCCACGCCTCGGCGACCGGTGTCGGCGCGGGCGACGAGCTCCAGGCACAGGACGTGATGATCGACCCGGAGGGGGCGCGCCATGTCCGCTTCGTCCGCACCCACCAGGGCATGCCGGTGCTCGGCGGCGATCTCGTCGTCCATCTTTCCCGTCGGTTGGCCTACACCGGCGTCACCCGGGCGGCCGACCACACCGTCCGGCCCGGCTTCACCGAGGCGAAGCTGACGGCCCGCCAGGCCGAGGAGAAGGCCGCCTCGGCCGCCGACGGCGACGCCGGCGCCGCCGCACTCGTGGTGGACGCCCGTGGCGCCGCCTCGGCCCTCGCCTACCAGGTGGCGGTCGACGCCCCGGACGGCGCCCGTACGGTCGTCGTCGACGCCCTCACGGGCAAGGTCCGCAGCAACATGCCGGACAACGACGAGTTCCTCTCGCCCAAGGTGCTGGACACCCTCCGCAAGCGCGGCGAGACCCTCGACCCGGCCACGGGCATCGCCGCGCACACCGACGCCTTCGCCGGCGCGTCCGTCTCCGCCGCCGCCCGCTACCCGGCGACCGCGCACGGCTTCGGCAAGTCGCTCTTCGTCGGCAAGGTCCCGCTCACCACCACGCAGACCGCCCGCAAGAGCTTCCTGCTCAAGGACCCCACCCGCTACGGCACCGAGACCCGGGACGCCAAGGGCAGGGAGACCGAGAGCTTCGCCCAGGGCACCAAGTTCACCAGCACCACCGACAGTTGGGGCAACGGCGCCACCAGCAGCCGGGGCAGCGCCGCGGCCGACGCCCAGTACGGCATCACCAAGACCCTGGACTTCTACAAGAAGACCTTCGGCCGCAAGGGCATCGCGAACAACTCCAAGCCCGCCCGAGCCATGGTCCACTGGGGCAAGAAGGTCGGCAACGCCTTCTGGGACTCGGACTGCGGCTGCATGCTGTACGGCGACGGCGACGGGCAGGAGATCAAGAAGCCGCTGGTCGTCCTCGACGTCACCGGTCACGAGCTGACCCACGGCGTGGTGGACGCGACCGCCAAGCTCGAACCGACGTACGTCGACAACGACGGCAACCAGTTCGGCGAACCCGGCGCGTTGAACGAGTCGCTGGCCGATGTCTTCGGCTCGAACGTGGAGTTCTCCGCCAACAACCCGAAGAACCCGCCGAACTACCTGCTCGGCGAGAAACTGGGGCTGCAGCAGAAGTTCCTGCGCCGTCTCGACCACCCCTCGCTCGACCGCCTCGAAGGCACGGTCGACTACTGGTCGCCCGAGGTGGCGGACGCCGAGGTGCACGCCGGCTCCGGCGTCTCCTCGCACGCCTACTACCTGCTCGCCGAGGGCAGCGGCCGCAAGAAGATCGGCGCCACCACCTACGACTCGCCGACCTACGACGGGTCCACGGTCACCGGCATCGGCCGCGCCAAGGCCACGGCGATCTTCTACCGGGCCCTGACCCGGTACATGGTCTCCTCGACCGACTTCCACGGCGCGCGGGTCGCGACGCTGAAGGCGGCCAAGGACCTCTACGGCGCGAGCGGCGTCGAGTACCGCACGGTCGACCAGGCCTGGGCCGCGGTCAACGTCACCGAGGCCAACAAGCCGGCCGCCCGCCACTGACGGGCACGCCACACCGCTGATCCGGGTGCCCTGTCGGGGGGCCGGGCACCCGGATCACTCCCACCGGTGGAACCGGATCGAAGCCACCGGTGGAACGCGCGTCAACGCCCCCACGTCACCCGCTATTTGAAGGCCACGGCAGCCTCACAGTCAACCTTCAGGTGATTCCTGTTTCTTTTATTGACAGCGGAAAATAAGCCACCTAAGTTCCCGGCCATGCGCTCCACCTCCCGTGCCGAGACGTTCCCGGCCCACACGCCGGCCGTCTCGCAGATCTTCACCACGGTCCTGTCCCACGGCCCCCTCACCCGGCTGGAGGCGGCCCGCCGGGCCGGCCTGTCGGCGGCGGCCGTGACCAAGGCCGTCCGGCCGCTGCTCGCGGCCGGATATCTGGCGGAGGACGCCGACGGAGAGGCCCGGCCGGCCCTCGGGCGCCCCGCCAACCTGGTGCGGGTCGACGGCGGACGCGCGCTGTTCATCGGGGTCAAGGTGACCGGCGACGAGGTCATCGCCGTCCTCACCGACCTGTGCTGCCGGATCCGCCTGGCCCGTCGGCTGCCGGTCAGGGACCGTGCCGCCAAGGCCGTCCTGACCTCCATCGCCGACCTGACCCACGAACTGCGCACCGAGGCCGAGGACTTCGGCGTTCCCGTCCTCGGTCTCGGCATCGCGGTCTCCGGCGACGTGGACCGCGCCGAAGGGGTCGTGCGCTACTCGCCCTTCCTCGACTGGCGGGACGTGGCCCTCGCCGAACTCGCCGCCATGACCACGGGGTTGCCGGTCGTCGTCGACAACGACGTACGCGCCCTGGCCGTCGCCGAGCAGTGGTTCGGCGCCGGGGTCGGGCTCTCCGACTTCGCCGTGGTCACCGTCGGCGCCGGTATCGGCTGCGCACTGGTGATCCACGGCCGGCTGGTCGCGGGCGCGCACGGGGTGGCGGGGGAGATCGGCCATGTGGCCATCGACCCGGCCGGGCCCGTGTGCCACTGCGGCAACCGCGGCTGCGTGGAGGCGATCGCCGGGGACGCCGCGATCGTCACCCGCATGCGCGAGGTGACGGGCCGGCAAGTGGCCGACTCCGCCAAGGCGGTGGCCCTGGCCCACGAAGGCGTGCCCGGAGCGCGGGAGGTGTACGCCCGCGCCGGCGAGGCCATCGGCCGCGGCATCGCCACCGTGGCCAACCTCTTCGGCCCCGAGCGCGTGATCATCTCCGGCGAGGGACTCGCCGCCTACGACCTCTTCGCCGAGCAGATCCTCGACTCGTTCACCGCGGCCGCCTTCGGCTCCGCCGCGCAGTGCGACGTACAGACCCGTCCACTCCCGTTCGAGGAGTGGGCGCGCGGGGCCGCGGCCGCCGCGATCCAGTCCTTCATCACCTCGTCTCCCACCCCAATGGGCAAGGGCTGAGCCGCCCAAGACCCCGACCCCAGGAGGGCCCATGCGGTCACCTTCGTACTCCGTCCTGCCCGCACGCGGGCTCAGAACCGTTCTGGTGCTGGCACTCACCGCGGCCTTCGCGGCCGCCGTGCCGGCCGCCCAGGCCCAGACGCCCGCCCCGATCGCCGCCAAGCCCTACATGGGCTGGTCGAGTTGGAGCATGCAGTCGTCCAAGTACCCCGGCCTGAACGACCAGGGCGACTACAGCTATCTCACCGAGGCGAACGTCCTCAAGCAGACCGACGCCATGGCGAGCAAGCTGAAGAAGTACGGCTACGAATACGTCAACATCGACGCCGGCTGGTGGATGGA
This sequence comes from Streptomyces sp. NPDC048254, assembly GCF_043201895.1. Taxonomy (NCBI): domain Bacteria; kingdom Bacillati; phylum Actinomycetota; class Actinomycetes; order Kitasatosporales; family Streptomycetaceae; genus Streptomyces; species Streptomyces sp. NPDC048254. Next base: position 260,023 of record NZ_JBICZJ010000004.1, read on the forward strand.
CTGGAACTGGAAGTCCGGCTACGACCAGTACGGCCGCCAGAAGGCCGACTCCGCCCGCTTCCCCAGCGGCATGAAGGCCGTCGCCGACCACATCCACGCCAAGGGCCTCAAGGCCGGCATCTACCTCCCGGCCGGCCTGGAGAAGGGCGCCTACGGCGACGGCAAGACGCCGATCTGGAACGCCGACGGCTGCACCACCGCCGACATCGTCTACGACGACCTGCGCACCACCAACGGCTGGGACAGCGCGTACAAGATCGACTTCGACAAGCCGTGCGCGCAGAAGTACATCGACTCCCAGGCCCAGATGATCGCCGGCTGGGGCTATGACTTCCTCAAGCTCGACGGCGTGGGCCCCGGCTCCGGCAAGAGCGGCGACCAGTACAACAACATCGCCGACGTGGCCGCCTGGAACAAGGCGATCACCGCCACCGGCCGCCCGATCCACCTGGAAGCCTCCTGGTCGCTGGACTTCGGTCACGCCGCCGACTGGAAGAAGTACACCAACGGCTGGCGCATCGACACCGACGTCGAGTGCTACTGCAACACCCTGGTCAGCTGGGAGAACTCGGTCGACGACCGCTGGGACGACACCCCGGCCTGGACCGACAAGGCGGGCCCCGGAGGCTGGAACGACCTCGACTCCCTCGACGTCGGCAACGGCGCGATGGACGGCCTCACCAAGGCCGAACGGCAGAGCTACGCCACGCTCTGGGCCGTCGCCAAGTCGCCCCTGTTCACCGGCGACGACATCACCAAGCTCGACGACTACGGCGTCTCCCTGCTGACCAACCGCGAGGTCATCGCCGTCGACCAGAGCGACAACCCGCCGGCCCGGCCCATCACCCCGTCCGACCCGCAGCAGGTCTGGGCGGCGAAGAACGCCGACGGCACGTACACGGTGGCGCTGTTCAACCTCGCGGACTCGCCCGCTTCGGTCACCGCCGACTGGACGGCCCTCGGCTTCAGCGGCAAGGCCTCGGTGCGGGATCTGTGGAACCGCGAGAACCTCGGTTCGTACACGAGCAAGATCACCGAGGCGCTGCCGGCGCACGGCTCGCGGCTGTTCACCGTGACGCCGAAGGGCAGTGCGCTTGCCTCCACCGGCTATGAGGCCGAGGCGAGCGGCAACACGCTGAGCGGCAACGCCTCCGTCGCCGGGTGCGACGCCTGCTCCGGTGCGAAGAAGGTCGGAAACCTGTACGTCGGCGGCAAGCTGACCTTCAACAACGTCGTCGTCGACAAGGCCGGCACGTACCTGGTGAAGGTCGCGTATGTCAGCGGTGACTCTCGGTCGGCCACGATCTCGGCCAACTCCGGGGGCGGCACCAGCCACAAGTTCCCGTCGACCGGGGACTGGGGGACCGTGGCGACGGTGAGTGTGCCGGTGACCCTGAAGGCCGGTGCGAACACGATCAACTTCGACAGCGGGTCGGGGTACGCGCCGGACGTCGACCGGATCGACGTTCCCAAGTCTCCCCGGTAGCCGACTCGGTACGCGCGTCGTCGGGAACTGCCGGCCGGTGGGGGCCGGTCGCGCAGTTCCCCGCGCCCCTGAAGGGGCGCCCCCCTCACGGACGTTGGATTGGAACCCCATGGACAACCACCCCAGCAGACGCGGCTTTCTGGCCCTCGCCGCCGCCACCGGGGCCCTCGCCTCGCTCCCCTCCTTCACCGCTTCCGCCGCCCCGCTGCGGTCCTCCGAGCCGCTCGCCTCCGCCCGTCACCAGCTCTGGTGGCAGGCGCCCGCCGACGACGGGTCGATGATCACGCAGGGGCTGCCCGTCGGCAACGGCCGGCTCGGTGCCCTCGCGAGCAACGACTCCGGGCGTGAGCTCCTCCTGATCACCGACGCCACCCTGTGGACCGGCGGTCTCAACGACACCCTCGACTCCGACGGCCAGTTCCCCTACGGCCGCGCCGACTTCGGTTCGCTCACCCTGCTGGCCCGGCTCGTCGTCGAGATACCCGACCACGACCTGGGCGCCGTCTCCGACTACCGCCGCACCCTCGACCTCGACAACGGCGTGGTCTCGGCGTCCTACGTCCGCTCCGGGGTGACCTACCGGCGGCAGATCTTCGCCAGCCGCCCCGACGACGTGATCGTGGTGCACTTCAGCCAGGACGGCGGCGGGCGCTACACCGGCACCCTCACCTTCGAGGGCACCCACGGCGAGACCGGCGGCACGGCCGAGTCGTTCGCCGGGTCCTTCGCCAACGGGCTGAAGTACGGGGCCGCCGTGAACGCGTACGGCAGCGGTGGCAGCGTGCGGGTGAGCGGCTCGCACATCACCTTCACCAACTGCCGGGACCTGACGGTCGTACTCAGCGGTGGTACGAACTACGCGCCGGACGCCGCCGCCGGCTACCGCGACCCGTCCCTCGACCCGCGGGCGCTCGCCCGCACCAAGGTCAAGACCGCCGCCCGGCACTCGGCGGACTCGCTGCTGCGTACCCACGCCGCCGACCACCGGGCGCTGTTCGGGCAGTTCGACCTGTCGCTCGGCACCTCGACGGCCGACCAGCGCGAACTCGACACCTGGGCGCGCATCCAGGCCCGTGCCGACACCGGCGACCCCGACCCGGAACTGGAAGCCGCCTACGCCCAGTTCGGCCGCTATCTGATGATCGCCGGATCCCGTGACAGTCTGCCGATGGGCCTCCAGGGCATCTGGCTGGACGGCAACGACCCGGACTGGATGGGCGACTACCACACCGACATCAACATCCAGATGAACTACTGGATGTCCGACCGGCTGGGCCTGTCCCAGTGCTTCGACGCCTACACCGACTACTGCGTCGACCAGCTCCCGGCCTGGACGGACCTCACCCAGCGGCTCTTCCAGGACTCCCGCAACCGCTACCGCAACTCCAGCGGCAAGGTGGCCGGCTGGACCGTCGCCATCTCCACCAACCCCTTCGGCGGAGGCGGCTGGTGGTGGCACCCGGCGGGCAACGCCTGGCTCTGCCAGAGCCTGTGGGAGCACTACGAGTTCACCCAGTCCCGCGCCCACCTGGAGAAGATCTACCCTCTTCTCAAGGGCGCCTGCGAGTTCTGGGAGGCGCGGCTGCTCACCACCACCCTGGACGACGGGAGGGAAGTGCTGATCGCGGACAGCGACTGGTCGCCGGAGCAGGGACCGCTGGACGCCAAGGGCATCACCTACGCCCAGGAACAGGTGTGGATGCTGTTCGGCAACTTCCGGACTGCGGCCGCCGAGCTGAAGAGGGATGCTGGATACGCGGGCACCATCGGCAAGCTCCGCGACCGCCTCTACCTGCCGGTGGTGAGCCCCAAGACCGGCTGGCTGGAGGAGTGGATGTCCCCGGACAACCTCGGTGAGACAACTCACCGCCACCTCTCGCCGCTGATCAACCTCTTCCCCGGCGACCGGATCCGCCCCGACGGCTCCACCCCCGACGACATCGTGAAGGGCGCCACCGCCCTGCTCACCGCACGCGGCATGGACAGCTTCGGCTGGGCCAACGCCTGGCGCTCGCTGTGCTGGTCGCGGCTGAAGGACGCCGACAAGGCCTACCAGCTCGTCGTCAGGAACCTGCGCCCCTCCGACAACGGCAGCAACGGCACCTCACCCAACCTCTTCGACATCTACCAGGTCGAGGAAGGCCGGGGCATCTTCCAGATCGAGGCCAACTTCGGTACCCCGGCGGCGATCCTGGAGATGCTGCTGTACTCCCGCCCCGGCCACCTGGAACTCCTGCCCGCCCTGCCCGCCGCCTGGGCCGCCTCCGGCAAGGTCACCGGGGCGGGCGCGCGCGGCGGCTTCGTCGTCGACCTGAGCTGGCGCGACGGCAAGCCGACGGAGGCCCGCATCCGCAGCGTCGGGGGCCGTACGACGACGGTGGCCTACGGCGGCAAGACACGGACGGTCACGCTGAAGCCCGGCGCGTCCGTCACGCTGAAGGACCTCGCGTGGTGACCGGCCGGTTCGCGCGACTCCTCGGCCTCGCCTCCGTATTACTGGCGACGGTCGCCTGCCAGACCGGGCCCGCCCAGGCGGCACCTGTGTGGGAGCCTCCCGTGCAGACCGCCACCGCCCGGCACGACGTCGTCACCTGGGGGGCGAGCGCCGACCAGATGGGCCAGGGCACCGCCGACCGCGGCTATCGGCTGGTCGTACACACCAGCGCCGCCGGCGGCGATCTGCGGGTCCGGCTCTCCAACGCCTTCGGCGACCGGCCCCTGACCCTGGACAGCGTCTACGCGGGACTCCAGAGCCAGGGCGCCGCCCTCAAGGCGGGCAGCAACAAGCGGCTGACCTTCGACGGCGCCCGCACGGTCACCGTGCCCGCGGGTGCCACCGCGTGGAGCGACCCGCTGCCCGGCAGCCTGCCCGCCGGCAGCAACCTGGTCGTCAGCCTGCACAGCCCGGACGCGGCCGGCCCCGCCACCGGCCACTGGATGGCGATGCAGACCTCCTACGCCACCCAGGGCGACCACACCGCCGAGGAGAGCGCCGCCAACTGGACGGAGACCACCGGCTCCTGGTGGTACCTGGACTCGGTCTCCGTACGGCCGTCGAACCCGGCCACCGGCGCCGTGGTCGCGCTCGGCGACTCCATCACCGACGGCTGGGCGTCCACCACCGACCTCAACCGCCGCTGGCCGGACTATCTCGCCCGCCGGCTCCAGAAGGCGGACACCGAGGTCAAGGGCGTCGCCGACGAGGGGATCTCCGGCAACCAGGTCCTCGCCGACGGCGCCGGGCAGGCGGCCCTGCACCGGCTGGACCGCGACGTCCTCAGCCAGCCGGGCGTCCGTACCGTTTTCCTTTTCGAGGGGGTCAACGACATCAAGGCCCACACCGGGGTCACCGCGGCCGACCTGATCGCCGGATACCAGGAGGTCGTCCGGCGGGCGCACGCGGCCGGCAAGTGCGTGGTCGCCTCGACCGTCGGGCCGTTCGAGGGCTGGTCGGAGTGGGACCCGGCGGGCGAGGCCGTACGGCAGGAGGTCAACCAGTACATCCGCACCAGCGGGGAGTTCGACGGGACCGCCGACTTCGACCGGATCCTGCGCAGCCCCTACGACCAGGCGCGGATGCTGCCGTTCCTCGACGGCGGCGACCACATCCACCCCAACGACAAGGGAATGGCGGCCATGGCCGACTCCGTCGACCTGGCGAGCCTCGACTGCAACCGCTGAACCATCCCCCGTCTGATCACCCCCGGGCCGTCGGCTCGGGGGTGATCAGGCTTTCCCGGTAGGCGATCGCCACCGCCTCCGTACGGCTCGCCGCACCCAGCTTGGCGAGGATGTTGGAGACATGGACGCTCGCCGTCTTACCGGTGATGAACAGCTCCTCGCCGATCTGCCGGTTGCTGCGGCCGAGCGCCAGCAGCCGCAGCACCTCCTGCTCCCGGGCGGTCAGCGGGGAGACCCGGACCTCCGCGGTCCGGCCCGGCAGCGTGTCCAGCCGCTCCAGCCGGTCCAGCAGCGGTGCGGCACGCAGCGCCACGGCCGTCTCCCGCGCCGCCCGCGCCTGCTCCTCCGCCTCCGCACGCCGGCCGTCGGCCGACAGGGCCTCGGCGTACCGGAGCCGAACGCGAGCCAGCTCGTAGACATCGCCGTGCGCGAACGCGGCCACCGTCTTCTCCCAGGCCGCCGCGTCCGGCCCGGACACCGCACGGGTCCACTCGGCCTCCGCGCGCGCCAGCCAGGCCTGCCCTTCCGGCCCCTGCCGCGCGGCCGAGACCCGGGCCGACTCCACCAGCTCCCCGGCGAGGTCCGTCCAGCGGCCCTCGTCCCCGGTGCCGCGCGCTTCGGTCGCCCGGTCCGCGACCGCCGCCAGTGCCAGCGCGGCCAGCCGGACCGTCACGTACGGCGCCCGCCCCGACTCGTCGGTCAGGGCCGTGACCGAGTCCCGCATCCACGCCACCGCCTCCGCCGCGTCGCCTCGCAGCGCCGCCGCGTCGGTGAGCACGATGCCCCCGACGAGCCGGCCCATCCAGTCGAAGGGCTCCCCGAGCAGGGCCCGCCCCCGCTCCACGGCATCCGGCTCGCCGCGGGCCAGCGCCACATACAGGGCGGGCCCCCGGGTAAAGCCGGGCGCCGGGCCGGCGTCGGCCGAGCGCACGCACTCGTCCCAGTGCCCCAGCGTGTACAGCACCAGCAGCCGCAGGTACCGCATCTCCGAGGCGTACGGCGAGGACAGCAGCCCCGAGCGCCGGGCCCGGTCGAGTCCCTCGGTGATCCACGGCAGGCACTCCTGGAACTCGCCCGCCTCGAAGCACCCGATGGCCAGGGCGAACAGCGCCCGTATCTCCACCGGCGCGTCCCCCGCCGAGCGGGCCAGCTCCCGTGCCTCCCGGAGCCGTGCACGCCCCTCCCGGCCACGGCGGCCGCCGCCTTCGAGGCGGGCCAGGGAGATCAGCAGGTCGGCCCGGGCCGCGGTGGCGCCGATCCGCTCGGCGACCTCCAGGGCCTGCCGGGCCACCCGCAGCGCGGTGTCGTCGTCACCGACCTGGCGGGCCGCCATCACATGGGTGGCCGCCGCCCACACCCAGGTCCGCGAGGGCGGATCGGCCGGGATCAGCGCGAGCGCCTCGCTGCTGTAGACGAACGCGGCGGCGAGGTTGTCGACGGTCATCAGGTTCCCGGCGAGCGTGTAGCGCACCCGGGCGGCGAGTTCGGGATCCGCGTCCTGTCCGGTGCCGGCCAGCGCGGCCCGGGTCAGGGACACCGCCCGGTGCGCGTCACCGGCGTGCGCGGCCGCCGCCGAGGCCCGCAGCGTCAACGTCACCCGGTCGAGCCCCTCACCCTCGGGCCGCGCCTCGCAGGGCACCGCAGGCCACAGGTCCAGGGCCGTCTCCAGCTGCCGCAGCTCTTCCGCCGGGGCACCCACCCGCCGAGCGTGGTCGGCCGCTTCCAGGGAGGCGGCCAACGCCTCCGGCAGATCGTGGCTCTCCCGGTAGTGGTGGGCCCGTTCGGCCGCCGTCGCCGCGCCGCCCCCGCCCGCGGCGAGCAGCCTCGCGAACGTGCCGTGCAGCCGCGAGCGCTGCCCCGGCAGCAGATCGGCGTAGACCGCCTCCCGTGCGAGGGCGTGCCGGAAGGCGTACGTGTCCCCGTCCCCCGGGACCAGCAGCTGCCGTCCGACGGCCTCCCGCAGCGCCGACTCCAGCTCCTCCTCCGGCAGCCCGACCGCGTCCCGCAGCAGATCGTGCCCCACCCGGCGCCCGGCGACCGCGGCCGTACGCAGCACCCGCTGGGCCGTCTCCGGCAACTGCTCGACCCGGATGAGCAGCAGATCGGCGAGCCCGGTCGGCATCCCCTCCGCGTCGGCGGCGGCCACCAGCTCCTCCGTGTAGAAGGCGTTGCCCTCGGCCCGCTCGACGATGTCCCGCACGGCCGCGTCCGACAGCGGCCGCTCCGTCAGGGCCCGCACCAGCCGCGTCACCTCGGCATCGGCGAGCGGCCGCAGCTCAAGACGCTCCACGGCGGGCAGCCGCACCAGCTCGGCGAGGAGCGGCCGCAGTGGATGCCGGCGGTGCAGGTCGTCCGCGCGATAGGAGGCGAGCACGGTGAGCCCACGGGCGAGCCCGGCCCGGCTGAGCAGAAACCGCAGCAGATCCCGGGAGGACTGGTCGGCCCAGTGCAGGTCCTCCAGGATCAGGAGGAGCGGCGCGGTCGCGGCGAGATCCGCGAACAGCCCGGCGACCCCCTCGAAGAGCCGCAGCCGGGCGTCCGCGTCCCGGGCGGAGTCCGACCCGGCGCCGAGCAGCCGGCCCACCACGGGATGCGCGGAGACGACCGCGGAGAACCGGGAGTCGGCGGCCAGCACCCCGAGGAGCTCCGTGAAGGGCAGATACGGCAGCCCCACATCACCGAGATCGACACAGTGGCCGGTGACGACGGTGGCCCCGGCGGCAGCCGCGCGGCCGGCCACCTCGTCCAGCAGCCGTGTCTTCCCGACCCCGGCATCCCCGGCGACGACCACGGCCTGCCCACTGCCGTGCCGGGCCCGGTCAAGCGCCGTGGCAAGGCGGGCCAGTTCACCATCGCGCCCGATCAGCGGAGTGGAAAAGGATCTCTGCGACACGCCCCCATCCTCACACGCAGTGCCGACAGTTCCTTTTTGAGAGGGGCGACGGAGACACCCAAGGGGCGCGGGGCCGTACCGACATGCGGCTCCGCCGCGTGGGCGCGACCAGCCACAATCCACCCGCACCCGCCAAACACACAGGACCCTCCGCCCCCTTGGGCGCTCAACCCCGCAGAACCTGCGCCCAGTTCTCCGGCACCCGCTCCGCAGGACCCGGCACCGACTGGTCCGAGGGATGGCTCACCGGTGGCGCCAACTCCGGCCCCGCCTCGAACAACTCCTCCGTCTCGAAGTTCCAGAACCATCCCTCGCCCGGTTCGTAACTACGGATGATCGGATGCCCCGTGTCACGGAAGTGCGCCGTCGCGTGCTTCGCGGGCGAGTCGTCGCAGCACCCGATGTTCCCGCACTGCGTACACCGCCGCAGATGGAACCACCAGCCCCCCGCCTTGTCGCACTCCGTGCACCCGGCACCGCTCGGCGGGACGTTCGGGTCGATCGCGGTGTCGTCACTCATGCCGTCTCCTCGGATATGTCGGGCGCCGCTGTCTCGGGCGCTTCGGCGGTCAGCGGAAGCAGTACCTGGAACCGGGTGTCCCCGGGCACCGACTCCACCCGCATGGTGCCGTGATGCTTGTTGACGACGATCCGCCACGAGATGTCCAGACCGAGACCCGTGCCCTGCCCCACGGGCTTCGTCGTGAAGAAGGGGTCGAAGATCCGGTCCTTGATCTCCGGCGCGATCCCGGTCCCGGTGTCCCGGAACTCGACCAGCAGTTGCTCGTGGTCGAGGGCGGTCCGCACGGTCAGCGTGCCCTGTCCGACGCCGACGCCGTCCTTCATCGCGCAGACGGCGTTGTCGACGAGGTTGGTCCACACCTGGTTGAGCTCGGCGGGGTAGGCGGGGACCGGCGGGACCGTACGGTCGTACTCCTTGACCACCTGGATGTCCTGCCCGATCTTGGCGGACAGCATCAGCAGGGTGCTGTCGAGGAGTTCGTGGACGTCCACGACCCGGTAGGGCGCCCGGTCCAGCTGGCTGTACTGCTTGGCCGCGTCGACGAGGTGCGAGATCCGGGTGGTGGAGTCGTCGATCTCGTTCATCAACAGCTCGGTCTCGATGGTGTAGTTGAGCCAGCCGACCGCGTTCGGCAGGATCTCCTCGTCCACCGCCGCCGAGACCTGCTCCAGCCAGTCGATGTCCAGCCCGGCCTGCACGAAGGTCGGCGCCAGCTGCCAGCCGTAGTCGATGCCGTGGTCGTCGAGCCAGTCGGAGAGCGCGTCCTCGCGGTCGGTGGCCTCCAGCGGACTCATCGCCGGGGCCTTGGCGACCCGTTCGGCGGTGCGCTCCTGGATCTCGATCAGGCCGGCCAACTGCTCCCGCGAGAACGGCCCTTCGGCGATCACCGCGAGCTTGTGCCGCATCTTCGCGATCCGCTCGCGCAGCGTGGACGTGGCCCGGACGGCCGCCGCGGCCGGGTTGTTGAGCTCGTGGGTGAGCCCGGCGGACAACGAGCCGAGCGCCAGCAGCCGTTCGCGCTGTCCGATCGCCGCCTGGGTGTTCTTCGAACCGAAGAACAGGCCCTCCAGAAGATGCACGGCCATCGGGAACCACTCGCGCATGATGTCCGAGAACGTGTCCGCGGGCAGCACGAAGAACCGCGTCGGCTCTGTCACCCGCATCGAGTTGATGTACCCCTGCCGCACCCGGTCCCCGAGGTACGCCTGCATGGCACCCGCGTACACCCCGGTCTGCGAGGTCCGGGTGACCTCGACGTCGTCCCCGCCGACCTGCCGGGAGAGCACCACGGTGCCCTCGAGCATCACGTAGAAGCAGGTGGCGGGCTCACCCTCGGTGTAGACCGGACCGGGCTCGAACCGCTCGACCCGGCCCGCGGCGCACAGCCGCGCCAGCTGCTCCGGCTCCAGCTTCTCGAAGAGGAAGAGCGCGCCGATCTCCTGCGGGTTGCACGGGCACAGCTGCCCGCTCATGACTGCTCCAGATAACGGTGGACGAGCATCACGGCCATGGCTCCTTCTCCTACGGCGGACGCGACACGCTTGGCGGACTCGGCACGCGCGTCGCCCGCCACGAACACTCCGGGCACGCTGGTCTCCAGGTGGTACGGCGGCCGGTCCAGCTCCCAGGCCGTCGGCGGCCGTCCGTCGACCGTCAGATCGGGGCCGGCCAGGATGAACCCGCGGCCGTCGCGCAGCACGGTGTCGCCGAGCCAGTCGGTCAGCGGGGCCGCGCCGATGAACACGAACATCCACTGCGCCTCGACCGACTCGGTCTCGCCGCTCGTCGAGTGACGGAGCGTCAGCCGCTCCAGCCGGTCGGTCCCGTGCGCGGAGTCGACCACCGTGTGGCTGCGTACCGAGATGTTCGGGGCCTCGTTGATCTGCTGGATCAGGTAGTACGACATCGAGGCCGACAGGTCGGCACCGCGCACCAGCAGCGTCACGGACTTGGCGAACCGGGACAGGTACATGGCCGCCTGGCCCGCCGAGTTGGCGCCGCCGACGATGTACACGTCGTGGCCCTGGCAGGAGGTGGCCTCGGTCAGCGCGGAGCCGTAGAACACCCCGCAGCCGGTCAGGTCGAGGCAGCCCGCGGCATCCAGCTGCCGGTACTGCACACCCGTCGCCAGGATCACACTGTGCGCCGCGATCGCCGAGCCGTCCGCGAACCGCACCACCCGCGCGGCCCCGCTGACCTCCAGTGCCGTGACCTCGCGGGCGGTCAGCACCTCCGCGCCGAACTTGGCGGCCTGCCGCCGGGCCCGGTCGGTGAGCTGAGCCCCCGACACCCCGTCGGGGAAGCCGAGGTAGTTCTCGATCCGGGAGCTCTGCCCGGCCTGCCCGCCGGTCGCCGCGCGTTCCACGAGCACGGTCCGCAGCCCCTCCGACGCCCCGTACACCGCCGCGCCGAGCCCGGCCGGGCCGCCGCCGATGACCACCAGGTCGTAGAAGTCCGCCGTGGGCGTGGTCGCGAGCCCCACCCGGGCGGCCAGTTCGGGCGCCTCCGGCTCGACCAGGGGCGTGCCGTCCGGCGTGATCACCAGCGGCAGCCGCTGCCCGTCGACCCCGGCGGCCGCCAACAGCCGCCGGCCCTCGGGTTCCTCGACCGAGTACCAGCGGTAGGGCACCTGGTTGCGGGCGAGGAACTCCCGCACGTCCGAGGACCTGGCCGACCAGCGGTGCCCGACGACCTTGGTGGCCGGCACCGGCTTGTACGCGCTGCACCGCCACGAATCCAGCAGGTCGTCGAGGACCGGGTACAGCTTCTCCTCGGGCGGATCCCAGGGCTTGAGCAGATAGTGGTCCAGATCGACCACGTTGATCGCGTCGATCGCCGCGTTGGTGTCCGCGTACGCGGTCAGCAGCACGCGCCGGGCGCCCGGGTACACGTCCAGGGCCTGTTCCAGGAACTCGATGCCGTTCATCTGCGGCATCCGGTAGTCGGCCAGGATCACCGCCACCAGGTCGCCGCGCAGCTTCAGCTCCCGCAGCGCGTCCAGCGCCGACTCCCCGGACTCCGCGCGTACGATCCGGTACGACGCGCCGTAGCGGCGGCGCAGGTCCCGGGCGACGGCACGGGAGACTCCCGGGTCGTCGTCCACGGTCATGATGACGGTCCGTGCTGCGTCGGCAGCCTGTGCCATACGTCTCCCACCCCGAGCCGTTGGTTCCTCGGTACGGCGGGCCCTCCGGGAGGAGCGCGGCCACCGCACCCGCCCATCGTATGTTCGATCGCCCGCCTGCGCTCTTGTACGCCGGTGCACAGCGGGCACCCGTCCGTGCGGAAGACTGATCGCGTATACGCGGAACCGACGAGGAGGCCGGTGCATGACACGCCCGATCACGGCAGGGATCGACGGTACGGAGGAGAGCCTCGCGGCTCTGGACTGGGCGGCCCGGGAGGCGGTGCGGCGCGGTCTGCCGCTGCGGGTGGTGCACGCGTGGCGGTACGAGGAGCAGGAGGCGTTCGGCGGCGACCGGGAGACCCAGTACGGGTGGGTGTCGGACGGGGTGACCGAGTCGGTGCGTACCGTCACCGGTCGGCATCCGGAGCTCGCGGTGAGCGTCGACGTCGTGGCGGGTGACCCGGTCGAGGTGCTGGTCGAGGCGGCCGCCGGGGCCGAGCTGCTGGCGCTGGGCTCGCGCGGGCACGGGCCGGTCGTCGGGTTCCTGCTCGGCTCCGTCGGGCAGCAGGTGATCGCCGAGGCCGCCCGGCCCGTGGTGCTGGTGCGCGCCGGGGACCGGCCCACGGCCGAGGCCGCCGGGCGGGAGGTCGTCGTGGGTCAGCAGGGCGGGCCGGAGGACAGCGCGGCCGTGCTGGAGTTCGCGTTCGAGACGGCGGCGGCCCGTGGCGCGACGGTCCGGGTGGTGCGGGCCTGGACCTTGCCGCCGGTCTTCGCCTACAGCCCGGGCTCGCTGAAGCTGCTGGACGAGACCGGGGGCCTGGAGCCCTTCGAGAAGAAGGCCCTGTCCGAGGCGGTGCGGCCGCTGCGGGAGCGGTTCCCGGACGTGCCGGTCGCCGAGCACGTGGAGATGGGCAGCGCCGGCCAGGTGCTGCTCTCGGTGGCCGGCCGGGCCCAGCTGATGGTCGTCGGGCGGCGCGCCCACCGGACGGCGGTCGGCGCCCGCATCGGCTCGGTCGCGCACGGGGTGCTGCACCACGCCGACTGCCCGGTGGCCGTGGTGCCGCACGACTGAGTCATTCGGGAGCGACCGGCTCCAGGGTCTCCCGTGCCTTGGGCAGCACGTTGTCGATGTAGTCGTCGACCGCCACCTCCAGGCCTATGTCGTGCTGCGCCCGCTCGGACAGGTACCAGCGGTGTTCGAGCAGCTCGTGGTAGATCTCGGCCGGATCCATGGAGCCGCGCAGCTCCAGCGGCACGGCCCGCACGGTGGGGCGGAAGACGTCCCGCACCCACCGGTGGGCCAGCACCTCGGGCCGGGCGGCGAGAGGGTCGCCGGGGGCGTAGTCGTCCTGGGTCGCCATCCAGCTCTCCAGGTCGTTCAGCAGCCGCCGGGCCTGGTTCTCCTCGGCGTCCAGACCGGTCAGCCGGAGCAGCTGGCGCTGGTGGTGCCCGGCGTCGACGACCTTCGGCACGAAGGTGACGGCGTCGCCGTTGGAGGAGTGCTCGATCTGCATCTCGGCCACGTCGAAGCCCAGCTCGTTGAGCCGTCGGATCCGGCGCTCGATGTAGTGGTACTTGCCCGCCGGATACACCGAGGTGCGGGTCAGCTCCTCCCACAGCTCGCCGTAGCGGGTGCAGATCTCGAACCCGAACTCGATCGGGTCCAGCGAGGGGTGCAGCGCCCCCGACGCCTCCAGGTCGAGCAGCTCGCCGCTGATGTTGACCCGGGCCAGATCGAGGTCGTACTCCCGCTGCCCGTTGCTGAGCTGCGGATGCAGGTCGCCGGTCTCGGCGTCCACCAGATACGCGGCGTACGCGCCCGCGTCCCGGCGGAACAGGGTGTTCGACAGCGAGCAGTCGCCCCAGGCGAACCCGGCCAGGTGCAGTCGTACGAGCAGGACGGCGAGGGCGTCCATGAGGCGGTGCATGGTCGCCGGGCGCATGGTCGTCTCGAACATCGAGCGGTACGGCATCGAGCCGCCCAGATGCCGGGTGACCAGCACCGACTCCAGCGGTTCGCCCACCTCGTCGGTACGGCCGGTGATCACCGCGAGCGGGTCGACCGCGGGGATGGCGAGCCGGTCCAGGTCGCGCAGCAGCTCGTACTCGCGCAGCGCCGGGCGCTCCGCCAGCTCCTTGACCGCGATGACCTCGCTGCCGGCCCGGGCGTAGCGCACCACGTGCCGGGAGATGCCGCGGGGGAGCGGCACGAGGTATTCCTCGGGCCACTCCTCCAGCGGGACGTCCCAGGGGAGTTCGAGCAGGAGAGCGGGGTGCTCCGGATTGGTGGCGCTGATCTGCAATGCCATGGCCCGACCCTAGGCCCTGTCGTCAAATTCCCGTCTGCCCCGCGACGCCATGCACGCTCCCCCACTGCCTTAAGGGCGTGGGAGGTGCCCCCACTCGCCGCACCGGGCCCTGACCCAAGTACGTCCAGTACGAGGCTCAGGGCCCGGCACTCCCCCAGCCTCCGGCCGGGGGGACCCCCAGAGCACGCACCTGACGCCGCGGGGCCCGCCCTCCGGGCGGACGACGGGAATTTGACGACAGGGCCTAGAGGGCCCGTTCGCGGGCCTGCCGGGCGGCCGCCTTGACGGATCCCCGGTGCACGGGGCCGTGCCCGGGCAGCAGCACGTCGGCGTCGAGCGCCTCGATGATGCCGAGCGAGTCCACCGCCCGGGAACGCTCGTGGTGGAACATGTCGGGCAGCAGCTGCGGGCCGCTGACGCGCGAGGTGCGGTGGCCGCTGACCAGGGCGTCGCCGGAGATCACGATCCCGGCCTCGGGCAGGTGGTAGACGGTGTGCCCGTCGGTGTGGCCGGGCGTGTGCACGGGGACGGGCCGGCCCGGCAGGTCGAGCGGGCCGTCGGCGACCGGGAACTCCTCGGGCGTACTGACCGGGTGCTGCTCGGTGCCGCCGACCCGCAGGACGTGCACCAGCCACGGCACCACACCCGGCCGCCAGGCGTTCTTCAGCACCGCCCCCACCGAGACCTGCTGGAGGAACTCCCGCCGTGCGTGCGGTACTTCGGCCTCGTGCAGATAGACCGGGGTGCCGTGGGTGTCGCGCAGATACTCGGCCGAGCCGAGGTGGTCGTTGTGCGCGTGGGTGATCAGGACGGCCGCGACGGCCTCCGGTGAGCTGCCCACCTCCGCGAGGGAGCCGAGCAGCCCCGGCCGGTCCCCGGGGTAGCCGGTGTCCACCAGTGTGACGGCGTCACCGTCCTTGAGAATCACCCAGTTGGTGTGCTGCCCATGCGCCAGGTAGATGCCCCTGCCGACTTCGTGTACCTCTGCGCGCATGATCTCTCCGACGTTCCCGCAGCTTGCCGACCGAACCGGAACACAGCCAACCAGATGGTGCGGGACACCTGTCAACGGGGATCCGGGTCACCGCACCCCGTGCGGCCGGAACTGGACGCTGATACGCGGACCGGCGGCCCGTGCCGTCTTCGGTACGCAGTGCTCCCAGGTCCGCTGGCAGGAGCCGCCCATCACGATCAGGTCGCCGTGGCCCAGCGGGCGCCGGACCGAGGGGCCGCCGCGCAGCGGGCGCAGCAGCAGGTCCCGGGGCGCGCCCACGGAGAGGATCGCGACCATGGTGTCCTCCCGCGCGCCCCGGCCGATCCGGTCGCCGTGCCAGGCGACGCTGTCCCGGCCGTCCCGGTAATAACAGAGCCCCGCCGTGGTGAACGGCTCGCGCAGCTCGCCGGCGTAGTGCCTGGTGAGTGCCTCGCGGGCCTCGACGAGCACGGGGTGCGGGAGCGGGTCGCCCGCCCCGTAGAAGGCGAGCAGCCGCGGTACGTCCACGACGCTGTCGTACATCGTGCGGCGCTCGGCGTGCCAGGGGACGTCCGCCGCCAGCTGTTCGAACAGGGCGTCGGCACCGCTCAGCCAGCCGGGCAGCACGTCGATCCAGGCGCCGGACCCCAGCTCGGTCCGGCCGACGCCGTCGAGGGAGCCGAGCCGCAGCTCGTCGGTCTGGTCGAACAGGGAGCCCTGGAGGTGCGTGGCCATGGAGTCAGCGTACCCCTTAATCGAAAATACGTTCCATTCGATCACGGCGACCTCGCGCCGACGTCTTTCGATACATTCATGTATCGGATACGTTCGTGTATGGAACGGAGGTCGGGACATGGAAGTCGGCGCGACGAAGCGGGTCACCCGGCGCCGGGTGCGGACCCGGGCGCGGCTGGTCGACGCCGCGTTCACCGTGTTCGCGGCCAAGGGTTTCGGGCGCGTCTCCATCGAGGAGGTCTGTGAGGCCGCCGGGTTCAGCCGGGGCGCCTTCTACTCCAACTTCGCCACCCTCGACGAGCTGTTCTTCGCCCTCTACCGGGACCGCGCCGACCTCATCGCCCGGCAGGTCGCCGACGCCCTCGCCCTGGACCGCCCCGACCTGGACGTGCCGGCCTCCGTGGACCGGGTCACCGACGTGCTGCTCCTGGACGTGGACTGGCTGCTGGTGAAGACCGACTTCCTGGTGCACGCCGCCCGGGACCCGGCCGTCGCCGAGGCGCTCCTCGACCACCGCGCCCGGCTGCGGCAGGCCATCGCCGACCGGCTCTTCCGGGCCCGCGGCCACGCTCCGATCCCCGCCGTCCTCGGCGGCGTGGACGGCGCCGCCCACGCGGTGGTCGCCGCGTACGACGGCGTGACCACCCAGCTGCTGCTGGACAAGGACATGGACCGGGCCCGCGCCTGGCTCAAGCAACTGCTCACCGCGCTGCTGACCGACGGCAGCACTCCTTCGGACAAGACCTTCGGATAAGACCTTCGGACAAGAGAGGCAACGGTCGCCATGGACGCGGACGTCATCGTCGTCGGAGCGGGCCTCGCCGGCCTGGTCGCGGCGCACGAACTCACCAGCAAGGGCCGCCGGGTCGCCCTGGTCGACCAGGAGAACGCCGCCAACCTCGGCGGCCAGGCGTTCTGGTCCTTCGGCGGGCTCTTCCTCGTCGACTCGCCCGAGCAGCGCCGCCTCGGCATCAAGGACTCCCTCGACCTGGCCTGGAACGACTGGCAGGGCAGCGCCCAGTTCGACCGGAAGGACGACGAGGACTCCTGGGCGGTGCGCTGGGCGCGGGCCTATGTCGAGTTCGCGGCCGGCGAGAAGCGGCCCTGGCTGCAGAGTCACGGCATCAGCCTGCTGCCGACCGTCGGCTGGGCCGAGCGCGGCGACCTGCGCGCGACCGGGCACGGCAACTCCGTGCCCCGCTTCCACATCGCCTGGGGCACCGGAACCGGCGTCGTCGAACCCTTCGTCCGGTACGCCAAGCAGGCCTCCCGCGACGGACTGCTCACCTTCCACCATCGCCACCAGGTCGACGAACTCGTCATCGAGGACGGCGCGGCACGCGGCGTGCGCGGCACGGTCCTCGCCCCCGACGACTCGCCGCGCGGTGTCGCCTCCAACCGTGACCGCATCGGCGACTTCGAACTCACCGCCCAGGCCGTCGTCGTCACCACCGGAGGCATCGGAGCCAACCACGACATCGTCCGCCGCTACTGGCCCGAGCGCCTCGGCACACCCCCCGCCGAGATGGTCACCGGCGTCCCCGCCTACGTGGACGGCCGCATGCTCGACATCAGCGCGGAAGCGGGCGTACGCCTGGTCAACCGCGACCGCATGTGGCACTACACCGAGGGCATCCAGAACTGGAACTCCGTCTGGCCCGGCCACGGCATCCGCATCCTGCCCGGCCCGTCCTCGATCTGGCTGGACGCCCTCGGCCGTCGGCTGCCCGACCCCTGCCTGCCGGGCTACGACACCCTCAGCACCCTCAAGTACCTGCGCACCACCGAGGACATCGCCGGACACGACCACTCCTGGTTCGTCCTCACCCGGAAGATCATCGAGAAGGAGTTCGCGCTCTCCGGCTCCGAGCAGAACCCCGACATCACCGCCAAGGACCGCAAGGCCGTGCTGCGCGACCGGCTGCTCGGCAAGGGCGCCCCGGGACCGGTGCAGGCCTTCGTCGACAAGGGCGCCGACTTCGTGACCGCGAACTCCCTGGAACAGCTCGTCGAGAAGATGAACGGGCTCACCGGCAAGGCGCTCCTGGACCCGGCCGAGGTGCGCCGCCAGATCGTCGCCCGCGACCTGCAGATCAACAACTCCTACAGCAAGGACTCCCAGGTCCAGGGCATCCACAACGCCCGCCGCTACATCGGCGACCGCCTCGGCCGGGTCGCCACCCCGCACCGCATCCTCGACCCGGCCGCCGGGCCCCTGATCGGCGTCAAGCTGCACGTCCTCACCCGCAAGACCCTCGGTGGCATCCAGACCGACCTGGACTCGCGCGCTCTGGGCGCCGACGGGCAGCCGATCGACGGGCTCTACGCGGCCGGCGAGGTGGCCGGCTTCGGCGGCGGCGGTGTGCACGGCTACAACGCGCTGGAGGGCACGTTCCTCGGCGGCTGCCTGTTCTCGGGCCGGGCGGCGGGACGCGCGGCGGCCAAGCAGACCGCCTAGGCGGTGAGGAGCCGCGCCAGCACCGTGGCGTGGCTCTCGTCCGGGGACTTGGACGCGGTGAGCAGGGTCACCTGGCCCTTGCTCGCCGACTCCCGCAGGCCGTCGAGGAGTTCGACGGCCTCGGGAGCGTCCAGCTCCGCCTCGTAGCGGCGGGTGAACTCCTCGTACGAACCGCCGTCGTGGAACCACCGGCGCAGCTCGTTCGACGGCGTCAGCCCCTTGGGCCACTCGTCCACCCGCGCGTCCGCCTTCGACAGCCCGCGCGGCCACAGCCGGTCGACCAGGACCCGCACACCGTCATCCGGCTCGGGCGGTTCATAGATCCTGCGGACACGCACGCTCACGGTCGGGCACCTCTCGGCTCGGTGTGGGTGCGTTGAGCGTATGCGGCACGGCCGGACCACCGGCCGCCGACCCGGCACAGCTTGACCAGAATGAGGGGGAAACGCGGACGCCCGCCCGCCTAGTCTGTGGGCCATTGATCATCGGCCGCCCCCCTGAAGGAGCCCATGTGCAGGGTGCAAGCAGACGTACCGCAGTCCTCCGCCGCGAGGCCGTCCTCGCCACCGTCCCGGTCGCCGTGGCGGCCCTGCTCGCCGCCGCCGGACCGGCCTCGGCGAGCACGATCGGCGCCGCGGGCGCGGGCGACCCCTACTTCCCGCTCAGCGGCAACGGCGGCTACCACGTCGCCCACTACGATCTGACGCTCCGCTACGACACCGCCTCCCGCCACCTCGACGGCAAGGCCGTCCTCACCGCCCGCGCCACCCAGAAGCTCACCCGCTTCGACCTCGACCTCAACGGTCTGAAGGTCACCCGGGTGACGGTCGACGGCCGCACCGCCCGATTCAGCCGCACCGGTCAGGAACTCGTCGTCATGCCGTCGCACGCGCTCGCGAAGGGCCGTCAGTTCCGGGTCACCGTCACGTACAACGGCACCCCCAAGCAGGTCACCGACCCCGACGGTTCACCGGACGGCTGGATCCGCACCGACGACGGCGCGTTCGTCGCCGGCGAGCCGCAGGGCGCGATGACCTGGTTCCCGGCGAACAGCCACCCCAAGGACAAGGCGTCGTACGACTTCACCATCACCGTCCCCAAGGGACGCACCGCCGTCGCCAACGGCGTCCTCGTCGGGCAGCACACCGCCGACGGCCGCACCACCTTCCGCTGGCGGCAGAGCGAGCCGATGGCCGCGTACCTGGCCACCGCCACGGTCGGCAAGTTCAAGGTCGAGCACTACACCACCCGGGACGGGATCAAGGTGTACAACGCGGTCGACCCGCGCGAGGTGAGCGGCTCCGCGGCCGTGCTGAAGAAGCTGCCGTCGGTCCTGGACTGGGAGAGCAAGCTGTTCGGGCCGTACCCGTTCCGCGCGGCCGGCGCGATCGTCGACCACGCGCCGAACGTCGGATACGCCCTGGAGACACAGAGCCGGCCGATCTACGACTCCGCGCCCGACCTCAGCACGCTGGTGCACGAGAGCGCCCACCAGTGGTTCGGCGACTCCGTCTCCCTCACCGCCTGGAAGGACATCTGGCTCAACGAGGGCTTCGCGACGTACGCCGAGTGGCTCTACAGCGAGCAGCACGGGGGTGACAGCGCGCAGAAGTCCTTCGACGCGCTGTACGCCAAGCCGGCGAGCAACGAGTTGTGGGCGTATCCGCCCGGGGATCCGGGGAGTGGCGCGAACATCTTCGGGACGCCGGTGTACGCGCGGGGTGCGATGGCGTTGCACGAGCTGCGGAAGGCCGTGGGGGATCCGGTGTTCTTCCGGATTCTGCGGGCGTGGGCTTCGGAGCACCGGTACGGGCACGGGACCACCGCGGAGTTTGTGAAGCTCGCGGAAGGGCAGTCGGGGCAGGATCTCGGTTCGTTGTTCCAGACGTGGTTGTACCAGAAGGGCAAGCCGTAGCGGTTCGGGTGCGGGCCGGTGGAGGCTTGTCGCGCCCACGCGGCGGCAGCCGCAAATCGACACAGCCCCGCGCCCCTAAACAGGGCGCTGAAGCTGACGAGTTTCTTACAATTGTCGGCCAGAGTCGGTCTCATGATCCATCGCAGAACAGCTGTCGCCCTCCTCGCCTCCCCCCTCCTGCTCTCGGGGTGCGGGGGTGGCGCCGAGGCCGCGCCGAGCCGGTCGGACGACGACCGGCCGGCGCGGACGACGGCTGCCCCCACACCCGAGAGCAGCAGCCCGCAGCCCACCGGCATACCCGGGCTGGGGCCGCGGACCACGGCCGCGATACCCGAGCGGGCGGAGCAGGTCGTCGTCGCCAGAGGGCGGGGCAAGGACTCGTCCGTCTCCACCGTCGTCCTGTACGAGCGCGACGACAGTGTCTGGCAGCCCGGCGCCAGTTGGCCCGCGCACAACGGCCGGGACGGCTGGAGCGAGCGCCACATGGCCGGAGACCTGCGCTCGCCCGTCGGCGTGTACGGGCTCACCGACGCCGGAGGCCTGCTCGCGGACCCGGGGAGCAAGCT
Organism: Streptomyces sp. NPDC048254; assembly: GCF_043201895.1. Lineage (NCBI taxonomy): Bacteria > Bacillati > Actinomycetota > Actinomycetes > Kitasatosporales > Streptomycetaceae > Streptomyces > Streptomyces sp. NPDC048254. The sequence goes on from NZ_JBICZJ010000004.1 coordinate 280,689, forward strand.
GCCCTACCACCAGTCGTACGGCTTCCACTCGCCCGGCACCGGCTTCGAGGGCGAGCCGCTGGAAGGCTCCTTCGACTATGTCGTCGCCATCAACTACAACCGGCAGCCGGGCACTTCGCCCCTGGACTGGACCCGCCCCATGGGCGCGAAGCGCGGCGGCGGCATCTGGCTGCATGTCGACCACGGCGGTCCGACACACGCCTGTGTCAGCGTCGCCAAGGCGCACATGAAGGAACTGCTGCGCGCCCTGGACCCCGCCCGGCATCCGGCCGTGGTCATGGGGTACGCCGACTGGCTCGCCCAGTAGGCCGCCGGAACACCGCTGAACACCACTTAGGATCCGAACCTGTGTGCGCACATGTGCTGGTCGCCGAGGACGACGAGATGCAGGCCGAGCTGATCCGGCGGTCCCTGCTGGCCGAGGGCCATACCGCGACCGTGGTCCACGACGGGGCCGCCGCGCTGGATGCGGCCCGGCGGCTTGGGCCCGATCTCGTCGTCCTCGACCTGATGCTCCCGGTGATCGACGGCTTCGGCGTCTGCCGGGTGCTGCGCGGCGGCGACCCGGAGATCCCGGTGCTGATGCTCACGGCCCGCTCCGATGAGGACGACGTGCTGCTCGGCCTGGAGCTGGGCGCCGACGACTACATGACCAAGCCGTACAGTCCCCGTGAGCTGATGGCCCGGATCCGGACGGTGCTGCGGCGCAGCGGGCGGACGGCCGCGGTGCGGGAGGAGCCTGCCGTGATCGCCGCCGGGATCAGTGTGGATCCGGTGCGGCACGAGGTGCGCTGCGACGGGGTGCCGGTGGAGGTGACCCCGGCCGAGTTCCAGATCCTGCTCGCCATGGCCGGGGAGCCCGACCGGGTGTTCACCCGGCGGCAGCTGCTCCAGTGCACCCGCGGCTTCGACCGCGCCTCCACCGAACGCGCCGTCGACGTCCATGTGATGAACCTGCGCCGGAAGATCGAGGCCGATCCCCGGCGGCCGGTGCGGCTGCTGACCGTGTTCGGCGTCGGCTACAAGCTGAGCGGCGGCCGTCCGTGAGGGCCCGGATACCGTGGCGCAAACGGCTTCTCGTCCGGCTGCTGTTCGCCTCGGTGCTGATCGCCGCGTGTTCGGTGGCCGCCACCGCCTGGCTCGCGGTGACCACCACCACCAGCGCGCTGGAGGAGGAGCAGGGCCAGGACCTCGCGGCCGACAACAAGATCCTCGCCCAGCTCAGCGGGTACGCGGCGGACCACCCCGACTGGACCGGGGTGCGGCGCACGGTGCGCGCGCTGGCCGCGCAGACCGGCCGCAGGGTCGCGCTGACCACCGCCGACCGCACCCTGATCGCCGACTCGGCGGCACCGGGGACCGCGCTGCCGCCCCGGCCGGCCGCCGCCATCGACCCGCTGCACACCGACACCTACACCCAGTCCGGCGCCCAGCTCAGCGGCATCGACCCGCGGGTGGTCGGCCCGTACCGGCTGACGGCGAAGGAGCGCGGGGAACTGGACATGGTGGCGGAGAAGGAGCGGTACTGCTACAACACCTACGGCATCCGCACCACCGTCGCCCACACCCCGGGCGGGCGGCCCTACCTCGTCGACGACGACGGCACGGACGCCTCGGGCTTCCGCTCGATCGGCTGCGGCGGCGGGGTGGACGACTCCCTCACGATGATGAAGAAGGGGGTCACCGGCACCACTCGCACCGAGGCGAAGGCCCTCGCCACGCTGACGAACCTGGTCCGGCCCTGTCTCCAGAGCAAGCAACTGGACCTCGAGGGACCGCTGTACCTCACCTACGACCGTACGGGACGCAACCCGGTCACCGGCGGCTTCCTCATCACCGCCAAGAAGGGCAGCATCGACCAGGCACAGACGGACCAGATCGCGAAGAACTGCATCACCAGCGCCCGCCGCACCCAACTCGAGCCGTATGCCGCCCCGGCCGCCGAACTCTTCCTCGGCCTGGGCGACCAGACCGTGCCCCGGTTCGACATGTCCCGGGCCAACAAGGCGAAGATCGTCGGCGCGGCCGGACTGGTCCTCGCCTTCACGGTCGCCGTCACCGCCGTGGTCGCCACCCGGCTCGTCCGGCCGCTGCGCGCGCTGACGGTCACCGTGCGCCAGCCGCCCGAACTGCATGCGCGGGCGCCGGTGCGGACCCGGGACGAGACCGGGCTGCTGGCCGAGGCGTTCAACGACCTCACCGAGCGCCGGGAACGGCTGGAGGAGCAGCGCAAGGCGATGGTCAGCGACATCGCCCACGAACTGCGCAGCCCGCTCACCAACATCCGGGGCTGGCTGGAGGTCACCCGGGACGGCGTGGTCGACCCCGACCCCGCTCTTCTGGCCTCGCTGCACGAGGAGGCGCTGCTCCTCCAGCGGATCATCGACGACCTCCAGGACCTGGCGGCCGCCGACGCCGGCACCCTGCGCATGCACCGCGAACCGGTCCGCGCCGCCGACATGGTCGACCAGGTCACCGCCGCCCACCGGGTGGCCGCCGACGCGGCCGGGGTCACGCTGCTGACCGACGTCGACGGCACGGCCTGGCTCGACGCCGACCCGGTGCGGATGCGGCAGGCGCTGGGCAACCTGGTCTCCAACGCGATCCGGCACACGCCCGCCGACGGAACGGTGACCCTGGCCGCCCGCCGGGACGGCGACGGAGTCGTGCTCACCGTCACCGACACCGGCAAGGGCATCGCCCCCGACGATCTGCCGCACGTCTTCGAGCGGTTCTGGCGCGCGGAGAAGTCCCGCAGCCGCCGCACCGGGGGCAGTGGGCTCGGTCTGCCGATCGTGCGCCACCTGGTCGCCGCCCATGACGGGACCGTCGAGGCCGCGAGCGAACCGGGCAAGGGAGCCGAGTTCACCCTGCGGCTGCCGGCCGCCGAGGCACCGGCCGACGTCAGCTGAACCGGCGCGCGGCCCGCTGCCGGCGCCGGGTCAGCAGCCGGCGCTCCGCCTCGGTCGTACCGCCCCAGATGCCGACGGTCTGCCCGGTGTCCAACGCCCAGCCCAGGCACTGTTCCTGGACGGGACAGCGCTCACAGACGGCCTTCGCGCGCCGCGTCTGGTGCAGCGAAGGCCCGGTGGTGCCGATCGGGAAGAAGAGGTCGGGGTCCTCCTCGCGGCACTCGGCGTGGTCTCGCCAGTCGTCCATCGAAGTCACCTGCGATCCAAGTCGATTCTGCCGTTTCATGTGCGTACTCGGCTTCGGGTCACCGGAGTGGGCGCGTCCGAAACGGCCAAGTCCCCTGGAATCGCGGGCGGTCACTGCTCGCGCAGACCCCAGGGCGAGCCGTACTCGGTCAGCAGGTCGAGGAACGGGCGGGCCGGGAACGCCTCCGGGCCGAGGACGCCCGAGCCCGACCACGCACCGGTGGCCAGGAGTTCGAGAGCGACGACCGGGTTGAGGGCCGTCTGCCACACCACGGCCTGACTACCGTACTCCGCCATGGACCACTCGTTGTCGACCACGTGGTAGAGATACACCTCACGCGGCCGCCCGTCCTTGACCCCGCGCACCCAGGTGCCCGCACAGGTCTTGCCGCGCATCCGGTCGCCCAGCGTCGCCGGGTCGGGCAGCGACGCGGCGACCACGTCCCGCGGCGAGACCGCGACCGGGCCGTCTGCGCCGGGCACGGTCACCGGGGTGGTCCTGTCCAGCCCCAGCAGGTGCAGCGTCTTGAGCGTCTCGATGAACTCGCGGCCGAGCCCGTACTTGAAGGTGACCCGGCGCGCGTCCACCCAGCGCGGCACCAGCAGCACCTCCTCGTGCTCCACGTTGACGCACTCGACCGGCCCGATGCCCTCGGGGAAGTCGAACACCTCGGGTTCGCTGAACGGGGCGGTGGTGAACCAGCCGCGTTCCTTCTCGTACACGACGGGCGGGTTGAGGCACTCCTCGATGGTGGTCCAGATGCTGAAGGAGGGCGCGAAGTCGTAGCCGTCCACCGTCAGATCCGCGCCGTCGCGGATGCCGATCTCCTCGATCTCGTCGAAGAGCTCGTCGGCCGCGTAGCGGGCGAACACGTCCGAGAGCCCCGGTTCCACGCCCATCCCGACGAGCGCGAGCGCGCCCGCCGTCGCCCACTCCCCGGCCAGCGCGAACTGCTCGTCGCCGAGCTTCACCCCGCACTCCTCGTACGGCCGCTCGGCGTGCGGCCGGGACAGCGACATCGCCATGTCGAGGTAACCGGAGCCGGCCTTGCGGGCGGCCCGGAACAGCGGCATCACAAAGCGCGGGTCGGTGGCGTTGAGCAGCACATCGCAGCGGTGCCGGGCCAGCAGCCCGGCCACGGCCGCCTCGTCGCCGGCGTCGATCCGCTCGGCGAGGAACCGGTCGTCGCCGACGGCGGCCACGGCCGCCTCGGCGCGGGCCGGGTCGTAGTCGGCGACCACCATCGCCTCGAAGAACGGGCGGCGGGCCGCGATCCGGGTGACGGCGGTGCCCACACCACCGGCTCCCACGAGCAGTACACGCATCTCGGAATCTCCTTCTCGAACAGTGTGCGAGGTCGAGTACGGGGGCGCCCGGCGGGAATCAAACGCCGGACCCTGTCGTAAGGTCAATGGCGTTGGCATAAGACATCGGCATAAGAACCTCAGGGGGGTGCCCGATGCCCAAACCGGTCGTACCGGAGGAGAAGCGCCGCCGGCGCCGGCCCACCCGCGGCGGCACGGTGCTGTCCGAGCGGCTGATCGTGGCGACCGCCCTGCGGCTGCTGCGCGAACACGGCAGCGCGGGCCTCACCGCCCGCCGCCTGGGTCTGGCCCTCGACTGCGACCCCAGCACGCTGTACCGCTACTTCCGGGGCATGGACGACCTGACCCTGGCGATCGGCGACGCGCTGGTCGGCCAGGCGCTGGCCGGCTGGGCGCCGACGGGGGAGTGGCGGACCGACCTGCGCACGATCGGTCTGCGCATCCACGCGGAGTACGTGGCCCATCCGCAGGCTGCCCTGCTGACGGCGAACCGGGTGACGGGGCGGGCGCAGGAGCTGGCAGCGGACGAGGCGATCCTGGACGTCCTGCGCACCGCGGGCTTCCCCCTGCCGGAGACCGTCCGCATCTACCACGCCTTCATCGACCAGACGCTGGCCTTCGCGGCCCTGGACGCGGCGTCCCTCGCCCTGCCGCAGGACTCCCAGCGAGCGGACGAGGCCAAGTGGAACTCGACGTACGCCCAGCTGCCGCCCACGACTCATCCCCGCATCGCGGAAGCGGCCCCCCTGCTGGCAAAACGGATGGTGACCAGCGCCTATCCGACGGCACTGGAGATGCTCCTGGCCAGTGCAGGACGGTCCTTGTAAGCGCCCCTGGCGGGGGCGCCCCGAAAGGGGCGCGGGGAACGGCGCGATCAGCCCCCACCAGCCCGCACTCGCACGACCACCGGCAGCCCCCCTTACGGCTGGCGCAACGCACCCCCCGCCGTTCTCACCACCGCCTCCGCCACCACCCCCAAAGCCGGCGAATCCAGCTTCCACTGCTGCCAGTACAACGGCACGTCCACCCACGACTCCATCCCCCCGAGCCGCACCAGCCGCCCCTCCCGCAACCGCGGCTCCGCCTGCACCTCCGGCACCATCCCCCACCCCAGCCCAGCCGTCACCGAGTCCACGAACCCCTCCGAGGTGGGCACGTAGTGCCGTAGCGGACCGGCCCCACCCCGCCCCAGCCGCCGTACGAACCCGTCCTGGAAGTCGTCCCTCCGGTCGAACACGATCACCGGCGCCTCGGCCAGCGCATCCGGCAGCGGCCCGGTGAGATGCGCCGCCGCGAACTCCGGCGCGGCCACCGGCAGGTACCGCATCCGCCCCAGCGTCCGAACCGAACACCCCGGTACCGCGTCCGCCGACGAGGTCACCGCCGCCATCACCAGCCCCTCCCGCAACAGAGCGGCCGTGTGGTCCTCGTCCTCCCGGCGCAGTTCGACGAAGACACGCGGGAGACCGGTCAGCGCCCGCAGGAACCACGTCGCCAGCGAGTCCGCGTTGACCGCGACCGACACCCGGGTCGGCTCCCCGGCACCGCTCATGCCCAGCTCGCCGCGCGCGTCGCGTTCCAGCCGGGCCAGCTGCCGGGCGAACCGCACCAGCACCTCGCCCGACTCCGTCGGCCGCACCGGCTTGGTGCGCTGGAGCAGGACCCGGCCGGTCCGCTGCTCCAGCGCCTTCACCCGCTGGCTGACCGCCGACGGCGTCACGTGCAGCGCCGCGGCCGCCGCGTCGAACGTGCCCTCGTCCACCACCGCCAGCAGCGTCCGCACCTGGTCGAGGGGAAGCTCCACGTTCCACTCCTATCTTCAGCTGTGCTAAGGATACGTAAAAATCTTTAGCTGTACGTCCAGAGATCGCTTCCCTACCGTCGAGAGCATGTCCAGCTCACTCGCCGCCGCTGCCGCAGGTTTCGGCAGCGGCCTCTCGCTCATCGTGGCCATCGGCGCCCAGAACGCCTTCGTCCTGCGCCAGGGCGTCCGCCGGGACGCGGTCCTCGCGGTCGTCGGCATCTGCGCCCTGTCCGACGCGGCCCTCATCTCGCTCGGCGTCGGCGGGGTGGGCGCACTGGTGGTGGCCTGGCCGGGCGCGGTGCGGGCAGTCGGTCGGGTCGGCGGCGCCTTCCTGCTCTGCTACGGCGTCCTGGCCGCCCGCCGGGTCCTGCGGCCCGGCACCGGCGGCCTGCGCACCGAGGGCGCGGCGGCCGGTTCACGGCGGCGGGCCGTGCTCACCTGCCTCGCCATGACCTGGCTGAACCCGCATGTCTACCTGGACACCGTGTTCCTGCTCGGCTCGCTCGCCGCCGACCGGGGCGACCTGCGCTGGACCTTCGGGCTCGGTGCCGCGCTGGCCAGCCTGTGCTGGTTCGCCGCGCTAGGCTTCGGCGCCCGGCTGCTCGGCCGGTACCTCGCCAAGCCGGCCGCCTGGCGGGTGCTGGACGGACTGGTGTCCCTGACCATGATCGGACTCGGCCTGATGCTCGTGGCGGGTTCCTGACGCCCCGGGGCCCCGGTACGGCCGCATCCTGAGACAACCGGTTCGGCCGGCACAGAAGTTGCTGGGATAGTGAACCCGCAATCGAAAGATGTAGCGAGCACCAAGAGGACCAGGACACCAGGAACTCCGTGGACACCAGCGAGAGCGGCACCCAGTCCGGCATACAGCCCCCCGAAGACACCACGGCGCCCCTGCCCCCGCCCCGGCGAGGCTGGCGCCGCTGGGCGATGGACACCCGCCCGCTGGCCGTCCCGGCCTACCGCCGGCTGTGGACCTCGACGATCGTCACCTCGGTCGGCAGCCAGCTCACCGCGGTGGCCGTGCCCAAGCAGATCTACGACATCACCGGGTCCTCGGCCTGGGTCGGCGCCGCGAGCCTCGCCGGACTGCTGCCGCTCGTCGTGTTCGCGCTGTGGGGCGGTGCGGTCGCCGACGCCATGGACCGCCGCAAGCTGCTGCTGATCACCAACTGCGGTATCGCCGTCACCTCGCTGCTGTTCTGGCTCCAGGCCGTCACCGGCCTGGAATCCGTGGCCGCGCTGATGGTCCTGCTCGCCATGCAGCAGGCGTTCTGGGGGCTGAACGCCCCCGCCCGTACCGCATCCATCGCCCGGCTCGTCCCCGAAGGGCAGCTGCCCGCGGCCAACGCCCTCGGGTCGACGGTCATGCAGACCGGGCAGGTGATCGGCCCGCTGCTGGCCGGTGCCCTGATTCCCGTCATCGGCCTGCCCGAGCTGTACCTGATCGACGCGGTGGCGCTGTGCGTGACGGTGTGGGCGGTCTACCGGCTGCCCGCGCTGCCGCCGCTGGCGCGTGCGGTGGCCCGCCGGGCCGGGCTGCGGGAGATCGTGGCGGGGTTCCGCTACATCTCGATGCACAAGGTGCTGCTGCTGTCGTTCCTGGCCGACATCATCGCGATGGTCTTCGGCATGCCCCGCGCCCTGTTCCCGCAGCTGGCCGCCCAGACCTACGGCTCCTACGGCGAGGGGCTGGCGCTCGGCCTGCTGTTCGCGGCGATCCCCGTCGGCGCGGTGCTCGGCGGGCTCTTCTCCGGCACGTTCTCGCGGGCGCGCCGGCACGGCTGGATGGTGATCGGCGCGGTCGTCGGCTGGGGCGCCGCCATCGCCGGGTTCGGGCTCAGCCGCAACCTCTGGGTGGCGGTCGCCTTCCTGGCCGCCGCCGGGGTCGCCGACATGGTCTCGATGGTCTTCCGGGGTGCGATCCTGCTGTCCGCCGCGACCGACGAGATGCGCGGCCGGATGCAGGGCGTGTTCACGGTGGTGGTCGCGGGCGGCCCGCGGCTGGCCGACGTCCTGCACGGCACCATGGGCTCCGTGTTCGGGCCGCGCGCGGCCGTCACGGGCGGCGGGCTGCTGGTCGTGGCCGTGATGCTGACCCTGGCCGCCGCCGTGCCCGCCCTGCGCCGCTACCGCATCTGACCGCTACGCGGGCCGCCGCCCCACATACGCGTCCAGCAGCTTGCCCCGGGTGACCTCCAGCCGGCTGGCGAGGATCTCGGCGACGGTCCGCACGAGCGAGAGCCCCAGCAGCGGATCCTCCACGCACAGCGCCAGCACGGCCGCGGCGTCGTACTCGTAGGCCCGCACCTGGCTGAAGGCCACCGCCCCGAAGTCCCAGGTGTACGGCGGGAACAGCCATGACCAGCCGAGCAGGTCACCGGCGCCCAGGCTGGCGACGGTGACCCGTTTGTGGGACGTCACCTCCTGGTCCAGGTTGACCGCTCCCGAGCGGATCACCCAGAAGCGGTCCGCGGTGCCGCCGGCCTCGAAGATACGGGCGTCCTCGGGGAAGGAGACCTCCTGAGCCAGTTCCATGAGGCGCTCGCGCTGCGCCTGCGGAAGGGCGGTCAGCAGTTTGATGGCTTTGGTCATGGCGCGGGGCTCCTCGCCGGCGAGGGTACGGGGGCTTTGCCTACGCCCATTTCAGCCGCTGCCGCCGCACCGGGCACCTCGAAGGAGGTGAGAATCGCCTGCCCGGAGCCGTCCGGGCGTTAAAAAGCCCTGGCCGGACGGGGGAGGCCAGCCAGGGCCGTCAAACGGTGGCGCGGGAGGACCTGACGTCGACTCCTGAACCACTTATGGATGAACGCTAAACCATCCAGGGCCGTTTCGGGTACCCGGGAACAGGCTACGTGACCCGTTTCACTCAGGGGAAGCCCTTGCTGCCCCCGGACGTGTTTGTCGGCGCCCCGCCGGGTGAGCCGAACAAGGAGAGACCCGCGCGGACGGGCTCGTCAGACCAACCGGTCCACCACTCAGGGAGCGAAGGGATGCGCCAGACGTACCGGACCGAATCGACAGTGATACCAACCGACTCCCGCCGGCCCTCGCTGCGGCCGGCCGACGCCCGCAGAGCGGTCCGCGGCGCGGTCGCCCGGCAGGCCGTGCCGTGCGCCGCCGAGGCGCTGAACGACGCCCTGCTCGTCACCTCGGAACTGACCACCAACGCGATCCTGCACGGCGGCGGGATCACCGGCTTCGAGGTGGATGTCGACGGCTGCACGGTACGCGTGTCGGTGAGCGACCGCAGCGACGCGGTACCGGTGGTCGAATCCGCCCCGGACGGGCGCGACCGCGGCCGGCCCGGCGGCCGGGGCTGGCCCATCGTCTGCCGGCTGGCCCGGGACGTGGAGGTCGCCGGACTGCCCTGCGGGGGCAAGCGGATCACCGCGGTCGTGCCCCTGAGCCGAGCCGGCCAACCGAAGTTCTCCTGACGGTGTTTGTGCCCGGAGTGAAGGGGCAGGCGGAGTTTCGTGCTTCGGACCGGAGGCGCGCGCCAGTGGGAGCGGTCATATCGCCCCGGGCCCGCAGAGCGGTCCGGGCGGTGCTCCCGCGGCGACTCTGACACCGCAGTTCGGGTCGAGTCCCGGAACCACGTTCCGGTGATGCCCTGGAACCCACAGTTCAGGAGCGAGTCCGCATGCTCACCGACTTGTCGCACACCCGCCCCAGCACGCCCGACCAGACCACGCACGCTCCGCCCCGGCGCTCGCACGACGACGCCCCCGACACCGCGTCCCTCTTCGCCCGGCTCGCCGCCCTCGGCGACGACGGCCCCGAGCGGGACGCCCTGCGCGACGAACTGGTGGCCGCCTGGCTGCCCATGGCCCACCGCATCGCCGGCCGTTTCCGCGACCGCGGCGAGTCCGTCGAGGACCTGCGCCAGGTCGCCGCACTCGGTCTGGTCAAGGCCGTGGACCGCTACGATCCCTCGCGCGGCGCCTTCGAGAGCTACGCGGTGCCCACCATCACCGGCGAGGTCAAGCGGCACTTCCGCGACCGGATGTGGGCGCTGCGGGTGCCCCGCCGGGTACAGGAACTGCGCAACCGGGTGCGGGTGGCCCGGCGCGAACTCACCGAGAACCCCGGCAGCGCGGAACCCTCGATCGCCGACCTCGCCGCCCACACCGGCCTGACCGAGGACGAGGTCAACGCGGGCATGGAGGCGCTGGAGAGCTTCAGCACCCTGTCCCTGGACGCCGAACTCGCCGCCGGCGAGGACGGTTACAGTCTCGCCGACACCCTCGGGGACACCGACGGCTCCTACGACACCGTCGTCGACCGGGAGGCGGCCAAGGAGGGGCTGCGCCGGCTGCCCGAACGCGAACGGGCCATCCTCTACATGCGCTTCTTCGAGGACATGACGCAGAGCAGGATCGCCGAAAGCCTGGGCATCTCCCAGATGCACGTCTCCCGCCTCATCAGCCGCAGCTGCGCCCGCGTCCGGGCCGAGGCCCTCGGCCGGCAGTGACCCCCCGTCAGGCGGCGCGCGCCCGGACCGGCACCTTCAGGGGCCGGGCCAGGCCCGCCACGGCCTCGTCGAGGCGTTGCAGATGCCGCAGCACGCGGTCGGTCACCCGGCCGTAGCGCGGAGCGCGCAGGGTGCCCGGCTCCAGCATCGCCGCGATGCTGGGGCCCGTCTCGATCTCGGCGGCAGGCCGCCGGTCGTCGACCTGCGCGGCGATCGCCTCGATGTTGTGCACGATCCGCTGCCCCGCCCCGCGCAGCCGGGGATCCGCCGCGATCGCCGGATGGGTGGGCAGCAGCTCGGCCGTCGCCGCCAGCGACCGCGCGTGATAGGCGCACGTCTCGAGGAGCGCCACCACATAGCGCGCGGTGTCCCGGCGGGACCGCAGCGGGGTGATCGGATGCGTCAACGGCTGCACCGCCGCCCGCAGATCGGCCAGTGCCTGGTCCAGGTCACGGGCCTTCTCCACCAGGTCGGCCGGCGGCGCCCCGCTCAACTGGTCGGCGGCGGCCCGGGTCACGTCGGCCAGCCGGTCCAGCGTCGTGACGAGCAGTTCGTCGGTACGGCGGTCGGTGTGCACCGGCAGCACCACCGCGGCCGAGATCACCCCGCAGACCGCGCCGAGCGCCGTCTCCCCGATCCGCAGCACCAGGACGTCCAGGCTGTAGGTGTTGAGCAGCGTGTACAGCAGGCCCAGCATCGCCGTCACGAAGAACGACATCAGGGTGTACGACAGCGGCGCCGAGTAGAACATCGCGAAGACGAACAGCAGCACCAGCCCGAACGCCGTCCAGGTGTGGTGCCCGACCAGCCCCGCCAGCCCGATGCCGGCCACCACGCCGAGGACCGTGCCCAGCAGCCGCCGGTAGCCCTTGACCAGGATCTCGCCGGTCGACGCGGTGTTGAGGAACACGATCCAGCAGGTCAGCACCGCCCAGTACCAGCGCTGGGCGGACAGGAACTCGCCGCCCACGATGGCCAGCGACGAGCCGACGGCCACCTGCACCGCCGCCCGCGTGGTGGGCCGGTGCAGCCCGGTGGCCTCCTCGGTCTCGACTTCCTCCTCCTCGGCGACCTCGATGGCCGCGTCCTCGGCGTCCAGTTCCTCGCGGGACCGGGACGTGGCCGGGGTGTCGTCGGACTCGTCCTGCGGCCCGTCCAGCGCGATCCGCAGCCCCATGACCGCCCGGGCGGCCTCGCCGATCCCCCGGAAGACGTCCTGCACGGCGGGGTCGGCGGGCGGCAGGTTCTCCTCCTCGCGGTAGCCGAGGAGCCGGTTGCGCAGCCGGGACAGCGCGGTCCCCGGCTGTGGCCCGGCCGGCCGCAGCACCAGCAGCCGCAGCGCCTCCAGGTCCAGCCGCAGCTGCTCCAGCGCCTCGTCCCGGGCCGGCAGCGGGGGCGCCGAGGGCAGGTGGGCACCGGGCAGATGCAGGGTGAGGGTGTCGGCCCGCCGGGCGCTGCGCGCGGTGAGCAGCATCAGCCCGAGCCGCTCGGCGGCGATCTCGGCGTCCGCGATCCGGCGCTGCACCAGCCGGGCCACCGCCTCGTCGGAGGTGCCGTCCGGGAGCCGCCCCTGGATCAGCAGCGCCGTCTCGTGCAGCCGGGCGGTCCTGACCCGGACCTCCTCCACCGCCTTGTCCAGCTCGTCCGGCCCGGCGTCGAGCAACTCCGCCTGCGCGGCCACCAGCTGGGCGAACCGGCCCCGGAAGGCCCGCCGCAGCCGGCCGAGGATGCCCGCCGGAGTCTGCGGCACGAGCACGAAGCGGGCCAGGGCCGCGCTGCCGAAGGCGACCGCGATCACGACGTACAGGCCGGGCAGTGCGGGCCCGGTCGCGTGCACGAACAGCGAGGCGAAGTAGATCTGGAAGCCGATCAGCCCCAGCGCCGTGCCCCGGTCGCCGAACCGCCGGCTGTAGACCGCGCAGAAGATGAGCGCCACGAAGAACAGGTCACCGATCACGACCCGCTGGTTGAGCAGCGCGCCCAGGGACATCGAGACCAGCGCCACCGGCAGCCCCAGGGCGAGCGTGACGGCCTGCTGGGAGCGCCCCTTCTCACGGATCGCGAAGGTGGCGACCATCGCCGCGATGGCCCCCGCCACCAGATGGGACACGTCGAGCCGCAGGGCCGCCAGGACGGCGAGCGTGAGCGCGATGGCAAGGACCGTCCGCAGGCCGGCGGTGAAGCGGAGCAGCCCGGGGTCGGCCGCCGCGAGCCGTCCCCGCACCTCCGCCCGCACCGACCGCCCCGCTGTGCTCACCTGGCCGCGCTCTGCGTCAGGCCGTGGCTTCGCCGGGGCCCTCGGCACGGGCCCGGACCTGCTCCGGGGTCAGATACGAGTTCGTGTACTCGAAGTCCTTGAGCGTGGCGGGCTTGCGGGACTGGAAGCCGGTACGGACGAAATCGTCGCCGGCCACCGCGTTCAGCAGCCAGTTGGTCGCCACCCGGGTCTTGGCCACGTTGGTGCGCAGCGCCGACCAGTGGTAGCCGCGGGCCACCGCCTGGGCGGGCAGCCCGCGCAGTTCGATGCCCAGCGGCTTGGAGACCGCGTCCTTGCCGCCGAGGTCCACCACGAGCCCCAGGTCCTTGTGGACGTACGGGTGGAGCGGCTGGTTGCGCAGGGTCGCGATGACGTTGTCGGCGACCACCTTGCCCTGCCGCATGGCGTGCTGCGCGGTCGGCGGGCAGACCGCGCCCGCCTCGTCCTTCGCCTTGTCGGGTACGGCGGCCGCGTCGCCGAGCGCGAACACCCCGTCCTGGCCCGGGAGGGTCATCTCGGCGTTGACCGCGAGCCGCCCCCGGACCGTCTCCGCGCCCAGGGTGGCGATCAGCGGGCTGGCGACCACACCGGCCGTCCAGATCAGGGTGTGGGTGGGCACCACCCGGCCGTCGGTGAAGGTGACCTCCTCCGGGCCCGCCTTCTCGATCGACACCCCGAGGGAGACCTCGATGCCGCGGCGGCTCAGGATCTCCTGGGCGCTGCGGCCGAGCTTGTCGCCCAGCTCCGGCATCAGCTTCGGCGCGATGTCGATCAGATGCCACTTGATCAGCTTCGGGTCCAGGTTCGGGTAGCGGTGCAGCGCCGCGTGCGTGAGCCGCTGCAGACAGGCGGCGGTCTCGGTGCCCGCGTATCCGCCGCCGACCACCACGAACTGCAGCCGCGCGGCCCGCTCCACGGGATTGTCGCTGGCGTCGGCCAGGTCGAGCTGCGAGATGACGTGGTCACGGATGTAGGCGGCCTCGGCCAGGGTCTTCATGCCGAAGGCGTGCTCGGTCAGGCCCGGGATGTCGAAGGTGCGGGTGACGCTGCCCGGGGCCAGCACGATGTAGTCGTACCGCTCGTTCACCAGCTGGTCGGTGATGGTGCGGACCACGCACACCTTGGACTTGAGGTCCACGCCGATCGCGCCGCCCGGGATGATCCGGGTGCGGTACTTCTTGCTGCGGCGCAGCGAGACGGCGATCGACTGGGGCGTCAGCACGCCCGAGGCGACCTGTGGCAGCAGGGGCAGGTAGAGCTGGTAGGCGAAGGGCGCCACCAGGGTGACGTCGGCCTCGTCGGGGGCGAGTTTCCGCTCCAGGCGGCGGACGCATCCCACTCCGGCGAAGCCTGCGCCCACCACCAGGATCCTGGGTCGTGTCACGGTGTCCATCCCTTTCCGCTGTTCCAGGGGCCCGGGTCACGCCGTTCGCATGCCCTGGAACGCTTGCCTCGCACAGTTCGATCCCACCGTGCCCGACGCCGTTCCGCCAGCCGGGCGGCGCAGGCAGACGAACGCGTGGGCTCCAGCATGCCCCTCGATCAAGAGGAGTAACCGGCTGTCGCACAGATATGCGCCGGACTTCCGTCCGGTACAAGGTCGTCCACGGCGATCACGTACGCCAGTAGAGTGCCCGCCATGGCGCACACCCAGCCCGGAACGGGCTTCCAGCAGCGGCACATCGACCCCGACCGCGTGGCCCCGCTGGTGGGCGCCCTGGACTCGCAGGACGCCAATCCGGGCGTACGACGACTGCGCGCCTGGGCCGAGGAGGCGCTGGCGGTACGGCTCGGCGAGCGGCTCCTCGACGTCGGCTCCGGCACCGGCTCGCAGACCCGGACACTGGCCGCCGCCATCGGCCCGGACGGCGTCGCGATCGGTGTCGAGCCCAACCCGAGTCTGCGCGCGGTCGCCGAGGAGCGGTCCCCGGGCAGCCGGGCCCGGTTCGTCCACGGCGAGGCGGCCGCGCTGCCCGTCCCCGACGGCTCGATGGACCTGGTGTGGTGCGAGCGGGTGCTCCAGCACCTCCCCGACCCCGACCGGGCCGTCGCCGAGATGGCCCGGGTGCTGCGGCCCGGCGGCCGGGTGGCGCTGCTGGACACCGACTGGGGCACCACTCTGCTGCACCCCGGCGACCCGGCGGTCGTGCAGGCGCTGATGGCGGCCGCCCTCAACGGCGCCAACCCCTTCTCCGGGCGCCGCCTGGTCGGCCAGCTCAGCGCGGCCGGGTTCGTGGTGGACGACCGCGGCTCGCAGGCCCTGCTCCAGGACCACCGCACGGTGGCCTGGCCGCTGATCCGCATGCTCGGCGAGTCCGCCGTGCGCAGCGGCGCCCTCACCGGGGAACAGCGGGACACCCTGTACGCCGACCTCACGGAGGCGGCCGAGCAGGGGGCGCTGCACATGTCGGTGACGATGTTCGGGGTGGTCGCACACCGCCCCGAGTGATCGCGCCCGCCGCTCACCGGGGCCGGAACCCGCCGCTCACCACGGCAGGAAGACGTGGATGTCCTTGCCGGTCTCGGTGACGACCACGCTGACCTGGTCGCACAGGGTGTGCAGCAGGTGCCAGCCGACGCCGCCCCCGCCGTGCCGCGGATGGAAGGGGCGCGGCTCGGGCTGGATCCGGCTGGTGTCGTGCATGGTGATGTGCACACCGTCGTACGTGCGTCGCATGTGCAGCTCGAAGGGGCCCGGCGCGTACTGGACGACATTGGCGGCCAGCTCCGTCACGACCAGCAGGATGTCGTCCCAGCACTCGGCGGCGGTGGGCGGCGAGATACGGGCGAGGTCGGCGAGGTAGCCGTCCGCGGCCAGCCGGGCGCCGGTGACGTTGCGCAGCTCGCCGGGGAAGGAGACCGTGCGTTCGGGGGTCTCCTCCGTGGAGCGTCTGCGGTCGCGCCGTGGCCCGGTCGGCATGTCGTCTCTCCCGGCCCCGGGGGGTCTCAGGGCCGTGCTCACTGTCGGATCTTTCCCCTCGCGGCGAGTTCCCACTGCCGCATCGGCTAAGCGTGCCGCACTCAGCGGAACACGTCGTCAGAGTCCTCCCAGTCGGCCGGCTCCGCCGGGCCCGGCCGGCGCACGGCGCGCGAGCGGGCCTGGTACATGGCGTCGATCTCGGCCGCGTAGTGGCGCGCTATGGCGTCCCGGCGCAGCTTCATCGACGGCGTGAGCATACCGTTGCCCGGGGCGAACGGTTCCTGGAGGACCCGGTAGACCCGGATCGACTCGGAGCGGGACACCACACTGTTGGCGGACGCGATGGCCCGGGCGATCTCCTCGCGCAGCGCGTTCTCCTCGCGCGCCTCCCGCCCCGGCGAGTCGCCCGGCAGCGACAGGGCACCCCGCCAGTGCGCCAGGAAGTCCGGGTCCAGGGTGATCAGCGCACCCACACAGGGCCGGTCGTCGCCGACGACCACCGCCTGGTGCACCAGCGGATGCATCCGCAGCCGCTGCTCCAGCGGGGCCGGGGCCACGCTCTTGCCGCTGCTGGTGATGATGATGTCCTTCTTGCGGCCGGTGATGGTCAGATAGCCCTCGGGGTCGAGCCGCCCGATGTCCCCGGTGGCCAGCCAGCCGCCGCGCAGCGCGGCCCGGGTCGCGTAGTTGTCACCGACGTACCCCTGGAACACGGAGGGCCCGCGCACCAGGATCTCGCCGTCGTCGGCGACCTGGATCTGGGTGCCCGGCAGGGCCTGGCCGACCGTGCCGGACTTCTCCCGGCCCAGCGGCTGCATGGTGATCCCGCCGCTGGACTCGGTCAGCCCGTAGCCGTCGTGCACGGGAACGCCGATGCCCTCGTAGAACAGGGTGAGTTCACGGCTGAGCGAGGAGCCGCCGGAGGTGGCCCGCAGCACCCGCCCGCCGAGTGCCGCCCGCAGCCTGCGGTACACCGTCCGCTCGTACAGGGCGTGTTGCAGCCGCAGATCGAAACCCGGACCCGCCCCGGTGCCCAGCCGGCCCCGCTCCTGTGCGGCGGCGAAGTCCCGCGCGGTCTCCGCGGCCCGCTCGAACAGGGTCCCCCGGCCCGTCTGCTGGGCGGTGCGCAGGAACGTCTTGTACAGCTTCTCCAGCACCGACGGCACGGCGTACAGGTAGGTCGGTCTGAAGGTGCCCAGCGCCGACGCCAGCGCGATCTCCGACATCTCCGGCTCGTGGCCCATCATGATCCCGCCGCGCAGGCAGAGGACCATCACCATCAGGCCGTACACGTGCGAGAACGGCAAGTAGGCGAGCACGGAGGCCTGTTCGCCGGAACGCGCGGCGGTGTGCCCCCAGCCCGCGAGCAGGGTGTCGCACGGGTACGCCAGACCGCGGTGGCTCAGCGCGCAGCCCAGCGGACGGCCCGAGGTGCCGGAGGTGTAGGTGATCGCCGCCGTGGAGTCCGGCATCACGATCCGGCGCAGCGACTCCACCGTGGTCAGCGGGACGAACACGCCCTGCTGCACCAGGTCGGCCAGCGCCCCCGCGTCCAGCTGCCAGACATGCTTGAGCCCGGGCAGGCCCTCGCACACCGTGCCGACGGTCATCACCGCCAGCTCGTCCTCGACCACCACGGCCACACAGCGGGCGTCCCGCAGGATCCACTCGACCTGGTCCCGGGCGGAGGTCGGATGGATCGGCACCACCTCCGCGCCCACCGACCACAGCGCGAGACAGAACACCGTCCACTCGTAGCGCGTCCGCGCCATCATGGCCACCCGATGACCGGGCGAGATACCCGACGCGATCAGACCCTTGGCCAAGTCGACCACTTCGTCGCGCAGTTCGACCGCGGTGATCTCCTCCCAGCCCGCGGCGGCCGCATCGGGCCGGCGCGCCAGCACCGGCAGGGTCGGGTTCCGGTCCGCCGTCTCGAAGATGCTGTCGGCGAGCCCGCCGGCCAGGGTCGAAGCGGTAGTCGGAGCGAGGGCGTAGTCGCGCATGCGCTGCTCCTGGTTGTACGGAGGGTGACCCCACCGATCGGTACTGTTGTCGACGCGGGTCGAATCTAGCCCAGGGGAGCGCGGCCTGTGTCGGGAACGGTCAACTAGTGTCCGCCTGGTGACCAGAGCTCAGCCCTGGGTACGGCGTACACACTCGACGACGACATCCCGCAGGCTGCCCGTACGCTCCAGGAACGACCGCTGCTCGCGGGCTCCGGTACCCCTGTGCAGCACCTGTGCCACGGCCTCCTCGACACCCCCGGCGTCACCGCTGGCGGTGAGCGCCTCCTCGGTGTGCGTCAGCAGGGCGCGCACCACCTCGACGGCCGGCCGGGGCCGCATGGTCGCCGGATCGAGCAGCTCCTGGTCCAGGCCGGAGCGGGCGGCCTGCCAGGAGGCCAGCCGGAGCATGCTCACACTGTGGTCGAGCGGCGGCCGGCCGGCCCGCCAGTCGCGGGCGGCCGTCTCCACCAGGGCACGGGCCAGGGTGGCGACGAGGACGGTGGTGTCGGCCCGCAGGCACACGTCGGCCACCCGGATCTCCACCGTTGGGTAGTGCACGGCCAGCCGGGCGTCGAAGTACACCATCCCCGTGTCGAGGATGACCCCGCTGGCCACCATGTCCGCGACCCGTTGCCGGTACCCCTCGGCCGAGCCGAACAGCTCGGTCGGCCCCGCCGACGGGCCGCGCGCCCACAGCCGGCTGCGGAAACTGGCATAACCGGAGTCCCGGCCCTGCCAGAACGGCGAGTTGGCGCTCAGCGCGCGCAGCACCGGAAGCCACGGCCGCAGCCGGTCCAGGACGGCGACGCCCTCCTCGTCGGACTCCACCGACACATGCACATGGCAGCCGCACACGAACTGGTCCAGGGTGGCGCTGCCGAACCGCCCGGCCATCCACCGGTACCGCTCGTGCGCGCTGAGCGCGGGCGTGACCGGCAGCGGGCAGGTGGCGAGCGCCGCCACCGCACAGCCGATCTCCCCGGCGAGCCGGGCCGCCTCCTTGCGGCAGCGCGCGATCTCGGCGCCGAGGTCCGCCATGCGCAGCTGCGGACTGGTGGCCAGCTCCAGCATCTGCCCGAACAGTTCCTTCTGGAACACGGCCTGTCCGGGATCGTCCAAAGCGGCACGGTCGAGGACGGCGGCCGACTGGGGCATCGGCTCCCCGCTGTCCGGGTGGACCAGCAGAAGTTCTTCCTCCACTCCGACGGTACGCAGCACCGAGGACCGCCCTCCGGCCGGGCCGCGACCGGGCGCGGCGGGGTCTTTCATCCCGAACTGCCCCGGCCCGGCTGCCGGGACACGTGACGGTGTCCTCGGCGGCCTACGGGGCGACGGGCTCCAGCCACACCGTGCCGAGCGGCGGCAGCGTCAGCCGTACAGCGCCCTCGTCGGTCAGCAGCGGACCCCGGCTGACGACGTCCCCGCCGCCGTACCGCGCGCTGTCGGTGTTGAGGATCTCGCGCCAGACGGCGGCGCTCCCCGGCACGTTCAGCCGGTAGTCGGGACGGACCACGGGGGAGAGGTTGGACACCGCCAGAAGCGGCCGGGCCTCGGCGTCGAACCTCAGGAAGGCGAAGACGTTGTCCTCGGCCGCGTCCCCCAGGACCCACTGGAAACCCGCCGGATCGGTGTCCCGCTGCCACAGGGCGGGGTGCGTGCGGTACACGGAATTGAGATCGCGGACCAGATCCCGGACACCCCGGTGATCGGCCTCGGCGCCGTACTCCGGGTCGAGCAGCCACCAGTCGGGGCCGTGGGCCTCCGACCACTCGCCGCCCTGGGCGAACTCCTGCCCCATGAAGAGCAGCTGTTTGCCGGGATGGGCCCACATGAAGCCCAGATAGGCGCGGTGATTGGCGCGTTGCTGCCACCAGTCGCCGGGCATCTTCGACACCAAAGCCTGCTTCCCGTGCACGACTTCGTCGTGGGAGATGGGCAGCACGTAGTTCTCGCTGTACGCGTACACCATCGAGAAGGTCATCTCGTCGTGGTGGTACTTGCGGTGGACCGGCTCGTGCCGGATGTACTCCAGCGAGTCGTGCATCCAGCCCATGTTCCACTTCAGCCCGAACCCCAGCCCGCCGCTGTCGGTCGGCCGGGTCACCCCGTCCCACGCGGTGGACTCCTCGGCGATGGTCACCACGCCCGGCGCACGCCGGTACACGGTCGCGTTCATCTCCTGGAGGAACGCCACCGCGTCCAGGTCCTCACGCCCGCCGAACACGTTAGGTGTCCACTGCCCGGAGTCGCGCGAGTAGTCGAGGTAGAGCATCGAGGCGACCGCGTCCACCCGGAGCCCGTCGATGTGGAACTCCTCGCACCAGTACACCGCGTTGGCGACCAGGAAGTTGCGGACCTCCACCCGGCCCAGGTCGAACTCGTAGGTCCCCCAGTCCGGATGCTCGGCCCGCCGCTCGTCCCCGGGCTCGTACAGCGGGTCCCCGTCGAAGCGGGCCAGCGCCCAGTCGTCCTTGGGGAAGTGGGCCGGCACCCAGTCCATGATCACGCCGATCCCGGCCCGGTGCAGGGCGTCGATCAGGTACTTGAGGTCGTCCGGGGTGCCGAGCCGCGAGGTCGGCGCGTAGAAGCCGGTGACCTGGTAGCCCCAGGAACCGCCGAAGGGGTGCTCGGCGACCGGCATGAACTCGACGTGGGTGAAGCCCAGGTCGTTGACGTACGCGGGGAGTTCCTCCGCCAGCTGCCGGTAGGTCGATCCCGGCCGCCAGGACGGCAGATGCACCTCGTACACCGAGAACGGGGCCTCGTGCACCGGGGTGTCGCCCCGGTGTGCCATCCACTCCGCGTCACTCCACTCGTGGCGGGAGACCGCCACGATCGACGCGGTCGCGGGCGGCACCTCGGTACGGCGGGCCATCGGGTCGGCCTTGAGGAACCGGCCGCCGTACCGGGAGGTGATCTCGAACTTGTACCGGGCACCCTCGCCCACACCCGGCAGGAACAGCTCCCACACCCCGGCCGCGCCCAGCGAGCGCATCGGGTACTGCGTGCCGTCCCAGCAGGTGAAGTCCCCGGCCACCCGCACGCCTCGCGCGTTCGGCGCCCACACCGTGAACCGGGTACCGGTCACCCCTTCGTGGGTCATCGGCTCGGCACCGAGCGCCTTCCACAGCTGCTCGTGCCGCCCCTCACGGATCAGATGCAAGTCGAACTCACCGAGCGCGGGCAGGAAGCGGTACGGGTCGTGCACCTCCTGCTCGCCACCGCCACCGCCGCCGTCGCCGTCGTCGCCGTCGCCGTACGTGACGAGCAGTGTGTACGACGGGAGTTCGGCGTACGGGAGTACGGCCGCGAAGAACCCGTCGTCCTCGGGCGCCAGGGGGATGCGCGCCCCGTCGACGAGCACGCTCACGGCACGCGCGTGCGGACGCAGCGCGCGGACGAGGGTGCCGCCGTCCACCGGATGGGCGCCGAGCACGGCGTGCGGATCGTGGTGGGCTCCCGAGAGCAGGCGGCCGCGGTCGTCGGCGTCCAGCGGCGGGGCCGTGGGACGGGAGGGGCCGGAGGGCTCGGGAAGCGAAGAGTCGCGCAGTGCCATGAGGTCAGCCTCCCCAGCGGGCGAGCCGCTCGATCGCGGCCATCGGAACCGGAAGCCAGGCCGGCCGGTGCCGGGCTTCGTACACCACTTCGTACACCGCGCGGTCCGTCTCGTGGGCGCGCAGCAACGCGTGCTTCTTCCGCGGGTCCCAGCCGGCGCGCGCAGCGTAACCCGCGCAGTAGGCCTCCCGGCAGCGGCGGGCCCACTCCGGGCGCCAGGGGCGGCGCTGCCGGGCCGCGTAGTCGAAGGACCGCAGCATGCCGGCCACGTCCCGTACCGGGGACTGGGTGCTGCGCCGCTCGGCGAGCGGCCGGGACGGCTCGCCCTCGAAGTCGATGACGAACCACTCGCGGTCCGCCCGCAGCACCTGCCCGAGATGCAGATCGCCGTGGATCCGCTGCGCGTGCGGTCCCGCGTCGCAGGTGGCGAGCGCGTCGAAGGCGCCCCGCAGGCCCGGCACGTACGGCCGGAGCGCCGGCACCGCGTGCGCGGCCGCCTCCAGCCGCGCCGACATGGCCTCCGCGGTACGCCCGTGTTCGTCGTGGACGGCGGACGGGAAGGCGGCGGCGAGCGCGAGGTGCACGTCCGCGGTGGCCCGGCCCAGTTGGTGCGCCTCGGTGCCGAAGTCGTCCCCTGCCGCCAGCGCGCGCAGGGCGAGGGTCCAGCCGTCCGCCGCGTCCGGCAGGAAGGGTTGCAGCACCCCGAGGGTCGCCGGGCTCGGCTCGGTGGTGCGGAACCAGGCCACCGGCGCGGGCACCCGCGCACAGCCCTGCGCGGCCAGTGCACCGGGCACCTCCAGGTCCGGGTTGATGCCGGGCTGGATCCGCCGGAACACCTTCAGGATGTAGGAATCGCCGTAGACCAGGGAGGAGTTGGACTGCTCGGCGGCCAGCAGGCGGGGCGCGAGTCCACCGGGTATCCGGGTCCGCGGGGCGCTCTCGAAACGCAGCGGGCCGACCGTGCCGGGCATCCGCAGCCGGTCAAGGAGCAGTTCGGCCGCACGGGGGTCCTGCAGGGCGTCGTACACCGCGAGTCCGGCCAGCGGGCCCTCCTCGGCGCGGCCGATGTACGCCCGCTCCAGCCGGGGCGTGCGGTGTTCGCGTACGCCGAGCAGGAGCTGGTAGCAGTCACCGGAAGGGGCGCTGTCCCCGCCGGGGGAGTGGTCGGCGTGGATGAGCAGATGCAGACAGCCGGGAAAGAGCTCGGTCAGGGAGAGTACGGAGAGATCCGTGACGGGCCGGTCCTTGCCCGCGAACCAGCGCTGCCGCGGCAGCCAATCGCGCAGCAGCCCGCCGAGCGAGACCAGCGGCCGGTCGAGGCCGGTGGCTGCCGCGCTCCGGGGGAGGTCAACGGTCTTCGTCATCGTGACGCGTCCTTTCCTCGGCTCCGCACGCTCAGCGCCGAAGGCCGATGCGGGAGGCGACTCGGGAGAGCCGGAACCAGTAGAAGCCGTGCCCCGCGAGGGTGAGCAGATAGGGCAGTTCACCGATGGCGGGGAAGCGCACCCCGCCGATCAGCTCGACCGGATGCCGGCCGTTGAAGCGACGCAGGTCCAGTTCGGTGGGCTGGGCGAACCGGGAGAAGTTGTGGACGCAGAGGACCAGGTCGTCCTCGTACTCGCGCAGGAACGCGATCACGGCCGGGTTCGACGACTGGAGTTCGGTGTAGGACCCCAGTCCGAAGGCAGGATTCTGCTTGCGGATCTCGATCATCCGGCGCGTCCAGTGGAGCAGCGAGGACGGGGAGGACATCGAGGCCTCGACGTTGGTGACCTGGTAGCCGTAGACGGGGTCCATGATCGCCGGCAGGTAGAGGCGTCCCGGGTCGCAGGAGGAGAAGCCGGCGTTGCGGTCGGGGGTCCACTGCATGGGGGTGCGGACGGCGTCGCGGTCGCCGAGCCAGATGTTGTCGCCCATGCCGATCTCGTCGCCGTAGTAGAGGATCGGCGAGCCGGGGAGGGAGAGCAGCAGGGCGGTGAAGAGTTCGATCTGGTTGCGGTCGTTGTCGAGGAGGGTGGCGAGCCGCCTGCGGATGCCGATGTTGGCGCGCATCCGTGGGTCTTTGGCGTATTCGGCCCACATGTAGTCGCGTTCCTCGTCGGTGACCATTTCGAGGGTGAGCTCGTCGTGGTTGCGCAGGAAGATGCCCCACTGGCAGCCGGAGGGGATGGCGGGGGTCTTGGCGAGGATCTCCGAGACGGGGTAGCGGGATTCCCGGCGGACCGCCATGAAGATCCGGGGCATCACGGGGAAGTGGAACGCCATGTGGCATTCGTCGCCGCCCTTTTCGTAGTCGCCGAAGTAGTCGACGACGTCCTCCGGCCACTGGTTCGCCTCGGCCAGCAGCACGGTGTCCGGATACATGGCGTCGATCTCGCGCCTGACCCGCTTCAGGAACTCGTGGGAGGCCGGCAGGTTCTCGCAGTTGGTGCCCTCTTCCGCGTACAGATAGGGCACCGCGTCCAGGCGGAAGCCGTCGATGCCCAGGTCCAGCCAGAACCGCAGCGCGGCCAGGACCTCCTCCTGCACCGCCGGGTTCTCGTAGTTGAGGTCCGGCTGGTGGGAGAAGAAGCGATGGAAGTAGTACTGGCCGCGCACCGGATCGAAGGTCCAGTTGGAGACCTCGGTGTCGACGAAGATGATCCGCGCGTCCTGGTACTGCTTGTCGTCGTCCGCCCACATGTAGTAGTCGCCGTACGGACCGTCGGGGTTCGTCCGGGACTCCTGGAACCACGGGTGCTGGTCGCTGGTGTGGTTGACGACGAAGTCGATGATCACGCGCATGCCGCGCTGGTGGGCCGCGTCTACGAAGTCCACGAAGTCGGCGAGGTCACCGAACTCGGGGAGTACCGCGGTGTAGTCGGAGACGTCGTAACCGCCGTCCCGCAGCGGGGACTTGAAGAAGGGCGGCAGCCAGAGGCAGTCGACACCGAGCCACTGCAGATAGTCGAGCTTCGCGGTCAGACCCTTGAGGTCGCCGATGCCGTCACCGTCGCTGTCCTGGAAGGAACGCACCAGGACCTCGTAGAAGACGGCGCGTTTGAACCACTCCGGGTCCCGGTCCTTGGCAGGCGTGTCCTCGAAGGTGTCCTGGACGGGGTCGTTGACAGTCATGACGCGCTGGGCCCTCCGTTCGCTGGTGTCGGTCGCCCTACCTGGAGCACATGCGCCGGCGCCCGGCCGGGCGTGAGACGTACATAGTTGGTCCTGCCCCACGTGTAGGTCTCACCTGTCAGTTCGTCCCGCACGGACAGGGCGGAGTTGCTGTCCAGGCCGAGTCGCGGCATGTCCAACGAGACCGTGGCCTCCTGGGTGTGGTGCGGATCGAGGTTGACGACCACCAGGACCGCGTCCGCCCCGGCACGCTTGCTGTACGCGAGGACGGAGTCGTTGTCCGTGTGGTGGAAGCTCAGGTCGCGCAGCTGCTGGAGCGCGGGGTGCCGGCGCCGGACGGTGTTGAGGCGGGTGATGAGGGGGGCGATGCCGTCGGTGTCGGCGCGGGTCCAGTCGCGGGGTTTGAGCTGGTACTTCTCGGAGTCGAGGTATTCCTCGCCGCCTTCCCTGAGGGGGGTGTTCTCGCAGAGTTCGTAGCCGCTGTAGATGCCCCAGGTGGGGGAGAGGGTGGCGGCCAGGACGGCGCGGACCTCGAAGGCGGGGCGGCCGCCGTGCTGGAGGTAGGCGTGCAGGATGTCGGGGGTGTTGGCGAAGAAGTTCGGCCGCATCCAGGCGGCGCTCTCGCCGGACAGCTCGGTGAGGTACTCGGTGAGTTCCTGTTTGGTGTTGCGCCAGGTGAAGTACGTGTAGGACTGCTGGAAGCCGGTCTGGGCGAGGGTGCGCATCATCGCGGGGCGGGTGAAGGCCTCGGCCAGGAAGATCACGTCGGGGTCGGTGCGGTTGATCTCGGCGATCACCCGTTCCCAGAACACGATCGGTTTGGTGTGGGGGTTGTCGACGCGGAAGATCCGTACCCCGCAGTCCATCCAGTGCCGCAGCACCCGGACCGTCTCGGCGGTCAGGCCGGGCATGTCGGTGTCGAAGGCGAGGGGGTAGATGTCCTGGTACTTCTTCGGCGGGTTCTCGGCGTAGGCGATGGTCCCGTCGGGCCGGTGGTGGAACCACTCGGGGTGTTTCTCCACCCAGGGGTGGTCGGGCGAGCACTGGAGCGCGAAGTCGAGGGCGATCTCCAGGCCGTGCCGGCCGGCCTCGGCCACGAACCACCGGAAGTCCTCCAGGGACCCCAGGTCCGGGTGCACGGCGTCGTGCCCGCCCTCCGGGGAACCGATCGCCCACGGCACGCCCACGTCCTCGGGATCAGCGCTCAGAGTGTTGTTGCGGCCTTTGCGGAAGGTGGTTCCGATGGGGTGGATCGGCGGGAGGTAGACGACGTCGAAGCCCATCTCCGCGATGGCCGGCAGCCGGCGGGCCGCTGTCCGGAACGTGCCGTGCGGCCGCTCGGGCGTGCCCTCGGAGCGTGGGAAGAACTCGTACCAGGAGCCGTACAGGGCCCGCTCGCGCTCGACGAGCAGCGGCAACGGCTCGGAGCACGTGACCAGTTCCCGCAGCGGATGCCGGGTCAGGATCTCGTCGACCTCGGGAGCCAGCGCGCTCGCCAGCCGGGTGTGCAGGGGGAGGGTGTCGTCGCCCAGGGCCCGGGCCGCCGCCACGACCCGTTCCCGCTCCGGTCCCCCGGGCATCCGGGCGGCCGCGCGCGCGTACAGCTCGGTGCCCTCATCCAGGACCAGACCGGTGTCGATGCCCGCCGGGATCTTCACCCGCGCATGCCGCCGCCAGGTGGTGAGCGGGGCGCTCCAGGCCTCGACGTGATACGTCCAACGGCCCGGTTTCCCGTCCACGGTGACCTCGGCGCCCCAGCGGTCGGTGCCGGGGACCAGCTCCCGCATCGGCGCCCAGGGACCGGGCCGGCCCTCGGGGTCGCACAGCACCACGTTGGCGCCGACGGCGTCATGACCCTCGCGGAAGACGGTGGCGGTGACCTGGAAGGTCTCGCCGGGGACCGCCTTCGCCGGACGCCCGCCGCCGTCCACGGCCGGTTGCACGTCACGCACCGGAACACGGCCGATGGCCTCTGTCGCCTTCATGGGTCTCACCTCCGCCGTGCGCGGAGCCGGGCCCGGGGCCCCGCTCCGCAAGTCCGTAGTGCGCGGGAGGACGAGGCGTCCTCCCGCGGGGTCCCCCTGCGGATCACTGCCTCGCGGAGCTCCGGTCCGACGGCGGACCCCGTCGGACCTTCTCGCTCAGCTGGGCCCGCCCGCCCTGTTCCCGCAGATAGGTGACGAGGCTGGTGCGCAGATAGCGCTCGGCCGCGTCCACCGCCTCCCGGGCGCAGCGCTTGCCCATCAGCACACACAGCGTGTAGCCCGAGTCCTCGAAGGTGGACCGCACCTCGCGGTCCTGCGGCGAGGCGAGCATGACGCGCTCCCACGCCCGGTAGCGCCGCAGCTGCCGGGCCACCTCGGCCTTCGCGGGTAGCAGCATGGCCGTGTCTTTCCTTCCGACGCTCTCGAATGGGCACGTGTCCCCGACGTTCGGGGAGCGTCCGGGCACGGAAGGGCACGGAGCCGTTACGGCGAATCGAGGCTTTCACTCATGGTGCACGGACAGCGACGGAGCGTCTTGTTGGATCTTCAACGACCTCATGCGTCTCTCAGGTTGCACGAATGGCGTAGCGCCCGCACTGTGGGAAGTGACTCAGAAGCGATGAGTACTCACGCTGCGCGTCCGGAACGGATTTCCGGACGGGTGAGGGGAGCGGGAGCCGCGCCGGGTGAGGAGCCAGCGACGATGAAGACCGCAGTGCCCTGCTACTACCACCTCGACGTGGAGGTCAGCCCGGAACGGGTGGGACAGGTCAGCCGCATCCTGGCCGCCCATCTCCGCTACTGGGACCTCGACAACGTCGTGGACCCCGTCTGCCGCGGTGTCGAACTGCTGCTGACCGCCATCGACCAGCACGCGACGGACAAGCACACGTCCATCGAGATGTGGTGGAACGGGCAGCACCTCATCACCGCCATCGGCGACGACGACCGCGACCTGCGTCCCGACCAGGACCTGCGGTCGTGCCTGGCGCACCTCGCCGCCACCAGCGACGGCTGGGGGTGCTGTGCCCCGGAGACCGGCAGCAAGATCATCTGGTTCTCGCAGCGAGCCCGGTCCGGTGAGCGCGTCCCCCTGGTCCCGACCGCGCCCGCGCCCAGCCTGCGCCGGACGCTCCGGGTGCCCCGCGCCGTCCCCGTCGCCCTATTGGCCGAATCCGCCGAAGGCGTCCTGGAGGGCGCCCGGTGACGGCTCGGAAGTCCCGGAAAGGGGTGCCCGTGTGGAGCGGGCACCCCTACCCGTTGGGTGCCTCCTTCGACGGACAGGGCACCAACTTCGCCCTGTTCAGCGAGGTCGCCGAGCGGGTCGAGCTGGTCCTGGTGAACAACGCCGGCGCCCGGCGGCCGGTGCCGATGACCGAGGTCGACGGCTTCGTCTGGCACGCCTACCTGCCCGGCGTCGGGCCGGGGCAGCGCTACGGCTACCGGGTGACCGGCCCCTGGGACCCGGAGGTCGGCCACCGGTGCAATCCGGCGAAGCTGCTCCTGGACCCGTACGCCCGGGCGGTCGACGGCCAGATCGACAACCACGCGTCGCTGTACGAGCGCACGCCCGGCGGGCCGTCCCCGGCGGACAGCGCCGGGCACTCCATGCTCGGTGTGGTCACCGACCCCTACTTCGACTGGGGCGACGACCGTCCGCCCCGGCGGTCCTACTCCGACTCGGTGATCTACGAGGCCCACGTCCGCGGCCTCACCCGCACCCATCCGGAGGTGCCCGAACGGCTCAGGGGCAGTTACGCCGGTCTCGCGCACCCCGCGGTCATCGAGCACCTGACCTCGCTCGGCGTCACGGCGGTCGAGCTGATGCCGGTCCACCAGTTCGTGCAGGACGGGGTGTTGCAGGACCGGGGGCTGTCCAACTACTGGGGCTACAACACCATCGGCTTCTTCGCCCCGCACCACGCCTACGCCGCCTTCGGCAGCCGCGGCCAGCAGGTCGACGAGTTCAAGGCGATGGTCAAGGCGCTGCACACGGCCGGCCTCGAAGTGATCCTCGACGTGGTCTACAACCACACCGCCGAGGGCAACGAGATGGGCCCCACGCTGTCCTTCCGGGGCATCGACAACGCCTCCTACTACCGGCTGGTGGACGGCGACTGGGCGCACTACTACGACACCACCGGCACCGGCAACAGCCTGCTGATGCGCCACCCCTACGTCCTCCAGCTGATCATGGACTCGCTGCGGTACTGGGTCACCGAGATGCACGTCGACGGCTTCCGCTTCGACCTCGCGGCCACCCTGGCGCGGCAGTTCCACGAGGTGGACCGGCTTTCGGCGTTCTTCGACCTGATCCAGCAGGACCCGGTGATCAGCCGGGTGAAGCTGATCGCCGAGCCCTGGGACGTGGGGGAGGGCGGCTACCAGGTCGGCAACTTCCCGCCGCTGTGGTCGGAGTGGAACGGCAAGTACAGGGACGCCGTACGGGACTTCTGGCGGGCCGAGCCGGGTTCGCTCGGCGAGTTCGCCTCCCGGCTCACCGGCTCCTCCGACCTGTACCAGCACCGGGGGCGGCGGCCGCGCGCGAGCGTCAACTTCGTCACCGCGCACGATGGTTTCACCCTGCGCGACCTGGTGTCGTACAACGACAAGCACAACCAGGCCAACGGCGAGGGCAACCGGGACGGCGAGAGCCACAACCGGTCCTGGAACTGCGGCGCCGAGGGCGACACCTTGGACCCGGCCGTCCTCGAACTCCGGGCCCGCCAGCAGCGCAACTTCCTCGCCACCCTGCTGCTGTCCCAGGGCATCCCGATGCTCAGCCACGGCGACGAATTCGGCCGCACCCAGCGCGGCAACAACAACGCCTACTGCCAGGACAACGAAGTCTCCTGGACCGACTGGGAACTCACCGAGGAACAGCGGACGCTCAGCGACTTCACCCGCTACGTCATCGGACTGCGCGCCGCCCACCCCGTACTGCGCCGGCGCCGCTTCTTCCGCGGCGAGACCGCCGTGCACCCTGGACAGCCACTGCCCGACCTGGTCTGGCTGCTGCCCGACGCCCGTGAGATGACCGACCGGGACTGGCAGCGCCCCGACGCGCACTCGGTCGGCGTCTTCCTCAACGGCGACGCCATCGCCGAACGCGACCCCTACGGCCGGCGCCTGGTCGACGACTCGTTCCTGCTGCTCCTCAACAGCTTCTGGGAACCGGTCGACTTCCGGCTGCCCGACGAGTCCTACGGCGAGCGCTGGACGGCCCTCATCGACACCGCCGAGCCCGACGGCATCCCCGACGAACGCGAACGCAAGGCGGGCACCAGGCTGCGCGCCGAGGCCCGCAGCCTGGTCCTGCTGTCCCGGCCCTCCCGCGGCAAGGACTGAGGAACCGAGGGAATCAGGCGAGCAGGGGGCGCACGGTCACGGTGAACTGCGCACCGTCCGGGTCGCGCAGGATGGCCTCGGTGTCCTTCTCCTGGAGGACACTGCCGCCGTGCTTCTCGGCCGCCCGTGCGCACTCGCCGACGTCGTTCACCGCGAAGTGGATCTGCCAGTGCGGCCGTACCGTGGGATCGGGGGCCGCCTCCACCGCCCCGGAGTCGATCCGGGCCACGGCGTCGCCCCGGCTGCGCAGCACCACCTCGCCGCCCTCGTACTCCACCTCGCAGCAGCCCTGCTTGTCGGAGGCCCAGCCGAGGACCTCGCCGTAGAAGATCGCCGAGTCGAAGGCGTTGCGGGTGTGCAGGCGGATGAAGGTGGGGGCGGCCTCCCGCCAGGTCTCCCAGTTGGATACCAGGTCGCCCTCCCAGATGCCGAAGATCGCCCCGTCCCGGTCGGCGAGCAGCGCGGCACGGCCGGGCGGGAAGGACAGCGGCCCCACCGCCGGCGTGCCGCCGCGCTCGCGGGCCCGGGCGACCGCCTCGTCCGCGTTCTGGACGGCGAAGTACGGCGTCCAGGCCACCGCCATCTGCCACATCGCGGCGACCGCGGCGATCCCCGCGACCGGCACCCCGTCCGCCAGGGCGATCCGGAAGTGGTCGCCCAGCCGGACACTGCGCCATCGCCAGCCGAGCACGGCGCTGTAGAAACTCTCGGTCGTCTGTACGTCGCGGCTGGTCAGGCTCACCCAGCACGGGGCGCCGAAGACCGAGTGCGTGGAGACGACCTCTCGCTGCTTCTTCGCGGGGCCGGGGGCAGGCGTGTCGTTGTTCATGGCACTCGCGTCCTGGGGTCGGGGCCGGCGGGGGAACCGGTCTGTCACCAGTCTCCAACCGGCAGCGGCCGGGGTGCCTGCCGAGTACCCCGGTGGCACTCCGCCAGACGAGTGAGGACGATGGGGGAGTGAGCGAGAGCGAGGCGGATTCGGTCCTCCATCTCCGGGAGGAGATCGACCAGCTCAAGGAGGCCATCGCCTCCCATGCCGTGGTGGACCAGGCGATCGGGATGGTGGTCGCGCTCGGCCGGGTCAGCCCCGACGAGGGGTGGGAGGTGCTCAAGGAGGTCTCCCAGCACACCAACATCAAGCTCCGCAACGTCGCGGAGCTGATCCTCGTGTGGGGGCGTACCGGGGACATGCCCGCCGAGATCCGTGCCGAACTGGAGGACGCCCTCGACCGGTACGGGCCGACGCAGATCCCCGGTGCACCGTCCGGGTGAGACTCAGCCCGCCTCGGTCAGCAGCTCCTCGCGCAGCCGCTCGAAGCAGGCGCTGAGCAGGCGGGAGACGTGCATCTGCGAGACGCCCAGCTGCTCGGCGATCCGGCTCTGTGTCATGCCGCGGAAGAACCGCAGGTAGAGGATGAGCCGGTCACGCTCGGGAAGGCCCTGGAGACAGGGCTCGGCCGCGGCGCGGTCGACGACCAGGTCGTAGCCGGGGTCGGGGCCGCCCAGCGTGTCGCCGAGCGCGTAGCCGTCGGCGCCGGACACCTCGGCGTCCAGCGACAGCGCCGAGAAACAGTCCAGGGCCTCCATCCCGGTGTGCACCTCGCTCTCGGTGAGCTGGGCCCGCTCGGCGATCTCGGCCACGGTGGGCGCGCCGCCGGGGGAGGTCTGGTCCAGCTCCTTGAGGGCGACCCGGACCCGGTTGCGCAGCTCCTGGACCCGGCGTGGCACGTGCAGGGTCCACATGTGGTCCCGGAAGTGGCGCTTGATCTCGCCGGTGATCGTCGGCACGGCGTACGCCTCGAAGGCCCTGCCGCGCGCGGGGTCGTAGTGGTCGACGGCCTTCACCAGTCCCAGCGCGGCGACCTGGCAGAGGTCTTCCAGGGCCTCCCCGCGGCCGCGGAACCGTACGGCGATCCGCTCGGCCATGGGCAGCCAGAGTTCGACCAGTCCGTCCCGCAGGGCGCGGCGCTCCGGGCCCTCGGGCAGGCCGGCCAGCCGGACGAAGTCCGCTGCCGTGTCGGGCGCGTCGTCGTGGGGGTGGGGCCTGGTGGTGGCGACGGTGGCGGTGGTGGCACGCATGGGGCGCACCTCCCTCAGCGGGTGCTGTGTGGACGGACACCGTGGGAGGAACGCACTCGGACCCCGGGGAGAACACGGGGGCACCGGCGGAAAGCGGCTCCCACGCACGTGCCTCCGGTCCGAAGCACTGAACAGCCAATGCCCCGAATAGGGCATAACCAAACAATTCGCGGGCCCCCTTGACCGTTCGATGGGTGGGATTACCTCTGTAACAGAGGTAATCTTCCAGGTGTGAAATCGGAGACCTTTCCGGAAGAGCTGGCCGACGCGCTCGTCGGGATCCAGCGGCTGATCCGCCGCCGGCTGCGCCGCGGACTCGCGCTGCCCCGGCTGCGCGGCGCCGAGGTGGAGCTGCTGCGCCTGGTCGAGTCGCGGCCCGGGATCGGCATCTCGGACGCGGCCAAGGAGCTGTACCTGGCGAGCAACTCGGTGTCGACCCTGGTCAACCAGCTGGTCAAGGACGGCTACCTGCTCCGCGAGACCGACCCCGCCGACCGCCGGGCCGCCCGGCTGCTGCTGACCGAGGCCGCCGAGAAGCGGCTCGCCGACTGGCAGCGGCGCCGCGCGGACCTCGTCGTGAGCCATGTGTCCCGGCTCGACGAGGCGGACCGGGCGGCGCTGAAGGCGGCGCTGCCGGCGCTGCGCAGGCTGGCCGTCACCCTGCACGAGGAGGCCGAGGAATCATGACGCCGGACACCACCGCAGTCGCCTGCACGGGGCTCTCGTACACCTTCGGGGAGACCAGGGCCGTGGACGGGCTCGACCTGACCGTCGGCGAGGGCGAGGTCTTCGGCCTGCTGGGCCCCAACGGCGCCGGCAAGACCACCGCCATCCGCTGCATCACCACCCTGCTTCCGGTTCCCGCCGGGATGGTCCGCGTCTTCGGCCACGACACCGGCCGGGAGCGGATGGCCGTCCGCAGACTGCTCGGCTACGTCCCGCAGCAGCTGTCCGCCGACAGCGGGCTCACCGGACGCGAGAACGTCGCCCTGTTCGCCCGGGTCTTCGACGTCTCCCGGCGCGAGCGCGCCGAGCGGGTCGCGCAGGCGCTGGAGGCCGTCGACCTCGCCGACGCCGCCGACCGGCTCGCCGGCACCTACTCCGGCGGTATGGTCCGGCGCCTCGAACTGGCCCAGGCGCTGGTCAGCGCGCCCCGGCTGCTGATCCTCGACGAGCCGACCATCGGCCTCGACCCGATCGCCCGCACCGGCGTGTGGGACCAGATCAACGCCGTACGCGAAGCCACCGGGATGACCGTCCTGGTCACCACCCACTACATGGACGAGGCAGACCAGCACTGCGGCCGGGTCGGCCTGATGCACCGCGGCCGCATCCGCGCCCTCGGCACCCCCGACGAGCTCAGGCGGGGCCTCGCCGAACGCCGGGGCACCGACACCCTGCCCACCCTCGAAGACGTCTTCCGCGACGTGGCCGGCAGCGGCCTCGACGACCAGTCAGGAGGATTCCGCGATGTCCGAAGCACCCGCCGCACCGCGAACCGCGTCGGCTGAGCGCACGGCGGCACCATCCCTGCTGCTGACGCCGCCCCAGCCGCGCTCCGGGTGGCGGCTGCTGCCGGCCCGGGTGGTCGCCATGTGCGCCGTCGAGCTCCAGAAGCTCCGCCACGACCGCACCGAGCTCTACACCCGGGCGATACAACCGGCCCTGTGGCTGCTGATCTTCGGCCAGACCTTCACCAGGATCAAGGCGATACCCACCGGCGGCATCCCCTACATCGACTACCTCGCACCCGGCATCATCGCCCAGTCCGCGATGTTCATCGCCATCTTCTACGGCATCCAGATCATCTGGGAACGCGACGCCGGCATCCTCAACAAGCTCCTGGTCACCCCCACCCCGCGCTCGGCCCTCATCACCGGCAAGGCCTTCGCGGCCGGGGTGAAGTCGCTGATCCAGGCCGTCGTGGTGATCGTCATCGCCGCGATCCTCGGGGTCTCGCTCACCTGGAACCCGCTGAAGCTGCTCGGGGTCGGGCTGGCCGTCGTCCTCGCCTCCGCCTTCTTCTCCTGCCTGTCGATGAGCATCGCGGGCATCGTCCTCAGCCGCGACCGGCTGATGGGTATCGGACAGGCGATCACCATGCCGCTGTTCTTCGGCTCCAACGCCCTCTACCCGGTGGCGATCATGCCGGGCTGGCTCCAGGTGGTCAGCAAGATCAACCCGCTGAGCTACCAGGTCGACGCGCTGCGCGGGCTGCTGCTCGGCACGCCCTCGCATCTCGGCCTCGACTTCGCCGTGCTGGCGGTCGCCGCCGCTCTCGGTATCGCCGCCGCCTCCTCGCTGCTCGGCCGCCTGGCCCGCTGATCTTGCCGCGGGTGGGACGCCGACGTGATGTGCGGCACGCGCCTGTGTCCCGCCCCGGAGGCCCGGGGCGGGATAACCGCTGCGCAAGGCTTTGATCAGCGATCAAAGCGGGCGAACCCCCTGGCCACAGCGCATTCCGTGCATTTGACAGTGCGCTGAGGGCACAGATAAACAGCGGGGGTCGAAAGGGGCACTGTGTACGAGCCGAACGTGGTCGGGGACTGGCACGAGTACGACGAGCATGCCGGTCTGCGGGTCCGCGTCCACCGCCTGGAGAAGTCCGAGCCGCCGCGCGGCCGGGACGACGCCGCGGCCGGGCTGACGTACTTCTGTGTCCGGGTGACCGTCGAGAACCGCGGGTCCCGTCACTTCGGCGTCCAGCTGGAGGACGGCCAGATCGACGTGCGGGTGGGCCCCGACGGGGAGGGCGCGGTCATCGACTGGCGCAGCTCCCAGTTCATCGAGGGCTTCGACGTCTACCCGCTGCGCCGCGCCACCGCCGTGCTCTACGCCGCCGGCCCGGAGGCCGCCCTCACCCAGGTGGACATCCAGATCCAGCTGCGGGTCGACGAGGACTGGACCGACCGGCGGCTGTGGGCGGGCGGCATCGGCGTACTGGAGTCGACGACCGCCACGGCTTGCCAGAGCGCGGCACCGGGCAGCCTGGCCCACCAGGTGACCGCCTTCCTCAAGGACCAGACCGAGCCCGGCCCGACTGCTCCCTGAGCGACAACGCGCCCCGTAAGGGGCACGGGGCTGTATTGAATGTGCGGCTACCGCCGCGAGGGCGCGAGCAACCCCCACGCGCCCGCAGCCGAACGATGACACATCCCGGCGCCACCAGCGGAGCGCCTAGTGCGGGATGCCGTCGATGATCTCGCGGGCGCCCTGCCGCAGCAGGGCCACGGCGACCGAGGTGCCGAGCGTGGCCGGGTCGAGCCGGCCGGCCCATTCGTGCGCGTTCAGCCGGGTCTTGCCGTCCGGGGTGAACACACAGGCGCGCAGCGACAGTTCGCCGCCGCCGTCGACCCGGGCGTAGCCGGCGATGGGGCTGTTGCAGTGCCCCTGGAGGACGTGCAGGAACATCCGCTCGGCGGTGGCCTCCCGGTAGGTGTCCGGGTCGCCGAGCTCGCTCACCACGTCGATCAGCTCGGTGTCGCCCTCCCGGCACTGCAGCGCGAGGATGCCCGCGCCGATCGGCGGCATCATCGTCTCCGGGTCGAGGACCTCGCTGATCACGTCCGTACGATCGATCCGCTCCAGGCCCGACAGCGCGAGCAGCAGGGCGTCGGCGTCCCCGGCGGCGAGCTTCTCCAGGCGCCGGTTGGCGTTGCCGCGGAACGGCACGCACTCCAGATGCGGATGGGTGGCCGCCAGCTGGGCGATCCGGCGGACCGCGGAGGTGCCGATCCGGGTGCCCGGCGGCAACTGGTCCAGGGTGAGCCCGCCCGGGTGAACCAGGGCGTCACGGATGTCGTCCCGCTTCAGGAACGCCGCGAACACGGTTCCGGCGGGCAGCGGCCGGTCCGCCGGCACGTCCTTCACACAGTGCACGGCGAGATCCGCCTCGCCGGCCAGCAGCGCGGCGTCCACCTCCTTGGTGAACGCCCCCTTCCCCTCCACCTGGGACAGGTCGCCCAGCCACTTGTCGCCGGTCGTCCTGACCGGCACGACCTCGGTGCGCACGTGCGGATGCAGGGCGGCCAACTCGGCCCGGACACGGGCCACCTGAGCGAGCGCCATCGGAGAGTCTCGGGAGACGATGCGGATCAACTCGGGCACGGACATGGGGACACGATAGACCTTCGTGCCGGCCGCGGATTCCGACATCCTGTCGGCTGCCGTGCACGCCGCCGTGGCCGGGCCGGGCGCCGTGCGCAGCGGGCAAAGGTACTCCGCAGGTCACGGCGCCCGGCCGGGCGCCGGGGTCAGGCGCCCGGGTCGAAGGTGATTCCCGACGGCTTGGCCGAGGTGAGGTGGGAGGCGAAACTGGCGTCCTTGAGGCCGAAGTTGGCGCTGCCGAAGTCGTAGGCGCTCAGCTTGTCGCGCAGGCCGGCCGGGTAGCCGTTCCAGCCGACCAGCGGCGGGTACTGCCAGGTGCCCTTGTGGTTCTCCGGCGGCTCGTCGTTGGAGTTGGCCAGCCGGAAGCAGTGCGTGCTGACGCCGTCCTTGTGGTAGACGATCTTCGCGTGGGTGCCGTCGAAGCGGACCTCGGACGCGGCGTGCACGGTGAACGAGCCGTGGTTGGACGTCGACACGTACTTGATCTGGCCGCTCTGCACCCACACCACGACGTGCTCCCAGTCGTGCCGGTGCCCGCCGATGCTGCTGCCCGCGATCGCCTGGTCCTTCTCGAAGTACAGGCCGTACAGGTAGGCGCACCAGCCGTTGTTGCACTTGTAACGCGAGTAGCTGTTGGTGTTGTCGAGGTCGGAGGCGTCCCGGCACGAGCCGTTGAGCGCGCCGGTCGGGTTGAGGCCGCCGTTGACCGTGCCGTCGGGGCCGATCGCGGGCGTCGAATAGCAGCCGTCGGTGTCGTAGTCGAAGGCCGGCTGGTAGGTCTTCTCGACCGTCTCGGCGTTGGCGGGCAGCGCCTGCGGAGGGGCGGCGAAGGCGGCGGCGGGGAAGGCGACGACCAGGGCGGCGGCACCGGCGAGTCCGGTCAGCCATCTGCGGCGACCGATGCGGAACGTCCGTGACGACACGGAGGCCTCCAACTGCTGTGGGGGGAAGGGAGGTTCAGCTTCCTCTTCGGTCAAGACTTTGCCAAGACGTCCCGGGCGTCCCGCTGGTGAAGCCCCGCCCAACAGTCGGTCGGTGTACGCCGGATCGGCACCGGCGGCGGTCAGCCGATGCCGTCCGGCAGGTCCGCCGCCGACTCCTCCGGCGTGAGGTCCGGGCGCAGCCGCAGCCAGGACGGCTGGCGCAGCAGCCCGGCCCGGGTCCGGGTGCTGTAGTTGACCTCGCCGACCAGCCGGGGCAGCACCCAGTGCGCGCCCGGGACCGGCGGGACCGGGTCGAAGGGGCATGCGTCGGTTCCGGCGACCCGCAGCAGCGCGGCCAGTTCGGTCCGTTCCGCCTCGCTCCAGCCGGTGCCCACCCCGCCGACGTACCGCAGCCGTCCGTCGGCGGACCGCTGGCCGACCAGTACCGCGCCCGGCAGCCCGGTCAGCCGCCCCTTGCCCGGCAGCCAGCCGCCGACGATCACGTCCTCGGCGCGCATGTTCCGGATCTTGATCCAGGCACGGGACCGCACCCCCGGCTCGTACACCGAGTCCAGCCGCTTGCAGACCAGGCCCTCAAGGCCGTGCTCCCGGGTGGCCCGCAGCGCCTCGGCGCCGTGCCCGACGACGGCACCGGGCGTCGACCAGTAGGGGCCGTCGAGGCCCAGCGACTCCAGCCGGGTCCGCCGCTGCGCGTAGGGCACCCTCAGCAGCGGGCCGCCCTCCAGGTGCAGCACGTCGAACAGCACCAGGTGGACCGGGACCCGGGCCGCCATCCGTGCCGCCCGGGCCGGGGCGTGGGCCAGGCCCATCCGGCTCTGCAGCAGCTGGAAGTCGGCGCGTCCGCGCTCGTCGAGGGCCAGCACCTCGCCGTCCAGGATCGCCGGTACCCGGCCCAGCATCCCGCCCAGCGGGCGCAGTTCGGGATACGCGGCGGTGATCTCCTCGCCGGACCGGGCGCGCAGCAGCAGTCCGCCGTCGCCGGGCAGATAGACGACCGCGCGCTGGCCGTCCTGCTTGGTCTCGTACGCCCACCGGGCGTCCTGCGCGGCGGGCGGCAGCCTGCCGGGCGTGGCGAGCATGGGCGGGATCAGCGGCAGGGCGGTGGTCACGGCAGAAGATGTGAACCGCGTACGGCAGTGGCACGCGTCCCGTGGCGCCGGTTCCCCCGAACAGCCGTCAGGAGCCGCTCGCCGGGGGCGGCAGCTGTACCAGCCCCGACTGGTGGGCCATCACCACGAGTTGGGCCCGGTCGCGGGCGTCCAGCTTGGTCATCGCCCGGTGGATGTGGGTGCGCACGGTCAGCGGGGAGACGAACAGCTTCCCGGCGATCTCCTCGTTGGAGCGGCCCTGTGCCGCCAGCGCCAGCGCCATCGCCTCGCGCTCCCGCGCGGTGAGCACGCGCAGCTGTTCGGGGGCGGCGAGCCGGGCCCCGGGCGCGGGCGCGGCCGGGAACCTGGTGATGAGTCCCGCCGCCGGACAGGAACGAGGCGAACAACAGCGCCGGCGCCGGCGTGTCGACGGTGCGGGCGTGGTCCTTGGCGTGACGCTGCCAGGGATGCTCAATCGGCCGCTCGGTCGGATTCCCGTGACCACGGCCGGCGATACGGCGGCCGGGCCGGGAGGGAGGTCTCCGCATCAGCTGCTCGGGAACCGGCCCGGACCACCCCGGGCCATCTCGCCCGTTGTCAGGAGGTGTACGGGTACGCCGGTCGGTACCCGGGGAGCGGGCCGCCCCCCGAAGGCACGGCCCGCTCCCCGCGCGTCGCTCAGTGCACCGACTCCGCCGCGGGCTCGACCGGGGCCGGTGCGGGCTCCGCGTCCGCCGGGCGGCGGCCGGGCAGGAAGGAGGCGAGGACGAAGGCCAGCACGGCCGCGCCCGCACCGATCGCCATGACGACCTTGAACGCGTTCTCGGAGGGCAGCGTGGCGCCGCCGAGGCTGATCGTCATCTGAGCAAGGATCACACCGGCGACGGCGCTGGCCACCGACGTACCGATGGACCGCATCAGGGTGTTGAGGCTGTTTGCGGCGGCCGTCTCGGACGCCGGCACGGCACCCATGATCAGCGCGGGCATCGCGCCGTAGGCGAAGCCGACACCGGCGCCGATGACGCAGGAGACCAGGATCAGGTGCCAGACCTCGGACATCAGGGCGATGTTGAGGCCGTAGCCCGCGGCGACGATCACCGCGCCGATCATCAGCGTCACCTTCGGGCCCCTGGCCTTGGTGATCGCGGCCGAGACCGGGGCGAAGGCCATCATGACCAGACCCTGCGGAGCCATCACCAGACCGACCGTCATCATCGACTTGCCCAGGCCGTAGCCGGTCTGGGTCGGCAGCTGGAGCAGCTGCGGCAGCACCAGGGACATCGCGAACATCGAGAAACCGAACGCGATCGAGGCGAGGTTGGTGAACAGCACCTGGCGGCGGACCGTGGTGCGCAGGTCGACCAGCGGCCGGGCGGTGCGCAGCTCGAAGAAGCCCCAGGCGACGAGGACCACGACCGCGAGCGCGAACAGGCCGAGCGTGGTGCCGCTCGCCCAGCCCCAGTCGGCGCCCTTGGAGACCGCGAGCAGCAGCGAGACCAGGCCGACCGCCAGGCCCACGGCGCCGACCGCGTCGAAGCGGCCGCCCGAGCGCACCTTGGACTCCGGTACCAGGAACACGACCAGCGCGAAGGCGACGACACCCAGGGCGGCCGAGGTCCAGAACAGCACATGCCAGTCGAAGTGGTCCGCGATGAAGGCCGCGGCCGGCAGGCCCAGCGCGCCGCCGACGCCCAGTGAGGCGCTCATCAGCGCCGTCGAGCCGGCGAGACGCTCCGGCGGCAGCTCGTCGCGCATGATGCTGATGCCCAGCGGGACCACGGCGGCCGCCAGACCCTGGAGGGTACGGCCGACGATCATCGGGACCAGCTCGTCGCTCAGCGCGCACACCACCGAGCCCGAGACCAGCAGCACCAGGCTGATCAGCAGCATCAGCCGCTTGCCGAACATGTCACCGATACGGCCGGCCACCGGGGTGGCCACGGCGGCGGCCAGCAGGGTCGCCGTCACCGCCCAGGCAGCGTTGGACGCGGAGGCGTCGAGGTACTTCGGCAGCTCCGGGACGATCGGGATCACCAGGGTCTGCATCAGCGAGACGGTGATACCGGCCAGGGCCAGCACCGCCACCACCGCGTTCGGACTGGGGCGTGCCGGTCCCGGGGACCGGGCGGGCTGGACAGGGGCTTCGGACATGGGAGAGGGCCTCCGTAGGCAGAACAGGGAGCGGCGCAGGGCGACACGCAGCGACACGATATACTTTAAGTCAGTCGCTTGACTTACCTTACTGGCGGGAACGGCGGGCACCGCGCGCCGCTGCCGCGTACGCTTTCCCGGCTGGACCTCCCCGCCCCGGGCGAGGCCCCGGTACGGCTCGCGGGACCGGCCGCGCCGGGCGGTGCACGGTCCCGGAGCGGTGGTGGGCATGGCGGGCAGGACGGCGCGGGCGGAGCAGGCCAGCGCGACGCGGGAGGCGATCCTGAGCACGGCGGAACGGCTCTTCGCCGAACAGGGCGTGTACGCCGTGTCCAACCGCCAGGTCAGCGAGGCCGCCGGCCAGGGCAACAACGCCGCCGTCGGCTACCACTTCGGCACCAAGGCCGACCTGGTCCGCGCGATCGCCGCCCGGCACTTCGACCGGATCGAGCAGATCCGGGTCCGCCTGCTGGCGGCGGTCGGCGACTCCGACGACATCCGCGACCGGGTGGACTGCCTGGTCCGGCCGATCACCGAACACCTCGCGGGCCTGGGCAGCCGCACCTGGTACGCCCGCTTCTGTGCCCAGGTGGCGACCGACCCGGTCCTCTACGAGATCATGGTCGGGGAGTCCCTCGCCTCGCCGTCGCTCCGTGAGGCCGTCGCCGGGCTCAACCGGCGGCTGCCGGAACTGCCCCCCGAAGTCCGCGCCGAACGCGGCCAGATGGCCCGGACGCTGATCCTGCACACCTGCGCCGAGCGCGAGCGCGCCCTCGCCGAGGGCACCGACACCCCCCGCGCCACCTGGAGCGACGCGGCCACCGGGCTCACCGACGCGCTCCTCGGGCTGTGGCTGGCGCCCGTCACGGCTACGCATCGAAGGTGACGACGACCTTCTCCGCGGCGCCCGGCGTGAGCGCCAGCCCGAAGGCGTGCTGGACCTCGGTGAACGGGACGCGGTGGCTGATCAGCTGCGCGAACCGCTCGTGGTGCTCGACCAGTTCGGGGGTCACCTCGAAGATCTCGGTCGGGTAGCCCTGCGAGGCGACGAGGGTCAGCTCGCTGCGCAGCATGCCGCCGAGGTCGATCTCGCCCCTCTTCTGCACGGCGACCATGACCAGCCTGGCGTGCCACTTGGCGTTGGCCACCACGGTGTTGAAGACGGCGGGGGCGCCGGCCGCGTCGATGAAGACGTCCGTCCCCGGGCGGGGCTGGCCCAGCGCGTTGGCGCTCTGCCCGTGCAGCTCGGTCAGCCGCGCGGTGACGTCCTCCTCGGCCGAGTTGACGACCGCGTCCGCGCCCACGGCCAGGGCCTTCTCCAGCCGGGCCGGGATCACGTCCGCGACGACGACGTGCCTGACCCCGCGCAGCTTCAGCCAGATCGCCGCGCCCAGGCCGATCGGCCCGGCGCCGAACACGACCACCTTGTCGTCGGGGTCGGCGCCGGAGCGGTTGACCGCGTGCCGGGAGACGGCCATCGGCTCGTTGAGGGCGGCGACCTCGAAGGGCACGGCGTCCGGGAACGCCGCGACGCTCCGGCCGGCCTCGGCGTTCTCGATCAGCAGGTACTCGCTCAGCGCGCCGTACCGGCCGCCGCAGCCGATGATCCCCGTGGGCGCGTCCTGCGGGTTCACGACCACCCGGTCGCCCACCTTCAGCCCGGTGACCTCGGCGCCGGCCTCGACGATCTCGCCGGCCGGCTCATGGCCCAGGGCGATCGGGGTCAGGTCGCCGCCCAGATGGGCACGGGACGGCATGCCGCCCATGTGCAGGAAGGTGACGTCGGTGCCGCAGATGCCGCCCGCGCGGATCTTCAGCAGCACGTCCTTGGGGCCGGGCACGGGACGTTCGACGTCCACGACCTCGATTTTGCCGACGCCACCGGTCTGTACGGACTTCATCGTGGCCATGGGGTGACTCTCGCTTTCTGGAGGTGCTGAGACGGGCGAGCGCCGCGGCTCGCCCGGCGGTGCTGCGACCGGGGAGGTGCCCTCGGGCCGGGTGCCGGGCCGCGGGGAGTGGGCCGGCACCCGGCCCGAGGGCTGCGCCGGTCCCCGTCCCCACGGGTCCGGCGCCAGGGCCTGTCCGCCGGGGCAGACCCTCGGGGCGGCCTCCGCTCAGCGTCGCCCCGGTTACTTGAGTTAGGCAAGCACATGTGGCTTACTTGAGTCAAGCAAGCGAATTGACCGAGCCTCGAACGAATGGGTCGTCCCGTGTACGGCAGCTCTTCGTCACCCCAACCGCTGGCCCGTGGCAGTGGGCAGTGGCTTCTGGTCGCCGCCGGTGACCCGGACACCGCCGATCTCCTCACCACCACCCTGGAGCTGGCCGGCTACCGGACCGGTGCCGCGGGCGGCGGGGCCGAAGTGGCGCGGCGGCTCGTGGCGCAGCGGTTCGACCTGGTCGTCATGGACGCCGAACTGCCCGGCATGGACGACCTGGTGACCGCCCATGCCGTACGCGGTACCGCGACAGCGCCGTCCTGCCGCCTGGCCCACGTCGGCTCCGTGTCAGGAAACTGACCGGAAGTGGACAGCCCACCCTGTTTGCATGTGCTTATCGAGGCCTCGTGCCCATCGTCCCGGCGCTCCGCACCGAGCGGAGTCCCCCACCCCGAGGAGACAGAGATGGCCGACACCCTGACCGGCGCCGCACCCGGCACCACCGCGGGGACCCCCGACTTCCCGATGCCCCGTTCCATGCGCTGCCCCTTCGACCCGCCCCCGGCGCTGAAGGCCGCCCAGGAGGCGGGGCCCCTCGCCAAGGTCCGGCTCTGGGACGGCAAGGACTACTGGCTGGTCACCCGGTACGCCGACCAGCGTGCCGTGCTGCTCGATCCGAGGGTCAGCGCCGAAGCCGACCGTCCCGGATACCCGCTCCAGGCGCCCAGCAACGGCAAGAACAACATCAGCTTCATCATGATGGACGACCCCGAGCACGCCCGGCTGCGCCGTATGGTCACCGCGCCGTTCGCGGTCAAGCGCGTCGAGGCCATGCGGCCCGCCGTACAGAAGATCGTCGACGACCTGATCGACGCGATGCTGGACGGCCCCAACCCCGTCGACCTGGTCGAGGTCTTCGCGCTTCCGGTGCCCTCGCTGGTCATCTGCGCCCTGCTCGGAGTGCCCTACGAGGACCACAACTTCTTCCAGGAGAACAGCAAGCTCCTGATCAGCCGGGACACCTCCGTCGAGGACCGGACGGCGGCGCACGGCAGGCTGGTCGGGTACCTCGACCGGCTGATGGGCGAGAAGATGCAGAACCCCGCCGAGGACCTGTTCTCCGGCCTGGTGGCCCGCGTCGAGGCCGGTGAGCTGACCCGGCTGGACGCCGCGCAGATGGGCGTCCTGCTGCTGCTCGCGGGGCACGAGACCACCGCCAACATGATCACCCTCGGCACCCTCGCCCTGCTCGAACACCCCGAGCAGCTCGCCTTGCTGCGCGACAGCGACGACCCCAAGGTGATCGCCGGCGCGGTCGAGGAGCTGCTGCGCTATCTGAGCATCGTGCACAGCGGCCGGCGCCGTGCGGTCCTGGCGGACATCGAGGTCGCCGGACAGGTGATCAGGGCCGGTGAAG
This sequence comes from Streptomyces sp. NPDC048254, assembly GCF_043201895.1. Classification (NCBI taxonomy): domain Bacteria; kingdom Bacillati; phylum Actinomycetota; class Actinomycetes; order Kitasatosporales; family Streptomycetaceae; genus Streptomyces; species Streptomyces sp. NPDC048254. The sequence goes on from NZ_JBICZJ010000004.1 coordinate 324,587, forward strand.
GCGTGATCATGGCCAGTGACATCGCCAACCGGGATCCCGAGGCCTTCCCCGACCCGGACCGCCTCGACCTGACCCGCGACGCCCGCCGTCATGTCGCCTTCGGCTTCGGCGTCCACCAGTGCCTGGGCCAGCCGCTGGCCCGGATGGAGCTCCAGGTGGTCTACGGCACGCTCTACCGGCGCATCCCCACCCTCAGGCTCGCCGCCGACCTCGCCGACCTGCCCTTCAAACACAACGGCGGTGTGTACGGCGTCCACGAACTCCCGGTCGCCTGGTAACCCACCAACCCCCACGAAAAGCAACAAGAGCAACAAGAGCAACAAGAGCAAGAGGAGCAAAGGAGAACGTCATGCATGTCGAACTGGACGAACCGAAGTGCGTCGCATCCGGGCAGTGCGTGCTCGTCGCCCCCGAGGTCTTCGACCAGCGGGACGAGGACGGTATCGCCTTCGTGCTGGACGAGAAGCCCGCCGAGGAGATCCTCGACGACGTCCGCGAGGCCGTGGCGGTCTGCCCCGCCGCCGCCATCCGACTGGTGGAGCGATGAACCGGATCGTGGTCGTCGGCGCCTCGGCCGCGGGCCTCGCGGCGGTCGAGACGCTCCGCCGTGAGGGCTACGACGGCACGCTCACCCTCGTCGGCGACGAACTCCATCCGCCGTACGACCGGCCGCCGCTGTCCAAGCAGGTGCTGTCGGCCGAGTGGGCGACGGAGCGGGTGGTACTGCGGGCGCCGACCGAACTGGACTCCCTGGGACTGGAGTTGCGGCTCGGGGCGACAGCGACCGGGCTGGACGTGGCGGACCGTACGGTACGTCTGGCCGACGGGTCCCTGCTGCCGTACGACGGGCTGATCGTCGCCACGGGCGTACGGCCGCGCCGGCTGCCCGGGGAGGGCGCGCACGTGCTGCGCACCCTCGACGACGCGCTGACCCTGCGGGAGCGGATCGGGCCGGGGCAGCGGCTGGTGGTGGTCGGTGCCGGGTTCCTCGGTGCCGAGGCCGCCGCCGTGGCCTGGAAGCTCGGTGCGCAGGTCACCCTTCTGGAACCGGCGCCGGTACCGCTCGCGCACGCGGTCGGTGAGGAGGTGGGGCGGGTGCTGACCCGGGCCCATCTCCAGCGCGGGGTGGACCTGCGGACCGGTGTCTCCGTCACGGAGGTGACCGAGGACGGGGTGCGGCTCGCCGACGGGGAGACGATCGACGCCGACGAGGTACTGGTCGCGGTCGGCTCGCTGCCGAACGTCGAGTGGCTGGCCGGGACCGGGCTCTCCGTGGGCGACGGGGTGATCTGCGACGAGTACTGCGAGGCCGCGAAGGACGTGTACGCGGCCGGTGACGTCGCCCGCTGGTACAACCCGCTGTTCGGGGTGTCGATGCGGATCGAGCACCGGACGAACGCGGCGGAGCAGGGGATGGCCGCCGCGCGCAATCTCCTCAACCCCGAGGCGCGCAAGCCGTTCGCGCCGGTGCCGTACTTCTGGTCGGACCAGTACGACATGAAGATCCAGGCGTACGGGTATCTGCGGGACCACGACGAAGTACGGCTCGTGGAGGGGGAGTTGGAGGAGGGGCGGTTCGTCGCCGCGTACCGGACCGGGGAGCGGCTGAGCGGGGTGCTCGCGGTGGGGGTGCCGCCGAAGGTGCTTCGGGGGTGGCGGCAGGCTATTGCGGTCGGAGCGGGGTGGGGGGAGGCCGTGAACTGAAGGGGCGGTTTCGGTAGTGGGCGGGCTGCGGGCAGGTGGGGGCAGGTCCGCGCCCACGCGGCGGAGCCGCATATGGACACAGCCCAGCGCCCCCAAGGGGCGCCTCAGCGGGTCCTCCTTGTGATGCTGACCGCGTTGGCGGCGACCACCGCGCTGATTGCCGCCCACTCCGCCACCCCCAGGCTCTGCCTCAGTACGACCCAGCCGACCACCGCTGCCAGGACCGGGTTGACGCTCATGAAGAGGCCGAACGTCTGGGCCGGGACCTTGCGCAGGGTCAGGAGGTCGGCCAGGTACGGCACCGCCGACGACAGGATGCCGGCCGTCACCGCGCACAGGACGGCCCCGGTCGTCGGCGGGTGCCGCAGCGCCACCACGACTCCGATCGGCAGGAACGTCAGTGCCGATACGGACGCGGCCGCCGCCGATCCCTGCGCCCCCGGTATCCGCCGCCCCACCACCCCGTTCAGCAGGATGTACGACGCCCAGCAGCCCGCGGCGATCAGGCCCAGGCCCATCCCCAGGTAGTCCGTCGACGGCTGGGGGCGCATCAGCACCACCACCCCGGCCGCCGCCAGCGCCGCGCACCCCGCGTCCAGTCGGCGGCGGGACGCGGCCAGGGCGATGGTGAGCGGGCCCAGGAACTCCAGGGTGACCGCCAGACCCAGGCCGACGCGGTCGATCGCGGTGTACAGGGTCAGGTTCATCGTGCCGAAGACCGCCGCCAGCAGCAGCACCGGCCACCACTGCCGCCAGGTGAAGGCGCGCAGCCGGGGGCGGCCGACGGCCACCAGGACGAGCGCGGCCACGTACTGCCGTACGGCCACCACACCGAGCGGGCCGAGGACCGGGAAAGCCAGGGCGCCGATCGCCGCGCCGGTCTGGTTGGACAGGCCGCTGCCGAACATGGTCGCCACGCCGGCCCGCCGCCCCGGCTCGGCGGCGGGGGCCGCGGCCGAGGGGGCCGGGCGTGCCAGGACTCGTCGCATGACAGCAGAGTCCGCCCGGCCAGGCGTTGCGCAAAATGCATGGGCTCCGGGATCTATACGCTTGCCGTATGGATGAGGTCGAACTGCGGCAGCTGCGCTGTCTGGTCGCCATCGTCGAGGAAGGCACCTTCACCGACGCGGCGATCGCCCTGGGGGTGTCCCAGGCCGCGGTGTCCCGGACCCTCGCGGGGCTCGAACGGGCCCTGGGCGTACGGCTGTTGCGGCGCACCTCGCGTGAGGTGACGCCGACGGCGAGCGGGCTGCGGGTGGTGGAGCGGGCCCGGCGGGTGCTCGCGGCCGTCGCCGACCTGGTCCAGGAGGCCGGTTCGGGGCACACCCGGCTGCGGATCGGCTACGCCTGGTCGGCGGTGGGCCGGCACACCGTGGCCTTCCAGCGGAACTGGACGGCCGCGCACCCCGGGAGCGATCTGCATCTCGTCCGGGTGAACACGGCCTCCGCCGGGCTCGGTGAAGGAGCCTGTGATCTCGCGGTGGTGCGGCGGCCCCTTGAGGACCGGCGGTTCGACACGGCGATCGTGGGGCTGGAACGGCGGCTGTGCGCGCTGGCCGCCGACGATCCGCTGGCCCGGCGCCGGTCCGTACGGCTCGCCGATCTCACCGACCGGACCGTCCTGACCGACCGGCGCACCGGCACCACCACTCCCGAGCTGTGGCCGGCGCCGTCCCGCCCGACCGTCGAGGAGACGCACTCGGTCGACGACTGGCTCAGCGAGATCGCCGCCGGGCGCGGTGTCGGCGTGACCGCGGAGTCGACCGCCAACCAGTATCCGCGGCCCGGCATCGTCTACCGGCCGGTGCGGGACGCCGAACCGGTCGCCGTCCGGCTGGCCTGGTGGCGGGACGATCCGCATCCGGCGCGCCAGGCCGTTCTCGAACTGCTCAGCGAGCTGTACCGCACCGGCTGAGCGTGCGGGGCGACGGGTCGTCCCGGCAATACGGCAGACAAAATTGTTGACAATCTTGTTTGGCTAGATTTACGTTCGACAGGCACTCACTCAGGGAGGGCAAACGATGCCGAAAGAAGCCCGTCCGAGCACCGGAGAGCAGGCCAAGCAGCATGCGCTCGCGCTGTTGCGGCAGGCGATCCTGCACGGCGAGATGGCCCCGGCCCAGCGGCTGGTGGAGAACGAACTCGCCGAGGAGTTCGGTGTGACGCGGGCCAGCATCCGTGCGGCACTGATCGATCTGGAGGCCCAGGGACTGGTCGAGCGGATCCGCAACCGCGGCTCGCGGGTGCGGGTGGTGACCGTCGAGGAGGCGGTCGCGATCACGGAGTGCCGCATGGTCCTGGAAGGGCTGTGCGCGGCGAAGGCGGCCGTCGCGGCCAGCGACGAGCACCTCACCGAACTCGCGGACCTCGGGGCGGCCATGACCAAGGCCGTCGCGGACGGCGAACCGGTCACCTACTCCGAGCTCAACCACGGCCTGCACGACAAGATCCGGGAGATCTCCGGCCAGCAGACCGCCGTGCAGCTGCTGGAGCGGCTCAATGCCCAACTGGTGCGGCACCGCTTCCAGTTGGCGCTGCGCCCGGGGCGTCCGCAGCAATCCCTGAACGAGCATCTGGCGATGATCGAGGCGATCAGGGCCAGGGACCCGCAGGCGGCCGAGGCGGCCGTCCGCGCCCACCTCACGAGCGTGATCGACGCGCTGAGCGACTGAGACGCCCGGGGCTGGGTGGGCGCACACCTGTCCACCAAGGAGATTTCTGCAATGACGCACGCCAACGCGCCTGTCACCCCACCACGATCCACCCTGGTCGTCACCGCGCACGCCGGGGACTTCGTGTGGCGGGCGGGCGGAGCCATCGCCCTGGCCGCGTCCCGGGGCGAGAAGGTCACCATCGCGTGTCTGACCTTCGGCGAGCGCGGTGAGTCCGCCAAGGCGTGGCGCGAGGGCAAGAACCTCGAGGAGATCAAGGCGATACGCCGGGAGGAGGCGGAGAAGGCCGCCGCCGCTCTCGGCGCCGAGGTCCGCTTCTTCGACGCCGGCGACTACCCGCTGGTGGCCACCGGAGAGCTGACCGACCAGCTGGTCGCCGTCTACCGCGAGACCCAGCCCGACGTCGTGCTCACCCACCCCGTCGAGGACCCCTACAACGGCGACCACCCGGCCGCCAACCGGATGGCACTGGAGGCGCGTATCCTCGCCCAGGCCATCGGCTACCCGGGCGCGGGCGACATCATCGGCGCCCCGCCGGTCTTCTACTTCGAGCCGCACCAGCCCGAGATGAGCGGTTTCCGGCCCGAGGTCCTCCTGGACATCACCGAGGTCTGGGACACCAAGCGCAAGGCGATGGAGTGCCTCGGCGCCCAGCAGCACCTGTGGGCCTACTACACCGACCTCGCCGTCCGCCGGGGCGTCCAGCTCAAGCGGAACGCCGGCCCGAACCTGGGCCTGGCGCACAACACCATGGCCGAGGCGTTCATGCGGCCGTTTCCGCAGATCGCGAAGGAGCTGGCGTGAGCGGCGTGATCGTCACCAATCCGCCGAAGGCGAGCCTCAAGGACGTCGATGCCCTGGCCGGCTTCGGCGTGGCCACCGTCAGCGAGGCGATGGGGCGAACCGGCCTGCTGGGTCCGGGGATCCGGCCCGTCCAGCAGGGCGTGCGGGTCGCGGGCACGGCCGTCACCGTGCTCAGCTGGCCCGGCGACAACCTCATGATCCACGCGGCCGTCGAGCAGTGCGGCGAGGGCGACATCCTGGTGGTCACCACCACCTCGCCCTGCACGGACGGTCTGTTCGGCGAGCTGTTCGCGACCGCGCTGCGGCAGCGCGGGGTGCGCGGGGTCGTCCTCAACACGGGGATCCGCGACACCCAGGAGCTGCGGGACATGGGCTTCGCCGGCTGGTCCCGGGCGGTCTCCTCGCAGGGCACGGTCAAGGCCACCGGTGGCTCGGTCAACGTGCCGATCGCCATCGACGGCCAGGTGATCAACCCGGGTGACGTGATTCTCGCGGACGACGACGGTGTCGTGGTCGTACCCCGGGAGCGGGTCCGTGAGACGGCCGAGAAGTCCGAGGCCCGGGAGGCCAAGGAGGCCGCGACCCGCGCCGCGTTCGTCGAGGGCCAGCTCGGCCTGGACCGCTACGGACTGCGGGACACCCTGAAACGGCTCGGCGTCGAGTACAAGACGTACCAGGAGTACGAGGAGTCCGCCCCGTGACCGGGCCCGCGGAGGTGCGCTGCATGCTGATGCGCGGCGGCACCTCCAAGGGCGCCTACTTCCTGGCCGAGGACCTGCCCGCCGACCCCGCCGTCCGCGACGACCTGCTGCTGCGGGTGATGGGCAGCCCCGACCCGCGCCAGATCGACGGCCTGGGCGGGGCGCACCCCCTCACCAGCAAGGTCGCCGTGATCGCGCCGTCCGCCGATCCCGAGGCGGACGTCGACTACCTCTTCCTCCAAGTCGCCGTCGACCGGCGGGAAGTGACCGACCGTCAGAACTGCGGCAACATCCTCGCCGGAGTCGGCCCGTTCGCCGTGGAACGGGGGCTCGTGGCCCCCGGTGGCGGGGAGACCTCCGTACGGATTCGCATGCTCAACACGGGAGAACTGGCCATCGCCGCTTTCCTGACGCCCGGTGGGCGGGTGGACTACAGCGGGGACGCCGAGATCTCCGGCGTGCCCGGCACGGCGGCCCCGGTGGTGATCGAGTTCCCGGCCGGCCAGAGCCCGCTGCTGCCCACCGGCAACGTCCGCGACACCGTGGCCGGTACGACGGTCACCTGTGTGGACAACGGCATGCCGACCGTGCTCGTCGCCGCGCGCGACCTCGGGGTCACCGGGTACGAGACGCCCAAGGACCTGGAGGAGGACCTGGCCCTGGCCGACCGGCTGCACGAGATCCGGCTGGCCGCGGGGAAGCTGATGGGCCTCGGCGACGTCGAGACCGCCACCGTGCCCAAGCTCAGCCTGCTCGCCCCGCCCCGCGACGGCGGCGCGGTCACCACCCGGACCTTCATCCCGGTGCGCTGCCACACCTCGATCGGCGTCCTCGGCGCCGCGAGCGTGGCCGCCGGCCTCAGGCTGCCCGGCAGCGTGGGGGAGGGCATCGCCCGGCTCCCGGAGCACGGTGACCGGATCCGCATCGAACACCCCACCGGATTCCTGGAGATCGACACCAGCGTCGACCCCGGGTCCGACGGCTCCCCGCCGGCCGCCCGCCGCACCGCGGTCGTCCGCACCGCCCGCAAGATCTTCGACGGCACGGTCTTCCCCCGCGCCGCCGCCATCCCCGTACAGCCCCAAGGAGGCAACGATGGCTCCGCCCCTCGGTGACATCGCCCATATCGGCCACGCCCAGCTGTTCACCCCGGACCTGGACGCCAGCGTCGCCTTCTTCACCGACTACCTCGGCCTGACCGTCAACGGCCGCGACGGCGACACGGTCTATCTGCGCACCTTCGACGACTACGAGCACCACAGCCTGGTCCTCACCGCCCGCGACCGGCCCGGGCTCGGCCGGATCGCCCTGCGCACCTCCAGCGAGGAGGCCCTCAACCGTCGTGTCAGGGCGGTCGAGGAGGCGGGCGGCACCGGCCACTGGGCCGAGGACGAGCCCGGCCTCGGCAAGCTCTACGTCACCACGGACCCGGACGGCCACGAGCACGCCCTCTACTGGGAGAGCGAGCACTATCAGGCCCCCGAAGGGCTCAGGCCCGCGCTGAAGAACCAGCCGCAGGCCAAGCCCAACCGGGGCGTCGGCGTGCGCCGCCTGGACCACATCAACTTCCTGGCCGCCGACGTGCTCGCCAACGCCGAGTTCCAGGAGCAGCTGCTGGGCGCCCGGCCGACCGAGCAGATCCGGCTCGACACCGGGAAGATCGCGGCCCGCTGGCTGACCTTCACGAACAAGTCGTACGACGTCGTGTACACCTCGGACTGGACGGGCTCGACCGGGCGGCTGCACCACATCGCCTTCGCCACCGACACCCGCGAGGACGTGCTGCGCGCGGCCGATCTCGCCATCGACACCGGCGTGTTCATCGAGACCGGCCCGCACAAGCACGCCATCCAGCAGACGTTCTTCCTGTACGTCTACGAGCCGGGCGGCAACCGCGTCGAGCTCTGCAACCCGCTCACCAGGCTGGTGCTGGCGCCCGACTGGCCGCTGATCACCTGGACCGAGGCCGAGCGGGCCAAGGGGCAGGCATGGGGTCTCAAGACGATCGAGTCCTTCCACACTCATGGGACACCGCCGGTCGACTGACCCGTTTCCGGCCATCAGGGGGGTGGACGACGCGCTGCCGTGCGTCGTCCACCCCCTTTGCCACCTGCGGGTTTACCCCGTCCGCCGGGTGCTCGGCCGGTGTCCGGATTGTTGCTGAGATTGTTGACAAAACCGTTGACACTCCCGGGTCCGGATCCTTAGCGTCTACGCACCACGGGTCAGCCGCACGAGCCGCGCGACCCCTTCACCGCTTCCCCTCCAGGGAACGCCTCCTGGACGAGAGGAAAACAAAGATGTCCTCCTCCCCCGCCCTGTCCGCTCGCGGCGGCAAACTGGCCTTCTTGGTCGTCGGCCTGTGCTGGCTGGCCGTGCTCTTCGACGGCCTTGACATGTTCATCTACGGCTCGGTGCTGCCCCACCTGCTGGAGACCAAGACCTTCGGCCTCACCCCGGACCAGGCCGGCGACCTCGGCTCCTACGCCACCTTCGGCATGCTGGTGGGCGCCCTGACCGCGGGCACGGTCGCGGACCGGATCGGCCGCAAGCAGCTGATGATCGGCTGCGTCACGCTGTTCTCGCTGGCCTCCGGCATCTGCGCGGTCTCGGGCAGCGTCGCCGTCTTCGGCCTCGGCCGCACCCTGGCCGGCGTCGGCCTCGGCGGTCTGCTGCCGACCGCGATCAGCATGGTCTCGGACTACGCCAGGGGCGGCCGGGTGGCGATCACCATCGGCATGCTGATGACCGCCCACCACGCGGGCGGCATCCTCTCCGCCTACGTCGCCAAGTGGCTGGTCGAGCCGGTCGGCTGGCGCGCCGCCTTCTGGGTCTGCGTGCTCCCGCTGCTCTTCGTGCCCGTGCTGCTGAAGTTCCTGCCGGAGTCGCTGAGCTTCCTGGTCGCCAAGGGCCGCGGCGAGGAGGCCCGCACGCTGGCCGACCGCTACGAGGTCGAACTGCCCGCCGTCACCGGCAAGAAGACCGCCGCCGACCGCTGGGACGCGCTGCTCGGCCTGTTCCGCGGCGGCGAGTGGAGCCAGACCCTGCTGTACTGGCTGGCCTCCTTCGGCGGTCTGCTGCTGGTCTACGGCGTCGCCACCTGGCTGCCCACCCTGATGCGCGGCGAGGGCTACGAACTCGGCAGCGCCCTGACCTTCGTCGTCGTCTTCAACCTCGGCGGCATCGTGGGCATGCTGGTCGCCGGCCGCGCCGCCGACCGGTTCGGCGCGCCGCGCATCTCCGCCATCTGGTTCGCCCTGACCGCCGTCGGCGTCTACCTGCTCAGCATCCACATGGCCACCGGCGTGACCATGGTGGTCGTCTTCCTCACCGGCGTCTTCCTCAACAGCGCCCAGACGATGATCTACGCGACCGTCTCCATCCGCTCCACCCCGGACAACCGGGCCACCGCCGTCGGCTGGACCTCGGGCATGGGCCGCTTCGGTGCCGTCTTCGGCCCCTGGCTCGGCGGCCAACTGCTCGCGGCGGGCAACGGCGACTGGGGCTTCACCGCCTTCGCGCTGGCCGGTGTCTCCTCGATGGTGTTCATCGGCATCGCCGCCCTGCGCTCGGCCCGGCAGCCGCAGCGCAGCAACGACCAGGAGGAACTGGTCGCCGCCCACTGACCGGTGTCTCCGACCGGTCCGGCGCCGCGCTCCTTCCACGGGCGCGGCGCCACTTCTCACTCCTCCAGACCGTCGGGTTCGGCCTCAAGGCCGGTGCACGCCAGCTTCCCCCCGACCTCCGCACACGCCTCCACCCCCCGGGGTGTCGGCACCGAGAGCATCGGGCTGGTGTAGCCGACGGAGTCCTCGGCGGGATAGCTCGCGGAGAGCACGTCCTGCCCGGCCCGGACCGAGACCTCCCGGGCGTGCGGAGCGTGCAGCCGCACCTCGGACCAGGCCGTGCCGCAGGTGGGGGAGTAGCGCAGCCGGACGTCGTACGCAGTGCCGGTGACCCTGCTCTTGGTCTGCGCGTCCCGCGCGCACGCCGAGGCGTCCGGCAACTCGCCCTGACAGGACCGCCCGTGGCAGCGCGGCGCCCCCGACACCGGCTGCGTCCCCTGGGCGGCGCGCCGGTCGGACACGGTCACGGCGGCCGCGGTCACCCCGGCCACGGCGAGCAGCGCGAGGGCGGTCAGCGGCAGCCGCCACCACCGCCGCGACCGCGGCTGCTCCGGTGCCGGAGCCGCGGCCGGCCGCTCCTCGGCGGCCTCGCACAGTGCCAGTACGGCCGCGGGATCGACGCCCGCGAGCCGGGCCAGGGCCTCCACGGCCGGGCGCGGTGGCCGTTTGGCGCCGGTGAGATAGCGGTGCCAGGCGGACTTGCTGTACGGGGTGCGGGCGGCCAGCGCCGCCAGGCTCAGTCCCGTACGCTCCTTCAGTTCGCGCAGGCTCGCCGCCGGCGACTCGTCGGGTGGGGTGGTGGTCGCTCCTTCGGAGTGCCGCATGTCGCGTGCCTCGACTTCACTACGCTATGGGCGTTTCGCCCCTGTTGTCGGAATGGCTTCCCATGGGTGCCGGGGCCGCAATCGGCGAACAGGTGTGAAGACGGTCAATCAGGGGGTGCATGCCGAAGGCCTGTTCGGAAACGGGTTCCCGAACAGGCCTCGGCGGTCAGGGAGTACGGCGGGACGACGGACCCGTCAGCACCACGGAACGGCGTGGCCGACCCGGACGTAGTGGCCCGAGACGTACCCCTTGCGGTGCGGGAGCCGGTACCAGGTGTGGTTGCCGTGCACCGAACCGCCGTACGTCTTGCAGGCCACCGGGACCAGCCGCTTGCTGTGACGGTGGCCGACCACGCGGTAGCGGGTGCTCGGGCCGGAGCGGACGTTGAGCCGGACGTGGTGCGTGGTCACCCGGCCGACGGTGCGGTAGCTGTAGTGCCGGTGGTGACGGCCGACCGCCGGGGCGGGCAGGGTGGTGTAGTTGTAGTACTGGATGATTCCCTGCGGTGCGGGGATCGGAGTGGCGGCGCTCGCGGTGGCGGCCCCGGCCGTGGGCAGGAACGCGAACACCGCGACCGTGGCCAGCAGGCCGCTCTTCAGGATCCGACGGGACATGGAAACCTCCGTGCTGTCGTGCTCGTGACCACGAAGCGCGATCACGATTCGGAGGATTGCCATGGCCGAGGGCCGTCATGTCGTCCCCGCGTGCCCCGGGACGCCTGGGACGTTTCCGGGGACGGGGCTCAGCCCATCTGGTCGTCGGCGGAGAGGTGCTCGACCGTCTTTCCCGTCTCCGTGAAGGTCCGGGTGACGTACCCCGACGAGTACACCCACAGGATCCGCAGGGGGGTGTCGCCGACGTTGCGGAACAGGTGCGGGACGGGGGACGGGACGTAGGTGGTGTCGAACCGCTCCAGCCGGGTCACCTCGCCGTCCACCCACACCTCCGCCTCGCCCTCCAGGACGGTCACGTGCTCGTCGCAGTTGTGCGAGTGCAACGGCGCCCCGGAGCCGACCGGATAGACGCTCATCCCGCTCGTGATCAGGTTCTCCCCACCCGCCGACGGCGTGGTGATCAGCGGCGTCGACAGGACCGCGCCGCCCCGGTCGAGCAGGGGCACGGACGCGGCCTTGATGATCGTGGTCATCCGGGGATTCCTCTCCACTGCGATGCGGTACGCCGACCGACGTTAGGCCGCGTCCGCGCGAACGGGTGCCCCCTGGCGTGCAGTTTTACCTTGCGTTCCGGGAGGGGTGAGCCGCCCGGATCCGGCTGTAGCGTCACCTGGCATCCCACGGCCGCCGGAGAGAGAAAGCAGGTACCGGCCCCCATGAGGCTCCCCGTACTCAGCGAAGAAGACATGGACCCGCGGCAGCAGGAGCTGGCCGCCCGGATCGCGGGCCGCCGCGGCGCCGTCCGCGGCCCGTTCCGGGTCTGGCTGCACAGCCCGGAGATGTGCGAACGCGCCGAATCGCTCGGCGCCTTCGCCCGGTACGACTGCAGCCTGCCCAAGCACCTGCGCGAACTGACCCTGCTGATGGCCGCCCGCAACTGGGACGCCCAGTACTCCTGGAACGCCCACGTCCACCAGGCGATCGAGGCCGGCATCCCGGAGGCCGCCGTCAAGGCCATCGCCGAGAAGCGTCCGGTGGTCTTCGACGACGAAGCCGACCAGGCCTTCTACCAGTTCTGCCGGGAGGTCCTGGAGGAGCACTTCGTCACCGACGAGACCTTCGCCGGCGCGCTGGCCCACTTCGGCTGCAAGGGGCTGGTCGACACCATCGGCGCGCTCGGCAACTTCACCATGCTCGGCATGTGCCTCAACACCTTCCAGGTGGACCTCCAGGCCGACCGGGAGCCGCCGTTCCCGGACGTCCGCGGCTACGGCCGGATCACCCCGGACGGAGCCTGATCCAGGACCTGATCCAGGGCCTGACCATGAGAAACGCGGCCGATCTTTTAAGAGAAGAGCTGTTGACAGAATTGCCGACATTCGATTTGTGTGGGTGACCGGCGCGAGCCGCACGCGCGTTCGGAGGGAAAATATGGATCGCCTGCTCCTGATGCACAGCTTCGTCACCGTCGCCCAGGTCGGCAGTTTCAGCGGAGCCGCCAAGAAACTCGGCTCCTCCGGCTCCCTGGTCTCCCGGCATGTGGCGGAACTGGAGCGGCAGATCGGTGTCCGCCTGGTCAACCGCACCGCCCGCTCCGTGAGCCTGACCGAGCCGGGCCAGCGGTACGCCGAGTTCGCCGCGCGCATTCTCGACGAGATCGATGCCGAGGACGCCGGCATCGCCCAGCTCCACGACCGGCCCGAGGGCACCCTCAGCGTCATCTGTCCCAAGTGGATAGGCAGCCTCGACCTCGGGGACGCCATCGCCGCGTTCTCGGCCGCCCATCCGAAAATCCAGGTGCGGTTCGAACTCGGCGGGATGTCCGACCGTACCTACGATTTCCTGGACAGCGGATTCGACGTCGCGTTCCACACCCGGGACCTGAGGGACTCCAGCGTCCGGCTGAAGAAGATCGCGTCGCTGCCGTTCGTGCTGTGCGCCGCCGAGGAGTACGTCGAGCGGTGCGGCACGCTCGCCCACCCGAACGACCTCGCCGCCCACGACTGCCTGGTCCATCTCAACGACCCGGTCTGGCGGATCGGCCACGGGCACGCCAGCACCCTGCACAAGATCCGCAACATCGCGTTCTCGTCCAACTCCTACATCGCGCTGCAGAAGGCGGCGGTGCACGGCCGCGGCATCGCCCTGCTGCCCCAGCGCCCGGCCTACGACGACCTGGTCTCCGGCGCCCTCCAGGTGCTGCTGCCCGACCTCGCCGTACCCGACCGCCCGCTGTACGCGATCTACGGTCCCGGGCAGGACACCCCGCGCAAGATCAGCGTGTTCCTGGACTTCCTCGCCGAGTGGTTCTCGCAGAACCCGATTCCCACGATCCGGTCGTAGCCGGGACCGCAAGAAACGCTTGCGCATTCCGTAGAGCTCAGGCCATTGAGGCCCTCGCCGGCCGATATCTACGCTCGCGAGGCGACCTGGAAACGAGGAATCCATGGGAATCCAGAGAATCGAATCGGTCACGTACGGCATCGACGACCTCGACACCTGCGTCCGGTTCTTCGACGACTTCGGGCTGTTCCCGGTGGAACGGACCGACGAGCACGCCGTGTTCGAGACGCGCACCGGACAGACCCTGCACCTCGACACCCTGCCCGGACCGCTGCTGCCGGCCCCGGTCGAGGACGGGCCCACCCTGCGCGAGGTCGTCTGGGGCGTCGACACGCCCGCGGAACTGGAGCGGCTGGTGACTGCGGCGGCCCGGGACCGCGAGGTCCGCGAGAGCGCCGACGGCGTCCACCACACCGTGGACGAGACCGGTTTCGGCGTCGGCCTGACCCTGGCCCGCCCCAGGCCGGCCCCCCTCACGCCCCGCGCGGCCAACACGCTCGGCACGGTCAACCGCTGGAACACCGCCCTGGAGCCGATCACCCGGGTCCGCCCGCTGCGCATGTGCCATGTCGCCCTGAACATCCCGAAGCAGGGCCGTGCGGAGGCCGTCGGCTTCTACGTCGACCGGCTCGGCTTCCGCCCGACCGACGTGGTCGAACCCATGGGCGTCTTCATGCAGGCCCCCGGCGACGACGACCAGCACACCATGCTGCTGTGCCACCGGCCCGACAAGGCGGGGATCAACCACATCGCCTACGAGGTGCCCGGCTTCGACGACGTGATCGAGGGCGGCAACCACATGATCGAGCACGGCTGGCGGGAGGCCCGCAGACTCGGCCGGCACACCATCGGCTCCAACGTCTTCCGCTTCCTGCACGCCCCGTGCGGCGGCCGCGTCGAGTACGCCGCCGACATGGACCGGGCCGACGGGAACTACGGCACCCGGGTCCACGAGACGACCCCGCCGCACCACATCTGGGCCCTGCGCACCAACCGCGACCAGGAAGCCCCCACCGCGTCCTGACCCTGAGAGGGCACCCCTTCATGACCACCGACCACGGCTATCCCGCCGTCCGCATGTACATTGCGGGCGAGTGGTGCCAGGGCGGCTCCGGACGGACCGCCCCCGTCGTCAACCCCGCCACCGAGGAGACGATCGGCGAGGTCCCCCTCGCGACCGCCGGCGACCTCGACCGGGCACTCGAAGCAGCCGCCGAGGGCTTCAGGGTGTGGCGCGCGACCTCCGTCGCCAGGCGCTCCGCGATCCTGGACCGGGCCGCCGACCTGATCGCCGAACGCGCCGCCGAGATCGGCCGGGTGATGACCCTGGAGCAGGGCAAGACCCTCGCAGAGTCCACCGGCGAGGCCAGGCGCACCGCCGAGACGCTGCGCTGGCACACCGAGGACGCCCGCCGCGCGTACGGCCGTATCATCCCGTCCGCGCCCGGCACGGTCCTCACCGTCCGCCGCGAACCCATCGGCCCCGTCGCCGCCTTCGTGCCGTGGAACTTCCCGGTCGGCGGCCCCAACCGCAAGATCTCCTCGGCGCTGTCGGCGGGCTGCTCGCTGATCATCAAGGCCTCCGAGGAGACCCCGGCGACGGCCGCCGCGCTGGTGGAGTGCTACGCGGACGCGGGTCTGCCGGCCGGGGTGCTCAACCTCGTCTTCGGCGAGCCGGCCGAGGTCTCCGCACACCTCATCGCCTCCCCGGTCACCCGGATGATCGCCTTCACCGGCTCGGTGCCCGTCGGCAAGCTTCTCGCCGCCGAGACCGGCAAGGTCATGAAGCCCACTCTGATGGAACTCGGCGGCCACGCCCCGGTGATCGTCTGCGCCGACGCCGACCCCGGTCAGGCCGCCCGGCGCGCCGCGCAGGCCAAGTTCTTCAACGCGGGCCAGGTGTGCACCTCGCCCAGCCGTCTCCTCGTCCACGAGTCCCTGGTCGAGGACTTCACCGCCGAGTTCGTGAAGGCCGCCGAGTCGGTCGTCGTCGGCGACGGCCTGGCCCAGGGCACCACCATGGGCCCGCTCGCCAACGAGCGCCGGCTGCGGTCGGTCGAGCGGCTGACCGCAGACGCGGTGCGCAAGGGGGCGACCGTGCTCACCGGCGGCGAACGCCCGGACCGCCCCGGGTACTTCTTCGCGCCGACCGTCCTCACCGACGTACCGCCGGACGCGGAGCTCATGTCCGAGGAGCCGTTCGGGCCCGTCGCGCCGATCGTGCCCTTCGGCGACCTGGACGACGCCCTGGCCGTCGCCAACGCCCTGCCGTACGGCCTGGCCGCCTACGGCTTCACCAGGTCGGCCGCGACCGCCGAGCGGCTGTCGGACGGGTTCGAGGCCGGCATCCTCTCCCTCAACCACTGCGGCGGCTCGGTCCACGAGGCGCCCTCCGGCGGGGTCAAGGACAGCGGGTACGGCCGGGAGGGCGGCCCGGAGGCGCTGGACGCCTACCTGGTCACCAAGCGCGTCTCCCACCTGCTGACGCCATGAGGTACGCACGCGTGTCCGTGGACGGCCGGGCGGTGTGGGGCCGGGTGGCGGAGACGGACGTCGAACTCCTCTCCGGCTCGCCGCTGGAGGGCGACCCCGAGGTCCTCGGCACCGTTCCGGTCGCTGAGGCCGTCTGGCTGCCGCCTGTCCTGCCCGGTGTGTTCTACGCTGTCGGCTACAACTACCCACGGCACATCGAACACGCCGGCGCCTCGAAACCCGACCGTCCCGAGGTCGGCTACCGGGCCAACAACGCGCTCACCGGCCACCGTTCGCCGATCGTCAGGCCGGCCGGGGTGACCGGGCGGTTCGAGGCCGAGCCCGAACTCGTCGCCGTCATCGGGCGCACGCTCCGGTACGCCGACCGGGACGAGGCCCGCAAGGCGGTGTTCGGCTGGACCATCGGCAACGACGTGAGCGCCCGCACCTGGCAGCACCAGGACCGCACCTTCTGGCGCAGCAAGAACAGCGACACGTTCAAGCCCATGGGCCCCTGGATCGAGACCGACGTCGACGCCCTCGCCCAGACCACCACACTGCGCGTCAACGGCGAGGTCCGCGCCGCGTTCCCGACCGGAGACATGGTCTTCGACCCCTACGACCACATCGTCGAGATCACCAAGCACATCACCCTGCACCCCGGTGACGTGCTGTGGATGGGCGCCGAGTCCACCTGCCAGATCGAGCCCGGCGACACCGTGGACATCGAGATCAGCGGCATCGGCGTGCTGTCCAACCCCGTACACCTGGAAGGGAACCACTCATGAGCGCGGAACCCCGTTACATCCACCACGTCAACTTCCCCACCACCGACCCCGACCGGACCGCCGCCTGGTACACCAAGGTCTTCGGGATGAAGCGCATCATGCCCAAGTCCAACACACGGGTCGTCCTCATGACCCGGGGCGCCTTCGACCTGCACTTCACGCCTGTCGAAGAGATGGAGCGCATGGCGCCCTACCACTTCGCCGTCGAGGTCGACGACTGGGACGAGTTCCTCGCCCACCTGAAGGAGCTGGGCATCCGGCACACCCGGCCGATCGAACGCCCCGAGAACCAGTCCAAGTTCTGCTACATCCACGACCCCGACCACACCATGATCGAGCTGGTCTACCACGCCCGCCGCCCCAACTAGCCGCGCCAGTACGGGAGTTCACCCCATGCCCTTCGCCGACTCCGACGGCACCTCCATCTACTACGAGCGCCACGGCAGCGGCCCGGCGATCCTGTTCGTGCACGGCAGCGGCGGTCACCACGCCGCCTGGTGGCAGCAGGTGGCCGCGCTGCGCGAGGAGTTCACGGTCGTCACCGTGGACCTGCGCGGCTTCGGCAAGTCCGACGCCCCTACCCCTCCGCACTCGTCCAAGGACGAGTTCGACGCCCAGGACTTCCCCGGAGACGTGGTCGCCGTCCTCGACCGGGAGGACCTCACCGACGCCATGCTGGTCGGCCAGTCCATCGGGTCCGTCGCCGCGCTGCGCGCCGGTCTGCTGCGCCCCGGCCGGGTCTCCTCGGTCGTCCTCGGCCACTCCCTCGGTGGCATCAGCCACCCCGAGCTGAAGGAACTGGCCGCCGCCGACCGGGCCGAGGCGGTGAAGCTGCCGGTGATCGACCGGCTGCTCACCAGGACGTTCCAGCGGGAGCGCGCCGATCTCACCTTCCTGTTCCAGCAGATGGGCACGTTCAACGTCGCCAGGATGCAGGACCTGCGCAACCTCGACACCGACGGCCCCTCCCTGGAGGAGATCCGGGCCTCCGGCGTCAAGGTCGCCTTCCTCGCGGGCGAGAAGGACGCCGTCCTCAGCGTCAAGACCGTCACCCGCGCCCACGAGCTGCTGCCCGGCTCGCACCTGGAGATCGTCCCGGACGCCCCGCACTCCATGTACTGGGAGACACCCCAGCCCTACAACGCGGCCGTCGCCCGGCTCCGCCGCACCCTCACCGCACCTAAGGAAGCCGCATGAGCAGCCTCACCCTGGCCGCCGCCGAGGAGATCATCGACGCCGCCCACCGGCGCGCCCGGGAGATCGGCAAGGCGGTGAGCGTCGCCGTCGTGGACGCCGGCGGCTTCCCGGTCGCCATCCGCCGCCCCGACGGGGCCCGCCCGCTCACCCCCGACATCGCCCGCGCCAAGGCCTACACCGCCGCCGTCATGCAGCGCCCCGGCCGCATGCTGAAGAAGTGGCAGGAGAGCCAGCCGGTCTTCTTCTCCCAGCTCTCCCAGCTCCCCGGCGCCGCCCTGCCGATCATGGCCGCCGAGGGCAGCGTCACCATCAAGAAGGACGGCGAGATCATCGGCGGGCTCGGCATCGCCGGCGGCACCGCGGACGAGGACCAGCGGATCGCCGAGGAGGTCCTGAAGGACCTCGGCTACGAGCTGGAGTTCGCCGCGTGGGGCGTCACAGGCGGAAAGGACTGACACCATGGCGGACACGTTCAACTACCGCATCGACCACCACGGCAGCCTGGTCCGGCCGGCGGGCCTGTCCACCGCCGACCCGGTGGCCGTCGACGCGGCGGTCCGGGAGGCGGTCGCCTACCAGCGCAGGCTGCGCTCCACCGTCGTCACCGACGGCGACTTCCCCCGCGAGGACTTCCGCAGCGCGGTCCTCGACGGCGTGTCGGGCCTCCGCCGTACCGACGAGGTGGGCCCGGACGGCCTGGTGCGCTGGGTCGCCGAGTCGCTGCCCAAGGGCGACGGCCCGCTGCTCGCCGACCGGGCTGCCCAACTCGCCGAACTGACGGTGATCGCTCCGAAGGCCACGCTGCCCTCCCCGGCGTACCTGGCGGCCACCACCTTCCAGCCGGGGCTCGGTGTCTCCTCGGCGCGTGACCTGGGCGAGGCCTTCGCGGAGATCGTCCGGGCGGAGATCGGGCTGCTGGTGGCGCGGGGCGTCCGCCTGATCCAGCTCGACAACCCGCTCCTGCTCGACCAGTTGAGCACCGACCCGGGAGACCCCGGCGCACTGTCCTTCGAGGACGCGCTGGCCGTGGACGCGCGCGCGGTACGCCTGGACGAGCGCCCCGAGGGCGTACGGATCGGTGTGGCCCCCGGCTGGGCGGCCCCGGCCGAGGTGGACCGGGCCCGCGCCGAGCGGCTGTACGCCGGCATCGCCGCCGACCGCTGGATCCTCCCGTTCGACCAGGGCACACAGGCCGAACTCGACCTCGTCAAGGCACTGCCCGACGACCGCGACTTCTGCCTGGGCGTGGCCGACGCGACGACCGCCGAACTGGAGGACATCGACACCGTGATGTCCCGCATCGACGCGGTCGGCGAGTTCAAGGACCTGGAGGACGGGGCGGTATCTCCGTCGCGGGGCTTCGCGGACGTGGCGTCCAGGCCGCTGCTGAGCGTGGAGGAGCAACGCCGCAAGCTGGTACTGGTCGAGACCATCGCCCGGTACTGCTGGGGCAACGAGTTCTGAGCGCGCAGTTCCCCGCGCCCCTGAAGGGGCGCTCGTGCAGCGCCCCTTTCTTTTAGGGGCGCGGGGAACTGCGCGACCAGCCACAGCGAACCCGCACCCCTGATCCCACACCAGCCCCGCAGACGCTAAAGCACCTCCGCGAAAGTCACCGTGCGCTCCACGAGCAACGGCCACACCACCCCCACAACGACCTCCTTGAAGTGCTCGGCCGCCTTGTGCGCCTCGAACCCCTCCCGGTCCACATACCGCTCGTACAGCAGGAACCCACCCGGCTCGCCCTCCACCACGTGCACCTCGTACATCAGGTTCGCGGGCTCCGTGCGGGTGGCCTCCCGCGCCTTCAACAGCGCGGCCCGCACCGTCGCCTCGTCGGCGGGCGCGCAGCGGTAGTGGGCGACGACTGTGTATGCCATGCGGTTCCTCCAAGGGACGTGTCCGGTCCGCCGATTCCAGCATGGATCATGCACCCGCCGACCCGCGCACGGCGCAATCAATGCCTGCCCCCACGGGGCTGGTGGACCCCCTCCCACATGGTGTGTTGTCACATCCGGCCCGCATCGGCGGAGCCGCGGACGACGAAGGAAGTGATCTCCATGCGCACCCTGGAAACCCTCTCCGGCGGAGAGTGGACGAGGACCGGCGAATGGATCGACGTCCACGACCCCGCCGACGTCCGTACCCCGCTCGCCCGGGTCCCGGCCCTGTCCGCCAAGGACGTCACCCGCGCCTACGACCACGCCGAGCGCGGCTTCGCCGCCTGGAAGCGCACCAGCCCCTTCGAACGGGCCCGGGTCTTCACCGAGGCCGCCCGGCTGATCCGGGAGCGCGTCGAGGAGATCGCCGCCGACGTCACCGCCGAGAACGGCAAGACCCTGGCCGAGGCGACCGGCGAGACCCTCAAGGCCGCCGACTTCCTGGAGTACTACGCCGGGCTGGCCCGCCAGGGCTACGGCACCCTCCTGCACGACGTGCGCCCACACCACCGTACGCACACCCAGCGCGAGCCGATCGGTGTGATCCTGGTGATCAGCCCCTGGAACGACCCGCTGATCACCCCGGCCCGCAAGCTCGCCCCGCTGCTGGCCACCGGCAACGCGGCCGTGTTCAAGCCGGCCACCGAGACACCGTTGTCGGGCCTGCACTTCGCCCGCGCCCTGCACGACGCGGGCCTGCCCGCCGGGGTCCTCAACGTCGTCACCGGCCGGACCGCCGAGATCGAGGAGGCGCTCCTCGACGACCCCCGGATCGCCGGCATCACCTTCACCGGCTCCAACGCCGTCGGCAACCGCATCCGGCGCCGCCTGGCCGACCGCAACGTCCGCTTCCAGGGCGAACTCGGCGGCAAGAACGCCTCGGTGGTGCTGCGCGACGCCGCCCTGCCGGCCGCGGCGAAGGCCGTCGTGGCCGCTTCCTTCGGCCAGGCGGGGCAGCGCTGCACCGCCACCAGCCGGGTGATCGTCGAGCGGCCGGTGTACGACGAGTTCGTCGCCCTGCTGGTCGCGGAGGTGGCGGCGCTGACGGTCGGTCCGGGCAGCGACCCGGCGACCACCCTGTGCCCGCTGTCGAGCCCGAAGCAGCGCGACAGCGTCCTCGCCGATCTGGGCAGGGCGGTCGAACAGGGAGCGACCGTCCTCACCGGCGGCCGGGCGGACACCGAACGGCCCCACGGCTGCTACGTCCAGCCCACCGTCCTCGCGGGTGTCACCCCCGAGATGGCCGTCTGGCGCGAGGAGGTCTTCGGGCCGGTCCTCGCCGTCCGCGCGGTCGACGACTTCGACGCGGCCGTCGACGCGGTCAACGACTCCGCCTTCGGGCTCGCCGCCGCCGTGTTCACCCGCGACCTCACCGCGGCGTACCGCTTCGCCGACGAGGCCGAGTGCGGGCAGGTCGCCGTCAACACGACGACCACCGGCTGGGACGTCCACCTGCCGTTCGGCGGATTCCACGACTCCGGCACGGGCTACAAGGAGCAGGGCGAGGAAGTCCTGAGGTTCTCCACGCGCGTCAAGACGGTGGCCGTCCACTTCGGCGCGTGAGCACCGTACGAGAGAGGAGGACGCCGATGGCTGACGAGACGATCGGCGTGGTCGGCGCCGGCATCGTGGGCCTCGCCACGGCCCGTGAGATCGCCCTGCGCCGCCCCGGCACCCGGGTCGTGGTGTTCGAGAAGGAGCGGGAGGTCTCCCGGCACCAGACCGGCCACAACTCCGGTGTGGTGCACGCGGGCATCTACTACACACCGGGCAGCCTCAAGGCCGACCTGTGTGTGCGGGGCGTGGCGCTGCTGCGCGAGTACTGCCAGGACCGGGAGCTGCCGTACCGGGAGATCGGCAAGCTGGTGGTGGCCGTCCGCGAGGACGAGCTGGGCCGGATGGCGAACCTGTACCAGCGGGCCAGGAACAACCATGTGCCGGAGCTGCGGAGGATCTCCCGCGAGGAGATCAAGGAGCTGGAGCCGCACGCCGGCGGCATCGCGGCCCTGCACTCCCCGCGCACCGCGATCACCGACTACCCGGCGGTCGCCAGGGCCTTCGCGAAGGACATCGCCGACTCCGGCGGTGAGGTGCGGCTGGCCTTCCCGGTCACCTCGATCACCACTGTGCCCGGCGGCATCGAGGTGGCCTCCGGGCAGGACCGCGTCCGCGTGGACCGGCTGATCCTCTGCGCCGGCCTGCAGTCCGACTCCGTCGCCCGGCTGGCGCAGGACAGTCAGGAGCCCCGGATCATCCCGTTCCGCGGCGAGTACATGCTGCTGAAGCCGGACCGGACGGATCTGGTGCGAGGCCTCATCTACCCGGTGCCCGACCCCCGTTACCCCTTCCTCGGCGTGCACTTCACCCCGCGCGTCGACGGCTCCGTGGAGGTCGGCCCCAACGCCGTCCTCGCCCTGGCCAAGGAGGGATACCGGCGCAGCAGGGTCTCGCCCCGGGACCTTCTGGGGCTCGCCGCCTACCCGGGGGTCTGGCGGATGGCCGCCCAGCACTGGCGTACCGGCGTCAAGGAGTACCGCGGCTCCTTCTCCGCCGCCGCCTTCATGAAGGACGCCCGGCGGTACGTCCCGGAGGTCGGCGTCCGTGACGTGGTGCGCGGCGGAGCGGGCGTACGCGCCCAGGCCCTGGACCGCGACGGCACGCTCGTCGACGACTTCCGCATCCATCGGGTCGGCCGGATCACGGCCGTACGCAACGCCCCCTCGCCGGCCGCCACGGCCTCCATGGCGATCGCCGAACACATCACCGCGGCCGTGTTCGGCGACTCCTGAACGATCTGTTCCGGCACCTGAACATGCGCCGCGAACAGCACACTTCCGCGCAACAACAGCTTGCGCTCCGGGATCTCCGCAAGAGCTCACGGGCCGCCTAGCGTTCCTTCCACAGCACCTCAAGCTCCCTCCGAGAGAAAGAGTTCGCGCCATGTTCGTCGTCGACACGCAGATCCACATCTGGAAGGAAGAGACCCCGGACCGCCCCTGGGTGCCCGGCGCCCGCGAGCGGATCCGGCTCAACGGCCACCGCGAGGACCCCTTCTCCTACGAGGAGGCCCTGGAGCTGATGGACGAGGCCGGGGTGAACCGGGCGCTGATCCTGCCGCCGTCCTGGGAGGGCGACCGCATCGACTACGCCCTGGAGGCCTGCGAGGCACACCCGGACCGGTTCGGCATCATGGCCCGCATCCCGCAGAACAAGCCCGAAGAGGGCAAGGCGATGCTCAAGGACTTCGCCCAGAACCCGCACGTCAAGGGCACCAGGCTGACCTTCCACCGGCCGCAGGACCGCAACTGGATGATCGACGGCACCAACGACTGGTACTGGCCGGTCGCCGAGGAGCTGCGCATCCCGACCATGGTGCACGCCCCGATCTGGAAGCGTGAGCTCGGCGAGATCGCCGCCAAGCACCCCGAGCTGAAGATCATCATCGACCACATGGGCATCATGGCCCGCTGTGTCGACGACGCGATCGGCTACTGGGTCCAGGAGACCGCCGACCTGCACGTCCACCCGAACATCTACGTCAAGGTGTCGGCGCTGCCGGGCTACTCCACCCAGCCCTTCCCGAACAACAACATCCAGAAGTACGTGCGCGAGATGGTCGACAGGATGGGCCCGCAGCGCTGCTTCTACGGCACCGACATCACCCGGCTGCTCGGCCACGGCATCACCTACACCGACACGATCGAGCAGTTCACCAAGCACTGGGACTTCACGCCCGAGGAGCTCGAATGGATCCTGGGCCGCGGTATCTCCGAGGTCCTGAACTGGCCGATCGAGGGCTGAGGGAACACCGGCGATGACCAACACTCCAGGAACCGACGGCGGTGACGCCCTCGTCGCCGCCTTCAACGCCGCCGGCGCCGACTACCTCTTCTGCTCCTCGGGGTCCGAGTGGGCCCCGGTGTGGGAGGCGCTGGCCCGCCGCCACCGCGACGGAGAACCCGCGCCGGAGTACCTCGACCTCACGCACGAGACCGTGGCCGCCGGCATGGCCACCGGCTACGGGCTGATCAGGCGCCGTCCGCAGGGCGTGCTGCTGCATGCGGCGCCGGGCCTTCTGCAGGGCTCGATGGCCGTGCACGGGGCGCTGCTGGCCGGCGTGCCCATGGTCGTCGCCTCCTCGGAGTCGACGACCTACGGCGACGCTCCCGGGCACGACCCGGGCGGCCAGTGGTACCGCAACCTCTCGATCGTGGGCGGCCCGCACGGCATCGCCCAGCCGTTCACCAAGTGGTCGACCGAGGCGGCGAGTGTGCACACGCTGCCGACCATGATCACCCGGGCGGCCGAGCTGGCCTGGCGGGCACCGGCCGGACCGGCGTACCTGAACATCCCGCTGGAGATCCTCCTCGAGGAGTGGGACGGCCGCGAGGCCAAGCCACTCGTCGCACCGGGCTCCACGCACAGCTCGCCCGAAGAGGTCGACCCCGTCGCCCAGCTGATCCGCGAGGCGGCCAACCCGGTGATCGTCACGGAGACGGCGGGGCGCGAGGCGGGCGGTTTCGAGGCCCTGGTCGCCTTCGCCGAGGCCTGGAACATCCCGGTCGTCGAGCCGGACTCCGCGGTGTGCGGCAACTTCCCGCGCACCCATCCGCTGCACGCCGGCAGTGACATCGGGCCGTGGATGGACGAGGCCGACCTCATCCTCCTGGTCAACTGCCGGGCCCCCTTCTACCCGCCGTCCCGCCGCCCCGCCAAGGCGCAGGTCGTCGTCATCGACGAGGTCCCGCAGCGCCCGCACGTGGTCTACCAAGTGCTGTTCGCCGACAGGTACCTGGAAGGCAACGTCGCCAACACGCTGCGGCAGCTGGCCAAGCGGGCGAAGGATCTCGACGAGCGTGCGGTCGACGTGCGCCGGGCCGCGCAGGAGGAACGGCACGCCGCCGAGCAGTCGGCGATCGCCGCGGCCGAGGCCAGGGCCGAGGGGACCGACGGCGTCGACCCGGTGCTGGTCGCCGCCACCCTGCGCAGGCTGCTGCACGGGCAGGACGCGATCGTCGTGGACGAGACGATCACCCACAGCCGGGTGGTCAAACGCCACCTCCAAATCACTGGTCCCGACTCCTACTTCTACGTCCAGGGCGGACTCGGCCAGGGCATCGCCGTCGCACTCGGCGTCAAACTCGCCGCGAGGGAAAGGCCGGTGGTCCTCACGGTCGGCGACGGCGCCTTCACCTACAACCCGGTGATCCCGTCGTACGACGCCTCGAAGTCGTACGAACTGCCCTTGCTGATCGTGGTGTTCAACAACCGCGTGTACAAGTCGATGAACCTCAACCATCGCCGCTTCTACCCCGAAGGGGCGGCCGCCGACACCGGCGAGTGGCTGGGCACCGACCTGCACCGGCTGCCCCGGCTCGCCGCGTTCGCCGAGCCGTTCGGCATGCACACCGAGACCGTGGACACGACTCAGGCGCTCGCGCCCGCGCTGGAGCGCGCGCTGAAGGCCGTGGCCGAGGGGACGACCGCCGTGGTCGACGTTCTCGTCACCCGATGAGCGCTCCGCGGTAAGCGCCGTTCGACATCCGCCGGCCGTCCGTGGCCGGTCGCGCCCGCGCGGCGGTAGCCGCGGATCGATGCAGTCCCGCGCCCCCGACGGGGCGCTGTAGCCCAGGAGGCTTTCGCCGCCATGCCCGACACACCCCCCAAGATCCTGGTGCCCGCCGAGGACCTGCGCACCTTCTCCGCCGCCCTGCTGGAGAAGGGCGGTCTGAGCGCCGAGCACGCCCGTACCACCGCCGACGTGTTCGTCTGGGCCGCGCAGCGCGGCGTCGACTCGCACGGCACCGCGCGCGTCCCCGCCTACCTGGACCTGCTCGCCAAGGGCGTCGCCAACGCCGACCCGAGGCTCACCGTCGAGTCCACGGCACCGGCCGCCGCCGTCCTCGACGCCGACCGTGCCCCCGGTCCGGTCGCCCTGACCGCCGCCGCCGACGAGGCGGTTCGGCGGGCCCGCGAGACCGGCATCGCCTCGGTGGGAGTCCGCCGCACGGTCCACACCGGCGCCATCGGCTACTACGTGTCCCGGATCGCCGACCAGGGCCTGGTCGGGCTCGGGTTCGTGGCCGGCATGCCCAACATGGGCTACACCGGCGTCAAGGGCGCGGCCGTCGCCACCAGCCCCCTCGCCATCGCCGTACCGGCCCGCGAACACGCCCCGCTGCTGCTGGACATGGCCACCGCCACCATCGCCCTCGGCAAGATCCGCCAGGCCAGGGCGAGCGGCACGCCGCTGCCCGAGGGCGCGGCCGCCACGGCGGACGGTACCCCTACGACCGACCCGGAACAGGCGGTCATGCCGCTGCCGCTGGGCGGCGCGAAGGGCTCCGGCATGTCCCTGGCCTTCGAACTCCTGACCAGCGTGCTGGTCGGCGCCCCGATCTTCGCGACCTTCCACGCGGGCGACCGCAAGCACCGTCAGAACGCCCTGCTCATCGCCCTGGACCCGGCCGCTTTCGGCGACCCGGAGGCCTTCGCCGGCGCGGTGGACGACACGCTCGGCACCCTGAAGGGCCTGCCGGCGGCCGACGGTGCCGACGGGGTGTTCTACCCGGGGGAGCGCAGCGCGGCCGTCGCGGAGGAGCGGGGACGGAAGGGCGTCCCGGTGGTCCCCAAGGTCTGGCGGGAGCTGACCGAGCACGCCGAGAGGCTGGGCGTGGCGCTGCCCGTCTGACGCTCTTCGGCCGGCGCCGAGCACCTGCCGGGCCGGCGCTCAGCGCGCCGGCGGCCCCGCGGGGTCCTCACCCCGGGTCGCGGCCCGCACCTGGCGCGCGATGAGCGCGTAGACCTCTCGCGCCTTCGCGTCGTCCTTGCCGTCGTACCCGTGGTCCGCCCCCGCCACCTCGTGGTACCCGGCCAGCGCCCCCGCCGCCCGCAACCGCTCCGCGTACCGTTCGCCCTCCGCTCTGAGCAGGTCGTACTCGGCGGTGATCACCAGCGCCGGGGCGATCCCGGTCAGGTCGGCGGTGTCGGACGGGTGGGCGGGGGAGACCAGCGGGTCGCTGCGCCGCTTCGGGTCCGGGACGTAGGACGTGTCGAAGACCTCCGCCATCCAGGGCCGCAGCATCGGTCTGGTGATCGAGGCGCGCTTGTCCGCCGCGTTCGTCGCCAGGTCCAGTGGCGGATAGTGGAGCACCTGGAGCGCGATCGAGGGGCCGCCCGCCACCAGCGCCTGCCGGGCCACCGCCGCGGCGAGCCCGCCGCCGGCGCTCTGTCCGCCGACGGTCAGCCGGGCGCCGTCCCAGCCCTGCTCGGCCGCGTGCTCGGCGACCCAGCGGACCACCTCGTAGGCCTGGCGGGGCGGGGCCGGGAAGGGATGCTGCGGGGCGACGACGTAGTCCACGTTCACCACGGCCACCCCGGCCTCGGCCGCGAGGAACCGGCACAGCGGGTCGTCGAGTTCGGTGAGCGACATGACGTAGCCGCCGCCGTGGAAGTTGACGTGCACCGGGGGCGACGGGTCCCTGGACGGCGGCAGATACACCGTGGCGCGGGCCGGGGCGACGGCCGTCGGGACGGTCAGCTCCCCTGTCCTACGCGGGAACTCGGGAAGCCGGGCGTGCGAGGCGGCGTCGGAGCCGGGACCGCTCGGGCGCCTGCTCGCCAGGAGGGTGAGCCGCTGCATGGTCTTCGCGCCGAGGGCGGCGACCGAAGGGCGGGCCAGGAGGGACATACGGCTCCGATCGTGGACTCTGTGCAGCAGTGTGCGTAAACCTGCGCAGTAACTTACTTGAGTTACGCAACGATATGGTAAACTGGCTGGTATGTCCACAGAACCGCTGCCAGCCGTGCCCGCCGCCTCCCCGGAGGTCGTCGAGATCGAGCGCGCCCTGACGCGCATCACCTATTTGAGCACCCGGGCCCGCCAGCACGAACGGCTGATGGCCCTCGCCGGCGTCCCACTGGACCGGGCCGCGGTGGCCCTGCTCCGCCAGGTCGCCGACTCCGAGCCGCAACGCCCGGGGGAGCTGGCGCAGCGGCTCGGCGTGGAGGCCTCGCACGTGACGCGCACGGTCCAGCAGCTCCAGAGGTCGGGGTACGTCACCCGCGTCCCCGACCCCGACGACCGCCGCGCCCAGCGGATCGAGCTCACCGACGCGGGCCGGGACGCCGTCCACCGGGTCCGGGACGCCGGAGCGCGCGGCATGCAGCTGGCCCTGGACGACTGGACGCCCGAGGAACTGCGGCAACTGGCCACGCTCTTCCACCGCATGGTCGACGACTTCCTCACGTACGCGGTCGAGGACGAGGCCGGCGAGTCGGTGCCCTCGGCCGGCACCGTGTGAGGCGCCGGTGTGCGCACGCCCCGGCGGGGAGCGGGCCGGTACCACCCGGTAATATCCGGCGGCAGGTCGTCAGAGGAGGCGTCGTGGCCCGGTCCGAACGTTCAGCCCTGCTGCTGGCGGGGCTGCTGGCAGCCGCCGGAGTGACTCACTTCGCGGCGCCGAAGTCGTACGACGCCACGATCCCCAGGGCGCTGCCGGGCTCACCGAGGGCCTGGACGTACGGGAGCGGGGCCGTGGAACTGGCGCTGGCGGCCGGGATCGCCCTGCCACGCACCCGCAAGGCGGCGGCCCGGGCTGCCGCCGCCTTCTTCGTCGGCGTGTTCCCGGCCAACGTGCAGATGGCCGTCGACTGGCAGCAGCGGCCCCAGCCGCTCAGGACCGCGGCCCTCGCCCGCCTGCCGCTCCAGATTCCCCTGGTGCTGTGGGCGTGCGGTGTCGCACGCAACGTCGCGCACAACGAGGAGGGCCGATAAATGGCGGGAACCGTAGAGGTCGGAAGCAAGGTCGAGGACTTCGCGCTGCCGGACGAGACCGGTACCACGCGGACGCTCACGGAACTGCTGGCCGACGGGCCGGTCGTCCTCTTCTTCTATCCGGCCGCCCTGTCGCCGGGCTGCACCACCGAGGCCTGCCACTTCCGGGACCTGGCGGCCGAGTTCGCCGCCGCCGGCGCCCGGCCGGTCGGGATCAGCGGGGACAGCGTCGAGCGGCAGCAGGAGTTCTCCGGGAAGCACACGCTAGGCATGCCGCTGCTCTCCGACACCGACGGCACGGTCCGCGAGCGGTTCGGCGTCAAGCGCGGCATCGCACTCGCCCCCACCAAGCGGGCCACCTTCGTCATCGCCCAGGACCGCACCGTCCTGGAGATCGTCCGCAGTGAACTGCGCATGAACACCCACGCCGACCGGGCGCTCGCCGCACTGCGCGGTCAGCAGGGCTGAGACAGCCCGTCCCCGCGCTTGATGCGGTGGGGCATAGGTCCCATCCTGGGGCATATGGAGCGTGTCGCGGCCACGGCGATCATTGACGCCCTGGGCAGGGTGACGGGGTGGAGCGAAGGCGCGCGGGTGCTCACCGGACGCCCGGCGGAGCAGGTCGTGGGCCGGCCCGCCGCCGACCTGCTCGCCGAGGCGGTCCCCGCGGCGGCGCTCGCCGCCCGCTCCGGGACCGTCACCCTGCGCCACGCCGACGGACACCGGACGGAGGTCGCCCTGACCGCCTGCCCGGTCCTCGGCCCCGACGGCGAGACCACCGGATACGTCCTCACCGCCGACCCTCCCCCGAGGATCGGGCCCACCCTGGCCGAACAGGCCTTCCAGCAGGCCTCCATGTCCATGTCGGTCTTCGACGTCCGCCAGCGCTACCTCCGTGTCAACGACGAGGTCTGCCAGGTCATGGGCGTCTCCGAGGACGCCCTGCGCGGCCGCTTCTTCCTGGACACCGTCGAGAACGTCCCGCACAGCCAGGGCTTCCTGCGCCATCTGCGCCAGGTCGTCGAGACCGGCCGGCCCACCCGCTACGAGAGCTTCACCGCCGCCCCGGCCCTGAGCCGCGAGCACGCCTGGAGCATCGAGATGTGGCCCCTGCACGACCCCAACGGCGAGCTGACCGCCGTCGCCCTCGCGGCCTTCGACAGCACCGAGCAGTACCTGGCCCGGCTGCGGCTCGCCCTGCTCAACGAGGCGGCCACCTCCATCGGCACCACCCTGGACGTGGTGCGCACCGCCGAGGAGGTCGTCGAACTCATCGTCCCGCGCTACGCCGACTTCGCCAGCGTCGACCTGCTCGACTGGGTCCTCTCCGCCGAGGAACTGCCCACCATCCCGGAGGGGGACATCGCGCTGCGGCGCGTCGCCCACGGCTCGGCGAACGAGGGCACCCCCGAGGCGGCCGTACGGCTGGGCGAGACGGAGGTGCATCTGGCGTCGTCACCGCCGGCCCGGGCGCTGCGGGAGGGGCGCGCGGTCGTCAGCCAGGCCGGCGAGCCGGAGTTCCGCCGCTGGGTCGCGGAGCGCAACGCCCGCGCGCCCCAGGGCCGCAAGTACCGTCAGGGCGTCCACTCCATGATCGCCGTACCCCTGCGGGCCCGGGGCGTCCTGCTCGGCGTCGCCGTGGGCGTGCGCATGCGCCACCCCGACGACTACGCCAGCGACGACACCGTGTTCGCCGAGGAACTCGGCAGCCGCGCCGCCGTCTGCATCGACAACGCCCGCCGCTTCGCCCGCGAGCGCTCCACCGCCCTCGCCCTCCAGCACAGCCTGCTGCCCAGCGGCCTGCCCGGCCAGGCCGCCGTCGAGGTGGCGCACCGCTATCTGCCCTGCGGTTCACTGGCCGGCATCGGCGGCGACTGGTTCGACGTGATCCCGCTCTCCGGCAGCCGGGTCGGCCTGGTCGTCGGCGACGTCGTCGGCCACGGCATCCGGTCCTCCGCCACCATGGGCCGGCTGCGGACGGCCGTACGCACCCTCGCGGACGTCGACCTGCCCCCCGACGAGCTCCTCACCCACCTCGACGACCTGGTCACCCACCTGGCCGCCGACGGCAACGGCGCGGAGGTCGCCGAACTGGGCGCCACCTGCCTGTACGCCGTCTACGACCCGGTCTCGCGCCACCTCGCCCTCGCCGCCGCGGGACATCCGGCGCCCGCCCTGGTGCTGCCCGGCGGCGAGGCCGAGCTGGTCCCGATGACCGCGGGACCGCCGCTCGGTGTCGGCGGTCTGCCCTTCGAGGCGGTGGAGCTGGACCTGCCCGAGGGCGCCGTCGTCGCCCTCTACACGGACGGCCTGATCGAGGACCGGGACCGGGACGTGGACCGCGCCACCGAGGAGATGTGCCGGGCGCTGAGCGCGTCGGCCGACTCGCTGGAGGACCTCAGCGACAGCGTGCTCAAGGCCGTCCTGCCGGAGCAGCCCTCCGACGACGTCGCCCTGCTGCTGGTCCGCACCCGCGCCCTCGGCACCGACCGGGTGGCCACCTGGGACGTCCCGCCCGACCCCGCCGAGGTCGCGCACTTCCGGCAGGCGGCCACCGAACGCCTCACCGCCTGGGGACTGGACGAGGCCGCCTTCGTCACCGAACTCGTCGTCAGCGAACTCGTGACCAACGCCATCCGCTACGGCGAACCGCCCATCCAGCTCCGCCTCATCCGCGACCGCGCGCTCATCTGCGAGGTCTCCGACGGCAGTTCGACCTCACCGCATCTGCGTCGCGCGCACGCCTACGACGAGGGCGGCCGCGGCCTGCTCCTCGTCGCCCAGCTCACCCAGCGCTGGGGCAGCCGCCAGACCGACAGTGGCAAGACCATCTGGGCCGAACAGCCGCTGCCCGACGGGCCGTTGCCGGTCACCGAGGCCTGACGGCACAGCCCGTCTACTCGAAGTCGCAGCCCGGGTTCGGCACCGACTCGGAGTACGGCGAGCCGTGCGGGAGGATGTACAGCACGTCCAGGACGAGGTCGGTGTCGCCCAGGTTCGCGCCCAGATGCACATCGCCCGGGCCGCCCTGCTCGTACACCGTGCCGCCGGTCTTGTACACGCCGTCCGCCTTGCAGTCCGAGTGGAAGTGGCTCAGCGTGCCCTTCTGGACGTATCCGTAGACCGGGCCGTCGTGGAAGTGCCAGCCGGTGGTCTGGCCGGGCGGGACGGTGATCTCCCGCAGGACGTAGTCCGTGCCGCCGACGGTGGTCTGGCTGATCAGCCGGCCGGTCACACCGGGCCCGGCGGGGGTGGCGTAGGCAGTGCCACAGGTCAGCAGGGTGCCGGCGGCGACCGCCCCTGCGAGGGCGGTGCGGAGCGCGGTGCGCATGTGAGGTGCCTCCTGAGCGGAAGATCGAGTGCCGTCGCGAACATAGACTGCCGCGAGGCGAGTTGGGCCGGAACGGCCGAATCCATGCGTAGTCTGCACCGCCAGGACGCGCCTTGATCAACTCACCGTCCGGTCCCGGACCACCTGTCCGGGAATCCCTGCCCTTTCGTACCGGCCGACCGAACGACGTGCCGCCCCGGCTTGGTGCGCCGATCCGTCCCCGCTCGTCAGTCGTCCTCGCCGGCGGCCGCCGCGACCTGGCCGAGGGTACGGCCGGAGCGCACCGAACGGGCCCGCCGGGGATCGGGCGTACCGTGCCCGCCCGATCGCGCGGTCCCCTTCCGCACCAGCAGCCAGGCGTCCTCGCCGGCGCTGCCCCGAAAGCGGGTCAGGGCGTAGTCGCCGCGCAGCTTGGCGCCGTGCAGCCGGAAGGTCGCGTGCCCGCGCTCCAGTGACTCCTCGAAGCCGACCGGCCGGCCCCTGCGGTCGTGGCTGAGAGGCTCGTACCAGCCGCGGTCCCAGACGATCACGGTGCCGCCGCCGTACTCGCCCTTCGGGATCACGCCCTCGAAGTCCTCGTACTCCAGCGGATGGTCCTCGGTGGGCACGGCCAGCCGCTTGTCCCCCGGGTCGGTCGACGGGCCCTTCGGGACCGACCAG
This sequence comes from Streptomyces sp. NPDC048254, assembly GCF_043201895.1. Taxonomy (NCBI): domain Bacteria; kingdom Bacillati; phylum Actinomycetota; class Actinomycetes; order Kitasatosporales; family Streptomycetaceae; genus Streptomyces; species Streptomyces sp. NPDC048254. The sequence continues at coordinate 357,037 of NZ_JBICZJ010000004.1, forward strand.
GACTTCAGGACATCGCCGACCTGCAACCGGAAGTCGAAGTGCATACGGCGTGCGTCATGGATCTGGACCACGAACCGGGGCCCGTCCCCGGTCCCGTCCGACCGCCCCGACGGCTCCCGGGTCCGCTCGAAGTCGCGCCTGGCACGGTAGGTCTGCAACCGCTCGCCGTCACCCACCTGCGGCCCTCCTGTACGACGGTCCTGCGGCCCCGACCAACAGCCTGCGGTCCGCCGCCCGACCCCGTCCAGTCCAGTCCGGTGATCGGGGAGGATTCCACCGCGGCGGGCGTGACCATCCTGCGTGCCCCCACGCCGGACCGGACAGCGACGACCGTGTGCGCGGCCTGTGGGGGTTCACCGGGAGCGCATGGAGGAGCAGCCGCTCAGAACTCCTCGTGGCTGTCCGGGTCGCCGCCGAGGCGCTGGTGGGGCCGCTCGGAGACCGCCGCCAGCTGCGCGGCACTCAGCCGGAAGCCGAAGACGTCCAGGTTCGCCCGCTGCCGCACGGCGTCCGACGACTTCGGGATGGCCACGGCACCGAGCTGGACGTGCCAGCGCAGGATCACCTGCGCGGGCGTCACCCGCAGGGCCTCCGCCACGCCGACGACGGCCGGGTCCCGGAGCAGCCGGCCGTCCTGGCCGAGCGGGCTCCAGCTCTCGGTGACGATGCCCTTCCCGGCGTGGAACGCGAGCAGCTCCTCCTGCGGGAACAGCGGATGCAGCTCCACCTGGTTCACCGACGGCAGCACCCCGGTCTCCTTCTCCAGCCGCAGGAGGTGCTCCTCGGTGAAGTTGGATACGCCGATCGAGCGTACGAGACCCTCCTCGCGGAGCTTGATCATCGCCTTCCACGCGTCGACGTACTTGCCGACCCGGGGGTTGGGCCAGTGGATCAGATACAGGTCCACGTACTCCACGCCCAGCCGCTGCCGGGACTCCTCGAAGGAGGCGAGGGTCTCCTCGTAACCGTGGTGGCGGCCCGGCAGCTTCGTCGTCACCACCACCTCCTCACGTGGGACGCCGCTGCTCGCGACACCCCGGCCGACCCCGATCTCGTTGCGGTAGTTCACCGCCGTGTCCACGAGCCGGTAACCCGCTTCGAGCGCGTGGTGAACGGCCTGCTCGGCCTGCATGTCGTCCATCGGCCAGGTGCCCAGGCCGACGGCCGGAAGCGTCGTACCGTCGTTGAGCGTGTACGCCGGAATGCTTGTCACGATGGGACCTTCCCTCGGCTGTGTCGTCCCTCCACCCTCAGGGACGGAGTGCGCGGTGATCAAGCGCACGGTGGGGCGCCGGCCGGCTCCACGGTTGCGTGAGGTAGGGGGCGGAGTAGCCTGGACATGATCGTTGCCACCCAGCTCTGGAGGTAGGCGATGTTGATCCGATTCCTGCGACGCCGTATGCCGCACGGCCTTGTTCTTCTCGGGAACGGCCGTCTGATCCGGGGGTTCAGCGGCGGCGACTACGACGGTCACGGATACCAGTCCTGACGCGCCTGCACCCGTGAAATGGGAGGAGGCGCGGTGGCTCAGGACACCGATGCCCTCGTGGCCATGACGCGAATCCTTTCACCGCACTGCCGTGTCACCAGATTGTCCGGCGGGGCACTCATCGCGGATTGGAAGCGGACGCGTTTTCTGGGAATGACGACGGCTGACGTCCAGAAGTTCGCCGGCGTGACGTCTGAGGAACGTGCGGAACTCGTCACCGGTCTCGTCCGAGCCGGATGCGCGACGGCCCGCCGAAAAGCGTACGTGGACGCCGAGATCGGGCTCTGGCTCCGCAGCGTGCACCTTCTGATCCGCACTCTGGGTTTCGGACGCGTCCTTCGGCTGCTGCCGCTGGCCGCCCCCGGCTACGCCCGCGCGGACACGCCTTCTCCGCAGGACGTCGCGCGATTGAAACGAGCGGTCCAAGCACACGGCCGCAGAAGCTGGTTCGTCGACGACGACTGCAAGTCCGAGGCCGTGACGGCATTCGTCCTTCTGCGACGGCGCGGCTTCAAGGCCACGCTGCATGTCGGTGTGCGTGAGCACCCGTTCGCCCTGCACGCGTGGACGGCGGCGGCCGGACTGTGCATTCCGGCCGCCGCTCCGCGAGGGCACGCCTTCACGCCGGTTCTCTCGATCGGCAGCGGAAGCGGGTGACATGGAAGCGCTCCGGCTCGACTGGTCCGGGGGCATGGCGAAGCTCTGGACCACCGAGGCCATGGTCCGACAGGGACTCGTGACGACGGTCACCTCTCAGGTCGGCACCGCGGCGGTCGTCGGGTGGGCCGGCTCGGTCCATGACCGCCGGACAGGCGCACGCGCTCTCCTCGACGCCTTCGGCCGCCCCGGAGCCGAACCGCCACTGCCGACCGGTGACTTCGCGGCAGTTCTGGTGTACCGCGACCGTGTGTTGCTGATCCGGGACGAGCAGGCACGCATCCCGCTGTTCTTCAGAGAGTCCGACGGCCGCGTGAGCGCTGCGAGCACCTCGGCGCGCAGCCTGGGCGACGCCGCGGAGCTGGAACGCCGTTACTTCTGCCGTTACCTGACCGGCAACCTGGCCCAACAGCACTCGGAGTTGAGCCCGTTCACGGGGGTACACCGTGTTCTCGGCGGCGAGGTGGTGGAGCTTTCGGCCGCCGGGCGGATGCGGGGCCGGGCCGCGCTTCGCACCTGTCGGGTCGACGAGCCAACGGCTCCGGCCCCGGACGGGCTCGGCCTCAGCGGGGCCGGGCAGGACCTGCGCCGCGCCCTGGAGCATGCCGTCGGGCGCCGCCTGGGCAGGACGACCGCATGCCACGTCTCCGGAGGCACCGACTCCACCAGCGTCGCATTGCTCGCGGCGCGCCTGCTCGCGGAGACAGCGGGCACTTCCGCCGACCTGGTCCTGCTCGCCGGGCGCTTCGGCAGGGGAGAACTGGCCGGCGAGCGGCCGTACCTCGACGAGGCGATCGAGGCGGTCCGCCGGCACGCACCAGCGGCCCATCCGGTGATCGTCGAGGCCGACGACGTGGCCGACTTCGATGATTTCCAGCGCCATGCGGGAGACCCGGACGAGCCTCATCCCCACGCCTTCCGCGCCCCGTTCTGGAGCAGGCTGCATGCCGACGTGGCAGAGCTCGGCTGCGACATCCTGCTGACAGGCTGCGGAGCCGAGCCGGTCGTGGACACCAACCCGCTTCACCTGCACCGGCTGGCCCGCTCCGGGCGGCTCCGGGAGCTGACGAGGCAGGCACGTGCCCGTGCCGCCGCCGGTGAACGAGGGGTGCGGGAGATCGTCCGTACCCATGTGGTGCAGCCGACGCTTCCGCTGATGGCCGAACGGGTCACCAGGCTGGTCCATCGCGGAACGGTACTCGGGGGGCTTGGCAACTTCACCCGCCCACCCTGGCTGCGACCCGGATTCGCGCGGGCTCACGGCTACCGCGCGGCCAGCATCGCCGAGAGCCGTTTCGTGTTCGGGAGCAGGCCGGAACAGTCGCTCTACGACGCGGCCAACTACCTCGCTGCTCCCGACCCGTTGTCCTGGCGCTACGCACAGCAGCACGGGTTCTTCCTCTCGCACCCCTTCCTCGACCCGGAGGTGATCGCGACGATGCGGCACCTCCCCACCGACACCACGTCGCAAGGAGGCCGTTCGAAGGCGGTGCTGCGCGCAGCCATGGCGGATCTGCTCCCGCCCGGGATCCATGGCCGCACGGCCAAGATCCCCTTCAACGACCTCTACGTCCGTGGTCTGCGGGCACATGGCGACGAACTCATCGACCTCTGCCGCGCCGCACGGCATCCGCTCATAGCGGAGATGTTCGACATCGACACCCTGTGCCGGGCGGTGAGGGAGGCTCAGCTGGGGATGGGCGACTCGTACTCCTGGGACCGTATGAACGGCTCGCTGGCCTTGGTGGTGTGGCTGGAGCGACTGCTGGATCAGCGTTCACCGGCACCCGGTGCGGCCGTGCCGGTCATTGCCGGCCCTTGATGTCCCAGAGGGTCCGCTCGACCGGGCCTGTCTCGATGATCCGGATGCCGTACCGGTTCTCGCCCTCTTCACTTGACTCGGCCTTGCCGTGTTTGATGGTGATAGTCTCCAGAATGTTTGCGCCGTGCGTGCCGAACTGCCAAAAGACATCAATGTACCGAGGGTCTCTAGTTTCCCTGTCGATCGCGTTGTTCTCATGAATCCTGCTCTCGTACATGATGGAGTCGAAAGCCTTTTTGCCCTTCACCCATTGGGGCACTTGGTTGCCGCTCCAGCTGTAACCCTTGGACCTGAGGCGATCCAGGGACACACGATCCTTGCGCGTGAGGTGCGCGCTGGCGTAGAACGCGACCTGATCGTACGGTGTGTTCATAGGTAGTTGTACAACGACCCGGGCGGTGACGATATCGTTCGCACCGATCGGATCTCCGTACCGCATCCACGGTTGGGCCTCCACCAACTGGCCCGGCTGATGAACCTCTCTGCGTGACAGCGGATTCGTTCGCTCGAATGATTTCCAATTCTCGGCGTCGATTCGCCATTGCCGACGGAGTCGGTCCTGCGGGCTCAGCGACACCTTTTGCGCCATGGCGTGCAATTCGGTGCCGAGCACGTCGAAACTCACATCGCTGTGGTTCTCAAGGGTGATGTTGACCGGAACGGAGAAAGCCTTGCCGTCCTTGCTCGGCACAGGATCGTCCATGGTCAGCTTGATGATGGGCCTGACCTCGCGCTGGGACGGCAGGTAGAGGTTCTGGTAGCCGAAGTTTGCCAGCGCGATGACGGTGGTGGCGAGCAGCGCTGTTGCTACTCGCTTCGGTGTGGGAATCACCTTCAATGTCCGTCCCACGGCAAATACCGCCCATGCTGAACCTGCCGTGAGGGCGCCGAACAATACCTTGTATCTGATCGCGTCGGCGTTCCTCAGCAACTCGACGAAGAGAAGCGAGTTGGCAAGGAAAGCCACGAAAGCTGCAAATAGGGCGATAATTCCAGAGCTGTCGCAGGTGCGCCGCAGCCAGTGATCCGCGAGTGCGCCGGCGCCCACCAGTGAGGTGAGGGCGACCGCGATGAGTACGGCACCGGTGAGGCGACCGGGAAAGGTAAGAGCGCTGAGCAGGTCCCTGGCACCGAAATTGCCCAGCGTCGCGCTCGTCAGTAGCAGGACCACCGTGATCACGATCAAGGACACGCGTGATTGTTTTTTGCGCTCCAGCGCTCGTTGCGCCCGCTGACGCGACGCGTCGCGCGAGTTGTTGCGAAGGCTCATGCGGCCACCCGCTGACGCGGCAGGCTGTGCAGCCCCATGCCGACGGCAAGCGGCCTCACCGGTCGGCGTCGACCTGTGTCGACCGTTTTCACGGGCGCCTCCTTTTCGGACCACAGCAGACCGAGGGGCCTGCCTTCCGGGATTTCGTGATCATCGTCTCCGGTGATCCGTTCGATCGCCATTCGCGTGCCTCCGGATGCAGGGTCATTGCATGATTGAGATCTGTCCGGGTTCGTCACGTGAGGCCGAGGGTTCGTAGGGGCCGGAGGTAGTCGCGGCCGGTGTGGCGGAGGGCGGCGGCGATGTTGGTCTGGCCGTCCTGGGGTCCCAGTAGTTCTCGCCGAAAAAACAAGGCTAAGCGGCTGCGGTCCAGCTCAGAGCGCGGATCTGAGTGTTGTGGCCTCGTCGTGCTTGCGCAGCATGCGCATGACGGTCGCGGGAGCTGGGTGCTGACCACGCTTCCTGCCGGTGCGGATCACCAGCCGGGAAGCGATCTCGCGCAGTGACAGGCGTTCCTGGTCGCGCAGCCGGAGGGCGGTGGCGAGCATGTCTTCGTCGGAGACCTTGACGCCGCCGATCGCCTTGCCGTTCTTGCGGGCGGTTTCCTGGCCTTCGAGTGTCTTGTCGCGGATGTAGTCGCGTTCGGACTCGGCCATGGCGGCGAAGAAGGCGAACAGCGCGGCGCCGTGGCCGGCCGGGTCGTGCTTCCCTGCGAGGGGGCCGGTGAGGAACTCCAGCTCGATCTCGGCGTCGCGCAGTTCCTCGGCAACCTTCAGCAGTTCCAGGGCGCCGCGGCCCAGGCGTTTCATCTCGTGCACCACGAGCGTGACCTTCGCCCCCAGCGAGCGGTACTCGCGGGCCGCCGCCAGGGCCGCCTTCATCTCGGGGCGCTCGCGGACCCTGGTGCTGATCTGTTCCTGGAACAGCCGGTGCACGCCGGACGCTTCGAGGGAGTCGACCTGGGACTGGATCTCCTGCGTGCGGGTCGAGACCCGGGCGTACGCGAGCCGGACTTCTATCGACACGGCCGGCGCCGCAAGCTTCTGCACCAGCAGGGTCTGCCAGGCGGAGCCGGGGTGCCGGACAGCGGGGGTGGCGACGTGCAGTTCGGAGCGGAGCGCGGGGACGAGCTGGAAGCGGGCGGTGTGGTACTTGAGTGCGACCTTGCCGGAGGTGGTGCGGCAGGGCGAGCCCGCCGGGGCCCGGCAGGTGGACATCGGGCAGACGTGCGACTCGACTAGCCGGTACGGATCGGTGATCACGATGGGATCGTTTCAGGAGTGCGTTTCACGGGTCAAGAGGAAGGAAACGACCTGTGAAACATATCGACCTGCGGCAACGCAGGCGACGCCCCGTGTTGAAACGGGGACCACCTATGAAACACGGATCACTCTCGGTGAGCGGGAAAGGCGTGCCGACGTCCAGCGATGACGATGATGAGCGCGGCGACGAGGAGCGCGAGGCTTCCCCATGCCAGTGACAGGGCGCCGAACCCGCCGAGCAGCAGCCCGCCCAGGATCCCTCCGCCGGCGATTCCCAGGTTCCAGCCGGTCACCGCGACCGACTGGACGGTGTCCACGGCGTCTTTGGCCGCGTTGGAGACGGCCGTCTGCAGCAGGCTGGCCGCTCCGCCGAATGCGAGCCCCCACAGGGCTGCGCTGGTGAACACCGCTGCGGGCAGGTCGGCCAGAAGACCGAGCGCGAGAACTGCCAGCGCGAAGAGCGCGGTGCTGGTGATCATGAGGCGCCGCAGGTGCCGGTCGATGTGGATACCCGTGATCCAGATGCTGACCAGGGACGCGGCACCGAAGACGAGCAGTACGGCGCTGACACTACCGCCCATGCCCTCCGGCGCGAGGAAGGACGCGATGTAGGTGTAGAGCACGTTGTGTGCCATGACGTAGAGCAGGATGACGGCGACGCCCGGGAGCACCCCGGGGATGGTGAAGACCCGTCCGAGGGACGTGCGCTCGCCCTTGGCCTGTCCCGGGTGATTCGGTACGGCCGCGAGGACCCAGCCGATCACCAGGGCGGCGAGCAGGGCCATGACGCCGAACGTGCCCCGCCAGCCGATCAGGCCGGCGAGCAGTGTTCCCGCGGGTGTGCCGATCGCGAGGGCGACAGGGGTGCCCGAGAGTGCGATGGTCACGGCCTTGCCGTACTGGTGCGGCTGCACCATGCGGCGGGCGTATCCGGCGGTCAGGCCCCACAGTGCCCCCGCGAACACCCCCGCGACGAATCGGGCGGCCAGCGTCAGTGCGAAGCTGCTGGACAGGCCGGTGGTGATGCTGGTGACGACGTATCCGGCAAGGGCGAGGAGCAGGAGGCGTCGGCGTGGCCACTGCATCGTCGCGCTGATCAGCGGGATGGCGCCCGCGATGGATCCGATCGCGAACACGGTCACGGTCTGGCCGGCTGACGCCTGCGAAACCCCGAGACCGCGGCTGATCGCCGGCAGAATCCCCGCCGGCATCGTTTCGAGCATGATCGTGACGAAGCCGCCGGCCGCGAGGGCGAGCAGCCCGGCGAGGGGGAGACGGTCCGACCGGACGCTCCGGCCGGCCGGAGCGTCTGTGTGCTGTACTTGGGTCATAAACCCTACGGTGCATGGTTGACATTAGTGTCAGGGTCAAACCGGGAACGGTAGGCGGGAAGTGAGGACGGACACATGCGCATCGGAGAGCTGGAGAAGCTGACGGATACACCGGCGCGATCGCTGCGGTACTACGAAGCCCAGGGGCTGATCGAACCGCGGCGGCTGGCCAACGGGTACCGCGAATACGACGAGTACCTGGTCGACCGCGTGATCCAGATCCGCGGACTGATCGACAGCGGAATCCCCACCCGGATCATCAAGCAGATGATGCCGTGCCTCGGCAAGCCCCGCGAGATCGTTGTCGAGGACGCCGACCCGGAACTGCTGACCCTTCTCGCACGCGAACGCGACCGGATGACGGCCCGCATCGACTGCCTCATCCTCAACAGGGACGCCATCGACGGCTACATGGAAGCCGTCAGCCGGGCGAAGGCCGGGCGAGTCTCCCTCGGCGCCGCGTAGGCGCGCCGCTGTCCGGACCAGGGCCGCGTCTTGTCCGGCCCGGGCCACTGTCTTGGCTGAGCGGATCGGTCGGATTTGACCTTGACACTAATGTCAGGCATGCATGGTAGGGCTCAGTAGGGGCGGGAGCTCGTGCCCCAGTCATGAGCGGCACCGGCTCCCGTCCGGATGATCAGCCCGAAGGGATACGCCCCGCATGACCATCTCAGCCCACGCCGCCCGCCCCGCAGAGGCTTCTGGCACCTTCCGCCTCGGCGGCGACCTTGCGATCAACCGTCTCGGCTACGGCACGATGCAGCTGACCGGCAAGGGCGTCTGGGGCGAGCCGAAGGACCGCGACGAAGCCGTCCGTGTGCTGAGGCGCGCCGTCGAGCTCGGCGTGAACTTCTTCGACACCGCCGACGCCTACGGCCCCGAAGTCACCGACAACCTCCTGCGCGAGGCCCTGCACCCCTACGGTGACGACATCGCCATCGCGACGAAGGTCGGCCAGACCCGCCAGGGCCCCAACCTCTGGACGCCCCTCGGACGCCCCGATTACCTCCGCCAGCAGGCCGAGCTGAGCCTGCGCCGTCTCGGTGTGGAGCGTATCGACCTGTTCCAGCTCCACCGCATCGACCCCGACACCCCGTTCGAGGACCAGATCGGCGAGCTGAAGAAGCTCCAGGACGAGGGCAAGATCCGCCACATCGGCCTCAGCGAGGTCACCATAGCGGAGGTCAAGGCGGCGCAGGAGATAGCGCCGATCGTCTCCGTGCAGAACCTCTACAACCTCGCCGACCGCTCCTCGGAAGAACTGCTCGACTGGTCGACCGAGCAGGGCATCGGCTTCATCCCCTGGTTCCCGCTCGCCACCGGACAGCTCACCGGCGAGGGCAGCCCGCTCTCCGAACTCGCCAAGCAGCACGACTCCTCACCGTCGCAGCTCGCCCTCGCCTGGCTCCTCAAGCGCTCCCCCGTGATGCTCCCGATCCCGGGGACGTCGAGCGTCGCGCACCTCGAGGACAACCTGGCCGGCGCGATCATCCAGCTCACCGACGATGAGTTCGACGCACTGTCAGAGGCCGGTGCATAGTCACCGCACCAGCACACACACCCTGCCCCGGGCACCGCGCCCGGGCCGACGTGGCCGGCCATCACCGCGAAGAAGGGCCAACACCCCTCCCCCGCGACCGTCATGCGGATGCCGCGCGAGCACAACGAGGAAGCCGCGCGGTGACGCGGACGCGGTGCCTTCGACGGGCGAAAGGCGGCCGGCCCGGCCCGCCAGGCGCCCGGCGCCGAGGCATCCGCGGCCGTCCGGGGAATCCGTGCCCGCAGGTGTGAGGACATTCCCCGAGGCGTCGGGCATCACGTATATCGCCGACCACGCTCCGGGATGACCGCCCATTTGACATTGACATTAGTGTCAATGTTTAACCATGGGGTCACGAGGCGCGAAACGAGACCGTGTCGAGCGGCTGTTCCGCTGTTCTTCGTGACACCTTCGAGTATGCGGTCGATGACTGAAACAAGGTGTCCGCCCGCAATGGCCCTCTGAACGGAGTGCACATCATGACCGTCACCAATCGCCTGAATGTCATCCGTCAATCGCCCGCCTATTGGCGCGTCGTCATCCACAATCCCCCGTTGAACCTCTTCGACCCGGAAATGTTCGCGGAACTGAACGTGCTAATGGACGAGATCGAGGGCGACGCCGATCTCAGGATCGTCGTTTTCGAGAGCGGGGACGAGGACTTCTTCGTCAACCACCACGATCTTGCGAGCCATGGCGTGGTGCCGGATCAGCAGGGCGCCGCGTCCTTCGACCACTGGCCGAGCTTCGTGACCCGGCTCGCGCAGTCTTCCGTACTCAGCGTGGCAAAGGTCCGCGGCCGCGCCCGGGCGCAGGGGTTCGAATTCGCCCTTGCCTGCGACATCCGCTTCGCATCGAAGGAACGGGCGGTGTTCTCACTGATCGAGGTCGCCGGTGCCACGGTGCCGGGCGGCGGCGGCATCGAATGGCTCTCCGCCCTCGTGGGACGCTCGCGATCCCTCGAAATCATCCTGGGCGCGGACGACTTCGACGCGGACATCGCCGAACGATACGGCTGGGTCAACCGATCCGTTCCCGACAGTGAACTCGACGCATTCGTCGATGCCTTCGCCCAACGCGTGAGCCGTTTCGAGAAGCGCGCGCTGGAGGTCAGCAAGAAGCTGGTCAATGCGCGCGCCGGCGTTCCCTCGGAAGGAGACCTCTGGGTCTCCAACCATGTGCTCGCCGGAGTAGACGCCTGGCCCGAAGCGTCGGCGATGCTCACGAAGCTGAACGCCGCCGGATTCGGTCAGAGCCGTGATTTCGAGTTGAACCTTGCCGAGAACCTTGGCAGCCTTTCATCCGAATGACCGCACTGTCGATGCGATTCGGCACAAGCCACGATGGATTGCCGGTCGCGGTTCAGCTCGCCGCCCCCTGGCACTCTGAGTCCACTGCCTTGTACCTCGCATCGCTGCCGGATTCCATCAGCGCCGTGCGCGACCTGCACCCCAGGGTGTGAACGGTCGACGGGCCGACGTCTCTTGACGGCGGCCCGTCGACCGTCCACTGCCCTGTGCCGAAGCGCCCCTGGGCACGCGAGCAGCAACACCGTGCGCCCGTGGGGCGCCGCCGAGGCCGAGTGCCGCTACAGCCCGGCTCCGGACTCGTCCGTCCCAGCGGTCCGCAGCGGCCGGTGCCCCTTCTCGTCGAGCTGGGCCAGTTCGTGCTCGTAGTCGATGGTGATGGAGCCGTAGTAGTTGACCACCGAGCTGCGGGCCGGGGAGATGTGCGCCAGAACCTCGGTGTCCACCTCGCGGCCCGCTTAGCGCAGTTCACCGACGGCCAGGCCCATGTACTCGGTATGCCAGCAGACGGCCGCGTTCGTCACCACCGTCAGGCACCACGCCTGCTCGTTCTGCTGCTCGGGCTGACGACGGGTGATCTTGCCCTCGCGGGCGTAATGGAGCTGGCGCCGCAGCGCGTGCAGCGACTCGCCCTTGTTCAGCTGACGGGCGATCTTGCGCCTATAGCCCTCGTACGACAGGTACTTCACCGCGTAGATCGTGCGCCGAATAGCCCCGTACTCCTTCAGCGCGGCGGCCAGCGCGTTCTGCCGGAAGGACGCGGAGAGGTTGCCGACGATCAGGGAGGCGGTGGCGTGCCCGTACTTCAATGATCCGGCCAGGCGGAGCGGGTCGTCCCAGTGGTCGGCGACCAGGTCGAGGCTGGCCTTCTTCGTCAGCAGCGGCCCCGCCTTCGGGAACCGCTCCTCGTAGTCGGCCTTCGCGCCCATCCGATACAGGGTGATCTTGCCCAGGTCCCGGATGCGCGGCGAGAGCTGCTTGCCGACCAGGTCAAACAGGCCGAAGTTAACCAGGGTGACGCCATGCGTGTCCGTGGCGTGCTCGGTGATCGGCAGGTCCGTGGCGTTGCCCAGGATCTGGTCCAGCACATAGTGGGCCTCGCGGTGCGTGGCCACGATGACCTTCGTGCCGAACGTGGAGTGCTGGTCGGAGACATGGGTGTAGGTGGAAATGCCCTCGGACACGAAGTACTTGTTCAGGTGCCGGGCAGTGATCGACTTGCCCCTCGTGGGAAACGCTGCCCGTCCGAGGACGACAGCGTGCCGGAGCCGAACATCGCCGTCACCGGCAGCTTGTGGTGGTAGTTGACCAGGCAGATGTTCGCGTCGCGCAGCGTCTCCTCGCGGATGTACCACTCCGCCGTCCACGCGAGCACGTCGTACGGGATGCCACAGGACGCGGCCATCCCGTGCAATCCGAGGTTCGTGGAGAGCCCGATCACGCAGGCGATCAGATTCCTTTTGAGCTGCGGGGAACGGGCCTGCTTGCCGCCGGCGTGGACGAAGCAGTCCAGGAAACCGGTGTGCCGGTCCATCTCCACCAGCAGCGAGGCGATCGGCACGTTCGGCAGCATCCGCTCCAGCTCGGCGTGTAGATCCTCGGCTTCGGTGGGGATGTCCTCCGCGGTGAGCGGCGAGATGACCAGCTCCCCGGCGTCGTTCAGCCGGACCGGCCCGTCGCCGCGCCCCAGGACCTCCTCCAGGTCACCCAGAGCCTCATCCAGTTCGTCCATCACCAGCGGCAGCGCCTGTGAGGCGTCGGGGCTCTTGTGCTCTTGCCGACCAGGCGGCAGAACTCCCTACGGTGCATCTCCCACTGGGCGGGCTTGAAAAGGTAGGCAGCCGGGTTGTCGTAGCGGCGCGAGCCGGCACGAACACATCCCCCGACCGCAGGCCGTCGCGCAGTGCGAGCAGCGTGCACAGCTCCCAGTAGTGCCGGTACGCGGTCGCGTCTTTCTTGGCCGCGGCCTCGTCGAGGTAGCCCTGCCACCGGGTCGGTACGAACAGCGTCGGCGCCTTGTCGGGGACGTTGCGGGCGCCGGTCGCGTTCAGCTCCCGCAGAATCTCCAGGGCCTCGATCAGCGGCTTCGCCTCGGTGCCGCCTTGAACCGCACCGCCTCCAGCACCTTCGGCGCGAACTGGCGGATGTAGGTGTGGGAGCCTTCCAGGAGCGCCAGGTGCCCGTGGTCCTTCGGCAGCCGCACGGTGGCCCCGGCGTTGGCGGTGATCAGCCGGGACATACCGATCTTCCCGCGCAGCAGCGTCCCCACCGCCTCGTCCGGGATACCGGCATCAGCCAGCACCGGCAGGATCTCGTCCAACAGGGCGAGCCGGTCCTCCGAAAGCTTGGCCCGCTCGGCAAGCACCTCACGCAGCTTGATCCGGGCGCGGGACTCCGAGCCGGACAGAGTCTGGTCGAAGAGCTGGACGACGGAGTCAAGGACGTCGACGGAAGACTGCGCGAGCAGCGTCAGCAGGATCGGATGGCGCCGGTTGGGCTCGCGCCGCACCAGGGCCTGCGCGGTCAGCCGGCGCCCGATCTGGGCCAGGTAGCGGCGCCCGCTCGGCGGGCAGGGACGACATGTCCAGGGCGTCCGCGCCACGTCCCCGCAGGAACCTCAGCTTCTCGACCTCGACGCCCACGCTCGTCGGCGACGCCTGCACCGGCCCGGCCACCAGCCAGATCGACGACCAGCAGCCCGTCCAGGCCCTGAGCCCACTCGGGGTACAGCAGGTGCGCCACACGGGCGTGGGTCTCCCGCTCGGCGGCCTCGCGGGCGGTGGCGACCTTCTCCAGCAGCGAGACCACCCCCGGCCGAATCACCTTCGCCGAGCGCAGGTACTCACAGCCCAGCCTAAACAGCAGACTCGGGGAGTCGTGCTCCATCGCGCGGGCCAGCAGGAACTCATCCAGTTCCTTGTGCTCGATGGTCTTCGCGGGCTTCCACCCCAGGTACCCGGCGATCTCCTTCAGATGATCGGTACGGGTCTGCTCACGCTCTCCGTAGCCCGCCAGATCGGCGACAGCGAGGCCGAGCTGGCGGGCCAGGCGGCCGGCCGCCGTGGGCGGAGCGGCTGGCACCTCGACAGGGACGAAGCCAAGCCAGGGCAGCGTAGACAGCTGCACGGCGGCACCGAGCACGTTCTGGGCACGGCGGAACTTCCGCAAGAACGCCTCGTCGGCTGGAGGGAGGGTGAAGTAGCGGATCAGCTCGTCTTTGCCGATCGTCGGGAAGGACCGTAAGCCCTCCATCGCCCGGTCCGGATCACCCAGGAGATCAGCAGGCCGTCGGTGCCGTCATCACCCCATTCAGCGGTCCGGGCGGCGCATCCTCCACCTCGTCCGGGGGCCGTGGGATCGACGTGATCTCGGTAAGGTGCCGGTCTCCGACCTCGACGCCGCCCAGTGCGCTCCGCCGTCCTCGGCTCGGCACCGCTCACGGACGTCTTGCCACGCCGAGAGTCAGTTCGCCGCGCTCGGGGTGGAGCGGTGGTAGGAACGGGCGGAACTCCGCTCGGCGGGCGAAAGCCACCAACCGTCAAAGCCGCAGCGAGTACGCCCTGTTCACACCTCAGGAACTACAGATCGTCCAGCTCGCAGCGGAAGACCCCACGCGGCTTGGGATCACCTCCCACAGCGAATCACATATGAAACATTCTGGACATTAGCGAACAAGATTGCTATTACTTAGCGAGTTGCGCCACCAGAGTGAGTCACTCATAAAGGTGATGTTTTAGTGAAACGCAGAGAGTCGGCCGAGGAACTGCGGGGACTGCCGTTCCATGAGTTCGCCGTGGCCGCGGCTCGCGCCGTGGCTCAGGGCGCGGCCCTGATGGCGGCCGTATTCGGCGCGGCGGGTCTGTCTGGCTGGATCCTCGGCAACGGCGTCCTGAAGAGCGTGGTGCCCGGCGTTGCCGCGTCCATGAAGCCGGACACCGCCGTGGCTCTGCTGGTGCTGGGCCTCTCCGTGTTCATGGTGGCTCGCAGACCCGTGGCCTCGCGGGCGATCGCCGTGTCCCGGGCGGCCGCGCTCCTGGCCGCCTTGATCGGTGGGCTTGTCCTTGTGGAGTACATGACCGGGGCGAGCCTGGGCATCGATGAGTTTCTCTTCAGGGACGACACCGCGCGAGTGGCGACAGGGGTGCCGGGACGGATGGCACCGGACACGGCTGTGGCACTGGCGCTGGGGGGTGCGGCGTCCCTGTGCGCGAGCACATCCCGACTGCCCGCCTGGACGAGTCAGATCCCAGGCTTGGCCGTCCTCAGTCTGGGCATGCTGCGACTCTACGGGTTCGCCTACGCCGTGCCTGAGCTGGAACGGTTCGGTGACCACACGGGCATGGCTCTGCACACCGCGCTCGCCCTGGTGCTGCTGGGCCTCGCGGCCTTTGTGGCCCGACCGGAGGAAGGCCCTGCGGGCCTGCTGCTGAACGCGGGCACCACAGGCGCGCTGGGCCGCCGGCTGTTCGCCACCACCCTGGTGGCGCCGCTGCTGCTGGGCCGGGGCGTCCTGGCCGGTGAAGACGCGGGGCTGTACGGGACGCGTCTGGGCATCGCGCTGCTGGTGTGCGGTCACGTGGCCGTGTTCATCGTGGTCATCTTCGCCGCCTTGGTCGTGGGCCGCCGCATCGAGATGGCGCACGCGCGTGCCGAAGGGCAGGTGCGGCAGAACGAACTGCTGCAGGCATTCATGGACCACACGCCCGCGGTGATGTTCGTCAAGGACCTGGATGGTCGCTTCCTGGCGGTCAACACGAGGTTCGAGGAGAGCACGGGCCTGTCCCGCTCACGGGTACTGGGCTGCCGGGAACGGGACGTCATGCCGCCGGACATCGCGCATCAGGCGCGGCTGGCCGACCTCGACATGCTGGCACGGCGCACCCCCGTACAGCGGCAGGAGAGTTTCGACCTGCCAGGAGGTCAACGGGACTTCCTCACCACCTTGTTCCCACTCAACGATCCGTGTGGCTCGCCCTACGCCGTGGCCGGCGTGCTCGCCGACATCACCGAACGAGTAGCGGCCCAGCGCGAGGTTCAGCGGGCCAACCGGCGCTTCCTCGCGCTGCTGGAATCCGCACCCGACGCCACCCTGATCACGGACGGCGACGGCATCATCGTCATGGCCAACGCACAGGTGGAGTCACTGTTCGGCCATGCGCCGGCTGACATCGTCGGCGCCAAGGTCGAGGACCTGGTGCCCGGCCCGCGGCGTCCGTTGCACAGCACGCTGCTGCGCCGGTATCTGCGGCTGGCCGACCCGAAGCCGGCAGTCCTGGACCGGGGCATGTACGGGCTGCACAGCGACGGCGGTGTGTTCCCCGTCGAGGTGAGCGTCAGCACCTTCCAGGCCGAACAGGACACGCTGGTGTTCCTGACCGTGCGGGACATCACCGAGCGCAGACAGGCCGAGGCCGAACACACCGAGCGCTACGAGCAGCAACGACACATCGCCTACACCCTGCAGCACAGCCTCATGGGCGAGCCGCCCCGCCTGCCGCACCTGCCCAGCGCCCACCGGTACCTGGCGTCCGTCCAGGACCCTGGGCTCGGCGGTGACTGGTTCGACATCATTCCCCTGGACAGGAACCGCACCGGCATCGTCATCGGCGACGTGATGGGCCGGGGCCTGGACGCGGCGGCCGTCATGGGCCAGCTGCGCGCCGCCGCCCACGCCCTGGCCCGTACGGGCATACCCCCCTGCCAGGTCATGACCGGTCTTGACGCGTTCGTCAGCGACCTGGCGGACCAGCTGGTCACCTGCTGCTACCTGGCGATCGACCACGACGCCCGGGAGGTCACCCTGTGCTCGGCCGGACACCTCCCGGTTATCGCAGTGCCCCCCGGAGGAGCTGCCCACCGGCTGCGGGCACCGATCAGTGTGCCGCTGGGCGTCAACGATTCGTGCGGCGTCGGGCTGTCGTTCCAGGAGACGACTCATCGGCTGCCGCCGGGCAGCACTCTCGCGCTCTTCACCGACGGACTGGTCGAGAGACCCGGCACGGACATCGACTCCCAGATCGACGTCCTCGCGCGCACCCTCGACATCGCGCTGAAGGACGCTCCCGCCGGCCCGGAGATCCTCGATGAGGCCACGGCCCGGCTGATCGGGGCCCTCATTCCGGACCCGGTCGCCCATGACGACGACGTGACGCTGCTCCTGATCGCCATGCCCGAGCCGGAGGACGCCGCCGCGGGTCCGACCGCCCGGTCAGGGGCATTGCGTGATTGGGATTGGTCCGGTTCGCCGGTCTCGTGAATGACGTGGCGTCATGTCCGTTGTGCGACAAGGGGTCCCGGAGAGCAGAGCACGCACGGTGCTGGTGATCATGTGGTTGTCGAGACCCATGAGAACCGAGCGAGACCGTGCCTGCCCGAACATCATCGCCGATCCCTTCCATGCTGGAGCAACTGGGCTCCCCGACTGATTCCCTCACCTCAAGCGATGTCGCTGACCTGCGGCGTTACCTGACCCTGGTCGCCGATCCCCGCAATGTGCGGGGACTGCGCTATCCAGCGGTCGCGTTGCTGTGCGCGGCCGTCTCGGCGGTGCTGGCCGGGGCCCGCTCACTCATCGCGATCAGCGAGTGGATCGCGGATGCCCCGCAGTATGCGCTGGGTGTCCTTGGCTTCGCGGCCGATCCGCTCACCGGTCTGCGACCGGTACCGCACGCCGCAACGGTGCGCCGCCTGCTGCAGCATGTGGACGGTGATGCCCTGGACGCGGCAATCGGCGCGTTTCTGCAGGCCAGAACTCCACATCCGGCCGAGTCGGAGGCGAAGAAGGGACCGGTGCGGCGGGTGATCGCGGTCGACGGCAAGGTGGTACGCGGTTCGCGGACCAAGACCGCCACGGCGATCCAGCTACTGGCCGCGATGGACCACCACGGCGTGGTCCTGGCCCAGCGCCAGGTCGCCTCCAAGAGCAACGAGATCCCCGCCTTCGCACCCCTTGTGCGTGGCCTGGATCTGCAGAACGCGGTGGTGACCGCCGACGCGCTGCACACCCAGCATGATCACGGGGCCTATCTGATCGGCCGCGGCGCTCACTACGTGGCTGTCGTGAAGAAGAACCATCCGGGCCTGTACGCCCAGGTCAGGAAGCTGCCCTGGCGGGACATCCCGCTCGGGCACCGCACCCGCGACCACGCCCACCATCGCGACGAGATCCGCCGGCTCAAAGTCGCCGCGTTCAGCCACCTGGACTACCCCGGCGCCCGGCAGGCCATCCAAGTGGTGCGATGGCGACACGACTTGAGCACCGGAAAGCTGGCCATCGAGCGCGTCTACCTGATCACCAGCCTGAGCATCTTCGACGCCACCTGCACTGAACTCGCCACCTGGATCAGAGGCCACTGGGGCATCGAGAACCTCCTGCACCACGTCCGGGACCGCACGTTCCGCGAGGACGACTCCAAGGTCCGCACAGGCACCCTGCCCCGCGCCATGGCTTCCCTGCGCAACCTTGCGATCAGCGTCTTCCGCCAGGACGGCCAGACCAACATCGCCGCCGCCCTCCGCCACACCGGCCGCGACTACCTCCGGCCCCTACGAACCCTCGGCCTCACGTGACGAACCCGGACAGATCTCGATCATGCAATGACCCTGCCTCCGGATGGGAGCCCCGTGCGTCACCGCGTCTCTCGCCGGGGTACTTCTGTAGAGGCCGATACCGACGACCAGCGGAGCACGCATGACGACGGGAAGCAGCACGGGGAACCAGGCGGCCGAGGTGAAACCCGTCGCCGGGCACATCGGCGCCGAGATCACCGGGGTGGACCTCACCCAACACCTCGACGACGGCATGGTCGCGCTGATCCGGGAGGCGGTGCTGCGCTGGAAGGTCGTCTTCTTCCGGGGGCAGCGGCTGGACCACGCCGGCCATGTCGCCTTCGCCCGCCGCTTCGGCGAACCGGTCGTCCTGGGGCGGCGGGGCAGCGCCTCACCCGCCGGCTTCCCCGAGGTGGAGACCACCGCCGACCGGCTGGAGCTGGGCGGACGGTTCGGCATGGAGCACGAGGAGTGGCTCCAGCGGCGCCGGCACACCCTGCTGCGCGGCTGGCACTGCGACCACGGCGCCCGGATCGACCCGCCCGCCGCGACCATCCTGCGCGCCGAGACCGTTCCGCCGTACGGCGGCGACACCACCTGGGCCAACCTGGCCGCCGCCTATGCCGGGCTCTCCGCACCCGTGCGCGCCTTCGTCGACGGACTGCGCGCCGAGCACCGCCTGGGCGTCGGCTACCAGCCCCGGCCCGGCGACGACTCCTACCTCCGCCACCTCCTCGACCATCAGGTCGCCTCGGTGCACCCGCTGGTGCGCGTCCATCCGGAGACCGGCGAGCGGGTGCTGTACGTCAACGGCTACTACGTCGAGCAGATCACCGACGTCTCCCGCCCGGAGAGCGCCGCGCTCCTGGAGATGCTGCTCGAACAGGCGGTACGGCCCGAGTACACGGTCCGCTTCCGCTGGGAGCCCGGCAGCGTCGCCTTCTGGGACAACCGGGCCACCATCCATCTCGCGCCCGGCGACAACGCCCACCTCGGCTTCCCCCGGGTCATGCACCGGGTGATGCTGCACGGCGAGGTGCCGGTCGGCGTGGACGGCAGGCCGTCGGAGCCGGTGACCGGCACGGCGGCGGGCCGCTGGTGACTCAGGCGCCCGGCTGCGGCCGGCCCAGTGCCGGGCCCAGCCTGGTCGCCATGTCGGTCAGGATCTGCACGTAGTCCTCGTGCTCGAACGTGAACGGCAGCGCGAACGCCACCTCGTCGACCTCGCGGAACGCGGCGTGCGCGTGCAGTTGTTCGGCGATCTCGGCCGAGGTGCCCACCAGGTCCGGTGCGAACAGCAGCCGCCCCGGACCCTGCGGGGCCGTGGTGCGGGGCAGCCGCTTGGCCGCGTACGCCTCGTACTTGGCGCGCTGCTCGGGCGTGGCGGAGTCGGTGGGGATGACGACCAGGCCCTGCGAGACCCGGGCCGCGTCACCGTCCGGGTGGTGGGCGCGGAACTCGCGGATGTGCGAGAGCTGGATCTCCCCGAAGTCGTACGCGTCCTTCGGGTCCCCGGCCCGCACGACACTGCTGGTCAGGAAGTTCATACCGTGCTCGCCCGCCCAACGCGCCGAGCTCAGGCTGCCGCCGCCGTACCAGAGCCGGTGCCCGAGACCGGGGGAGTGCGGCTGGACCACATCCGAGAACACCTCGAAGCCCTCCACCCCGCTGAAGTCGGTGGCAGGCTTGCCCCGGACGTGGTCCAGCAGCCGCTGTACCCGCTCGTAGCTGAAGTCCTCGGCGTCGGCCGTGTCCGGGTAGAGGGCTTCCCTGACCTGGTCGTAGTGCATGGGCGGGCCCACGCTCACACCGGGGTTGAGGCGGCCGCCGGACAGGATGTCGACGGTCGCCAGGTCCTCGGCGAGCCGCAGCGGGTTCTCCCAGCCCAGCGGGATCACCGCGGTGCCCAGTTCGATACGGCTGGTGCGCTGCGAGGCCGCCGCGAGGACGGCCACCGGGGACGAGATGCCGTACTGGAGGTGCCGGTGCCGCACCCAGGCGCTGTCGAAGCCCAGCCGCTCGCCCAGCTCGATGATCTCCAGCGTGGACTCGTGCCCCTTGCCCGGATCCGCCCCGTCGAACAGGCCGATGGTGAGGAAGCCCAGTCTGCGCAGGGGGCGGGGGGTGGACGGCACGGGTCCTCCAGCGGTCGTACGTCAGTTCTGCCCCGATTGTGACACCCGAACATTGCGGGAGTGTGATCAGCTACGGATCAGGTCAGGGGGATGGTGATCTCGTCCTCGACCGGTGGATCCAGCTCCTGCGTACGGTTCCCGGTCGCGGCGAAGCAGCGCAGCCGTACCGCCTCCGGGCTCACGTCGAGGCGCAGGAAGCACTTGAAGAAGGGCGGGGTGTAGGTGGCCGAGCCCGGGGAGAACAGCTGGGTGTAGATCTTCTTCACCGGCAGCCGGAAGCGGGAGGTGCGGTCCGGGCGGCCGCCGGCGCCGAGCAGGCTCGCCACCAGCCGGGTGCGGCGGGTGACCCGGGTGTCCGGGCCGGGCGCGCGGGCGGGCCTGATGCCGAGGCGCTCGGCGATCACGGCCGTCGCCTCCGCCGCGGTGAGCGTGAAGAACCGGGGTAGGCGCAGCCGGCGGCCGTACAGCCGGCTGTAGAAGGCCAGCGAGTCGCCACGCAGCGGGTAGCAGCGGAAGTCGTCCTCGGTGACGTTCGCTATGGAGACCCGCGGGATGGTGTGGGTGGCGTGCATGAAGGCACCGCCGCCGCCCGCCACCACGTACTGGATGGTGCGCCCGGCCACGTCGACCGGGTAGCGCTGGTAGTTGTGGATGTCACCGCCGATCGCCGCCACATAGTGGTGGGCGGGGTCGCGGACGATGTCGTCGACCGTGCCGCCGCCCGCGATCGGACAGGGATGGTGCTCGCCGTCCACGTACAGCGGGGAGCCGGTGACCAGGATCTTCGGGCGCGGCCCCTGCGACACCTGCCGCAGCCAGGCGCCCTGTTCGGCGTCGACCGTGCCGAGCAGACCGGTGTCGATGCCGACGATCCGGACCGGGCCGGCGTCGATGGCCCAGTAGGGGCCGGGCTGTACGGCGTGCTGCTCCGGCGTCGGGCGCAACTTCCGGGCCTGCGCCAGGAGTTGTTCGTCGGCCGGGCTCGGCCGGTGCCACAGCAGGGTGCGCCACCAGGCGCGGGAGAGGGGGCGCGGCTTCGGCTCGGGCGGGAGCGGCGGGGCGTCCTCGCAGAAGACGCGCATGAACGCGCCGAGGTCCTCGTACCAGTCGTGGTTGCCGGGTATCGCGTATATCGGCGCCGGATAGTCCTGGTACGGGCGGAAGAACTTGGTGCCGTAGTCGTCGGTGGTACCGACCGGATAGATCACGTCGCTCGCGATCACCGCGAAGTCGGTGTCCTGACTCGCCTTCAGGAAGCCGGGCACGACGGCGTACTGGGAGTCGTCGCCCTCACCGGTGTCGCCGATCACCATGAACGAGAACCGGTCCGCCTCGGCACGCCGGATCACCTTGTCGGCGGCTGCCCCGGCGGCCGCCCGCTGCGCCACCCAGCGGCTGCGGGTACGGCCGGTCGGGTCGCCGAACCAGGACGCCAGCACGCCGTTGCGGGCGGCCCACATGGTCCTGGGATTGAACCAGAAGAGCTTCTCGACATGGCCGGGCATCAGCCGGCGATAGGCACCGCGCTCGGCCTCGCCCCAGCCGGCGCCTTCTGCTGTTTCGCGTGAGGAGTCAGACACGCGGGCACCGTAGCAATGATCAACGAACCGGTGCGGCGGAGGGGTTGGTGTCCTGCGGGGCCGTCACCATTCGTAGGGGTTCGAGGGGGCGCGGTACGGGTCCTCGGGTCGGGCGGGGGTGCCGTACCGGTCCGGGGCGGCCGGTGCGGTGCGCGACGCCGTGCCCGGCTTGGCCGTGCCGCCGCCCAGTGCCGGGCGGGCGGGGCGGCCGTGCCGCCTCCCGGGTGTGCGTCCGCCGCCCGGTCCCGGTGGCCGTGACCGGGCCGCCCGGGGCGGGGTCACCGGCCTGTCCTTCCCGGCCGCCGCCTGCCGGTTCCAGTCGCCTTCGCCCAGGACCAGCAGCGGGTCGAACATCACCACCACCCCGGCCAGCAGCAGGAAGACGGCCGGGCCCAGCAGCATGGGCAGCAGCAGCGAGGTCGGTGACGCGCTCGACCAGGAGGTGGCGGACGCCGGGTGCACCTCGACGCTCACGGCCGCCATGGCGGTGAAGTGCATGCCGAACACCGCCAGGCCCATCACCAGGCTGGCGCCCAGACTCGCCAGGAAGCCCCGGACCGACACCGCGGCCCACAGGGCGGCCGTCGCCGCCGCGATCGCGATCAGGACCGAGAGGGCGACCGTGACCAGGTCGTAGTGAATCGTTCCGTCAAGGCGGAGCGCGGCCATGCCCAGGTAGTGCATGGCCGCCACGCCGAGGCCGGTGATGACGCCCGCCGTCGAGAGCGTTCCGGCGGTCGCGCCCCGGTAGCCGACCGCGAAGACGCCGATGCCGACCACCAGGATCGCCACCACCAGACTGAGCAGGGTCAGGGCCACGTCGTAGCGGATCGCGGTCTCCTGGACATGGAAGCCGATCATCGCGATGAAGTGCATCGTCCAGATGCCGCAGCCGATGGAGGCCGCGCCCAGCGCGAGCCAGCCGGGCTTCCACGACTGCCCGTTGTGGTACAGCGACCGGACGATGCAGCGCAGCCCCAGGGCTCCGCCCAGACAGGCCATCAGGTAGGCCGCCACCGGAGTGACCGCGCCGTAGTGGAACCCGCTTGTCGTGCCGTGCATAAATGCAACTCCCCCCAGAGTCACGGCTGTTGTGGGGGAAGGTACTACGCGCCGGGGGCGTGCGCCGTGGCGTTCACCGGGACTTCAGCCGCCGCTCGGGCACCACGGGTCGGCACGGCTTCTCCGCAAGCCGTTCTCGGTCCGCGCACAGCCGCGGCTCAGGGTGCGACGATCTTGATCGCGCTCATCCAGCCGTGCCCCTCGGGGCGCGTCTGCAGGGCCATGTGCAGCAACTGGATACCCTCCAGTTCGCGGGCGTGGCGCAGTCCGCCGACGACCACCGGGTTGAGCCCGCCGGAGGCGACCAGCTCGGCCACCTGGTCGCGGGCCGCCGCGTCGTCACCCGCGATGAACACGTCCAGCGGCAGCCCGCCGACCTCGCCCGCGACCAGCGCGCCCGCGAACGTGGTGTTGAAGGCCTTCACCACCCGGGTGCCCGGCGCGGCGGCCTCCGCGATCTGCTGGGCGCCGGAGCTGTCCGGAGGCACGGTGAGCCTGTCGAAGGTGGCGAAGTCCACCGGGTTGGAGATGTCGACGACCGTCTTCCCGGCGAGGTGGTCCCCGTACTCGGCCACCACCTGCCTGGCCACGTCGAACGGCACGGCCAGCACCACCACGTCGGCCGATCCGACCGCGTCCGGCACGGCGGGGGCCACGTCGGCGCCGGGCGTCCGCTCGCCCAGGGCGGCGGCGAGGTTGGCGGCCTTCGCCGGATCGGTGCCGACCAGCCGGACCATGTGCCCGCCCGCCAGGGCCCGGGTGGCGATACCGCCCGCCATGTTGCCTGTGCCGACGATGAAGACCCGCATGGGTGAGCCCTTTCCGTGGGGTGGGAGGTGAATCAGGATAAACAGGATGAATCGGCAAACCCGTCGCGACTCGGGCTGGGCGCGAGGTGTTTCGCCGTCACCCCGTGGGGCGCGCTCCGTACCTGCGGGGTGCCGAGGAGGAACGCCCGACCGCTGGGTAGCCTGGCCCGTCATGGGGGACTGGGAGATGCGGCCGGCGTCGCCGGCGGACGTCGAGGCGGTGGCCGAGCTGCGCGCCGTCGTGCTGCGCGACGATCTGGAGCGGCTCGGTCGGTACGACCCGCGGCGCGTCCGGCAGCGGCTGCGGGACGGGTTCGGTGCGGCCCACACCTGGGTGATCGAGGCGGGCGGCGCCTTCGCCGGCTGTGTCGCGCTGCGGCCGGCCGCCGACGCCCACTGGCTGGAACACTTCTATCTGGCCCCGGACGTCCAGGGCGCCGGCATCGGTTCGGGCGTGCTGCGCGAGCTGCTGGAGCGGTGCGACCGCGACGGCGTGTGCGTCCGGCTGAACGTCCTGCGGGGCAGCGCGGCCAGGCGGCTGTACGAGCGGCACGGGTTCACCGTCGAGACCGAGGATCCGGTGGACGTGTTCATGGTGCGCACGCCGGCCATGTGAGCCCCGCTCGCCCCAACCGCCTCTCCCGGCATAGGGAAAACCCTTGATTGACCTCGACGTGGCTGACATGAGCGGGTCAAGACTGGAATCCTCGCTCAGCACACGCTTTCTCCATGGCGTGCCCACGGATCACGGACCCCGTATCCCGGTCCCCCCGATCCCGGTCCCCGCACAGCTCAGCTCGTCCCGGACAGCACACCCCCGTCTGCCCGGTCTGTCACCGGCCGCGACCCGGCGGCCGCAGCAGGAGGAGTACGAGTGAGACGTCTTCCCCACAGACGCGCCACGGTAGGAGCCGCCCTGGTCTCCACCGTGGCGTTTCTCGCCGTCGGCATCCAGTCGGTTCCGGCGAACGCCAAGCCCGCCGCCCCCCACCCCAGCCCCCTTCGCGCCGGCGGCCTGGAGGCCAAGCTCAGCCCCGCCCAGCACACGGCGCTGATCAAGAGCGCCCAGCAGCAGACCGCCGCGACCGCCCGCACCATCGGCCTCGGCGCCAAGGAGAAACTGGTCGTCAAGGACGTCGTCAAGGACAACGACGGCACC
The DNA here is from genome assembly GCF_043201895.1 of Streptomyces sp. NPDC048254. Taxonomy (NCBI): domain Bacteria; kingdom Bacillati; phylum Actinomycetota; class Actinomycetes; order Kitasatosporales; family Streptomycetaceae; genus Streptomyces; species Streptomyces sp. NPDC048254. Next base: position 382,008 of record NZ_JBICZJ010000004.1, read on the forward strand.
CTGCACACCCGTTACGAGCGCACCTACGCCGGCCTGCCGGTCCTCGGCGGCGACCTGGTCGTGCACACCCCGCCCGCCTCCCTCGCGGCCGGCACGGTCAGCACCACCTTCAACAACAAGCGCACCGTCAAGGTCGCCTCCACCACCGCGACCTTCACCAAGACCGCCGCCGCGACCAAGGCGCTCAGGACCGCCAAGGCCCTCGACGCCAAGAAGCCCGCCACCGACAGCGCCCGCAAGGTGATCTGGGCCGGCAACGGCACCCCGAAGCTCGCCTGGGAGACCGTGGTCGGCGGCTTCCAGGACGACGGCACCCCCAGCCAGCTGCACGTCATCACGGACGCCACCACCGGCAAGGAGCTGTACCGCTACCAGGCGGTCAAGTCCGGCACCGGCAACACCCAGTACAGCGGCACGGTGACGCTGAACACGACCCTGTCGGGTTCGACGTACCAGCTGTACGACACCACGCGCGGCGGCCACAAGACGTACAGCCTCAACAACGCGACGTCGGGCACCGGCACCCTGATGACCGACGCCGACGACGTCTGGGGCACCGGATCCGGCTCCAACACCCAGACAGCCGGCGCCGACGCGGCCTACGGCGCCCAGACGACCTGGGACTTCTACAAGAACACCTTCGGGCGCAGCGGCATCAAGAACGACGGCGTCGCCGCCTACTCCCGCGTCCACTACAGCACGGCGTACGTCAACGCCTTCTGGGACGACTCCTGCTTCTGCATGACCTACGGCGACGGCACGAGCAGCACCCACGCCCTCACCTCGCTCGACGTGGCCGGCCACGAGATGAGCCACGGCGTCACCTCCAACACCGCGGGCCTCGACTACACCGGTGAGTCCGGCGGGTTGAACGAGGCGACCTCGGACATCTTCGGCACCGGCGTGGAGTTCTACGCCAACAACTCCTCCGACGTCGGTGACTACCTCATCGGCGAGAAGATCGACATCAACGGCGACGGCACCCCGCTGCGCTACATGGACGAGCCCGACAAGGACGGCGGCTCCGCGGACAGCTGGTACTCCGGCGTCGGCAACCTCGACGTGCACTACTCCTCGGGCCCCGCGAACCACATGTTCTACCTGCTCTCCGAGGGCAGCGGCACCAAGACCATCAACGGCGTCACCTACAACAGCCCGACCTCCGACGGCGTCGCCGTCGCCGGCATCGGCCGGGCCGCGGCCCTGCAGATCTGGTACAAGGCGCTGACGACGTACATGACGTCCAGCACCAACTACGCGGCAGCCCGGACCGCCGCGCTCAACGCCGCGACGGCTCTGTACGGCGCGAGCTCCACCCAGTACGCGGGTGTGGCCAACGCCTTCGCGGGCATCAACGTCGGCAGCCACGTCACCCCGCCGACCTCGGGGGTGACGGTCACCAACCCGGGCAGCCAGTCCTCGACCGTGGGCACCGCGGTCAGCCTGCAGGTCTCGGCGAGCAGCACCAACAGCGGCTCGCTGACCTACGCGGCGACCGGACTGCCGACCGGCCTGTCGATCAGCAGCTCCACCGGCGCCATCACCGGCACTCCGACGACGGCGGGCACCTACAGCACGACCGTCACGGTGACCGACTCGACGGGCGCCACCGGTACGGCCTCCTTCACCTGGACCGTCAGTTCCAGCGGAGGCGGCGGCAGTTGCACCGCCACCCAGCTCCTCGGCAACGCGGGCTTCGAGTCCGGCAACACCACCTGGACCGCCACCAGCGGGGTCATCACCAACGACACCGACCAGGCGGCACACGCGGGCTCGTACAAGGCCTGGCTGGACGGCTACGGCTCGACCCACACCGACACGCTCTCCCAGTCGGTGACGATCCCGAGCGGCTGCACCAGCACCACGTTCACGTTCTACCTGCACATCGACACCGCCGAGACCACCACCAGCACCCAGTACGACAAGCTGACGGTCGCCGCCGGTTCCACCACCCTGGCCACGTACTCCAACCTCAACGCGGCCTCCGGGTACGTGCAGAAGTCCTTCAGCCTCGGTTCCTTCGCGGGCAGCACCGTGACCCTGAAGTTCACCGGTGTCGAGGACTCCTCGCTCCAGACCAGCTTCGTCGTCGACGACACCGCCGTGACGACCGGCTGACGTACGGGAAAGGTGAGCGTCCCGCACCCGGACTCCGGGTGCGGGACGCTCGGCCGTGTCAGCTCAGCGGGTCCAGCGTGAGGTACGCCTGCTGCGGACTGCCGTCGTTGACCAGCGACTCCTGGTTGCCGACGTCGTCGAAGGCGAAGGCGTACGCCTTGCCGTCGGCCATCTGGGCGTGGATCTTGCGCGCGTAGTGGTTGGTGACCGTGTCCAGGTAGAAGTCGGCCGGGTTGTTGTCCGGCTGGTTCGCACTGGTCAGCAGCGTCGAACGGTTGAAGCCCGCGCAGAGTGTGCGCGAAATCGGTCCGCGCACCTGGTCGTTGGGCGCGTCGAGCAGGTTGTGGCAGCCGAAGATGCTGTTCGCGTCCGGCTTCTGGAAGCTCGTCACCACCGCTCCTGCGGAGTTGCTGAAGTTCATGACATTCCCCGAGACCCGGCCGTAGTACTTGGTGTTCGGCTGGTCGGCGAACGGCGTGACGGTCAGGGTCGACGTCGCGTACTTCGACCAGACCCGGTTGACGTAGTCGTCCATGACGGTCGACGGCAGCGCCCCGGTCTCCACGCCGTACAGCGGGGAGAGCGCCCGGAGGACCGTGCCGTCGGACCGGGTCTGGATCAGGTTCGCCCAGCCGCCGGGCTGCCCGCGCAGGGCGCTGAAGAACCCGTTGTAGCCGCCCGACTTGAGGTGCCCGGTGCTGGCCGTGCTGCCGTCGGAGCGCTGTACTCCGACCGCGTAGGGCACCGAGAACATGTCCACCTGGGTGCTGTTGATCCACAGACCCGAGTCGTTGAGCGTGTACTCGGACCAGTTGAAGAGGATGTTGCGGTTGGGGTCGCTCGGGTTCTGCACGGCGGGCTGCACCAGACCGCCGGTGGTCAGTCTGAAGTCGAGCTTCTGGCCGTAGGAGAAGTAGATCCGGCCGGAGAACTTCGGGATCCGGATCGTCGTGGACTGTCCTGCCGCCGGGCCCGTGATCGAGGCGTCCGGCGCGGGGGTCGGCGGGGTGCCGCCGGCCGGCCAGGCGTGGAAGGTGCCGTTCGCGTCCGCCCAGCCCTGCCGACCGGTGGAGAGCTGGGTGCCGAGGTCGTAGACGTACACCTGATCGCCGCGGCCGGAGTTGTTGGTGATCTTGAGCGGGATCGTGTCCGGCACCGCCGCGTCGGCCGGGTGCGGGGTGCCCAGGGTGAGCACTCCGCCGATCAGCGCCGCAGCGGCCGCCAGGGGCAGCGTCCGGCGTGCGAGTCCTGTGCGCACTCTCCACCTCCGTGTGGGGTCGGGGTCGTACGGACATTGGTCCGTACCAGCTTGAGAGCGCTCTCAGCGTGGCGGCGAGGCGGGTGCATGTCAATGAGTTGGGACGGAATCGGGGGCCCGTCGGCCGACGGGCCCCCGATTCCCGGGACGCGTCGGGATCAGAAGGTGCGCTTCAGCAGACCGAACAGCGCGTCCCAGTGGCGCTCGGCCGCCTCGGCGGAGTACGACGGGGTGTCGGCCTGGGTGTAGCCGTGCTCGGCGCCCCGGTAGATCTCGCAGGTGTTGCGGACCCCGGCGGCGGTGAGCGCCTCCTCGAAGGTGCGGATCTGCTCCTCGGTCATCGACTGGTCCTGGTCGGCGAAGCCGAAGTACACCTCCGCCCTGATCCCGGGGGCCAGCAGGTGCGGGCTGTCCGCCTCCTCGGTGACCAGCCGGCCACCGTGGAAGCCGCCCACCGCGGCGACCCGGTCCGGGAACGCGGCAGCGGTCCGCACGGCCAGCCGGGCGCCCATGCAGTAGCCGGTGATCGCGACCGGCCCCTCGGCCACCAGCGGGCTCTGGGCGAACCAGTCCAGGTAGGCGGCCGAGTCCCGGTCACTGAACTCGGGCGTCAGCGACATCATGATCGGCATGATCCGCTGCCAGATCGTCGGGTCCGCCGAGGGGTCGATGAACTCGGGGAGGTCGATGACCGGCGTGCGGCCGGAGCGGTAGAAGACGTTGGGGACCAGAACCGTGTAGCCCGCGCCGGCGAGCCGGTCCGCCATCGACTTCAGGTGCGGGCGGATTCCGTAGGCGTCCTGGTAGAAGAGCACGCCGGGGTGCGGGAGTCCGTCGGCGGGGTGGGCCAGGTAGGCGTCGGCGACGCCGTCCTCGGTGGTGATGTCCACGTCGGTTCCCTGTACGGCGGTCATGGCGCAGTGCCTCTCTGTGGAGTCGGCGTCGGGTCGGGGGAGGCCCGGCGCGGCATGTCACGATCATCGTGGCACGCGGAGGTGAGAGGACCCTCGCGCGGGGACCCCGATGTCACTCGAAGCGCGAGGTGTCTCCCGCGCCCTGGCGGACGATCACCGCCTCGCCGTCGGAGAAGTCGATGACCGTGGTCGGCTCGGTGCCGCAGTCCCCGGAGTCGACCACCGCGTCCACCTGGTGGTCGAGCCGGTCCTTGATCTCCCAGCCCTGGGTCAGCGGCTCCTTCTCGTCCGGCAGCAGCAGGGTGCTGGACAGCAGCGGCTCGCCCAGCTCCGCCAGCAGCGCCTGGGTGACCACGTGGTCGGGGATCCGCACCCCGACGGTCTTCTTCTTCGGGTGCAGCAGCTTGCGCGGCACCTCCCGGGTCGCCGGCAGGATGAAGGTGTAGCTGCCGGGGGTCGAGGCCTTCACGGCCCGGAACACGTCGTTGTCGATGCGCACGAACTGGCCGAGCTGGGCGAAGTCGCGGCACATCAGGGTGAAGTGGTGCCGGTCGTCCAGGTGCCGGATGCCGCGGATCCGGTCGATGCCGTCGCGGCTGCCGAGCTGGCAGCCCAGCGCGTAGCAGGAGTCGGTCGGGTATGCGATGAGTGACCCCGAGCGCACCGCGTCGGCGATCTGGGAGATGCTGCGCGGCTGCGGGTTGTCGGGGTGCACGTCGAAGTACTTCGCCATTCGACGAGCTTATGCCGTACGGGCCCGAACGGCCGCGCTGACCCGGCGGGACGGGTGCGGCCGGGGGCGGAGCGATGCCCGAGCTCCGGCCGGGGGAGGCGTTTCCCGGCGCCGAGTGGTGTCTTTCCCGGAGCCCGACGGCGCCGGCCCGGCCCGGCCCGGGTCTTCGGAATTCGTGTGCATACCCGCGGGATTTCCGGGCACCCGCTCCATCAGCCGCCCGAGGGCCCTCCCCCCGGCCCCGGGTGAGGCGTTCTCCGCCGGCGGCCCTTCCCCCGAGGGCCGCCGGCGGAGGTGTACCCGGCGGTCGGGACCGGCCCAGGTTCATCGGGTAACGTCCGGAGACCGAGGCGGACACCAGGGACGAGGAGCAGGGCGAATGGCAGGCCGGGAAGGCGAGGGCCCGCACCCCCCGATACCCCACGGCGACACCTGGGCCGTGCAGCTCCTCGACCATCTGCGCCCCGGCGCCCGCGACCCGCGCCGCGTGGTCGCCTGGCTCGCCCGCGCGGTGCAGGCGACGGTCTGCCTCCAGGACGCCGACGGCACCCTGCTCGCCGGGGAGCGGCTGTCCCTCGACGACGGCCTCGTCGCCGGAGTGGCCACCGGCCGGATCTCCGCCGCCGCCGTCCAGGACGGCGACCGGCATCTCCGGCTGGTCTCCGTCCACGCCCCCGACCCGCGCCCGGCGGCCATCTCCCTGCTCGCCGTGGCCCGCGCCACCCCCTTCGACCGGCGCGCCGCCGAGATCGTCACCCACACCGCCGGCATCGTCGAACTCCTGCTGCGCGACCGCGAGTCGACGGCCGCCGGGCGCCGGCTCCGACGGGCCACCGCCGATCTGCGCCTGGCCATCCTGCAACTGCTGATGGTGGAGGACACCGTCTCCGCCCGGCGGGTCGCCGCCGGTCTGTGGCCCGGTCTCCTCGACACCGACAGCGCCTGCGTGTACGTCGTCGAGGGGCACCCGGCGGAGCGCGACGGGCTCGCCGAGGACTGCCTCGACATCACCCGCGGCCAGGCCCTGGTCGTGCGCTGTCCCGCGGTCGACGGCCATGTCATCGTCGTCAGCCCCGCGCCCACGGCGGGCCAGTGGCTGCGCTCGCTGGTCGACGGCCGCCCCGGCACCTTCCTCGGCGGCAGCGTCCGGCAGAGCCTCGCCCGCACCGCCACCGCCTACGGCCAGGCCATCAGCGCCCTGGCCGTCGCCCACTTCCGCTCCGACCAGGCCGCCGTCTACGCCGAACGCACCCACCCGGAACGGCTGATGGACCCCGCCGCATTGCACGCCTGGTCCACGGCGGTGCTCCGGCCGCTGGACACCCTGCCCCACCACACCCGCGCGGAACTCCTCGCCACCACCCGTCTCGGCCTGGAGTTCACCGCCGTCAGCGCGGCCAAGGTCCTCGGCGTCAGCCGCAACACCGTCCGCGCCCGCATGGACCGCGTCGAGGCCCTCCTGGGCGCCGATTTCTCCGACCTCGCCGTGCGCGCCACCGCTCATCTGGCGCTGAACACCCAGGCGGCCCGGACGGAGGACCTCAGCGGTACGGCACCGCAGGCGTCCGGCGCGCGGCTCGGGGACCTGCTGGCCGGGCCCGGGCTGCGCGCCTGGGCGCACGAGCTGCTGGACCGGCTGACCCGGGACGGCCGTGACCTGCGCGGTACCCTGCGGGCCTGGATCGCCGCCGACGGCAACGCCGAACGCGCCGCCCAGGACCTGGGGATGCACGCCCAGACCGTCCGCGAACACGTCCGGGGCGCCGAACCCGTCCTGGAGCGTCAGCTGCTGGCCGCCGGCACCGATCTGTACGAGGTCGTCCTGGCCCACCTCGCCCTCGGGGACCTCACCGCACCCGCCCTGCTCCGGGCGAATCCGGGCCAACCGGACTGACCTGTGCACGGGTGAGTCCTTCAGGTGCCCGATCGGGCATCGCTGCGATACCCAACGGCCGGATCCGCACGTAAGTTCACGTTCCGCGGGGGCACGACCGGAACGGGGGACCGGTCGCCGCCCCCGCGACCCTGACTCAGGTCCCCGCGACCGCCGGGCTCACACCCCCAGCCGTACCGGGATCTCCTGCCAGCCGAAGGCGATGAACGACGGCACCTGCCGCAGCTCCTCCGCCCCGACCGCCAGCCGCAGTCCCCGGAAGCGGTCGAACAGGGCGGGCAACGCGGCGAGCGCCTCCGCCCGGGCCAGCGGCGCGCCGATGCAGCGGTGCACCCCGAGCCCGAACGAGAGATGGTCGTCGGCCCCGCGCGCCGCGTCGAACACGGCCGCGTCCGGCCCGTAGCGCTCCGGGTCCAGCCCCGCCGCCGCGTACGTCGTGATGATCGCGTCCCCGGCCGGGACGGTGACGTCCCCGACCTTCAGGTCGGTCACCGCGAACCGCAGCGGCAGCGAGGCGATCGACGGATGAACCCGCAGGGTCTCGTCGATCACCGCGTCCCAGCCGACCGTCCCGGCGCGCACCGCCGCGAGCTGCACCGGATGCGTCAGCAGCGCCACCGTCGCGTTGCCGATCAGGTTGACCGTGGTCTCGAATCCGGCGCCGATCACCAGCAGCAGCGTGTACAGCAGTTCCTCGTCGCTGAGCCGGTCACCGTCTTCGTCGCGGACCCGGATCAGCTCCGTGGTCATGTCGTCGCCCGGGTGCGTGGCCTTGTACGCGATCAGCCCGCCGAGGACCGTGCCGATGCGCTCCTGCACGAACACGGCGTGCGCCGGGGTCGGGTCGGAGGTGTCCATGATGGCCGCGATCAGCTCACCGGTGTCCGCCCGCATCTCCTCGGGCACCCCGAACAGTTCGCAGATCATCCGCATGGGCAGCGGATGCGCCAGCTCGGCACGGAGGTCCACCACCGAGCCGTCGGCGCCCGCGGCCGCCACCGCGTCGAGCAGCTCCTCGGCGATGGCGGCGACGCGCGGCAGCATGGCCTCGGTGCGCCGGTGCGTGAAGCTCGGCGCCACCAGCTTGCGCAGCCGCGTGTGGTCGGGGCCGTAGGCGGAGAGCATGTTGACCACGCCGATCCAGCTGACGACCCAGCCCCAGGAGGGGTGTTCGCCGATCTCCGGCCACAACCGCCAGTGCTTGCGCGGGTCCTTGCTGACCCGGGGGTCGAGGATCAGTTCCTTGAGGACGTCGTAGCCGGTGGGCGCCCAGGCGGGTATGCCGCCGGGCAGTTCTACCGGAACGACGGGGCCGAGGGCGCGTAACCGTGCGCTCTCCGCCGCGATGTCGGAGCCGAACGGGTCGAGAGCGATACGGTCGGTGACGGTCACGACGACTCTCCAGGCTGGTCGGGGGAGCGGGGGCTGAACCGGACGGGCAGGGATGTCAGCGAGCGGTGGAACGGGCCGGGCCGCCAGCTGAGCCGCTCGCGGGGCAGGACCGGGTCGAGGTCGGGCAGCCACAGGGTGAGCCGCTCGATCGCCTCGGTCGCGATGAGCAGCGCGTGGTGCCGCACCGGGCAGGCGTGCGGGCCCGCGCCCCACGACAGGTGCGAGGCGTCCCCGGCCCCCCGTCCGGTGGTGACCTCCCGCTCGGCGAACAGCCCCACGGCACCGAAGGAGACGACCACCGGGATCGCCGGCCTGACCCACGCCCCGTGGAGGGAGACGGGCCGGCGGGCGTAGTAGATCCCGTAGTTGGCCAGCGGGGTCTCGTGGTGCAGCACCTCGACCACCGCGTCCATGACCGGGCGGGCGCCGCTGGTCAGCGTGGAGTAGTAGAGGGAGTTGCCGAGGATCCGGGACAGCGCGTTGGACACCAGGTTCGTGGTCGGCTCGTACCCGGCGCCGAGGGTGAGGAAGACCTGCCAGGTGACCTCCTCCTGGGTCAGCCCGGCCGGATGGTCCAGGAGCATGCTCGGCAGGTCCTCGCCGCGCTCGGCGACCTTGGCGGCGACCAGCCGCAGCACGTAGTCGGCGAACTCCGCCTCGCCCTCGGCCGCCTGCGCGCCGCCCTCCATCATCTTCAGAAGGCCCTCGTTGAGCCGGTCGCCCTGGCTGTCCGGCAGCCCGAACAGGTTGTTGAACACCAGCGCCATCAGCGGCCGGGTGAAGTCGGCGACGAGATCCGCCTCGCCGCGCGGCCCGAAACGGTCCACCAGCACCCGTACCGCGCGGTGCACCAGCGCGCGCAGATCGTGCGGCTCGATCAGGTCGAACACGTCGATGAGGCTGGTGCGGTAGCGGATGTGGGCGTCGGCGTCGGAGAACAGGGCGTTGGGCCGCCAGCGCATCATGCCGAGCAGCGGGGAGTCCTCGGGGACGGTGGCCTCCCAGCCCCGCGGGTCGTGCGAGAAGGTCTCCACGTCCCGCAGCACGTCGAGGGCGGCGCGCCGTTCGGTGATCACGTACGCGGGTGTGCCCGGCGCCAGCTCCGCCCAGCCGACCGGGCCCTGGGCCCGCAGCGCCGCGTAGTAGCCGTGCGGGTTCCGGGCGAAGCCGTCCTCCCACAGGCGCACCGGTCCGGAGACGGTGAAGGACTGCTGCACGGTCATCGGGCCTCCGCCGGGCGGTCGTCGATCAGATGCTGTACGAGGGCGAGCAGCGCGTCGATCGAGGAGTGCGGGTCCCGGGCGTCACAGGTCACCATCGGGGTGCCCGGCTCCAGGTCCAGGGCGGCCCGCAACTGTTCGCTCGTGTGGTGACTGGGCGCGTCGGGAAACGCGTTGAAGGCGACCGCGTACGGCAGCCCCGCCTCCTCCACCAGGCCCAGCACGTCGAAGGAAGCGTCTATCCGCCGGCTGTCCACCAGGACCAGGGCGCCGAGCGCCCCGTAGGAGATGTCGTCCCACAGCGTCCGGAACCGCTGTTGCCCCGGCGTCCCGAACAGATAGAGCACGATGCCGCCGGCCAGGCTGATCCGTCCGAAGTCGATCGCGACGGTCGTCGTCTCCTTCTCCCGTACCCCGTCGAGCTCGTCGACCTGGGCGGAGGCCTCGGTGAGGTGCTCCTCGGTGTGCAGCGGGCGGATCTCCGACACCGCGTCGATCAGGGTCGTCTTGCCCACCCCGAACGGCCCGGTGACCAGGATCTTCACCAAGTCGCGGGCGCTGTCGGGGAGATGGGTGCCGCCCGTGCGGGGCAGCTCACTGGTGCTTGAGGGCGCGGAGGCCATCGGCCACTCTCTTCAGCAGGTCGGGGTCGAACCGTTCGGCGGGCGGGATCGGCGCGCGGGCCTGGATCAGGTCCCGGTCGACGAGGTCGGCGGCCAGCACCCGGACGGCGGAGACCGGCAGCCGCAGCAGCGCGGCCGCCTCCACCAGCGTCAGCGCGCCACCGGACAGCAGCTCCAGCAGGGCCTGTTCGGCCGCGGGCAGACCGGCGGGCAGGGGGGTGCCGTCGCGGGTGAGCACGGTCAACCGTTCCAGATGCGGACGGCAGGGCCGGGCCACCCCGCCGGTCGACAGATACGCGGGGACGAGGGGACGGCCGCCACGGCGGCCGGTCATGCCGGCGCGCCGCCGTCGGAGCCTCTGGGCGCCGCCGCCATCGCCTTCTCGCCCAGCCGGGCCACCTGCGAGTGGACGCGGTGCGCCAGCAGGTCCAGCCGCACCTCCGGGTCGCCGTAGGCCGCCACGCAGGTGCCGTGGTCGGTCGGCACGATCAGCACGTACCCGTGGTCCGACTCGATGACCACCTGCCGCACCTCGGCCCGGTCCCGGTCCGCGAACGCGGCGGCCGCGGCCCGGCAGGCGCCCTGCACGGTACTGGTGATCGCGGCCACCCGCTCGGCGGTCGCCTGGGACAGGGCGTCGGTGTACCCCGTCGCGAGGCCGTCCCGGGTGAGCAGGACGGCGGCCAGTACATGCGGTACCTGCAGGATCGGATCCAGCACCCATGCCGTCTCGCCCGCATCGCGGCTGGTCATCTGGCCGCTCCTCCTTCGTCGTCGGTCCGTTGGGGATCGGGCGCGCCGGCCCGCTTGGGGGTCCGCGCCGCGGCGGTGCCGTACTGCAGGGCCGCGAGCGCGGCGGCCGCCTCCTCGGGGCGCCGGGCGGCCGGCTGCCGCTGCGGTACGCCGGGGGTGTCGGGACGGGTTCGGCGCCGTCGCTGCGGCAGGCCGCCCAGGTCACCGGGCTCCTGATGGCCGGGGGCGCGTTCGTGCTCGGCCGCGGCGGGTGCCGGAGCCGCGGGTGCGGGTGCGGGGGCCGGGGGCGCCGGGGGCTCGGCCGACGGCGTCCCGTCCGCGGCGGGCCGGCCCGACGGCGTTTCGTGCAGGATCGGCTCGCGGGCCGGCTCCCGGCGCACCGCCGTGCGCTCGCGCGTCGAGCGCGGCGCGCTGGCCGACGGCGGCCGTTCGTCCGGGTCGATCCGGCCGAGTAGATGGCTGTCGACCCGCAGTACCGCGCGCACTCCGCCGTAGGGCGAGGGGGAGGAGACGTCGACGCTCAGGTCGAACTGGCGGGTGAGCTGGCCGACCGCGGCCAGGCCCATGCGCGGCGGATCGCCGAGGTCGGTCAGCAGGATCGGGTCGCTGCCCGCCACCAGCCGCTGGCCGCGGGCCCGTTCGTCCTGCGTCATGCCGAGGCCGGCGTCGTCCACGGTGACGCACACCCCGTGGTGGACGTGCTCCAGGTTGACCACGACGTCGGTGTCCGGTGCCGAGTGGCGCAGCGCGTTGTCGAGGAGTTCGGCGACGATGATGGCGACCGGTTCGACCGCGTGGGACACCAGGGCGGTGCCCGGCTCCAGATGGTTGTGGACCGTGACCCGGTGGTATCCGGCGAGCCGGGCCTGGCCGCCGGTCACGGCGTCCACCACGTGGGACTCCTCGCGGGCCAGCCCCACCCAGGCCCCGCACACCACCGCCGCCACCTGCGCCCGCCGCAGCGACTGCTCGTTCTCGTGGTCCAGCGCGAACAGGGTCTGCGCCAACTCCGGGTCGTCGTAGTGCTGCTGGAGTCCGCGCAGGGCGTCCTGCAGGCGGTACAGGGCGGCCTGGATCTCCCGGGTGGCGCCCCGCATACCGGCCTGCGCGGCCGCGTCGATCCGGATGCGCTGTGCGGTCAACTCCTCGCGCAGCGCGGTGAGTACGTACTCCAGCGCGATCCCCGTGGGGGTCCCGGGCGTGTTCTGCCCGGCCGGACCCGGCACCTTGAGGTGCGGGTGCGTGAGCTGCGCGGCGGCCGCGGGCATCCGGCGGGCGGCCAGATGCTCGACCTCGGAGATGAACGTGCCCTCGGCGCCCGCCAGTTGGGCACGCAACTCCTGCACCTCGGCCCGCAGTGCCGCCTTCTGGCGCCGGGCCCGCAGCAGGCTGCCGCCGAGGGCGAGCGCGGAGAGCGTTCCGGCGGCGAGACCACCGGCCACCAGTTCCGGCAATTCGATCATGGAATCGGTTTCCAGGGGGAGTAGGGCAGCAGTGGTCACGGGGAGCCCAGGGCCCTCCCATGTGGCGCTCGCAGCACAGTACACACCGTCATCGACCGGCCCCGCACGGTGAATCGTTACATCACTTCGAATCTGCTCGGTGAGTGTTCGCTTCTGTGTCAACTGTCGGAAATGCCTTGCGCAGAAGGCGAGTTGGAGCCGTGTGCGGTTCGTGCCGTCAGCGCGTGGCGGCGGCCGGCGCCGGCAGGTCGAAGACGTGGGCGGGCGAGATGATCCGGGTGATCGCCTGGCCGAAGAGGGTGCTGGGCTCGATGTTCCCCCGGTAGCTGATGTCGGTGTTCAGCAGGACGACCACGGTCGTCCGCGCCGACGGCAGATAGACGGTCAGGGCCTCGTAGCCCGGCAGCGAGCCGTTGTGCCCGATCCAGCCCTGGACGTCGAAGATGCCGAGGCCGTACCCGGCGCCCGCGATTCCCGTCGGCGGGGTCGTCAGCCGCTGCTTCTGGACGGCCGGGCCGACCATGGCCGTGCCGTCGGGGAAGACCCCGGTGGCCGCCGTGCGCGCCCAGGTGTGCAGATCGTCCAGGTCGGAGATCATCGCACCGGCCGCCCAGGCCCAGGAGGGGTCCCAGCCGGCGGTCTCCTCGACCTTTCCGGTCGCCGTCTGGTCGGTGTAGCCCTGTGCGTGCGGGGTGGGGAACTCGTTCCCGGCCGGGAACACCGTGTGGCTCATGCCCGCCGGAGCGAGGACGTGCTCCCGGAGGTAGTCGCCGAGCCGCTGTCCGCTCTCCTTCTCGACGAGCAGGCCGAGCAGGATCAGGTTGGTGTTGGAGTAGGAGAACTTCTGCCCCGGCTGGAACATCACCGGGTGGCTGAAGGAGTAGGCGAGCAACTGCCGCGGGGAGAAGTGGCGTTGCGGAACCGAGGTCAGCGCCTTGAAGAAGCTGTTGTCCTCGGAGTAGTTGAACAGCCCGCTGCGCATCCCGGCCAGGTCCCGCAGGGTGATCCGGTCACCGTTCGGCACCCCGTCGAGGTACCTGCCGACGGGGTCGTCCAGGCCCACCTTGCCCTGGTCGACCAGTTGCAGCACGGCGGTCACGGTGAACATCTTGGTCTCGCTGCCGATCCGCATGTACAGGTCGGACGACATCCTCTGGCCGGTGTCCTTGTTCGCGACCCCGAACGAGCGAACGTAGTCGGGCCGGCCGGGTGTCCAGACCCCGACGGTCACCCCGGGCACGTCGGCCTCGCGCATGACCTTCCGCACGGCGGCGTCGAGTTGGCGGGCCACGGCCGGGGTCATGTCCCGGACGTCCGGGCTGCCGGACGGTGACGGGGTGGCCGAGGCCGTGGCGAACGCGGCCGGTACGGAGGCGGACGCCCCGCCGACGGGCGGCACCGTCAGTGTCCCCAGCGCGACGGCGATCGCGGCTCCGCCGCGCAGCATGGCGGACGTGTGCGACATGGGCTGACTCCAAGCACGCGAGAGGGACGTGCGGTGGGGTCGGACGTCAGAACCCTGACTTCACAGGGTACGAGCGCGTGTCCGGCGGCGCCTGTCGACCGGAGGATCCCGGGATGCTTGTAGGACAGGTGGCCGGGTCCGATCGGGGGGCTGTGCTCACCCGACCCGGTGAGCGCGCGGGACGGCGCGTACCACCGGCGCGTTCCCGGGCGTTGCTCCGGCATGGACGGATCCTCACCCACGCCCTGGCGCCCGGCCCGGGAGCCGCGCGCCCTCCGCTCCAGCGAGCCGATCTACGCCCAGCTCCGGCAGGAGTGGCGGGACCAGGGCCGTACCGTGCCGGCCGAACCCGAGGGCCGGCGCGCCATCGTGTTCGTCCCGCCGCCCCGCCGCTGACCTCGCTACTCCCCGCACATCGGGGCCAGCACCGACAGCGTCCCGTTGGCCTCCCGCAGGGCCAGTTCCAGCGTGCCCGGCGCATGCAGCGCACCACTGCCGTCCGGCGGCACCAGCCACTCCAGATACCGCGCCGGCCGGTACGGCGGCGGTACGGCGACCCAGGCACCCTTGGTCGCACAGCGCAATCCGGAGCCGATCCAGCCGCCGGACGGATCGGGCGGCAGGAAGAAGCCGACCCGGCCCGCCGCGCTGTCCACCAGGGTCGGCCCGGGCACCGGCAGCGGCGGCCGCCACAGCAGGTCCAGTGTGAGCAGACCGAGCCGTTCCGGGACGCTCAGCACATCCCAGTAGCGGCCCGCCTCCAGCAGGGCGACGCCCTCCCCGTGGTCCCACTCCCGCTTGCACGCCCGGGGGTCCGCCGAGGCCGCCGCGAGCCATTCCACACCCTGCATCCACATCGCGTTCGTCATGCACTGCTCCGGGGGATCACCGCTCACCTGTTTCGGACGCAGGGAACGACCGACGCCGGGCACTCGGTGCGTTCGCACGCCAACCCGGCATATGCATGCTGGTAGATATTTCTATGTGGCGGAAGGGGTGGCGAACCCTGGCGTTTTGGGGCGAATGTTCGAACACTGCACATGGGTGCGCTTGTTGATCAGTGCAAGGGCCGGCTCTCGGGCGCGGCGGCGCACGAATCCGTCGTCATGGCAGATGATTCGAGTGTTAGATCTTGAAGTAGCGACGGTATCGGTCGTACGCTCCCGGTATTCCGTCGCCGCCGCTCCCGACCAGGGGTACTCCATGGACCGCACCCGACTGCACGCCCTGCTGGCCCGGGAGAGCGCCGAGGCCGAGCGGCGCAATCCCCGCTCCCGAGCGGCATATGCCGACGCCGGCCATCTCTTCGGCCGGGTCCCGATGACCTGGATGAACAAGACCGCCGGTGCCTTCCCCCGCTACCTGGCGACCGCGCGCGGCGCCCGGGTCACCGACATCGACGGGCACACGTACATCGACTTCTGCCTCGGCGACACCGGCGCGATGGCCGGTCACTCGCCGGTCGTCGTGACGGAGGCGGTGCACCGCAGGTTCGCCGAGCTGGGCGGGGCCACCGCGATGCTGCCGACGGAGGACGCGGAGTGGGTGGGCGCGGAGCTGACCCGCCGCTTCGGGCTCGCCCGCTGGAGCTTCTCGCTCACGGCGACGGACGCCAACCGGTGGGCGATCCGCCTCGCCCGGGCCGTCACCGGCCGCCCGAAGATCCTGGTGAACAGCTACAGCTACCACGGCAGCGTCGACGAGTCCCTCATCGTCGTGGGCCCCGACGGCAAGGGCGCACCCCGCCCCGGAAACGTCGGCGCGCCCTGTGACGTCACCCTGACCAGCCGGGTCGCCGAGTTCAACGACCTGGCGCAGTTGGAGCGCGAACTCGCCCACGGTGACGTGGCCGCCGTCCTCATGGAACCCGCGCTCACCAACATCGGCATCGTCCTGCCGGAACCCGGCTACCTGGCCGGCGTGCGCGCCCTGACCAGGCAGTACGGCACGCTGCTGATCAACGACGAGACGCACACCTTCTCCGCAGGCCCCGGCGGCTGCACCGCCGCCTGGGACCTGGAGCCGGACCTGCTGACCATCGGCAAGGCCATCGGCGGCGGCATCCCGGCCGGCGCCTACGGCCTCTCCGCCGACCTCGCCGAGCGCCTGCTGTCCCGCGCCGACCTGGACCTGGTCGACATGGGCGGGGTCGGCGGCACCCTCGCCGGCAACGCGCTCTCGGTCGCGGCCACCCGGGCCACCCTGGAGCACGTCCTCACCGACGAGGCGTTCGCCCGCATGGCACGCCTCTCCGAACGCTTCGAGACCGGCGTCCGGCAGGCTGTGGAGGCGCACGCCCTGCCCTGGTCGGTCAGCCGGCTCGGGGCCCGCACCGAGTACCGCTTCGCCGCCCCGGCCCCGCGCACCGGGACCGAGTCCGCGGCCGCCGCCGACACCGGGCTGGAGGACTTCCTGCACCTCTACCTCGCCAACCGGGGCATCCTCCTGACCCCGTTCCACAACATGGCCCTGATGTGCCCCGACACCACCGAGCAGGACGTCGACACCCACACCGCGGTGTTCGGCGCCGCCCTGCTCGAACTCGTCGGCTGAGGACGGGAAAGAGGACGGGAAAGGGGAGTCAGGACGCACATGGACGACATCGACCGGGCCATCCTGCGCGAGCTGCAGAACGACGGCCGGATCGCCTACGCCGACCTCGGACCCCGGGTCGGCCTGTCCGCCTCCGCGGCCAGGCAGCGACTGCAGCGACTGCTGGACTCCCGGGCCGTGCAGGTCGTCGGCGTCACCGACCCGATGGCCATGGGCGGCCAGGCGATGGCGCTGCTCGGCATCGGCGTGGACGGCGACCCCCGCGCCGTCGCCGACGCCCTCGCCGTACACCCCGAAGTGGTCTACTCGGTGTTCACCTCGGGCGGCTTCGATCTGTTCGCGGAGGTGGTCACCCCCGGCCCGAAGGACCTGCTCGACTTCGTCAACGACATGGTCCGGCCGGTCGAGGGCGTGCGCGAGGTCCGGTCGTTCCCGTACTTCGGCATCCACACCCACCGCTTCCTGTGGGACGTGGGCTGAGCCGGGACGTGGGCCGGGACCTCAGGTGATGCCGGGCGCCAGGACGAGCATGGTGGCGTCGTCCCGCACCTCACAGCGCCGGGACAGGTCGGCCCACACCAGTTCGGTGAGCTGGGCCGCCTCCGCGCCGGCGAACCCGGCCAGCCGCTCCGGGAGCGGATAGAAGCGCCCGGCCTGGTCACGCGCCTCCCAGACCCCGTCCGAGGCGATGAACAGCCGGTCGCCGGGCCCCAGCTCGACCGTGACCTCCTTCGGCGGTTCCACCCCCACCAGACCTAGCCCCACCGGTGCCCCCGGCGCGACGGCCAGTTCCTGGGCAAGGCCGTCGCGCAGCAGCACCGGTGCCGGATGACCGCAGGCCACCAGCCGCACGGACCGCAGGTCGGCGGAGAACTCCACCAGCAGGGCCGTCGCGAACAGCTCCGCGTGCGGTACGTCGGCCGAGTCCACCGTCAGCCGGCGGTCCATCCGCGCCGCCACCGACTCCAGGTCCGGCTGGTCGAGGACCGCCTCCCGGAACGCGCCGAGCAGCGACACCACCGTGGAGACGGCGGCCAGCCCGTGCCCGCGTACGTCCCCCATCACCGCCCGCACGCCGAAGGGCCCCTCCCGCACGTCGAAGAAGTCCCCGCCGACCAGCGTGCCGTGCTGTGCGGCCCGGTACAGCCCGACGCATTCCACCGCCCCCACCCGCTTCGGCAACGGCGGCAGCACGGCCCGCTGCACCGCCTCGCCCACCGCCCGCTCGGTGACCAGCTGCGCGTCGCGGTGGCTGCGCACGTACGAAACGAACACGCTCAGTAGCGCGACGAAGGTGACCGTGAGCAGGTCGGTGTCGCCGGGATGGTTCAGATGGGTGGCGGGCACGTTCAGCAGGACCACGACCAGGCAGCTGAGCATGGCCGTGGCCAGCGGGCCGTACGACAGCACGGCCAGCGGCGGGATGGCCCCGAGAAGGAACCCGAAGTCGTGTCCGTCGGGGCTGATCAGCGTCGCCGCGGTCACGACCGCGAGCAGCAGCACGGGCAGCACCCGAACCCAGCGCGGCGGCGGTGCACCCTGCAGCCAGCCACGCCCGTCCCGGTAGTCACGCGACGACCGGTCGCGCACCCAAGTCACATCCCTAAGCTACGCCCGTGCCCGGACACCGGTCCCGTGCGGATCTTGAAATGCCGGAGCGGCGAATTCCGTGGCCGGGTGCGGACCGGGGCCCCTGCCGTGTGGCCGTACGCCCGGGACCGGACGGAAGGAGACGAGTGTGATGTCCGTCTCACCCGTCCCGCGCTCCTTCCCGTCTCCCGGGCGTGACAGGGAGATCGCTAGCCGACGTCCTTGCCCAGCAGGGCCTCCGCCTCCGTGAGGATCTCGGTGACCCGCAGGGCGAACGCGGCGTCACAGGGGTGCGGGCGGCCCGTGCTGACGGCGGTGACCAGGGCGTCGGCGGCCCGGGACAGGGCGGGCACGGCTCCTTCCGTACTCCTCGGCAGCAGCGTCACCCCCGCCTCGCCCCGCAGCTCCACATCGGCCCCGGCCGCCGCCGGGGGAGCCGTGAGGCTCAGGGCCACCGTGCTCG
The DNA here is from genome assembly GCF_043201895.1 of Streptomyces sp. NPDC048254. NCBI lineage: Bacteria > Bacillati > Actinomycetota > Actinomycetes > Kitasatosporales > Streptomycetaceae > Streptomyces > Streptomyces sp. NPDC048254. Next base: position 400,447 of record NZ_JBICZJ010000004.1, read on the forward strand.
ACGCGCCGGCGGCATGGTCGAGAACCAGATGGACGGTGTCCGCGGGGCCGTGCACGGCGGCCGCCACCCGCCGTACGTCGCCCAGGACCGGCAGCAGCACGGACAGGGCGTGCGGGCCCACGTCCCACAGCGCGCCCTTCTCCCGCCGCCACGGCGACGCGGCGAACGGGCTCTCGTCGGTGAACACCGACCCCAGCCACTGTGCCCGCGCCGTGAACCACCCCGCCGTCCCGGCCTGGACGTCGATCCACGCCTCCGGTTCGCTCTGGAAGCGGGTGGTGAAGAAGACCACCGAGGCGACCCCGGCCCGCTCGACCGCCTCCACCACCGCCCGCCCCTCGGCGACGCCGAGCGCGAGGGGCTTGTCCAGCAGCAGATGCCGGCCCGCCGCCGCGGCCCGCACCGCCAGCTCCGCCTGGACCGCCGGCGGCAGCGCCACCGCCACCGCGTCGACATCGGCGAACAGCGCGTCCACGTCGTCGTACGCCCGGCCCCCGTACTCCCCGGCCAGCTCCGCCGCGGCCTCCGGGCGGCGGCCCCACACCCCGGTGAAGTCCAGCGATCCGTGCCCCGCCAGCGCGGGGGCGTAGGCCGCCCGTGCCCAGGGGCCCGTCCCCAGCAGTCCGATGCGCATCTCCCGTTCCTTTCTCCGTGCCCGGTTCCACCGCGTCGCCCAGACCGTCAAGGCGTCGTGCTCCGCCCGCCGCTGACGTACGGCCGGTACTGCTCCGTGCCGTGCGCCAGCCAGCCGGCGATGGTCTCGGCGATCGGCTGACCGGTGTCCATCTCGACGAAACCGAACTGGCCCGACTGGTTGCACTCGAGGAACCACCAGATGCCGTCGGCGTCCTCCGCGAAGTCGAAGGCACCATAGGCCAGCTCGGCGTCCTTCATATACGTGTGCACGGTCTCGGCGACTCGCGGCGGCACCTCCGCCGCCAGCCATGGCGAGACGGACGGGGCGAACCGGACGTCCACGTCGTCGGGACGCGCGTCCGGGCTCACCGGCTTGCGGGCGGCCAGCAGCCGCTCGCCGACCACCGTCAGCCGGATGTCGGCCCGCTTGGCCACCCGCCGCTGCAGCAGCGTCGGCCCGAACGCCACCGCCGCGAAGTCGGTGTCCGGTGCCACCCGGCTGGTCGGCACCGCCCGCGGCGGCTCCTGCGGATGCGCGCCCGACACCGGCTTGACCACCAGGTCCGGGAAGCGCTCCGCGAACTCCCTGGCCGCCTGCGGGAACGTGGTGATCAGCGTCGCGGGCACGGCGAGCCCGCTGCGCTGCGCCAGCCGCAGCTGCCACGGCTTGTGGCGGGCCCGGCGGGCCGCGTCCGGATGGTTCATCCAGCGCGCGTCGGTCCCGCGCAGCATGCCGTACAACGCCTGTTCGGACTCCTCGGTCAGCCAGGTGGACGGCTGGGTGGCCCGGGCGGCCGCCACTCCCGGCCTGCGCACCCAGATGGAGCGGAGGCCGTTCATGCTCACCAGGCGCCCGTTCACGGACAGATGCCCGCGACTGGCGCCCTGCACATACTCGCCCGACAGGGCCACACCGCTGGTCAGATCGGCAGGATCGAGGCGAACGACGGGCACTCCGGTCTCGTGCAGCCGGAGGACCACCATGTCCGCCGTCACGTCCTCGTCACTGGTCAGGATGAGCACAGTCATCGTCGGGGTCCGCGCTCAGTCGTCGAAGTGCGTCTTGGAGCCCGCCGTGGAGGTCGTGGTCCCCAGGGCTCTGAGCGTTGCGTGATCGGTGGCTGCGATCCGGCCATCGAGGAGAACGTTCAACTGCAGTCCGGAGTCATACGCGTACGGAGTGGTGACGTCCAACTGCACTGCGGGGCGTGCGTAGTTGAGCGCGAACGGTTGCATGGTCTCTCCCTGTTTCGTTCTTCCATGCACTTATACGATTCGAACGCGTGGTTGGTTTCCTTACTCTGCGTAATCTCAGCCCTAATTAAGGGCTTGTTAAGGAACCATCCGGAAATCAGCGGCGAATCGTTCCCGCCCGTGGCCGATTTCACATGCCCGTCCGGCATGTGACGGCGTCAGATGCCCGCGATGGTCCGGGATGTCTCCAGGGTCCGTTCGGCGTAGCCCCGTCCGAAGAGCACGGTATGCACCAGCAGCGGAAACAACTGATGCACCGCCACGCGCTCCGCCCAGCCGGCGGCCAGGGGGGCCACCTCCTGGTACCCCTCCAGAATCAGGTCAAGGTACGGGCAGCCGAAGAGGCGGAGCATCGCGAGGTCGGTCTCGCGGTGCCCGCCGTGCGCGGCCGGGTCGATCAGCCGGACCGGGCCGTCGGCGCCCCACAGGACATTGCCGTTCCACAGATCTCCGTGCAGCCGGGCGGGCGGCTCGGGCGGCCCCGCCACCTCCGGGAGCCGCTCGCAGACCCGCTCGACCACCGAGGCCTCGCCAGGCCGCAGGGTCCCCCGGTCGACCGCCATGCGCAGATACGGCAGCACGCGGTGCTCGGCGTACCAGTGCGGCCAGTCGGTGCCCGGCTCGTTGCGCATCGGGGCGCGGCCGATCCAGGCGTCGCCCGGGCCGTCCGGCGGCGCCGCCCCGAAGGCCGGGGCCCCGGCGGCGTGCAGAGCGGCGAGCGCCTGGCCGAAACGCGTCGCCGCCGCGGCGCCCGGGCGTCCGGTGGGGACCAGTTCGGTCAGCAGCCACCACTCGTCGTGCCCCAGCACCTCGGGTACCGCGACCGCTCCGGCGGCGGTCAGCCAGCGCAGCCCGGCCGCCTCGGCCGCCACCGCACCGGGGTCCTCGCCGCGCTTGACCATGACGGTGTGCCCGCCCGCGAGCATCACCTCCGCCAGGCCGCCCGGCCGTGCCCGCACGGCCGAGACCGGCCGCCCGGTGAGCCGGACGGCCGCCGCGCCCGGCCCCTCGCCGCAGTCGACCACGGCCACCAGAGTACGGGCCGTCCCGGGTCAGGAGCCCCAGGTGCCCTGGTCCACGGCGCAGTTCCACCCCGTGCCGTGCAGGGCGAACTTCACCTTGTAGGTGTGGGTGTTCAGCAGATGCGTCTGCACCTTCACGCCGAGGCTGGTCTTCTTCTTCAGCGTCGTCGTGTACACCGACACCGTCTTCGACGTCTTGTGGCTGACCTTGCCGCCCTTGGCCGTGGCGCTGCCGAAGCGGATGTTCTTCACGTCCGTCACGGTGAACGTGACCTTCTTGAAGCTCTTGCTCGCGCTGGTGTTCTTCACCGCGAAGTACAGTCCGCCGTTGGTGACCCAGCCGCCCGAGTTCACGTAGAAGCGGCTCGGATAGACGATGTCGACCGGGCAGCCGGTGCTCCGTGCCGCCCCGGCCTGCGCGGACGCGCCGGTGGCGAGGCCCAGTTGGGCGGCGGTGACGACCCCGGCGGCGGCCAGGACGGCGAAAGAAGTGCGCATACGGTTCACTGCGGTGATACCTCCCCCTGCGGTATTCATCGGACAGTAGAGGAGGGTCCCACCTCCCCGGCCTGAAAGCACCCTTATTTCCACGGGACTTCCACCATTGCTACGACAGGTTCCGGCCAAACCCCGGTGGTAACTACCCGTGTCGATCAGGCACCGCCAGCGTGAGGGCCGCCGCGTCGCCACACCAGGGGCACTGGGCCCCGCCGGACAGGCCCTGGCGCGCGGCGGAGGGTATCCCCCTTACGGCGAGGGCGCGCACGCCGTGATCGGCGCCTGCACGACCTCGCCCACTGGAGACTGGACCACTTCGACAGAGTCGACCCGGGCCTCCCTCAGGCCGGCTGGATCCGGCCGATCGCGTTGCCCAGCAGCTCGGTGAACCACACCGTGCCGTCCGGGCCGGCCGTGAGCCGGAAGGGCGACTTGTCGGGGCCGGCCGGCACCGGTACGACGGTGATCCCGCCGTCCGCCGCCACCCGGCCGATGCGGCCGGACCGGTCGGTGAACCACACCCGGCCGTCCGGCCCCGCGGCGATCCCGCCGGGGTCGCCGTCCGCTCCGGGCAGCGGGAACCGGGTGACACGGCCGGTGCCGTCGATCCGGTCGACGGAGTCCGACCCGGACGCGGTGAACCACATCCCGCCGGGCCCGGCGACGATGTCCTCGGGGAAGTCGGCGCGGCTCGGCAACGGGAACTCGGTGATCCGGCCGGTGGTCTCGATCCGCCCGATCCTGCCGCCGGCCAGTTCGGTGAACCAGAGGGCACCACCGGCACCGGCGGCGATGCCGTACGGGAGGGCGGCGGCCGTGGGCACCGGGTACTCGCTGATCCTGCCCGCGGTCGTGATCCGGCCGATCCGGTTGGTTCCCGGTTCGGTGAACCACAGCGCGCCGTCGGGCCCGCGGGTGATGCCGGCGGGTGCGCTCGCGGCCCTGGGCAGGGCGAACTCGGTGACGGTGCCGGAGGTGGTGATCCGTCCGATGCGTCCGGCCGCCTGCTCGGTGAACCAGAGGGCGTGGTCCGGCCCCGGGGTGATGGCGAACGGCGCGCTGCCCGGGGTCGGGGTGCGGCGGTCGGTGACGGTGCCGTCGGCCGCGATGCGCCCGATCCGGGCGGCGCCGGACTGGGTGAACCACAGCGCCCCGTCCGGCCCGGCGGTGATCCCCGCGGGGAGGCTGTCGGCGGTGGTGGTGATCGGATACTCCGTCACATCACCGCCGCCACCGGCGCGGGCGGGGGCCGCGACGGCGGTCACGCCGGTCAGGGCGCCGAGCAGGAGGGCGAGCACACGTCGGGGGAGTCGGCCGGGCATACGGGGTCCTGGTCCTTGTCAGACGGACTTTCAGATCGAGGCTAGACGCGGCCGTACGACCGTACGACCCGACCGGTCCGGATGGGGGAGGGGAGTGTCATCGCCGCCGGGCGGCCCCGTCCTACAAGCCGAGTCCGGTGACCCTCACGCTCCCGGTGAAGCAAGAGAAATCCGAGTAACTCCCTTGTTACGCAAGGATTGACGCGCCCCACGCGTCCCTCTAGTTTCTGATCGCCTCTCCGAACCGCGTTCGAAATATCGGACATCCCCCCTTCGTCTGGAGCGCACATGACCGGCATCCCCCTGTCGCGCCGTCACTTCCTCGGTGCGGCCGCGACCGTCCCCCTCGCCGCCACCAGCGCCCTCGCCCTCGGCGCCGGAACCGCCCGGGCCGCCACCAACTCGGCGTATGTGATGTGCTACTTCACCGAGTCCCCGGACATGCTGGCCGCCAACTACGGCCTGCACCTGGCGGTCAGCACCGACGGCCTCCAGTGGACCCCGCTCAACCAGAACAACCCCGTCGCGACCCCCACCGCCGGCTCGCTCGGCCTGCGCGACCCGTTCATCCTGCGCAAGCAGGACGGCACCTTCGTCGTACTCGCCACCGACCTGTACGGCACCGACTGGAGCTACGTCAGCCAGTACATCCACGTCTGGGACTCCACCGACCTGCGCACCTTCACCGGCTACCGGCGGATGAAGCTGCATGACATGGACACCCACGCATGGGCGCCGGAGGCCTTCTGGGACGCGGGACGCGGCACGTACGGCGTCGTCTACTCCGCCGTGAACGACAGCGGCCACAACGTCATCATGATCAACTACACCGGTGACTTCGTGACCGCCGGCGACCCCCAGGTCTTCTTCGACCCCGGCTACGACGTGATCGACGGTGACCTCGCGGTCGGCGTCAGCGGCGTCAACTACCTGTACTTCAAGAAGAACTCGACGCTGGTCGGCGCCCGCTCCACGTCACTGGACCCCGGCAGCTTCACCGAGTTCTCCACGGCCGTCTCGCACAACGGCACCGAGGCCCCGACCCTCGTCAAGTCGCTCACGTCGAGCTCGACCTGGTACCTGTGGGGCGACACCTGGGACCCCAACGGCGTCTTCTACGCCTGGGGGACCAGCGCCCTGTCCGCCGGCACCTGGACTGCACTCGACCAGAAGACCTACACCCAGCCGCTCAACTCCAAGCACTGCGGCATCCAGCCCATCACCTCGACCGAGTACAACAACCTCGTCGCCAAGTGGGGCACCCCCACCTGGAACCGGCTGAAGTCCTACAACTACCCGGCCCGGTACGTCCGGCACAGCAACTTCGTCGGCCGGATCGACGAGTACGCCTTCGACCCGTACACCGACGGCATGTGGAAGCTGGTCCCGGGCCTCGCCGACAGCAGCGGCGTGTCCTTCCAGTCGGTCAACTACCCGACCCGCTACCTGCGCCACTACAACTACCAGCTGCAGCTCGACGAGAACGACGGCACGACGACGTACGCCCAGGACGCCACGTTCTACCGGACGGCCGGACTCGCCGACTCCTCCTGGTCGTCGTTCCGGTCGTACAACTACCCGACGCGCTACATCCGCCACTCCGACTACGTGCTGCGGATCGACCCCGTCTCCACGAGCACGGAGCAGGCCGACGCCACCTTCCACGTCGGCTACTGACACCGCGGCCGGCCCGTCGCGCGGCGACACGCCGACGACGGGCCCAGGCACCCCCGAATGGCCGTGTGCCGCCGGGCGGGATTGACCCAGCCGGGCGGTGTTGGGCGTGTCGTCACCACGGATGGGCGGCCTGGATGGTGCCGGGCGTGGGGCTGGCTGACGGTGGTTCATGTCGGGGCCGGGTCGTTTCAGCCGATGGAGTATCCGCTGCCCGGCCACGGCGGAAGGACATCGAGATGCGTTCTGCCCGCATGATCCTCGCGACGACGGCCGCCACCGCAGCCCTCGCCTTCGCGGCACCCGGCGCTCAGGCCGCGGTCGCGGGGGACTGGGACAACGGAGGCCGTGACGACTCTTCCTACAGCAAGGAGCACAACGACGACAGCAGCCACGAAGGGCCGAGTGGCGGGATGTACACGGGCGGCGGTGTACTCGCCGCGGCCAAGCTGAGCGACCAATGGGACTCGGACAGCGGCAACGACAGCAAGTTCGACCCCGAGACCTACAAGGACAAGGGCGACGGTCAGGGGGGCAAGGACGACAGCGGCGGCAAGGGCGACAAGGGGAGCGGTGAAGGCCGGGACGAGGGCGGCTCTTGGGGCGACGACGAGGACAGTGAGAAGCCGCACGGCGGTATGCACACCGGTGGCGGCGGCCTCGCGACGCCCGGGGTGACGGCCGGCGGGCTGGCCGTCCTCGGTGTGGCGGCCGCCGGTGCCTACGCGCTGCGGCGCAGGAAGGCCGTCGGGTCCGTGTCCTGACGGGGTCACGCATACGGGAGCCGCGGCCGCCGACCGTCATGGGCGCGGCCGCGGCCCCGTTCCGCCCCTCCCGCTGCCGTGCCCCAGAAAGGTGACCTGTGATGGCAGCTGGCCCCTCCTCCCCCAACCCCGAGGCCCCCGGACCCGACGCCGCGGATCCCGAGAACCCCGACGGCACCCGGCGCGCCGGACGGCTGCCCGTGTGGGTCGCGGCCGGCCTGCTCCTGGCCGTGGCGCTGCTGGGTGGACACGGCAACGCCTCCGACGCCTCGGGCGGCACACGGGCCGAGAGCGCGGACGCCGCCCCCTCGGGCGGTGCGCGCCGGGCCGGCGAGGCACTGCCCCGGTCCGAGCCGACCCGCCTGCTCATCCCGAAGATCGCTGTCGACGCCCCCTTCACCACCCTCACCCTCGCGCCCTCGGGCCAGCTTGAGCCGCCGCCCGCCGCCGACACCAACCTCGTCGGCTGGTACGCCGAGGGCCCGGCGCCCGGCGAGGCGGGCACCGCGATCATCGCCGGGCACGTCGACACCAAGGTGTCGGCGGCCGTCTTCGTCCGGCTGGACGAACTGGAGCCCGGCGACCGCTTCACGGTGCTCCGGGCCGACGGCGCGAAGGCGCACTTCGTGGTCGACAGCGCCGACACCTTCGCCAAGGACGACTTCCCCAGCGAACGCGTCTACGCCGACACCTCCCGCCCGGAGGTGCGTCTGATCACCTGCGCCGGCGACTACGACCACGACGTGAAGGACTACACGGAGAATCTGGTCGTCTTCGGCCACCTCGTCTGATTCCGAACGCGTGATCGCGTGCCGGGCGGCGCGGATGGGGCCATGGCCGGGATCGCCGTCAGCCGCCCGTCGACTCCCGTACCACCAGGCGGAAGGGGCCGATGAACTGCTCCCGCTCCGGCCCTGGCCCGGCCGGGTCGATGCGTGCCGCCAGCAGGGCGACCGCGCGTTCGGCCATCAGGTCGTGGTCCGGGTCGACGGTGGACAGGGAGGGGACGAGGTAGGCGCTCTCGTCGACGTTGTCGAAACCGATCACCTTGACCCGCTCCGGCACCCGGAGCCCGGCGTCGGCGAGAGCGCGCAGTACGCCCATGGCCACCGTGTCCGTCACACAGAACACCCCGTCGAAATCGAGGCCGCCGGCCACCTCCTCCCGGATGCGGCGGGCGGCCTCCCGCATGGTGAGCGACTCGGTGGTCACCACCAGCTCCGGGGCGGCCGGCAGCCCCGCGGCCGCCAGCGCCCGCAGATATCCGGCGTGCCGCAGGCTCGACACATCGGCCTCGCTGCCCAGGCGCCCGCACACGAGGGCGACGCGCCGGCAGCCCCGCTCGACGAGATGGCGGGTCGCCGCCTGCGAGGCCGCCTCGTTCGGCATGGCGACATGGTCGACGGGCCCGCCGAAGAGCCGCTCGCCCAGGATCACCACCGGATGGTCGACCTCCAGCGCCTCGACGTCGGCCGGCCCCATCCCGACGGTGCTGAGGATGAGGCCGTCGTAGAGCCGGTGGCGGGACAGGGCGATGGCCGCAAGCTCGTTCTCCCGGCGGGCACCGGTCTGCTCGATGCTCACCCCGAGGCCGTGCCGGTCGGCCGCCGCGATGATCGAGGCGGCGAGCCGGCCGTAGTACGGGCGGTTGATCTCGGGGACCGCCAGGCAGATCGTCCCGGTACGGCCCTTGCGCAGATTGCGGGCGGCGACGTTGACCCGGTAGTCGAGCCGGGTCATCGCCTCCAGGACGCGGTCGCGGGTGGCCGGGCGGACGTTGGGGTGACCGTTGATCACGTTGGAGACGGTCATCGCCGACACGCCGGCCGCCTTCGCCACGTCCTGGATCGTCGCCACGCTCACTCCCGCCTGCCGTCCTCGGCAAGACGATAGAGGGCCGCGCCGTGGGCGGGCAGTTCGACGGTCAGCCGCCGCCCGTCGTGGGCGGTGTCGGTGCGGGTCCAGACCTCCCGGACCCGGTCGCGGGGCCCGGCCCCGATCGACCCCAGCGGCACCTCGAAGCGGCGCGCCTCGTCCGCCGGCGAGAACACCGCCGCGTACCGGGTGTGCCCGTCGGTGTCCCGGGCGGTCCACAGCACCAGGTCCCGCTCCCGCAGCACCTCCCGGTTGCCGGTGCTGTGCCAAAGGACGTCGAGCGCCTCGTCGTTGGTGAGCAGGCCGATGGTCTCGGGCGGGCTGGTGGGCAGGTCGCCGCCCATCATCAGCGGTGAGCGGGAGATCAGCCAGAGGGTGAGCAGGCTGGTCTGCTCGGCGTGGGTGAGAGCCGACTGGCGGTCCGCGCCGCGCTCCGCGCGGATGCCGATGTGGCCCAGCGGCAGCATGTCGGCGTCGGCCCAGCCGTGCCGGCCCTGCCAGGGGGCCCAGCGGGCCATCCGCGCGAACTGTGCCTCGACGTCCTCCCAGCGGTCCCACAGGTCGTCGCAGACCCGCCACATGGTGGCGTGCTCCCGCAGGTGGTCGAGACGCGCGAGGGACATGTCCGTGCCGGGGGAGAGGCTCAGCTCGATCGGCCGCCCGCTGCGCTCGACGGCCCGGGCGTAGGCGGCGATCTCCCGCTCGTGGTACGGGAAGAGCATGTCGTCGGCCTTGACGAAGTCGACGCCCCACGCGGCGAATTGGGCCACCTGGCTGTCGTAGTAGGCCTGGGCGCCGGGGTGGTCGTGGTCGAGGCCGTAGTTGTCGGAGTTCCAGGGGCACACGGAGTCGGTGTCGGCGACGTCGGCGGCCGTGAACTCCGTCCCGAGGACAGGGAGTTTCGCCTCGACCGCCCGGCGGGGGATGCCCCGCATGATGTGCAGCCCGAACCGCAGGCCCATGCCGTGCACGCGCCCGGCCAGCGGCCCGAACCCGGCCCCGGCCGCGGCGGAGGGGAACCTGTTCGGTGCGGGGAGCTGACGGCCGTGGGCGTCGAGGACGAGCGGGGCGTCCGGGTTGTAGCCGTGCGCCCGGGCGGTGGGCTCGTACCACTGGATGTCCACGACCACGGTGTCCCAGCCGTGCGGCAGCAGGTGCTCGCGCATGAACTCCGCGTTGGCGAGGACCTCTTCCTCGGTGACGGTGGTGCCGTAGCAGTCCCAGCTGTTCCAGCCCGCCGGCGGCCGCAGGTGGCGTGGGGGCAGCGGGCGTGGGGATCGGGTCATGTGCGCACTCCTGAAAGTCAGCGCTGGTTCAGCGGGGCCTGGACGGTGACGAACGAGTGCGGCGGGAGGGAGAGCCGAAGGCCGTGAGCGACGGCTTCGAGGTCCTCGAACGCCCGCGGGGCAACGGCCGTCGAGGCCTCTGGTGAGTTGTGGGCCTGGAGCTTGTCGGCCGTGAGGACACGGGCGGTCGGCTCGCCCAGGGTGCCGCCGCGCAGGTCGAGGGTGACGTCCGCGGGTTCCTCGGCGTCGAGGTTGCTCAGCGAGATCAGGACCGTGCCGTCCTTGACGCTGGCGGAGGCGGAGAGGGTGTCGAGTTCGGCGTCCCCGACCCGGCGGCGGGTGCCCTCGCCGCGTAGGTGCACCGGAAGCGACGTCGCGTCCTGGTGGCCCTTGTTCATCTCGAAGACGTGGTAGGTCGGGGTCAGGACCAGGGCGTCGCCGTCGGTCAGGAGCATGGCCTGGAGCACGTTGACGGTCTGGGCGATGTTGGCCATGTGCAGGCGGGCGGCATGCCGGTGGAAGATGTCGAAGTGGGTGCTGGCCACCAGCGCGTCCCGCAGGGTGTTCTGCTGGAAGAGGAAGCCCGGGTCGGTGCCGGGCTCCACGTCCCACCAGGTGCCCCACTCGTCGAGGACCAGGCCGACCGTGCGGCCCGGGTCGTAGACGTCCATCACCGTGGAGTGGCCGGTGAGGATGCGGTCGATACGGCGGGCCGACAGCATCGTGCGGTAGTAGTCGTCGGCGGTGAACTCGGTGGCGCTGCCCTTGGCCTCCCAGGGGCCGGAGAGCGTGTAGTAGTGCACGGACAGGCCCTGGAAGAAGGTCTTCGGGGTGGCCTCGCAGCCGAAGCAGCTGATCTGCTGCATCAGGGTCTCGGTCCACTTGTAGTCGGCGTCGGAGGCGCCCGAGGCGATGCGGTAGAGCTTGTTGTCACCGTGGTCGCGGCAGTAGGTGGCGTACTGGCGGGCCAGGTCGGCCGAGTACTCGGCGCGCATGTTGCCGCCGCAGCCCCAGGTCTCGTTGCCGATGCCCCAGAACCTGACCTGCCACGGCGCCTCACGGCCGTTCTCCTTGCGCAGCCGCACCATCGGGCTGTCGCCGTACCGGGTGAGGTACTCGACCCACTCGCTCATCTCGCGGACCGTGCCCGACCCGACGTTGCCGCTGATGTAGGGCTCGGCGCCGAGGAGTTCGCACAGGGCCATGAACTCGTGGGTGCCGAAGTGGTTGTTCTCCTCGACGTTGCCCCAGTGCGTGTTGACCATCCGGGGCCGCTGCTCGCGCGGGCCGATGCCGTCCCGCCAGTGGTACTCGTCGGCGAAACAGCCGCCGGGCCAGCGCAGGTTGGGGATGTCCAGGGCGCGCAGGGCTGCCACGACGTCGAGGCGGATGCCGCCCTCGTTGGGGACGGGGGAGTCCTCGCCGACCCAGAAGCCTCCGTAGACGCAGCGGCCGAGGTGCTCGGCGAAGTGGCCGTAGAGGTGGCGGCTGATGGTCGGGCCTGCGATGTCGAGGTTGATGATCGCGGTGGCGGTCGGCACGCGGGTACTCCTGTCCGGGAGGCCTGATGTTCGATATGTCGAGCAACGTTCGTGACATCGTTTGTATCGATAAAAAACTGCCATCGGGTCGTCGGTGCGTCAAGAGTGCGGACGAGTGCGGACGGCCCGGTCACCCTGTGCGCACAGGGTGACCGGGCCGTCGGAGGCGAGGGGCGTCAGACCGCCGTCGCCGGGAACGTCGGGTACTCGACGCCGGAGACGTGCTGGACGACCCGGACCACCTGGCAGGAGTAGCCGAACTCGTTGTCGTACCAGAGGTAGAGGATCGCGTTGTCGCCCTCCACCTTCAGGGCGCCCGCGTCGACGATCGACGCGTGGCGCGAGCCGATGAAGTCGCTGGAGACCGCGTCCGGGGCGGTGATGAAGTCGATCTGGCGCCTCAGCGGCGAGGTCAGCGACACCTCGCGGAGGTAGTCCAGGACCTCCTCGCGGGATGCCTCGCGGGCCAGCTGCAGGTTGAGGATCGCGATCGACACGTCCGGCACCGGGACCCGGATCGAGCTGCCGGTGATCCGCGCCTTGAGGTCGGGCAGCGCCTTCGCGACGGCGGACGCGGCACCCGTCTCGGTGATGACCATGTTGAGCGGCGCGGACCGGCCGCGACGCTCCGACTTGTGGTAGTTGTCCAGCAGGTTCTGGTCGTTGGTGAACGAGTGGACGGTCTCCACGTGCCCGCGCAGCACCCCGTACTCGTCGGCCATGGCCTTCAACGGCGGCACGGTCGCGTTGGTGGTGCAGGACGCGCAGGACAGGATCTGCTCGTCCGGCTTGATGGTGTCGTGGTTGACGCCGTGCACGATGTTCGGGACGTCGCCCTTGCCCGGCGCGGTCAGCACCACCTTCTCGATACCGGGCCGCAGGTGCGTCGACAGGCCCTCGCGGTCCCGCCACTTGCCCGTGTTGTCGATGAGGATCGCGTTGCGGATGCCGTACGCCGTGTAGTCCACCTGGGACGGGTCGTCGGCGTAGATCACCTTGATCTCGTTGCCGTTGGCGAGGATCGTGCTGTTCTCCTCGTCGACGGTGATCGTGCCCTGGAACTGGCCGTGGATGGAGTCGCGGCGCAGCAGCGAGGCGCGCTTCACGATGTCCTGGGCCCCGCCGCCGCGCACCACGATGGCCCGCAGGCGCAGCCCGTTGCCGGAGCCGGACTTCTCGATGAGCAGCCGGGCGACCAGGCGGCCGATGCGGCCGAAGCCGTACAGGACGACATCGCGCGGCTCGCGCTGCTCGATCTTGTTGGCGCCGGTGGCCCCGGCGACCGCCTCCGCGGTGAACGCCTCGACGTCCAGGCCCCGGTCGTCGGCCTTGTAGGTCGCGGCGAGCATGCCGATGTCGATCTGGGAGGGGCCGAGGTCGAGCGTGGTGAGCGCTCGCAGGAAGGGCATCGTCTCGGTGACGGAGAGCTCGGCGCCGGCGATCTGGCGGGCGAACCGGTGCGTCTTGAGGATGCTGACCACCGACTTGTTCACCAAGGAGCGGCTGTGGAGGAGGACCGTCACGTCCCGCTCCCGGTGCAGCTTCCCGATGATCGGGATCATCGACTCCGCGATCTCCTCGCGGTTCTTCCAGTTGGTGAACGAGTCGTCGTTGACAGTCACAGATCTACTCTCGATCGAGCTAGGTGGCGCTCATATGCTAAACCGGCCGGTCAATGATCGATCAAGGGGGTCCCGGTGTGATGTGGGTCGTCCCTCTGTGACGCGGGTCGTGCGGGTCGGAACCGGTGCGGGCCCCTGCCGTGGCGGTCGCCCGCTCACCCCCGAGGCGTCCAGGTCCCCCGGAGGTCGGCGGCCGCGTCGATCAGCAGGGTGCGGAAGACGTCCGCGAGGGGAGTCAGCGTGGTGTCGGACCGGGTCACGGCGTGCACGTCGCGGCGGGTCGGCGAGGGGGCGGTGCGTGGTGCCGGCGACGGGGGTGAGGGCCAGCCGGGAGACCAGGGCGACGCCGATGCCGGTGCCGACCAGCGCCTGGACCACGTCGTACGTCGCCGTCTGGAAGCGGATCCTGGGAGTGAAGCCGGCCTCGCCCGCCGCCCGGTCGAGCTGCTCGCGGGCGGCATGCCCGGCCAGGATGGTCACCCACGACTCGTCCCGCAGCTGCTCCAGGCGCAGTGGCGTGCCCTCGGGGGACCCGGTGACCAGCGGGTGGTCGTCGGGCAGGACGATCACCATGGGGTCCCGCATCAGCGTGTGCAAGGCGATGTGCGGGGACGGCTCCGGGGGCAGGGCCCAGGAGGCGATCACCGCGACGTCCAGCTCGCCGGCCGTGACCCGCTCGACGCCGCGCTCGGACGGCAGGTCCTCCACGGACACGTCCGCCCTCGGGTACCGGTGGCGCAGCGCGGTCAGGGCGGGCGGGAGCAGATGCAGCGCGGCGGCGAGGAAGGCGCCGACCCGCAGGCGCAGCGACAGATGACCGAGGAGGGCGGCGAGCCGCTCCCCGGCCTGTTCCGTCTGCTCGTCGATGACCCGCCCGTGCTCCGCCAGCAACGCCCCGGCCGCCGTGAGCGACGCCCCGCGCGGCCCGCGCACCACCAGCGGGACGTTCAACTCCCGCTCCGCCCGGGCCACCTGCTGGGTCACCGCGGCCGGTGTCACGCCCAGGGCGTGGGCGGCGCCGGTGAGCGAGCCATGGCGGTCGATCAGGGCGAGCAGGCGCAGCTGCCCCGGATCCGCGGTCGTCACTAAATCATCTTAATGCTGATCCGCGGCGCTCTAACTTCTCTTCACACGCGGCCCGCGCCAGCCTGGTGGTGGATCATCCCCCCGCACCCGGGAAGAAGGTCGGCGAGACCGTGCCCATCCATCTGCCGCTGTTCGTGATCACCACCTGGCTGCTGGCCATGCTCCCGGGAGCCGGACAGGCGCTCATGATCCGGCAGACCCTGGAACTGGGCCCGCGGCCCGCCCGGGCCACCATCGCAGGCAATGCCACCGGGCTGCTCGTCTGGTCGACCGCCGCCGCCGTGGGCCTCTCGGCCGTGCTCCTCGCCAACCCGCACGCCTATCTGGCAGTACGCCTCGCAGGCGGAGCGGTCCTGCTCGTGCTGGGGGTCAACACCCTCAGGGCGGCCGCGAGGCAGAGCGCCGCCGACACCGCTCCGAGCGCCGCGACGGCGGGGCCCACCGGTCTCTGGGGCGCGTACGGCGCCGGACTCGGCACCGCGCTGGGCAATCCGAAGGCCGGCGTCTTCGCCGTGTCGGTGCTGCCCCAGTTCGTCACGACCGACGGTCCCGTCCTCCTGAGCAGCATCGCGCTGGGCGTGCTGTGGGCCCTCGTCAACGTCTGCTGGTACCTGCTCTTCACCTGGGCCGTCGGCCGGGGCCGGGACCTGGTGACCAGGCCGGCGGTGCGGCGCGCCCTGAACATCGTCACCGGCGTGGTGCTGTGCGGGCTCGGCGTCGCCGTGGCCGGGGGAGTCTGACACCCCCGTGCCTCGGGTGCGTTCCGCCCGGACGCAACCCGGTGGCGCCGATCACCGCGTCGTGATCGGCGCCACCGGGCGGGGGCTGGACTGCTCCCGGCCTAGCGGGGGTTGAAGACCACACTCGCGAAGCGGACGCTACTGGGCGCCGAGTGCCCGGCAGGGACCCGGCGTGCGGTGCCCTTGCACTTCTGCTTGCTGTAGACGACGAGCGCCTTCTTCGTGGCGTTCTGCGGACCGCGCGCCTCCTGCGCCATGTCGAGGCACTTACGGTCCGGCGGGTTCTGGATGGCGTACGCCTTGCCCTGGGGCCCCACCCAGACGAACGACCCGTCGGCGGCGGCGGCCGGACCGATGGTGACGACGGCGAGGACGAGCCCGCCGAGAGCGGCGGTGAGGGGACGGCTGAGACGCATCGTGATGTCCTTCGTGAGCGGTGAAAGCGGTGACGACGGTGAAACAGTCGGCGACGGAATCGACGGAAGAGACCGAGGCCCGGCGCCATCACACACCGTCACCGCACCCGTGCGCCCCGGCGACACGGAAACGTCCCACGTCCGGGGGACGCCCGGCGGCGTGCCGTGACGCTCCGGCCCGGCCGGCGGGGCGGTGGTCCCGAGGACAAGTGCGGGACCGGTGACGGTGGTTGACCGACACCGGTCACTCGTGCGCCTGTTACTGAGGAGGCGCGGGAGCCGTCGGCGATTCATTGACGCTAAATGCGGGACATAAGAGTAAATTCCCGACCATTGCTTGCGAGAGGTGTCACCGGCGGACGGGGCAAGGGATGAGCACGGACGAGGGTGTCGCGGTGACGACCGGGATCGCGCGACTGCACGACTCGCCCGGACTCGCCGGGCCCGGCCGGTTCGCACTGGTGACCAACCACGCCGGAGTCCTCCCCGATCTGCGCCCGGCGGCGCCCGCGCTGCTCGCGGCAGGCGCGCCGCTGGCCGCCCTGTTCGGTCCTGAACACGGGCTGCACGGGACCGGCCAGGCCGGCGAGAGCGAGGCGGCCCGGTCCGACCCCGACACCGGCCTGCCGGTGTACGACACCTACCGGTGCGAAGGCGGCCACCTCGACAAGCTGTTGATCGACAGCGGCGTCGACGCCCTGGTGTACGACCTCCAGGACATCGGGGCCCGGTTCTACACCTACGTGTGGACGATGTTCGACCTGATGGTCTCGGCGGCCCGCACCGGCGTCCGGTTCGTGGTCGCCGACCGGCCGAATCCGCTCGGCGGACTCGTCAGTGAGGGCCCGCTTCTGGACCCGGCGTGGGCCAGCTTCGTCGGGCGCGCCCCGATCCCCGTCCGGCACGGTCTCACCTGCGGGGAACTCGCCCGGCACTTCAACGCCTCCGCCGTGCCCCAGGCGGCGGGCGGTGCCGTCGAGTTGACGGTGATCGAAGCCGTCGGCTGGCCGCGCGCCATGGACGCCGAGGCCACCGGCCTGCCGTGGATCGCCCCCTCGCCGAACATCCCGACGCCCGCGACCGCCCTCGTCTACCCCGGAACCTGCCTGTTCGAGGGGACGAACCTCTCCGAGGGACGCGGCACCACGCAGCCCTTCGAGATCGTCGGCGCCCCCTACCTCGACGCACGGTTCGCACCGGCACTCGCCGAACTCGGCCTGCCCGGAGTGCACTTCCGCGACCTGCGCTACGTACCGGCCTTCCACAAGCACGCCGGACGGCCGCTGCGCGGAGTCCAGCTGCACATCACCGACCGCTGGGCGTTCGCACCCGTCCGCACCGCCGTCGCGATGCTCGCCGTGCTCCGCCGGCTGTACCCGGACGACTTCGCCTGGCACACCGTCGACGGCGGCGCCGAGGGGACCGGACACCGGCACTTCGTCGACCTGCTCTGGGGGTCCGACCGGTTGCGGCGGACCGTCGACGCGGGCGAGGACCCGCTGCCGCTGTGCGATCCGCCGGCCCCGCCCGGCCGGTGGGCCGGCGACGACGTACTGCTCTATCCCGCAGCACCGATCTGCCCGGAAGGACGATCCCGTCGATGACCGACCGCACGCCGACAACCCCGGCCGGGATCCGCGGCTTTCGTGCCGGCGACGGCCCCCGGGTGGTGGAGGCCTGGCGCCGCAGCGCACCCGCCGACCCCATCACCCCGGACCGCTTCCGCACCCTGGTGCTGCTCGACCCCAACTTCGATCCCGAAGGGCTGCGGGTCGCCGTCGACGGTGACCGCGTGGTCGGCGCCGCCTACGCGGTGCGGCGGCTGACGCCGATGGCCGGTACCGACCTGGAGCCGGAGCAGGGCTGGATCCCGTTCTTCTTCGTCGCCCCGGACGCCCGCGGGCGCGGCCTCGGCCGCCGGCTGCTGACCGAGGCCCTCGACTGGCTGCACGGCCACGGCCGTACCCGGGTGGACTTCTCGTCGTACACCCCGAACTACGTGTTCCCGGGTCTGGACGCCGAGGCCTACCCGGAGGCGGCCGGGCTCCTGGAGTCGCTGGGCTTTCGCACGCTGTACGAGGCGGCCGCGATGGACCGCGGCCTGGTCGGCTACCGCCTCCCGGACGACGTCGCCCACCGCCTGGACCGACTCACCGGGCGGGGCTACCGGTTCGCCACCCCGGCCGACGACGACCTGGTGGATCTCCTCGCGCTCGCCGGGAGCCGCTTCGGCCCGGACTGGGCGTGCACGATCCGGGCGTGTCTGGCCGCGGGCACACCGCTCGACCGGATCGTCGTCGCCCGCGACCCGGCCGGCCGTATGGTCGGCTGGGCGATGCACGGCGCGTTCGACTCGGTGGACGAACGCTTCGGCCCCATCGGGGTGCTGGAGGAGATGCGCGGCACCGGGCTCGGCGAAGTCCTCCTCCACCTGGTCCTGGAACGGATGCGGGCCCTGCGCGCCCACTCCGCGTGGTTCCTGTGGACCGGCGCCCAGTCGCCGGCCGGCCACCTCTACCGCAAGACCGGATTCACCACGACCCGGGTGTTCCGCGTGCTGCGCCGGGAGGCGGCCGCCCGATGACACCGACACCCCCGGCCGGCCGGCTGAGCCGCCGTCGCCTCTCGCTCGCACTGCCCTCGGCGCTGCTCGCGTCCGGCTGCGCCGCGCCGTCCCGGGGCACCGGGCGGGCCGGGAACCCGGTCGTGCTCACCCTGCTCTCCCACTACGCCAGCGGGGAACTCAAGAAGGCCCTCCAGCGCCCGGTCGACGAGTGGAACGCCACCCACGACCGGGTCAAGGTGGCGACCAAGGCCGTCGAGTTCACCGAACTGCTGACCACGTTCATGGTCCGCCAGGCCGCGGGCCAGGGCGCCGACATCCTCCAGCCGTACTGCCTGTGGAACGGCCAGCTCGTCCGGGCCGGCGTCCTGCGGCCGGCCCCGGCCGGGCACGCCGAGGAGATCAGGCGCGGTTACGGCGCCGCCGCAGTCGGTTCCTCGTCGGTGGCGGGCCGGGTCTACGGCTACCCCACCGAGACGCAGACGTACGCCCTCTACTACAACAAACGGGTGTTGCGCGAGGCCGGCGCCGACGGACCCCCGCGCACCTGGCGGGAGCTGGAGGAGACGGCGTACCGCACCGCCCGGCGGGACGGCTACGGCAACACCCTGGTCCAGGGGTTCGGCCTGTCGACCTACGACGACTCCACGACCGTCGGGCAGACCCTCGCGCTGCTCAACGCCGCCGGCGGACGGTTCGTCGCCGCGGACGGCAGGAGCACCGCCATCGACTCGCCGGCCGGCCGGGCCGTCCTCGACCTGCAGCACCGTCTTGTCGCCAAGGGCGCGAGCGACCCCGGCGTCAACGTCTACAAGGCGTTCGCGTCCGGTCAGGTCGCCATGGTGATCAGCGCCGGCTGGTGGACCGCGAACCTCAAGTCCCTGATGGGCGAGGCCTACCGCGACGTCGGCGTGGCGCCGGTGCCCCTCCCCGGGGCGGACGGCCGGCACGCCACGCTCTCCACCGGGTTCATGCTCGGCGTCAACACCGCCAGCGAACATCCGCGCGAGGCCTGGGAGTTCCTGCGCTGGCTCAACGCCGAGAAGGTGCGCGGTGCCACCCGGATGAGCGCCCTCCAGGTGTCCGTCGGCTCCCTGACCGGCCGCGCCGACGACATGCGGACCCTGCTCGGCGCGGGCGGCGACCCGAACCTGCGGCCCTTCCTGGACGCGCTGGCCTACGCGGTGCCGGAGCCGAACGGGCCGGGCGCGCAGCAGGCCAAGTCGCTGCTGCGCAAGAACATCGAGGCGCTGTGGACCGGTCAGCAGTCCGTCGACGAGGCCCTGCGCACCACCCGCCGCCAGGTCGACCAGGAGGTGTCGCGCTCATGGTGAACGCCACCCTGACAACGGAGGCCGCCGAACGGACCGCCCGCCATCCGTCCGCCGTCGGCGTCCGCGGCGGCGGACGCGACCGGCAAAGGCGCCGCCAGGCCGTCGTCGCCTACCTCTTCCTGGCCCCGACACTGTTGTTCTACGCCGTCTTCCTCGCCCTGCCGCTCGGCTTCGCGCTGCTGCTGTCCATGTCCCGCTGGGCGGGCTTCGACCTCGGCGACATCGACCCCGTCGGACCGGACAACTTCGCCCGTCTCTTCGCGGACGGGGCGACGTTCCTGACACCGGTCCTCACCAACACGCTGCTGTTCGCCCTCGGCACCGTGGCCCTCGCGCTGGCCGGCTCCGTGCTCGTCGCCACCTGTATCGACAAGCTCCGGTTCCAGGGGCTGTGGCGCACGCTGTACTTCCTGCCGATCGTCACGACCGTCGTCGCCGTCGGCAACGTCTGGAAGTACATGTACGAACCCGGCGGCCTCGTCAACGGCGTCCTCAACGCCCTCGGACTCGGCTCGGTGGCGTTCCTCCAGGACCCGGACACCGCGCTGCCCGCGGTCGTCGTCGTCCAGGCCTGGGCCTCGGTCGGCTCGGCGATCCTCGTCCTGACCGCCGGGCTGAAGTCCGTCCCCCAGTCGTACTACGAGGCCGCCGCGCTCGACGGCGCCGGGCCCGTCACCGTCTTCTGGCGGATCACGCTGCCCCTGCTGCGGCCGTCCCTGCTGTTCGTGTGCGTCACCCAGTTCCTCACGGGCCTCCAGTCGTTCGCGCTGATCATCGTGATGACCAAGGGCGGACCCGGGGACGCGACCGACGTGGCCGCCCTCGAGATGTACCGGCAGGCCTTCTCCTACGGCGACTGGGGCACCGCGAGCGCCGCCGCCTTCGTGCTCTTCGCGGTGGTCCTCGCGGTCACGCTGGTCCAGTTGTGGCTCTTCCGGCGCAAGGGGGAGGACGCGTGATCCGCCGACGGTTCCCCTGGCTGTCGTATCTGCTGGTCGTCACCGGCGCCGTGCTCACGGTGGTGCCGTTCCTCGACATGGTGATGACGTCCTTCAAGGGCGCCGACGAGGCCGGCAGGCTGCCGTACCGGTTCCTGCCCGAGGCGTTCGACCTGTCCAACTACCGGGCGGCCGTCCACCAGCTGGACCTGCCGGTGCTCTTCCGCAACAGCGTCGTCGCCACGGCCGTGATCAGCGGTTCGGTGCTGGTCACCTCGTCGCTCGCCGGCTACGCGCTCGCCAAACTCCGCTTCCCCGGCCGGGACTTCGTCTTCCGCCTGGTGCTGTCGACGATGATGTTCCCGCCGTTCCTCTTCCTCGTCCCGCACTTCCTGATCCTGGTGCACTGGCCGCTGGCGGGCGGGAACGACCTGTTCGGGCGCGGCGGCGCCGGCCTGACCGTCAGCATCGCGGCGCTCGCCATGCCGTTCCTCGTCAGCAGCTTCGGGATCTTCCTGATGCGCCAGTTCATGGTCGCCATCCCGGACGAGGTGCTGGAGGCCGCGCGCATCGACGGGGCCGGCGAGTTCACCGTGTGGTGGCGGATCGTCGTCCCGCAGACCAAGCCGGTCCTCGTCACCCTCGGACTGCTGACCTTCGTCGACGCCTGGAACGAGTACATCTGGGCGCTGCTCGTCTCGACCGCCAACCCGGACGTGATGACCCTGCCCGTCGGCATCCAGCTCCTCCAGGACTACGTCGACCCGACCCGCACGACGCCGATCGTCATGGCCGGCCTGGTCCTGAGCACCCTGCCGGTCCTGGTGCTCTTCCTGCTGCTGCAGAAGCACTACATCCGTGGTGTGATGCTCAGCGGCCTCAAGTGAACCGCGGATCCTACCCAGGTCGTGGTGTCGATACGCTGTTTGTCGTAGCACAGCAGATTGTCCTTGGGGGGTTTGTTCTCTCATCGGTCGTGCGGTACGCCTGCACCATGCAACAGTCCGAGTGCCCCGTTGTGGCGACCGTCCTCAACTACCGTGGCCAGGGACGTTACTTGCCGGTCCTTCCTAAAGGACATCCCAGCGTCAGCCCAACTTCTCCAAGGGCCGCTTGACGCCAATTCCACGATCGGGTGACACTGATGTTGCTTTTGACGTCCCTCGATACGTCAGTGCAAAAAATGGAGAGCTAATGTCATTGGAACAGCCCGCCCTCCCGTTATCGCGAAGCGCAACCGAGGTTTCCCAAAGCGAGTTACCCGCTGTTCTCGGCGGGTTCGATCTCAGCGACCAGGACCGGTTCGGTGCCGGTTTCCCGCACGAGGTCTTCGCCCGGCTCCGCCGGGAAGCACCGATCCTGCTGCACCCGCCGGGCCGCACCCGCGACGGCGAGAACTTCTGGGTCCTGTCCCGCTACGCCGACGTGGTCGAAGCCGCGGCCCACCCGCTGCTGTCCTCCCAGGGCGGCGGCGACCGCGAGGGCGGCGGCACCCACCTCGACGACCTGCCCGCCGGCACCTACTCCGGCGCGATGCTGAACATGATGGACGACCCACGGCACCGGCTGCTGCGCGACCTCGTCAGCCCCTCGGTCACCGGCCCGGTCCTCGAAGCGCTGGCCCCGACCATCACCGAGCGCGCCGAGACGATCATCGACGAGGTCGTCGGGCAGGGCTCCTGCGACTTCCAGAACGACGTCGCCGGTCGGTACTCGGTCGAGGTCATGGCCGCGCTGATGGGCATACCCCGCGCGGACTGGCCGCAGTTCGTCGACTGGACCGAGGTCGTGATGGGCTACGAGGACCGCGAGTCCGGCGAGGCCTCCTCCCGCAGCCAGGCCTCCCTGCTGGCCATGTACGAGTACGGCGTCAAACTGATCGCCGAGAAGCGCGCCGACCCGGCCCAGGACTTCCTGTCCGTGATCGCCGCCGGTGATCTCCCGGAGGGCCACGGCGAACCGCCCCTGCGCGAGTACGAGCGCGAGGTGTTCGTCAACCTGCTGACCCTGGCCGGCAGCGAGCCCACCCGCAACGTGATCGCGGTCGGCCTGCTCGCCCTGGCCGAACGGCCGGAACAGTGGCAGGCGCTGCGCGCGGACCGCTCGCTGCTGGACAGCGCGGTCGAGGAGATGATGCGCTGGTCCACCCCGACGCCGTACAACCGTCGGACGGCCACCGAGGACTTCACCTTCAACGGCGTCCGGTTCGGCCGCGGCGACAAGGTGACACTCTGGTGGTCCTCGGCCAACCGGGACGAGAGCGTGTTCGACGACGCCATGTCCTTCGACGTGCGCCGGAACCCCAACCCGCACGTGGCCTTCGGCCAGGGGCCGCACAGCTGCCTCGCGGTCGACCTCGCTCGTGTCGAACTGCGCACACTCTTCGGCGTGCTGCTCGACCGGGTCGCCGAGGTACGGCTGACCGGTCCGGTGCCCTGGGCCAACAACAGCAAGCACACGGTGGCCCTGAGAGTGCCCGTGGAGTTCGTCCGCGCCTGAGCGGGCCCCGCGTCCCGCCGCGTACGGCGGACGCCCTCACCCCGGCCGCCGTGCGGGGGATCCGGTGACGACGGTCACGACGTGGTGACCGCGGCAGCCTGAAACGGACCGGTGCCGACGCCGGTCCGCGCCCCGCCCGCAATCCGATCGGCCCGGTGCTGCCCCGGCCCGGGCCTGCGGCATGCCCGCCGGCCGCAGCTGCCGGGTGTACTCGACGGGCTGTCCAGGTCAAAGGGCCGTTCAGGCCAAGGGGCCGCTCAGGCCTGCCCGTGGCACAGCGCAACCGTGGACGTCCGGAGCACCGACTGCCGGGCGGCCCAGACGTGTCCTCGATGAGACGACGTGGAGGGGGAGACCCGCGTGGGTAACCGAGTGGGCAACGCCGCCGACCAGGAACCGGTGGCGGTCGTCGGACTGGCGTGCCGGCTGCCGGGGGCGGGAAACCCCGCCGAGTTCTGGCGGCTGCTCCGCGCCGGACGGGACGCGCTGGGCGAACCCGGTCCGCGGCGCTGCCACCCGGACGGCCCGGCGGTACCCGTGCTGCCCTCCGGCGAACCGGTACGGGCCGGCTTCCTGGACCAGGTCGACTCCTTCGACGCCGGGTTCTTCGGCGTCTCCCCGGGCGAGGCGGCCGTACTGGACCCGCAGCAGCGGCTGGTCCTGGAACTGGCCTGGGAGGCCTTCGAGGACGCCGGGATCGTCCCGGGCGACGGCGACCGCCAGGGCGGCACCGGGGTCTACGTCGGCGCCACCTACGACGACTACGCGACCCTGCGCGGCGCCCGCCTGAGCCCGCACTCGGCCACCGGACGCAACCGGGCGATGATCGCCAACCGGGTGTCCTACGCCCTGCGGCTGCGCGGCCCCAGCCTGGTGGTGGACAGCGCCCAGTCCTCCGCGCTGCTCGCCGTCCACCTGGCCTGCCAGGCCCTCGCGGCGGGGGAGTGCACGACGGCGCTGGCCGGCGGCGTCAACCTGAACATCACCCAGGACGGCTACGACGTCACCCAGGCGCTCGGCGCGATCTCACCGGACGGGCGCTGCCACACCTTCGACGAGCGGGCCGACGGGTTCGTGCGCGGCGAGGGCGGCGCGGTGCTGGTGCTCAAGCCGCTGTCGGCGGCACTGGCCGACGGGGACACCGTGCACGCGGTGATCCGGGGCAGCGCCGTCAACAACGACGGCGGCGGCGACTCGCTGACCGCCCCCCGCCAGGAGGCCCAGCAGGACGTGCTGCGCCTCGCCTGCGCGGCGGCAGGCGTGTCCCCGGCCGAGCTCGACTACGTCGAACTGCACGGCACCGGAACGCCGTTGGGCGACCCCGTCGAGGCCGCGGCGCTCGGCGCGGTGGCCGGCGCGGTGGCCGGGCGCGAGCGGCAGCGGCCGCTGCTGGTCGGCTCGGTGAAGACCAACATCGGGCACCTGGAGGGCGCGGCCGGGATCGCCGGACTGCTCAAGACAGTGCTCTGCCTGTCGCGCCGGGAACTGGTGCCCAGCCTGAACTTCCGCACCCCCAACCCACGGATCCCGCTGACGGAGCTGGGCCTGCGGGTCGTCACCGAGCCCGGCCCCTGGCCCGGGACAGAGGGCCCGCTGCTCGCCGGGGTCAGCTCGTTCGGCATGGGCGGCGCCAACTGCCACCTGGTGCTCACCGAGCCAACCGCCTCCGGCCCGGCACCGGAGCGCCCCGCCGAGGGGTACGACGGTCCCGTCCTGGTACCGCTGACCGCACGGGCACCGGCGGCCCTGGCCGAACTGGCCCGCCTGGTGGGCCAGTCGGCGGAGTCCCCGGTGGACCTGGCCTACTCGCTGGCCACCACGCGCAGCCCGCTGGAGCGGCGGGCCGTGCTGGTCGCCGAGTCCGCGGACGAGGTGCCCGGGCTCCTCGCGGCGCTGGCCGGGGACACGGCGAACGCCCGGGTGGTGCGCGGCACGGCCGTCGAGGGGCGGACCGTGTTCCTCTTCGCCGGCCAGGGCAACCAGCGGCCGGGCATGGGCCGGGAGATCTACCGGCGACACCCGGTGTTCGCCGCCGCCGTGGACGCCGTCGCCGCGGAACTGCGCCCGCACCTGCCGCGGCCACTGCTCGACGTGCTCTTCGCCGAGGCGGGCTCGGCGGCCGCGGCCCTGCTGGACGAACCGGCGTACACCCAGCCCGCGTTGTTCGCCGTCCAGGTAGGGCTGTACCGGCTGGTGGAGAGCTGGGGGATCACCCCGGACGCGGTCCTCGGCCACTCCTTCGGCGAACTGGCCGCCCTGCACGTCGCCGGCGCGATGTCACTGGCCGACGCCTGCGCGCTGGTCGCCGCCCGCGGCCGGCTGATGCAGGACATCCCGCCCGGCGGGGCGATGATCCTGGTCGAGGCCTCCGAGGCGGAGCTGCTGCCGGACGTCGAGGCGACCGGCGGACTGGTGTCGATCGCCGCCCTCAACAGCCCTACCGCCACGGTCCTTTCCGGGGACGAGGAAGCCACGCTGGCGATCGCGGGCCACTGGTCCGCGCGGGGCCGGCGAACCCGGCGGATCCAGGTCCCGATGGCCAGCCACTCGGCACACGTGGACGGCATCCTGGACGGGATGCGCGCGGCCGCCGCCCAGATCGACTGGCGGCCCCCGACCCTGCCGGTCATCTCCTCGCTGACCGGCGCCGAACTGGACGTCACCGGCCTCGACTGGCCGGAGTTCTGGGCCCGGCACACCCGCGGCACGGTACGGTTCGCCGACGCCGTCGCCACCGCCTGCGCGGGCGGCGCCCGGACCTTCCTGGAGCTGGGCCCGGACGGCACCCTGTGCGCGATGGGCCCGGGCAGCGCGCCCGAGGACGTGGCGTTCGTCTCCGCGATGGCCGGCGGGGAACGCCCCGACCTGCGATCGCTGCTCACCGCGGTGGCCCGGGTGCACACCCGCGGTGTCCCCGTGGACTGGGCGCGGTTCTACGACGGCTCCGGGGCCCGGCGGATCCCGCTGCCCACCTACCCCTTCCAGCGGCGGCGGCACTGGATCGCCGGGGTGACGGCCACCGGCGGCGCGACCCCTGCCGTACCCGCCGTACCCGCCGTACCCGCCGCACCGGCCGCACCGGAGACCGGGACGCAGGACCGGCCGGACTCGGGACTCGCCGGGCTGCCCGCGGCCGAGCGGGAGCAGACGGTACGCGCGCTGGTGCGCGCCGAGGTGGCCGCGGCACTGGAGCTGGACTCCGCCGAACGGCTGGACATGCGCCGCCCGTTCAAGGACCTGGGCTTCGGCTCGCTGATGACGGTGGAGCTGGGACAGCGGCTGGCCGACGTGACCGGGGTACGGCTGCCCGCCACCGCCGTACTCGACCACCCCACCCCGGAACGGATCACCGCGCATCTGGCCGCCGAACTCGCCGCCGGGACAGCGCGGGACGCCGGTACCGAGAGGCTGCTTGCGGGTGCTGTGCCCGCCGCCGAGCCGATCGCGATCGTCGGGATGGCCTGCCGGTTCCCCGGCGGGGTCGGCTCGCCCGAGGACCTGTGGGACCTGGTGGCCGCCGGCACCGACGCGGTCGGCGGCTTCCCCACCGACCGCGGCTGGGACCTCGACGGGCTCTTCGACTCGGACCCGGACCGGCCGGGCCGCAGCTACGCGCGCACCGGCGGATTCCTTTACGGGGCAGCCGAGTTCGACGCCGACCTGTTCGGGATCTCGCCACGCGAGGCCCTTGCCATGGACCCCCAGCAACGGCTCCTCCTGGAGACCTCCTGGGAGGCACTGGAGCGGGCCGGGATCGACCCGCTGTCCCTGCGGGACAGTGCGACCGGAGTGTTCTCCGGGGTGATGGCACAGGACTACGGGCCCCGGATGCACGAGGGCGCCGACGGCCTCGACGGCTATGTGCTGACCGGCACCACGGCCAGCGTCGCCTCCGGCCGCGTCGCCTACAGCCTGGGACTGCGCGGGCCCGCGGTCACCGTGGACACCGCCTGCTCCTCGTCGCTGGTGGCACTGCATCTGGCGGCCCAGGCGCTGCGGTCGGGAGAGTGCTCCCTCGCGCTGGCAGGCGGGGTGACGGTGATGCCCACGCCGGGCATCTTCGTGGAGTTCTCCCGACAGCGCGGACTCGCGCCCGACGGGCGGTGCAAGTCGTTCGCGGCGGCGGCCGACGGCACCGGCTGGGCGGAGGGCGCCGGTCAGCTCGTCCTGGAACGGCTGTCCGACGCGCGCCGCAACGGCCACCCCGTGCTCGCGGTGTTGCGCGGCTCGGCGGTGAACCAGGACGGCGCCTCCAATGGCCTGACCGCCCCCAACGGCCCTGCCCAGGAGGGCGTGATCCGCACCGCGCTGGCCGCCGCCGGCCTGTCCGGCGCGGACGTGGACCTGGTGGAGGCGCACGGCACCGGCACCACCCTCGGCGACCCGATCGAGGCCCATGCGCTGCTGGCCACCTACGGCCGGGACCGCGCCGGCGACCCGCTCTGGCTGGGCTCCCTGAAGTCCAACATCGGGCACACGCAGGCCGCCGCCGGGGTCGCGGGCGTGATCAAGGTCGTACAGGCGCTGCGGCACGGGCTGCTGCCGCGTACCCTGCACGTGGACGAACCCTCGCCGTACGTGGACTGGGCGTCGGGCGAGGTGCGGCTGCTGACGGAGGCGCGGCCGTGGCCGGAGCGCGGACGGCCGCGCCGGGCCGGGGTGTCCTCGTTCGGGATCAGCGGCACCAACGCTCATGTCATCGTGGAGCAGGCGCCCGAGACGGTGCCGGTGGAACCCGCGTCGGCATTGGATCCGGTGCCGCAGTCCGGTCCGGTGCCGGTGGTGCGATCCGGCCTGGACCGGGTACTGCGGTCCGGTCCCGTACCGGTGGTGGTGTCCGGGCAGACCGCGGCCGCGTTGCGGGCGCAGGCGGCACGGCTGGCCGCACACCTGGAGAGCGAGCCGGAGGCGGCTCTCGCGGACGTCGCCCGCGCGGCCGCGACCACCCGGGCCGCGCTGCCGCACCGCGCCGTGCTCACCGCCACCGACCGCACGGACCTGGTACGGGGCCTGCGCAGCCTCGCCGCCGACGAGGAGACGCCCGACCTGGTGCGCGGGGTCGCCGACATCGACGGTCGCACGGTGTTCGTGTTTCCGGGGCAGGGTGCGCAGTGGGCGGGGATGGCGGTGGAACTGCTGGACTCCTCACCGGTGTTCGCGGAGCGGTTGGCCGAGTGTGCTTCGGCGCTGGGTGAGTTCGTGGACTGGTCGTTGCTGGGTGTGCTGCGCCGTGAGGCGGGGCAGCCGTCCCTGGACCGGGTGGATGTGGTGCAGCCGGTGTCGTTCGCGGTGATGGTGTCGTTGGCGGCGCTGTGGCGGTCGTTCGGGGTGGAGCCGGACGCGGTGGTGGGGCATTCGCAGGGGGAGATCGCCGCCGCCTGTGTGGCGGGGGCCCTGTCCCTGCGCGACGCCGCGAAGGTGAGCGCCCTGCGCAGCGCCGCACTCCGGGCACTCTCCGGCGCCGGCGGGATGATGTCGGTGGCGCTCCCGGTCGCCGAGCTGGAGCCGCGGCTGGCGCGCTGGGACGGGCGGGTGTCGGTCGCCGCGGTCAACGGGCCCGCGGCCGTGGTCCTTTCCGGAGAACCCGGAGCCCTCCGGGAACTCGAAGCCGAGCTGACCGCCGAAGGCGCGCGGGCCCGGCTGGTCGCGGTGGACTACGCCTCGCACTCCGCACAGGTGGCACGCATCCGCACCGAACTGCTGGACCGGCTCGCCGGACTGGAGCCGCACACCGCCGAGATCCCCTTCTACTCCACGGTGACCGGCGAACGGCTCGACACGGCGGCCCTGGACGCCGAGTACTGGTACCGGAACCTGCGCCAGACCGTCCGGTTCGAGGAAACGATCCGCGAACTGGACCGCGCCGGGCACCGCGTGTTCGTGGAGACCAGCCCGCATCCGATCCTGACCGCGGCCGTCCAGGACACCGTCGAGGCAGCGGGCAGCACGGCCGTGGTGGTCGGCTCGCTGCGCCGCGACCAGGGTGGCCCCGGCCGGTTCCTGCGGTCGCTGGCCGAGGCGCAGGTACGCGGGGTCCGGGTGGACTGGAGTACCGCCTTCGGCGCCCTGGGCCACCGGGCGGAGCTGCCCACCTACGCCTTCCAGCGGCAGCGCTACTGGCTGCCCACCCCGGCGGGCGGCACGAACCCCGCCGGGCTCGGGCTGGACGCCACCGCCCATCCGCTGCTGGGCGCCGCCGCGCCGGTGGCCTCCACCGGTGAGCTGCTGCTGACCGGTGAGCTGTCCCGGCAGCGGCAGCCCTGGCTGGCCGACCACACCGTCTTCGGCACCGCCGTCCTGCCCGGCACGGCCTTCGTCGAGCTGGCCGTGCGCGCCGGCGACGAGGCGGGCTGCCGGGTGCTGGAGGAGCTGACCGTGCTCGCGCCGCTGACCCTGCCCGAGCGCGCCGGCGTACGGGTACAGGCGGTGCTCGGCGCGCCCGGCGAGGACGGCGGCCGCGCCGTGGACGTGTACTCCCGGCCGGGTGACGGCCCTGAGTGGACCCACCACGCCACGGGCAGGCTCGGCATGACGGAGGCATCCCCGCCGGCGACCGGCGACTGGCCGGCGGCGGGCGCCACCCCGGTCGACCTGGCCGACCGCTATCCGGCACTGGCCCGGCTCGGCTACGGCTACGGACCGGTCTTCCAGGGCCTGCGCCGGCTGTGGCGGCACGGTGAGGACCTGTTCGCCGAAGTCGCCCTGCCCGAACCGGCGACGGCGGACGCCGGAGCGTACGGACTGCACCCGGCACTGCTGGACGCGGCGCTGCACGCGGCCGTCCCGGCCGACGACACGGCCGCCACCCGGCTGCCCTTCGCCTTCACCGGGGTCCGGCTGTACCGGACCGGTGCCACCGCGGCGCGGGTGCGGCTGCGCCCCGCGGCCGGGGGAGCCGTCTCCCTCACCGTGACCGACGCCGAGGACAACCCGGTCGCGGCGATCGACTCGCTGGCGTTCCGCCCGGTCAGCGCCGAACAACTCGCCGCCGGCCGCCGGGACCACCTGTACCGCACCGGCTGGGTTCCGCTGGCGCCCCCGGCGCAGGACGGGCCTTGGGCGTGGCTGTCGGACCTGGATCCGGACGGGCCGGTACCCGCAGTGGTGGGCGTTGCGGTGGCCGGGGTGACCGAAGCCCTGGCGGTGGCACAGCGCTGGCCGGCCGAGGAGCGGTGCGCCGCATCGCGGCTGGTACTGCTCACGCGCGGGGCGGTCGCCACCGGCCCGGGTGAGCCGGTCGGTCCCGATGCGGCGGCGGTGTGGGGCCTGGTGCGCAGTGCGCAGACGGAGAACCCGGACCGCTTCGTCCTGGTCGACACGGACGGCCACCCCGCGTCCGAGGCCCTGCTGCCCCGACTGGCGGCGACCGGGGAGGCCCAACTGGCCGTGCGCGCGGGGCGGGTGTTCGTGCCGCGCCTGGCGCGGGTGACGGAGACGGCCGGGGACGCTCCTTGGTCGGCCGAGGACCTGGTGCTGGTGACGGGGGCGAGTGGGACGCTCGGCGGCCTGGTGGCACGGCACTTGGCGGAGCGGCACGGGGTGCGTGGTCTGGTCCTGGCCTCCCGGCGCGGCGCCGGCGCGCCGGGCATGGCCGAACTGGTCGCCGAGCTGCGCGAGTCGGGTGCCGAGGTGGTGGTGGTCGCGTGTGACGTGGCCGATCGGGACGCGGTGGCCGCGCTGCTGGCCGAGCACCCGGTGACCGCCGTGGTGCACGCCGCCGGGGTTCTCGACGACGGCGTGCTGGCCGCGCTCACCCCCGAACGGGTCGCCGAGGTGTTCCGGGCGAAGGTGGACGGCGCACGCCATCTGGCCGAACTCACCGGCCCGGAACTCAGGACGTTCGTGCTGTTCTCCTCGGTGGCCGGGACGCTGGGCAACGCGGGGCAGGCCGCCTACGCGGCGGCCAACGCCGCGCTGGACGGGCTGGCCGCCCAGCGCCGGGCCGCCGGACTGCCCGCGACCGCGGTGGCCTGGGGGCTGTGGGCCGAGAGCAGCGGCATGACCGAGGGCATGGCCGACACGGACCGGGCCCGGCTGGCCCGCGCCGGTGTGGTGCCGCTGGACTCCGCCACCGCACTGGACCTGTTGGACACCGCCACCGCGCTGGACGATCCGGTGCTGCTCGCCGCCCGCCTGGACCCGGTGGCGCTGCGCGAGCGGGCGGCCGAGGGCGTGCTGTCGCCGGTGCTGCGGTCACTGGTGCCGGTGGTGCGTCGCGCCGCCGCCACGGAGGGTGCGGCGGACGGCGCCGACGGGCTGCCGAGGCGACTGGCCGAGGGGGAGCCGCTGCGGGTGCTCCAGGACCTGGTGCTCACCCAGGCGGCGGTGGTGCTCGGCCACTCCGATCCCGGCGGGCTGTCACCGGACCGCCCGTTCAAGGACTTCGGCTTCGACTCGCTGACCGCGGTGGAACTGCGCAACCGGCTGGGCCGGGCGACCGGCGTACGACTGCCCGCGACCGTGGTGTTCGACCACCCCACCCCCGCCGCACTCGCCGGATACCTGCGCGCCGAACTCGTCGGCGATGCCACTGCCACGAGCACCCCGGCGGCCGCCGCCCCGGTGGTGGCCACCGACGAGCCGATCGCCGTCGTCGGCATGGCCTGCCGCTTCCCGGGCGGGGTCACCTCCCCGGAGGACCTGTGGGACCTCGTGGCCGACGGCGTCGACGCCGTCGGCGGGTTCCCCACCGACCGGGGCTGGGACGTCACCGGCCTGTACGACCCCGACCCGGACCACCCGGGCACCAGTTACACCCGGCACGGCGGCTTCCTCTACGACGCCGGCCGGTTCGACGCCGGGCTGTTCGGCATCTCGCCGCGCGAGGCCCTCGCCATGGACCCGCAGCAGCGGCTCCTCCTGGAAACCGCCTGGGAGGCACTGGAACGGGCCGGGATCGACCCGTCCTCGGTGCGCGGCAGCCAGACCGGCGTGTTCACCGGCGTCATGTACCACGACTACGCCACCACGCTGCGGGAGCTGCCCGAAGGCGTCGAGGGGCACCTGCTCACCGGCACCGCCGGCAGCGTCGCCTCCGGCCGGGTCGCCTACACCCTCGGCCTGCAGGGGCCTGCGGTGACCGTGGACACGGCGTGCTCCTCCTCGCTGGTGGCGATGCACCTCGCGGCCCAGGCGCTGCGCTCCGGTGAGTGCTCACTGGCCCTGGCGGGCGGAGTGACGGTGATGGCCGAGCCGACCACGTTCACCGCGTTCTCCCGGCAGCGCGGACTCGCCGCCGACGGACGCTGCAAGCCCTTCGCCGGAGCCGCCGACGGCACCGGCTGGTCCGAGGGTGTCGGCCTGCTGCTGCTGGAACCGCTGTCCGCCGCGCGCCGCAACGGCCACCGCGTGCTCGCCGTGCTGCGCGGCTCGGCCGTCAACCAGGACGGCGCCTCCAACGGCCTGACCGCCCCCAACGGCCCCTCCCAGGAACGGGTGATCCGTACCGCGCTGGCCGCCGCCGGAGTCTCCGCCCAGGACGTCGACGCGGTCGAGGGCCACGGCACCGGGACGCCGCTGGGCGACCCGATCGAGGCCCAGGCGCTGCTGGCCACCTACGGGAGGGACCGCGCCGGCGATCCGCTGTGGCTGGGGTCGGTCAAGTCCAACATCGGGCACGCGCAGGCCGCGGCCGGAGTGGCCGGGGTGATCAAGATGGTGCAGGCGATACGGCACGGGGTGCTGCCCCGCACCCTGCACGTCGACGAGCCCTCACCGCACGTGGACTGGACGTCCGGCGAGGTGCGGCTGCTGACGGAGGCGCGGCCGTGGCCGGAACGCGGCCGCCCGCGCCGGGCCGGCGTGTCCTCGTTCGGCATCAGCGGCACCAACGCGCATGTCGTCATCGAGCAGGCGGAGCCGGAATCGTCCGCCGAGGCCGGGCGAGTCGACGGGGCCGGTGAGCCTGGACAGGCCGAGGTGTTCGCCGAGGCCGGGCGGGTTGAAGGGTTCGTCGAGGTTGGGCAGGCCGAGGTGTCCGCCGAGGCCGGGCGAGTCGACGGGGCCGGTGAGCCCGGACAGGCCGAGGTGTTCGCCGAGGCCGGGCGGGTTGAAGGGTTCGTCGGGGTTGGGCAGGCCGAGGTGTCCGCCGAGGCCGGGCGAGTCGACGGGGCCGGTGAGCCCGGACAGGCCGAGGTGTTCGCCGAGGCCGGGCCGGCGGAGGTGTTCGCTGGGGCGCGGGCGTACACCGAGCCTCGGCTGATGCCGGTCGTCGTGTCGGGGCAGACCGACGAGGCCCTGCGCGCGCAGGCCGCCCGGCTGGCGGCGCATCTCGCCGCGCACCCCGGCGACCCGGTGCGGGACATCGCCTGGTCCAGCGTGGCCGGCCGGGCCGCGCTGGAGCATCGAGCGGTCGTCCTGGCCGCGGATCCGGAGCAACTGGGCGAGCGGCTCGGCGCGCTGGCCGAGGGCCGTGACCTCCCGGGTGTGGTGCGCGGCACCGCGGCCGACACGGCACGGCGGGTGGCGTTCGTGTTCCCCGGGCAGGGCGCACAGTGGGCCGGGATGGCGCTGGAACTCCTCGGCTCCGCACCGGTGTTCGCGGCCCGGCTGGCCGAGTGCGCCGCCGCGATCGAGGCGTACGTCGACTGGTCGGTGCTGGACGTGCTGCGCGGGCTGCCGGGCGCGCCGACGCTGGAGCGGGTGGACGTGGTGCAGCCGGTGACCTTCGCGGTCAACGTGTCGCTGGCCGCGCTGTGGCGCTCGTACGGCGTGGAACCGGAGGCGGTGATCGGCCACTCGCAGGGCGAGATCGCCGCCGCCTGCGTGGCCGGGGCACTGTCACTGGCCGACGCCGCCGCGGTGGTGTGCCTGCGCAGCCGCGCGCTGACCGAACTGTCCGGCAAGGGCGGCATGATGTCGGTGGCGCTGCCCGCCGACGAGGTGCGGGCCCTGTTCACCGACGACCGGCTGGGCGTGGCCGCGGTCAACAGCCCCACCTCCACCGTCGTCTCCGGCGACCCGGACGCCCTGGAAGAGCTACGGGCCGCCTGTGCGGAGCGCGGGGTTCGGGCCCGCCGTATCGCGGTGGACTACGCCTCGCACTCCACCCACGTCACCGCCGTCAAGGACAGCCTGGCCGAACTGCTCGCCGGGATCAGTCCGCAGGCGGCGCGCACCGAGCTGTACTCCACGGTCACCGGGCAGCGGCTGGACACCCGGGAGCTCACCGGCGAGTACTGGTACACCAACCTCCGTCAGACCGTCCGGTTCGCCGACGCGGTGCGGGCCGCGCTGGACGCCGGGATCGGCACCTTCATCGAGATCAGCCCGCACCCGGTGGTCGCTCCCGGCGTGCAGGAGACGGTGGACGCAGCCGGCGCGCGGGCCGCCGTACTCGCCACGCTGCGGCGCGACGACGGCGGCTGGCCGCGCTTCGCCCAGTCGCTGGCCGAAGCACAGGTGCGCGGGGCCGGGGTACGGCTGGCCGAGGTGTTCGAGGGCACCGGTGCCCGACGGGTCGACCTGCCCACGTACGCCTTCCAGCACCGCTGGTACTGGCTGGCCGAGCAGGCCGGACCCCGCTCCGACACCTGGCGCTACCGCGTCGAGTGGCGGCCCGCGGGCCCGCCGGAGCGCACCGGACCGGAGGGGGAGTGGCTGGCGCTGGTGCCCGCCTCCGGCGCCGACCAGGACTGGCTGAAGACGCTCACCGGGGGCCTTCCGGTGCGGACCCTCACCGTGGACACCGAGCACGCCGACCGCGCCGGACTCACCGACCGGCTGCGCAGTGCGCTGGCCGAGCACCCCCCGCGCGGGGTGCTGTCGCTGCTGGCCGCCGACCGCCGCCCGCATCCGGACCACCCGGTGGTGCCCGCCGGGGTGGCCGCCACCCTGGCGGTGGTGCAGGCGCTCGGCGAACTGGACGCGACGGTGCCGCTGTGGCTGGTGACCTCCGGCGCGGTGAGCACCGACGCCACCGATCCGCTGCGCGAACCGAGTGCGGCCCAGGTCTGGGGCCTGGGCCGGGTGGCGATGCTGGAACACCCGGCCTTCTGGGGCGGCCTCATCGATCTGCCCGCCGAACTCGACGAGGCCGCGCTGGAACAGCTGCGCGGGGCGCTCGCGGGCGGCTGGGGCGAGGAGGACCAGCTCGCCGTGCGCGGATCCGGCACACTGCTACGGCGGTTGGTGCGCGCCCCGCTCGACGGCGGCGCGACCGGCCACTGGCGGGCCCGGGACACCGCGCTCGTGACCGGCGGCACCGGCGCGCTCGGCCCGGAGGTCGCCCGCTGGCTCGCCGCGCAGGGCGTACGGCACGTGGTACTGGTCAGCCGCGGCGGCGCGGGCGCCGACGGGATCGCCGAACTGACGGCCGAACTCGACGGCCTCGGCGTCCGGTTGACCGCGCACGCCTGTGACATCGCCGACCGGGCCGCCGTGGCCGCCCTGCTGGCCGGACTGCGCGAGCAGGGCGAGACGGTACGCACCGTGGTGCACGCCGCCGCGCTGATGCGGCTGGCCGCCCTGCCCGACACCGACCTCACCGAGTACGCCGACGTCCTCACCGCCAAGGTCCAGGGCGCCCGGCACCTCGTCGAACTGCTCGACCCGGCCGAACTGGACGCCCTGGTCTTCTACTCCTCCATCGCCGGGGTGTGGGGCAGCGGCGACCACGGCGCCTACGCCGCCGCCAACGCCGAACTCGACGCCCTCGCCGAGCAGGCCCGCGCCTCCGGTCTGCCGGTCACCTCGGTGGCCTGGGGCGTCTGGGACGGCGCGCGCTTCCCCGACGGGGTCGACGCCGACCAACTACGCCGCCAGGGACTGCCGTTGATCGTCCCCGGACCGGCGCTGGACGCGCTGCGCACCGTCCTCGAACGCGCCGAGAGCGGGCTGTCGGTCGCCGACGTCGACTGGGCCAGGTTCATGCCGCTGTTCGCCTCCGCCCGCAGCAGGCCGCTGTTCGCCGAGATCCCCGAGGCCCGGCGCGTGCTGGACGGCCCGTCCGAACCGGGGTCGCAGCCGTCCGGCTCCCCCTGGGCGCAGCGGCTGGCCGGGCTGTCGGACACCGAACGCCGCAGCACCCTGCTACGGCTGGTACGCGAGCAGGCGGCCGTCGTGCTCGGCCACTCCGGCGCGGCCGCCATCGGCGCCGACCACGCCTTCCGCGACCTCGGCTACGACTCGCTGACCGGGATCGAACTGCGCAACCGGCTCGGCGAGGCGACCGGACTGGCGCTGCCGGCCACCCTGGTCTTCGACCAGCCCACCCCGGCCGCGGTCGCCGCATACCTGCGCACCCGGCTCGCGCCCCCCGAACCACCCCTCCTCACCGAACTGGACCGGCTCGCCGAGCGGCTGTCCCGGACGGACGCCGACGACGACCGGGCCGGCGTCGAACTGCGGCTGCGGGCGATGCTCGCGCAGGTCAGCAGCGACTCCAGCAGCGACTTCAGCAGCCACGAGGAGGACTTCGACCCGATGTCGAACGAGGAGATGTACGACCTCATCGACCGCGAACTCGGCGCGAACTGAAGGGGGTTGCACATGTCCGAGGAAGAGAAGCTGCGCGGTTACCTGAACCGGGTCATGGTCGACCTCCGCAAGGCCAACCGCCGCCTGCAGGAAGTCGAACAGTCCCGTACCGAACCCATCGCCGTCGTCGGCATGGCCTGCCGCTACCCCGGCGGGGTCCGCTCACCGGAAGACCTGTGGCAGGTGCTCTCCGAGGGCCGGGACGTCACCGGCGAACTGCCCACCGACCGCGGCTGGGACGTCGACGGCCTCTACGACCCGGACCCGGAGCGCTCCGGCCGCACCTACGTACGGCGCGGCGGCTTCCTGGACGACCCCGGCGCGTTCGACGCGGGCTTCTTCGGGATCTCGCCGCGTGAGGCGCTGGCCATGGACCCGCAGCAGCGGCTGCTCCTGGAGACCTCCTGGGAGGCACTGGAACGGGCCGGCATCGACCCCACCGCCCTGCGCGGCACCCGCACCGGCGTGTTCGTCGGCCAGAACTACCAGGAGTACGGCACCGGCCTTGCCCACGCCCCCGCGAGCGTCGAGGGACACCTGGTCACCGGCGTGGTCCCCAGCGTGCTCTCCGGCCGGATCTCCTACACCCTCGGCGTCGAGGGCCCGGCCATCACCCTCGACACCGCCTGCTCGACCTCTCTGGTCACCCTGCACCTGGCCATGCAGTCGCTGCGCAACGGAGAGTCCACGCTGGCCCTGTCCGGCGGCGTGACCGTATTGGCCGGACCCGGACCGCTCGTCGAGTTCAGCCGCCAGCGGGTGCTGGCCGCCGACGGCCGTTGCAAGGCGTTCTCCGCCAATGCCGACGGCATGGGCATGGCCGAGGGCGTCGGCATGCTGGTCCTTGAGCGGCTGTCCGACGCGCGGGCCAACGGCCACCAGGTGCTGGCCGTGCTGCGCGGTTCGGCGGTGAACCAGGACGGTGCGTCCAACGGGCTCACCGCACCCAACGGTCCCTCCCAGCAACGGGTCATCCGCGCCGCCCTGAACGCCGCCGGGCTGACCCCCGCCGACGTCGACGTGGTGGAGGCGCACGGCACCGGCACCTCCCTGGGCGACCCCATCGAGGCACAGGCCCTCCTGGCCACCTACGGCGCTGACCGCGAACGGCCGCTGCTCCTCGGCACGGTGAAGTCCAACATCGGACACACCCTCGCCGCCGCCGGGGTGGCCGGAGTCATCAAGTCCGTGCTGGCACTGCGCCACGAGACCGTGCCGAGGACCCTGCACGCGGACACCCCGTCCCGGCACATCGACTGGTCCACCGGCACCCTCTCGCTGGCCACCGAGGCGGTGCCCTGGCCACGCGGTGAACGGCCGCGCCGCGCCGCGGTGTCCTCGTTCGGCATCAGCGGCACCAACGCCCACGTGATCCTGGAAGAGGCTCCCGAGCCGGAGGACGTGGAGCAGGCGGCGGCCCCGCAGCCGGTGCTCTCCCTCCCGGTGCCGGTGGTGCTCTCCGGCCGTGGCGCGACCGGCCTGGCCGGCCAGGCCGCGCGACTGCGCGAGTTCGTCGCGGCGGACCCCGAACTGACCGTCACCCGGCTGGCGTTCGCCATCGCCACCACCCGGGCCGCTCTGGAGCATCGCGGTGTGGTGGTGGCCGCGGACCGGGATGAACTACTGGCTGGGCTAGGGGAGTTGGCGGATGGCGGGCCGGGCGCTGTTGGCGCGGTGGCGGACCGTGGCGGGCTGACGGGGTTCTTGTTCTCGGGTCAGGGGTCGCAGTGGTCGGGTATGGGGCGGGAACTCGTCGAACGGTATCCGGTGTTCGCGGAGTCGTTCGCGGATGTGTGTGGGCGGTTGGAGTCGGTGTCGGGGCGGCCGGTGCGGGAGGTGATTCTCGATGGCGGTGATCGGTTGGATGAGACGTTGTTCGCGCAGTGTGGTCTGTTCGCGGTCGAGGTCTCGCTGTTCCGGCTTCTCGAATCCTTCGGTGTGGTGCCGGACTTTGTGGTGGGGCATTCGGTGGGTGAGGTGGCGGCGGCTCATGTGGCGGGGGTGTTGTCGCTGGATGATGCGGTCACTGTGGTGTGTGCGCGTGCCGGGCTGATGCAGGAGTTGCCGTCGGGTGGGGCGATGCTCGCGGTCAATGCCACCGAGACGGAAGTCGCGGGGGTCCTGTCCGGCGAGGTCGGGATCGCGGCGGTCAACGGGTCTCGTTCCGTGGTCGTCTCCGGTGCGGAGTCGGCGGTGGAGGGTGTTGCGGGCGAGGCGCGGGAGCGGGGCTGGCGGAATACCCGGCTGCGGGTCAGTCACGCGTTCCATTCGCCGTTGATGGAGCCGGTGTTGGACAGGTTCCGGGAGGCGATCGCCGGGGTCACCTTCGCCGCTCCGAGCATTCCGTTCGTGTCCACGGTGGATGTCGACACGGCGCCGGTGGATGCCGATTACTGGGTGCGTAATGTCCGCGACACGGTCCGGTTCGCCGATGCGGTTGCCCACCTGCACGAGCAGGGTGTGACGAGGTTCGTGGAGGTTGGTCCGGACGCCGCGCTGACCGCCGTAGGACCGGACTGTCTGCCGCAGGACGCGACCGCGGCGTTCGTGCCGCTGCTCCGCCGCGACCAGCCGGAATCGGTGACCCTGCCCACCGGACTGGCCCGCTTCCACGCACACGGCGGCGGCCTCGACTGGACCCGCTATCTGCCCGCTGCCGACCCGGTCGACCTGCCCACTTACGCCTTCCAGCACCGGCGCTACTGGCTGGAGCACGCCGAGTCGGCCGACCCGGCCGCGCTCGGTGCGCTCCCCGCCGGGCATCCGCTGCTCGGCGCGCTGGTCGCCCTGCCCGGTGCCATCGACACCGTCCTGACCGGGCGGTTGAGCCTGCGGGCCCAGCCCTGGCTGGCCGACCACCAGGTCACCGGCACGGTGCTGCTGCCCGGCACCGCGTTCGTCGAACTCGCCCGGCACGCCGCCGAACTGCTCGGGGACAGCCGACTGGACGAGTTGACCCTGGAGGTCCCGCTCGTCCTGCCCGCCGAGGGCGCCCTCGCCCTGCGGGTCGTCGTCGCAGAACCCGACGACGCCGGCAGCCGCGGTATCGAGGTGCACTCCCGGCCGGAGGGCTCCACAGCGCCCTGGACCCGGCACGCCACCGGCGTGCTGTCCGGGAGCGGCGACGACAGCGTCGGTGCGGATCTCGTGCAGTGGCCGCCGGCCGACGCCGAGCCGGTCGACCTCGAGGGGTTCTATCCCCGGCTCGCCGCGACCGGCCTCGGCTACGGCCCGGCGTTCCAGGGGCTGCGGGCCGCCTGGCGGCGCGGCGACGAGATCTTCGCCGAGATCGCCCTGCCCGACCAACAGCGAGCCCGGGCAGGGGAGTTCGGCCTGCATCCGGCGCTGCTGGACGCGGCACTGCACGCCCTCGCCCTGCGCGGTGACGACGGTCTGCGGCTGCCCTTCGCCTTCCGAGGGGTCCGCTGGGACGACACGGGCGCGACGGCGCTGCGGGTCCGGCTCACCGTCGTCGGGGACGAGGCGGTCCGGTTGGACCTGGCCGACGGCAGCGGGGCCCCGGTCGGCACCGTCGAGCACGTGGTGCTGCGTGCCCTCACCGGCGAACTGCGCGCGCCCGCAGGGCTGGACTCGGTGTACCGGCTGGACTGGACGCCCGCCCGCACCGGACGCCCTCGCCATCCCGGCGCCGATGTGCTGTTCCGGGTCGAGGACATGCCCGTGGCCGAGCGCACCGCCGCCGTACTGGACCGGGTGCGGGGCTGGTCGGCCGAGGAGCCCCCGCAGGGCGCCCGACTGGTCGTGGTCACCCATGGTGCCGTCGCGGCCACCGCCGACGAGGTGCCCGACCCGGCCGCCGCGGCCGTGTGGGGGCTGGTGCGCTCGGCGCAGATCGAGTGGCCCGACCGGTTCGTGCTGCTGGACACGGACGACCCCACCGTCACGGACGCCGACCTGACCGCGGCACTGGCCACCGACGAGCCTCAACTGGCCCTGCGTGCGGGGCGGGTGTTCGTGCCCCGGCTGGCGCGGGTGACGGAGGCGGGCGGCGACGCTCCTTGGGCGGCTGGGGACGTTGTGTTGGTCACCGGGGCGAGTGGGACGCTCGGGGGCTTGGTGGCGCGGCATTTGGTGGAGCGTCATGGGGTGCGTGGCGTGGTGCTCGCCTCTCGGCGGGGCGCTGACGCGCCGGGTATGGCGGAACTGGTCGCCGAGTTGGGTGAGTTGGGTGCCGAGGTGGCGGTGGTGGCGTGCGATGTGGCCGATCGGGATGCGGTGGCCGCGTTGCTGGCCGAGCATCCGGTGACGGCGGTGGTGCACGCGGCCGGGGTGGTGGACGACGGTCTGGTCACCGGTCTCACCGAGGAGCGGCTGCGGGCGGTGCTGGCGCCGAAGGTGCTGGGCGCGCGCTGGCTGGACGAACTGACCCGCGACCGGGACCTCACCCGGTTCGTACTGTTCTCCTCCGCCTCCGCGACCCTCGGCAACGCAGGACAGGCCGCCTACTCCGCCGCCAACGCCTACCTGGACGCCCTGGCCCGGCAGCGCCACGCCGCCGGGCTCCCGGCCACCTCGCTGGGCTGGGGGCTGTGGGAGCAGCGCAGCGGCATCACCGGCGAGCTGTCCGAGGCGGACCTGGCCCGTATCGCCCGCAGCGGTATCGCGGCCCTGCCCACCGCGGAAGCCCTGGTGCTGCTGGACGCCGCCGTGGGGCTCGATGACGCGGCCGTACTGCCGATGCGGCTGGACACCCCGGCCCTGCACCGGCTCGACCCGTTGCCGATGGTGTTCGCCGGACTGGTCCGTGGCCGCCGCCGTACCCGCCAGCAGTCCGGCTGGGCCGACCGGCTGCGGGCGCTGCCCGTACCGGAGCGCCGCCGCGCCGCCCTGGACCTGGTGCGCACCCAGGCCGCGGGGGTGCTGGACCTCGCCGGAGCCGAACAGGTCGGCGCCGAGCAGCCCTTCGCCGACCTCGGCGTCGACTCGCTGACCGCGCTGGAACTGCGCAACCGTCTCGGCACCGCCACCGGGCTACGGCTGCCCACCACCCTGGTCTTCGACCACCCCACCCCGGCCGCGCTGGCCGGGTTCGTCCTCGCGGAGGCCGGTGACCTGCAGACCGCACCGGAACCCGCCGCGCTCACGGTCACGGCCGCCGCGGACGAGCCGATCGCGATCGTGGGCATGGCCTGCCGCTATCCTGGCGGGGTCGGCACGCCCGAGCAGCTGTGGGACCTGGTCGCCGCGGGCCGGGACGGCATCTCCGCCTTCCCCGCCGACCGCGGCTGGGACCTCGGAGCCCTGCCGGTCGGACTGGGCGGATTCCTCGCCGACGTCGCCGGCTTCGACCCCGGGCACTTCGGCATCTCGCCGCGTGAGGCGCTGGCCATGGACCCGCAGCAGCGGCTGTTGCTGGAGCTGTCCTGGGAGGCGTTGGAACGCGCCGGGATCGACCCGACGGGCGTCCGGGGCAGCCGTACCGGCGTGTTCGCCGGACTGATGTACCAGGACTACGCGACCCGGCTCGCGCACGTGCCCGAGGAGCTGGAGGGCTACCTGGGCAACGGCAACCTGGGCAGCATCGCCACCGGCCGGGTCGCCTACACCTTCGGGTTCACCGGCCCCGCGGTCACCGTGGACACCGCCTGCTCGTCCTCGCTGGTGGCCCTGCACCTGGCCGCCCAGTCGCTGCGCTCCGGCGAGTCCACCCTGGCGCTGGCCGGCGGGGTGACGGTCATGTCCAGCCCGACCCCGTTCCGCGAGTTCGACCGGCAGCGCGGACTGGCCGCCGACGGCCGCTGCAAGTCCTTCTCCGCCGACGCCGACGGCACCGGCTGGTCCGAGGGCATCGGCATGCTGGTGCTGGAGCGGCTGTCCGACGCGCGTGCCAACGGTCACCAGGTGCTGGCCGTGCTGCGCGGTTCGGCGGTGAACCAGGATGGTGCGTCCAACGGGCTCACCGCACCCAACGGGCCTTCGCAGGAGCGCGTCATCCGCGCCGCGCTGAAGGCAGCGGGACTGTCCCCCTCGGACGTGGACGTGGTGGAGGCGCACGGCACGGGCACCACACTCGGCGACCCGATCGAGGCGCAGGCCCTGCACGGCGTCTACGGCGCCGATCGCGACCGGCCGTTGTGGCTGGGATCGGTGAAGTCGAACATCGGGCACACCCAGGCCGCCGCAGGTGTCGCCGGCGTGATCAAGGTCGTACAGGCCATGCGACGCGGCCTGCTGCCCCGAACCCTGCATGTCGACGAACCGTCCCCGCACGTGGACTGGTCGGCCGGTGACGTACGGCTGCTCACCGAGGCGATCGACTGGCCGGAGACGGAGGTCCGTCGGGCCGCGGTGTCGGCGTTCGGGGTGAGCGGGACCAACGCGCACGTGATCATCGAGCAGGCGCCGGTTGTCGAGCCGGTAGCTGTCGGTGAACCGGTGTTGCCGGTGCCGGTGTTGGTGTCCGGGCGGAGTGGTGAGGCGTTGCGGGGGCAGGCGGCGCGGTTGCGTGAGTACGTGCTTGCCGAGCCGGGCGTCGGCGTTGCGGAGGTGGCGCGTGCGGCGGCGCTGTCCCGGGCCGCTTTG
This sequence comes from Streptomyces sp. NPDC048254, assembly GCF_043201895.1. Classification (NCBI taxonomy): domain Bacteria; kingdom Bacillati; phylum Actinomycetota; class Actinomycetes; order Kitasatosporales; family Streptomycetaceae; genus Streptomyces; species Streptomyces sp. NPDC048254. The sequence continues at coordinate 443,536 of NZ_JBICZJ010000004.1, forward strand.
GAGCATCGCGGTGCGGTGGTGGCCGCGGACCGGGACGAACTGCTCGCCGGGCTGGCCGAGTTGGCGGATGGTGGCGTATTGGCCGATCGGGGTGGGCTGACGGGGTTCTTGTTCTCGGGTCAGGGGTCGCAGTGGTCGGGTATGGGGCGGGAACTGGCTGAGCGGTACCCGGTGTTCGCGGCTTCCTTCGAGGACGTCTGTGCGCGGTTGGAGTCGGTGTTGGGGCGGCCGGTGCGGGATGTGGTCCTCGGCGGTGGCGCGGAGCTGGATGAGACGTTGTTCGCGCAGTGCGGTCTGTTCGCGGTCGAGGTCTCGCTGTTCCGGCTTCTCGAGTCCTTCGGTGTGGTGCCGGACTTTGTGGTCGGGCATTCGGTGGGTGAGGTGGCGGCCGCGCACGTGGCCGGGGTGTTGTCGCTGGATGACGCGGTCACTGTGGTGTGTGCGCGTGCCGGGCTGATGCAGGAGTTGCCGTCGGGTGGGGCGATGCTCGCGGTCAACGCCAGTGAGGCGGAGGTCGCGGAGGTCCTGTCCGGCGAGGTGGGTGTCGCGGCGGTCAATGGCGCCCGCTCGGTCGTCGTGTCCGGTGCCGAGTCGGCGGTGGAGGCTGTAGCGGCGCAGGCGCGGGTACGGGGTTGGCGGAATACCCGGCTGCGGGTGAGTCACGCGTTCCATTCGCCGTTGATGGACCCGGTGCTGGAGCGGTTCCGGGCGGCGATCGCCGGGGTCACCTTCGCCGCTCCGAGCATCCCCTTCGTGTCCACGGTGGATGTCTGCGCCGCTCCCGTGGATGCCGATTACTGGTTGCGTAATGTCCGGGACACCGTGCGGTTCGCGGATGCGGTTGCCCACCTGCACGGTCAGGGTGTGACGAGGTTCGTGGAGGTCGGTCCGGACGCCGCGCTGACCGCCGTAGGACCGGACTGTCTGGCGCAGGACGCGACGGCGGCCTTCATCCCGTTGCTGCGGCGCGATCAGCCCGAAGTCCGGTCGGTGGCGGCCGGGTTGGCCCGGTTCCATGCGCATGGCGGCGTCGTCGACTGGGCGTCGTATCTGCCCGCCGCGGCCCCCGTCGACCTGCCCACCTACGCCTTCCAGCACCGCCGTTACTGGTTGGACAGCGCGGAACTGGAGCACCGGAACGGCTACCCGTTGCTGGACGCGGCCGTGGAATTCGCCGAAGAGGACGGTTTCCTGCTGGCCGGGCGGCTGGCCACCCGGGCGCAGCCGTGGCTGGGGGAGCACACCGTGCTCGGCGCGACCGTCGTGCCCGGCAGCGTGTTCGCCGAACTGGCACTGCACGCCGCTGCGGAGACCGGCGCCGGCGAGGTCGTCGAACTGACCCTCCAGGCGCCGCTGGTGCTGCCCGAGGACGGTGCCGTCGAGGTGCAGATGAGGGTCGGTGCGCGGGACGCGGCGGGAGAGCGGCCGCTGACCGTGCACGCCCGCCCGGCCGAGGACGGAACCCCGTGGACCTGCTACGCCCGAGCTGTACTCGGCTCGGTGCCGGCAGCGCCTCAGGACGCGCCGGCTCCCTGGCCGCCGCCGAATGCCGTCGCGCTGGACGTCGGTTCGGCCTACGCCGAGTTCGCCGCCACCGGGCTGGAGTACGGGACGGCGTTCCAGGGCCTGCGCGCGGCCTGGCGGAGCGGTGACGAGATCCTCGCCGACATCGAGCTGCCCGATCTGACCGACGCCGGCCGCTACGGGCTGCACCCGGCCCTGCTGGACGCGTCGCTGCACGCCTTGCGCTACCTGCACGAGGAGGAGGGCGACCGCACCTTGCTGCCGTTCGCCTGGAACGGGATCGCGCTGCGCCGCACCGGGGCGTCCGCGCTGCGGGTGCGGATCTCCCCGGTCGCCGCCGAGGCGGCCCGGATCGAACTGGCGGACGTGACGGGTGCCCCGGTCGGGGTCGTCGAGTCCCTCGCGGTCCGGCCGGTCTCGGCCGAACAGCTCGGCCACCATGAATCGCTGTACGCCGAGGAGTTGGTGCCCGCCGCCCTGCCGGGCGGCCCGGAACCGACCGTGCTGGACTGCGCCGAGCTGGCCGAACTGCCCGACGGGGAACTGCCCGAGGTGGTGGTGCTGGCGGCCGGGACCGAGGCCGATCCGGTGGCCGCGGCCGGCCGGGCGCTGGGCGCGGTGCGCACCTGGCTGGCCGAGGATCGCTTCGCCGGCACCGGCGCCCGGCTGGCGCTGCGGACCCGCAACGCCCGCACCGATCCGGCCGCCGCCGCGGTCTGGGGTCTGCTGCGCTCGGTGCAGCAGGAGCACCCGGACCGCTTCCTGCTGGCCGACTTCGAGGACGCCGACGGCATCGACAGTATCGATGGCATCGAGGCAACCGAGGCAACCGAGGCCACCGGGGCCACCGAGGCAACCGCGGGCACCGACGGGGCCGGGATTCCCGCCGTCGCCTGGAACGTGCCCGGCGGGCAGCTGGTGGTGCGTGACGGCGCGGTGCTCGTGCCGCGGCTGTCCCATGTCCCGCTGTCCAGGATCACCGACCGGGACGGCACCACGTGGGACCCGGGCGGCCCGGTGCTGATCACCGGGGGCCTGGGCGCGCTCGGTGCGGCCCTCGCCCGTCATCTGGCCGGCGACTGCGGGGTGCGCGAACTGGTGCTCACCGGCCGCCGGGGCCCGGACACCCCGGGCGCCGGCGAACTGGTCGCCGAGTTGGGTGAGTTGGGTGCCGAGGTGGCGGTGGTGGCGTGCGATGTGGCCGATCGGGATGCGGTGGCCGCGTTGCTGGCCGAGCATCCGGTGACGGCGGTGGTGCATGCGGCCGGGGTGGTGGACGACGGTCTGGTCACCGGTCTCACCGAGGAGCGGCTGCGGGCGGTGCTGGCGCCGAAGGTGCTGGGCGCGCGCTGGCTGGACGAGTTGACCCGGGACCGCGAGCTGACCGACTTCGTGCTGTTCTCCTCCGCCGCCGGGGTGCTCGGCGCCGCCGGGCAGAGCGCCTACTCGGCGGCCAACGCCGCACTGGATGCGCTGGCCAGGGCCAGGCACGCCGCCGGGCGCCCGGCCACCTCGCTGGCCTGGGGGCTGTGGGAGCAGCGCAGCGGCATCACCGGCGAACTGTCCGGTGCCGACCTGGCCCGCATCGCCCGCGCCGGGCTGCGACCACTGACCACCCCCGAGGCGCTCGAACTGTTCGACCTCGCGCGTACCGTCGACGAACCGGTACTCGCCCCGATGCGCCTGGACCGGACGGCCCTACGGACAGGCGGGCCGGTCCCGGCGGTCCTGCGCGGCCTGGTCCGGGAAACGCCCGCCACGACCGCTGCCATGGCCACGGCCGACGGCGTGAGCTCCGCACCCGCCGCCGTGCCGGCCGCGTTGTCCGGACCCGACCGCGAGAAGGCGCTCCTGGAGCTGGTTCGCGCCGAAGCGGCCAGGGTGCTGGCCTACGACTCACCGGCCGCCGTGGCCGAACACCGCACCTTCGCCGAACTCGGCGTCGACTCGCTGGCCGCGGTGGAACTGCGTAACCGGCTGTCCGAGACCACCGGCATCCGGCTGCCCGCCGCGGTGGTGTTCGAGTACGCCACCCCGGTGGCGCTGGCCGCGCACCTGCACACGTCCATGCCCGCGGCCGACGGCGCACAGGCCGGCTCGCCGCTCGCCGGGCTCGACCAGCTCGAAGAAGCCCTGGCCGGTGCCGTACCCGGCGCCGTGGACCAGGCGAAGCTGCGCATGCGGCTCACCGCGCTGCTCGCCAAGTACGGCGGCGAGGAGCAGTCCGGCGCCGCACCGGAGCACGACCTGTCGTCGGCCTCCGACGACGAACTGTTCGGCCTCGTCGACGGCCTCGGCGCCGACCAAGGGTGAGAAAGGGAACCGCGTGGCTAACGAGGACAAGCTCCGGGACTATCTCCGGCGTGCGCTGAGCGAGGCGCAGAGTGCGCAGCGCAGGCTCGCCGAGATCGAACAGGCCCGGCGCGAGCCCATCGCGATCGTCGGCATGGCCTGCCGCTACCCCGGTGGCGTCGGCACGCCCGAGCAGCTGTGGGAGATGCTGGCCGCGGGCCGGGACGGGATCTCCGGGTTCCCCGCCGACCGCGGCTGGGACCTGACCGGACTGCCGGTCGGGCTCGGCGGGTTCGTCGCCGACGCCGGTGACTTCGACCCCGGGTTCTTCGGCATCTCGCCGCGCGAGGCGCTGGCCATGGACCCGCAGCAACGGCTGCTCCTCGAGACCTCCTGGGAGGCGTTCGAACGCGCCGGGATCGACCCGCTCACCGCACGCGGCAGCCGCACCGGCGTCTTCGCCGGCGTCATGTACCACGACTACGCGACGCTGATGGACAGCGTGCCCGAGGAACTGGAAGGTTTCATCGGCAACGGCAACGCCGCCAGCATCGCCACCGGCCGGGTCGCCTACACCTTCGGTTTCGAAGGCCCCGCGGTCACCGTGGACACCGCCTGCTCCTCGTCCCTGGTCACCCTGCACCTGGCGGTGCAGTCGCTGCGCTCCGGGGAGACGACGCTGGCCCTGGCCGGCGGTGTGACCATCATGTCCACCCCCGGCACCTACGTGGAGTTCGACCGGCTCGGCGGACTGGCCGGTGACGGCCGGTGCAAGGCGTTCTCCGCCGACGCCGACGGCACCGGCTGGTCCGAGGGCGTCGGCATGCTGCTGCTGGAGCGGCTCTCCGACGCGCAGCGCAACAACCACCCTGTCCTCGCCGTCATCCGCGGCTCCGCCGTCAACCAGGACGGCGCCTCCAACGGGCTCACCGCCCCCAACGGCCAGGCACAGCGCCGGGTCATCGTCGAGGCGCTGACCAACGCGGCACTGTCCCCCGGGGACATCGACGCGGTGGAGGCACACGGCACCGGCACCTCGCTGGGCGACCCGGTGGAGGCACAGGCCCTGCACGGCGTCTACGGCGCCGATCGCGACCGGCCGTTGTGGCTGGGATCGGTGAAGTCGAACATCGGGCACACCCAGGCCGCCGCAGGCGTCGCCGGCGTGATCAAGGTGGTCGAGGCGATACGCCACGGGGTGCTGCCCCGCACCCTGCACGTCGACGAACCGACCCCGCACGTCGACTGGGCCGGCGGCCCGCTGGAACTCCTCGCCGAATCACGGCCCTGGCCGGAGACGGAGGTCCGTCGTGCCGCGGTGTCGGCGTTCGGGGTGAGCGGGACCAACGCGCACGTGATCATCGAGCAGGCGCCGGTTGTTGAGCCGGTACCTGTCGGTGAACCGGTGGTGCCGGTGCCGGTGTTGGTGTCCGGACGTAGCGGTGAGGCGTTGCGGGGTCAGGCGGCGCGGTTGCGTGAGTACGTGCTTGCCGAGCCGGGCGTCGGCGTTGCGGAGGTGGCGCGTGCGGCGGCGCTGTCCCGGGCGGCTTTGGAGCATCGCGGTGCGGTGGTGGCCGCGGACCGGGACGAACTGCTCGCCGGGCTTGAGGAGCTGGCGGACGGGTCGGTCACCGGCGTTGCCGGGCACGGAGGTGGCACCGGGTTCTTGTTCTCGGGTCAGGGGTCGCAGTGGTCGGGTATGGGGCGGGAACTGGCCGAGCGGTACCCGGTGTTCGCGGCTTCCTTCGAGGACGTCTGTGCGCGGTTGGAGTCGGTGTTGGGGCGGCCGGTGCGGGAGGTGATTCTCGATGGCGGTGGTCGGTTGGATGAGACGTTGTTCGCGCAGTGCGGTCTTTTCGCGGTCGAGGTCTCGCTGTTCCGGCTCATCGAGTCCTTCGGAGTGGTCCCGGACTTCGTGGTCGGGCATTCGGTGGGTGAGGTGGCGGCCGCGCACGTGGCCGGGGTGTTGTCGCTGGATGACGCGGTCACTGTGGTGTGTGCGCGTGCCGGGCTGATGCAGGAGTTGCCGTCGGGTGGGGCGATGCTCGCGGTCAACGCCAGTGAGGCGGAGGTCGCGGAGGTCCTGTCCGGCGAGGTGGGTGTCGCGGCGGTCAATGGCGCCCGCTCGGTCGTCGTGTCCGGTGCCGAGTCGGCGGTGGAGGCTGTAGCGGCGCAGGCGCGGGTACGGGGTTGGCGGAATACCCGGCTGCGGGTGAGTCACGCGTTCCATTCGCCGTTGATGGACCCGGTGCTGGAGCGGTTCCGGGCGGCGATCGCCGGGGTCACCTTCGCCGCTCCGAGCATCCCCTTCGTGTCCACGGTGGATGTCTGCGCCGCTCCCGTGGATGCCGATTACTGGGTGCGTAATGTCCGGGACACCGTGCGGTTCGCGGATGCGGTTGCCCACCTGCACGGTCAGGGTGTGACGAGGTTCGTGGAGGTCGGTCCGGACGCCGCGCTGACCGCCGTAGGACCGGACTGTCTGGCGCAGGACGCGACGGCGGCCTTCATCCCGTTGCTGCGGCGCGATCAGCCCGAAGTCCGGTCGGTGGCGGCCGGGTTGGCCCGGTTCCATCCGCATGGCGGCGTCGTCGACTGGGCGTCGTATCTGCCCGCCGCGGCCCCCGTCGACCTGCCCACCTACGCCTTCCAACGCCGCCGCTACTGGCTGGAGTCGGCCCCCGGCGGCAACCTCGCCGCCTCGGGACTGCTCCCGGCCGGCAATCCGCTGCTCGGTGCGGCCACCGCGCTGGCCGGATCGGACGCGTATCTGCTCACCGGCCGGCTCTCGGTGGTGTCCCAGCCCTGGCTGGCCGACCACCGGGTGTCCGGGGCGATCGTGCTGCCCGGCGCGGCGTTCGTGGAGCTGGCGGTGCAGGCCGCCGACCGTGTCGGTTGCGACCGGGTCGAGGAACTCGTGCTGCGGGCGCCGCTGGTCCTGACCGACACGGGTGCGGTCCGGCTGCAACTGGCCGTCCGCGAGGCCCAGGACGCAGGCCATCGTGCCGTGGAGATCTACTCTCTGGCCGAGGACGCGTCCGAGGACGAGCCGTGGACGCTGCACGCCACCGGCACCCTCGCCGTCGGCCCGCCCGAACCCGTCACCGCCGAGGAGGTCTGGCCGCCGACGGACGCCACCCCGGTGGCCGTGGACGCCGCCTACGCCGATCTCGCCGCTCGCGGCCTCGGCTACGGCCCGGCGTTCCAGGGGCTGCGCGCGGCCTGGCGACGCGGTGACGAGATCTTCGCCGACATCGAACTGCCCGATGAACTCCGGGACAGGGCAGGCGGGTTCGGGCTGCACCCCGCCCTGCTGGACGCAGCCCTGCACGCGCTCGCGCTCACCGACGACACCGGTACCGCGCGGCTGCCGTTCTCCTGGGCCGGCGTCCGGCTGCACGCCGCCGGAGCAGCCGCCGTGCGGGTGCGGCTTGCCCCCACCGGCGAGGGTGCCTTCGCACTCGGCCTGTTCGACGGCACCGGTGCCCCGGTCGCCTCCGTCGAATCGCTGACTCTGCGGGCCGCCACCGGACAGGGGACGACGGGCCGGATGCCCCGGGACTCGCTGTTCCGGCTGGACTGGGAGACCGTCCCGGCCCCCGCCGAACCGGCCGCCGACCGGTGGGCGGTGCTGGGTGCGCCGCCCGATTCCCTGGCCGCCGACCTGCGGGCCGGCGGGGCCGACCTCGCGGGTGACGGTGCCGCCGACATCACCGTGCTGGCCGTTCCGGTGGGGCAGCCCGCCGAAGCGGTCACCGCCACCGTGCTGCGGCAGGCGCAGGACTGGCTGGCCGACAGCGCGGCGCCCGCACGGCTGCTCGTGGTCACCACCGGCGCGGTCGCCGGCGAACCCACCGACCCCCCGGCCGACCCGGGAGGGGCGGCGGTCTGGGGGCTGTTGCGTGCCGCGCAGGCCGAACAGCCCGGACGGATCGTGCTGGCCGACCTCGACGACACCGCCGAGTCCCGCCGCGCGCTGTCCTCCGTGCCGGCCATCGGGCAGCCTCAACTGGCCTTGCGCGGCGGTCTGTTGCGCGCGCCCCGGCTGGTCAGGCCCGAGCTGGTGCCGCCCGTGGAACCGCACTGGCGGCTGGCCGTCACCCGCCCGGGCACCCTGGACAACCTCGAGCTGGTGCCGGCCCCGGCCGCGGCGGCCCCGCTGCGGCCGGGCCAGGTGCGCATCGCGGTGCGGGCCGCCGGGCTGAACTTCCGTGACGTGCTGATCGCTCTGGGCATGTACCCCGGTGAGGTGGCCCTCGGCGGCGAGGGCGCCGGCGTGGTCACCGAGGTCGCCGACGACGTCACCGACCTCGCTCCCGGCACTCGGATCACCGGCCTCTTCGGGGACGCGTTCGCCCCGGTCGCGGTGGCCGAGCGGGCGGCCGTGGCACCGATTCCGGACGGCTGGACGTTCGAGCAGGCCGCCGCCATGCCGATCGCACACCTCACCGCCCGGCTCGGCCTGGTCGAACTCGCCGGACTGCGGGCCGGCGAGAAGGTGCTGATCCACTCCGCGGCCGGCGGCGTCGGCACGGCCGCCGTACAGCTGGCCCGGCACCTCGGCGCCGATGTCTACGGCACCGCGAGCGAGGGCAAGTGGCAGGTGCTGCGCGACCTCGGCCTGGACGACGCGCACATCGCCTCCTCACGGGACACCGGCTTCGCCGCGAAGTTCGGTCCGATGGACGTCGTACTGAACTCGCTGTCCGGCGAGTTCGTGGACGCCTCGGCGGGACTGCTGCGCCCCGGCGGCCGGTTCCTGGAGATGGGCAAGACCGACCTGCGCGACCCGGCCGACTTCCCGGACATCGACTACCTGCCGTACGACCTGATGCAGCTACCGCCGCAGGAGATGCAGCGGCTGCTGGTCGCGGTGCTGGAGCTGTTCGCCGCGGGCGCGCTGACCGTACCGCCGCCGTCCGTGTGGCCGGTCTCCCGGGCCGTGGACGCGTTCCGGTACCTCAGCCAGGCCCGGCACACCGGCAAGCTGGTGCTCACCCTGCCCCGTCGGCTCGACCCCCGGGGCACTGTCCTGATCACCGGTGGCACCGGCACTCTCGGCGGGCTGGTCGCCCGGCACCTGGTGCGCGAGCACGGTGTACGGCACCTGCTGCTGACCAGCCGCCGTGGCAGCGCCCCGGAGCTGGAGGCCGAGCTCACCGAACTCGGCGCCGAGGTGCGCGTGGTGGCCTGCGATGCCGGTGAACGGGACGCACTGGCCGCTTTGTTGGCCGATGTACCCGCCGAACATCAGCTGACCGCGGTGGTGCACGCGGCCGGGGTCTCCGACGACGGGTTGTTCACCGCGCTCACTCCGGAGCGGCTGGCCGCGACGCTGCGGCCCAAGGTGGCCGCCGCACGGCACCTGGACGAACTGACCCGCGGCTTGGACCTGGCCGCGTTCGTGCTGTTCTCCTCGGCCACCGGCACCCTCGGTGGCCCAGGCCAGGCCAATTACGCCGCCGCCAACGCCTGCCTGGACGCACTGGCCGGCCGGCGGCGCGCCGCCGGGCTGCCCGCCCAGTCGCTGGCCTGGGGGCTCTGGGCCCCGCCCAGCGGCATCACCGGCGAACTCTCGGCCGCCGACCTGGCCCGGATGGCTCGCGCCGGAGTGCAGGCGCTGTCCGCCGAGGAGGGGCTGGCGCTGTTCGACACGGCGCTGGCCGTCGACGAACCGGTGCTGCTGCCGGCCAAGGTCCGGTTGCACACCGCCGACCCGGTGCTGCTGCCACCGCTGCTACGCGGCCTGATGCGCGGCCCGCGACGTCGTACCGTCGCGGCGGCCGGGACCGGTACGGTCACCAGTCCGGCCCGGCTCACCGCTGAGGAACTGCTGACGCTGGTGCGTGCCGAGACGGCCGCCGTCCTCGGCCATGCCGACGCCGACGCCGTCGACCCGCGGGCGGAGTTTCGCGCGCTCGGCGTGGACTCGCTGTCCGCGGTGGAACTGCGCAACCGGCTCACCGCGGCCACCGGCACCGCCCTGCCCGCCACCCTCGTGTTCGACTACCCGACCCCCGCCGCGGTCGCCGGACACCTGCGCCAGGACGCGCCCGAGGACACGGCCGCGCCCACCACGGCCGGTGTCGGCATGCGCACCGACGAGCCCATCGCGATCGTCGGCATGGCCTGCCGGTTCCCGTCGGAGATCCGCTCCCCGGAACAGCTGTGGCGGTTCCTGCTCGACGGCGGTGACGGCATCACCGAGTTCCCGGCCGACCGCGGCTGGGACCTGGACTCGCTGTTCGACGCCGACCCGGACCGGCCGGGCACCTCCTACACCCGGCACGGTGGGTTCCTGCGCGCCGCCGCCGACTTCGACGCCGACTTCTTCGGCATCAATCCGCGCGAGGCGCTCGCCACCGACCCGCAGCAGCGGCTGCTCCTGGAGACCTCCTGGGAGACCTTCGAACACGCCGGGATCGACCCGGCCACGGTGCGCGGCAGCCGGACCGGGGTGTTCGTCGGCGTGATGCGCCAGGACTACGGCCCGATGCTGCACCACGCGGCCGAGGGCGTGGAGGGCTACCGGCTCACCGGCAGCGCGGCCAGCGTCGCCTCCGGCCGGCTCGCCTATGCGTTCGGCCTGGAAGGCCCCACCCTGACCGTGGACACCGCCTGCTCGTCCTCGTTGGTGGCACTGCACCTGGCCGCCCAGGCACTGCGCCGCGGCGAGTGCGACCTGGCGCTGGCCGGCGGCGCCACCGTGATGGCCACCCCTGGGCTGTTCGTGGAGTTCTCCCGGCAGCGCGGCCTGGCCGCCGACGGGCGCTGCAAGTCGTTCTCGGCCGACGCCGACGGCACCTCCTGGTCGGAGGGCGCCGGGATGCTGCTCGTGGAGCGGCTCTCCGACGCCCGTGCGGCCGGGCACCCGGTGCTGGCCGTGGTGCGCGGCTCCGCGGTCAACTCCGACGGCGCGTCCAACGGGCTCACCGCACCCAACGGCCCGTCCCAGCAGCGGGTGATCCGCACCGCGCTGGCCACGGCCGGACTGTCCCCCGGGGACGTCGACGCGGTGGAGGCGCACGGCACCGGCACCACCCTGGGCGACCCCATCGAGGCCCAGGCCCTGCTGGCCACCTACGGCCAGGGCCGGGACGGCGAGCCGCTGTGGCTCGGGTCGGTCAAGTCCAACATCGGGCACACCCAGGCCGCCTCCGGTGTCGCCGGGATCATCAAGATGGTCCTTGCCCTGCGGGAAGGGCTGCTGCCCCGCACCCTGCACGTCGACGCACCCAGCCCGCACGTGGACTGGGCCTCCGGCGCGGTGTCCCTGCTCACCGAGGCACGGCCCTGGCCGGAGACCGGCCGGGCCCGCCGCGCCGCGGTGTCCTCGTTCGGCGTCAGCGGCACCAACGCACACATCGTCATCGAGCAGGCCCCGGTCGAGGCATCCCCGCGGTCGCCCGCCCGGACACCCCTGCCGCTGCCGGTCGTGCTCTCCGCCCGCACCGAGACGGCCCTGCGCGCCCAGGCCGCCCGGCTGCTGACCCACCTCGGCGACCACCCGGACCTCGAACCGGCCGCGCTGGCACATTCGTTGCTGACCACTCGTGCCGCGCACCCGCACCGGGCGGCGGTGCTGACCGGTCCGCATGCCAGGGGGCCCCACACCGGGCTGGCCGCCCTCGCCGACGGCACCCCCGACGCCGACGTGGTCACCGGCTTCGCCTCCGACGCCGGGAAACTGGCCTTCCTGTTCCCCGGCCAGGGCTCCCAGCGCCTCGGGGCCGGCCGCGAACTGGCCGCCGGGTTCCCCGCCTACGCCGAGGCGTTCGACGCGGTGTGCGCCGAACTCGACCGGCACCTGCCCCGGCCGCTGCGCGAGGTGCTGTACGCCGCCGAGGGCAGCGCCGAGGCCGACCTGCTCGACCGCACCGACTTCACGCAGGCCGCGCTGTTCGCCGTGGAGGTCGCGCTGGTCCGGCTCACCGAGAGCTGGGGGCTGCGCCCCGACCTGGTGGCCGGGCACTCCGTCGGCGAGATCGTCGCCGCGCACATCGCCGGGGCGCTCACCCTCCGCGACGCCGCCACGCTGGTCACCGCCCGCGGCAGGCTGATGGCGGCGGCCACGGCGGGCGGCGCGATGGTCGCCGTCCAGGCCACCGAGGCCGAACTCGCCCCGACGCTGGCCGAGTACGCCGGGCAGGTACGGCTGGCCGCCGTCAACGGCCCGAGTGCGGTGGTGGTGTCCGGCGACGCCGACGCGGTCGCCGAGATCGGCGCGCACTGGCGCGGACGAGGCCGCCGTACCCGGCAGTTGCGGGTCAGCATGGCCCCGCACTCGCCGCACGTGGACGGCATCCTCGACGAGTACCGGGAGATCGTCACCGGCATCCCGTTCAGCGCGCCACGCCTGCCGGTCGTGTCCACGGTGACCGGGGCGCCGTTGTCCGAGCGGGAGATCGCCGACCCGGAGCACTGGGTGGCCAACGTCCGGGACAGCGTGCGGTTCCTGCCCGCGGTACGCGCCCTGGCCGAGGCCGGGGCCACCGCGTTCGTCGAGATCGGCCCGGCCGCCGCACTGACCGCGATGGCCCGCGACTGCCTGACCGCGACCGAACCCGACGGCGGGTCCGCGACCGAACCCGCCGCCGCCGGAACGGTCGTGCTGCCCACCCTGCGCGACGGCCGGGACGAGATCCCGGCCCTGCTGGACGCGCTGACCCGGCTGCATGTGCACGGCGTCTCCGCCGACTGGGCCGCGGTCACCGAAGACCGCGCGCCGGTGCCGGTTCCGCTGCCCACCTACCCGTTCCAGCACCGCCGGTTCTGGATGACCGGCGAAACGGCCGCCGACGCCGGCGCCGCCGGTCTCGGCACGATCGGACACCCGCTGCTCGGCGCGGCCGTCACGCTCGCGGACGGCGCCGGGGTGCTGTTCACCGGGCGACTGTCCACCACAGCCCAGCCCTGGCTGGCCGACCATGTGGTGGCCGGCCGGATCGTGCTGCCCGGCACCGCGTACGTCGACCTCGTCGCCCGCGCAGGGGACGAGGTCGGCTGCGGGCGGATCGCCGAACTCACCCTGGACGCACCCCTGGTCCTGCCCGAGCGCGGCAGCGCCGTACTCCAGCTGGTGCTCGGCACCCCCGACGACCAGGGCCGCCGGACGGTGACCCTGTACTCCCGGGCCGAGGCGGGCACCGCCGACGAGCCCTGGACCCGGCACGCCACCGGCACCGTCGAACCGGCGGACGACAGCGCGCCGCCGTTGGGCGAGTGGCCCCAGGCCGGGTCCGAGTGGGGAGAGCCGGGCGCCCTGTACGAGCTGCTGGCCGACCGCGGCCTCGCCTATGGACCGGTGTTCCAGGGCCTGCGCCGGGTCTGGCGGCACGGCGCGGAGCTGTACGCCGAGGTCGCCCTGCCCGAACCGGCCGGGCCCGCGGGCTTCGGGGTCCACCCGGCGCTGCTGGACGCCGCGTTGCACGCCCTGGCCACCGACCCGGAGGCGACCACGGCCGCCCTGCCGTTCGCCTGGACCGGCGTGACCGTCCGGCAGCCCGGCGCCGACTCGCTGCGGGTCCGGCTGACCCCGGCCGACGGCGGCTTCGCCATCGCCGCGTACGACGGCTACGGCGCCCCGGTCCTCACCGTGGACAGCCTCGCGCTGCGCCCGATACCCGCCGGACTGAGCGCCCCGGACTCCGGGACCGAGGCACTGCACAGGGTCGACTGGACGCCGGTGCGCCCCGCCGCGGAGGACCCCGCGCCCACCGACACCGAGTCCCCCGATGCCATCGAGCTCGGCGCCGACCTCGACCTCACCGCGGTGACCGACCCCGGAGAGTGGTTGCTCGCCACGCTGCCCGCCACCACGAACGACCCGGCCGGCATCGCCACCGCCACCCACCGAGTCCTGGCCCTGCTGCGCACGTTCCTGGCCGAGGAACGCTTCGCCGGCACCACGCTCGCCCTGCGCACCACCGGAGCCGTCGACGGCACCGACCTGGGCGCCGCAGCCGTCTGGGGCCTGACCCGCTCCGCCCAGTCGGAGAACCCGGGCCGGATCGTGCTCCTCGACAGCGACGGCAGCCTGCCCGACCCCGTCGGCATAGCCACCGGCGAGCCCCAACTGGCCGTCCGGGACGGCGTGGTGCGCGTACCCCGGCTGGTCCGCGCCGACGCCGGTGAGCCCGCCGTATGGCACCCGGAGGGCACGGTACTGATCACCGGCGGTACCGGCGCCCTCGGCTCGGAACTGGCCCGGCACCTCGCGGCCGAGCACGGCGTACGGCACCTGCTGCTCACCGGCCGCCGTGGCCTCGACGCCCCGGGCGCCGCCGAACTGGCCGCCTCTCTCGCCGAACTCGGCGCCACCGCCCGGGTGGTGGCCTGCGACGTCGCCGACCGGGACGCGCTGGCCGCGCTGCTGGCCGACATCCCCGAATCGCACCCGCTGACCGCGGTGGTGCACGCCGCAGGTGTGCTGGACGACGGGATGCTCGCCGCGCAGACCCCCGAGCGCATCGACCGGGTGCTGCGGCCCAAGGCGGCCGCAGCGCTGCACCTGGACGAGCTGACCCGCGGCCTGGACCTGGCCGCGTTCGTGCTGTTCTCGTCGGCCGCCGGGATCCTGGGCAGTCCCGGACAGAGCAACTACGCCGCCGCCAACGCGGTCCTGGACGGCCTCGCCGCCCGCCGCCGCGCGGCCGGCCTGCGCGCCGTGTCACTGGCCTGGGGCCTGTGGGCCGGGGGCATGGGCGACACGGCGGACGGCGCCGCCCGGCAGCGCATCGAACGCCTCGGTGTGGTGCCGCTCGAACCGGCCGAGGGCATGCGGCTGTTCGACGCCGCCGTATCCGGCGAGAGCGCCCTGGCCGTCCCGGTCCGGCTGGACCTGGCCGCGCTCCGCGAACAGGCCCGCACCGTCCCGCCGGCCCCGGTGCTGCGCGGCCTGGTCCGCGTCCCGGTCCGCCGCGCCGGCGGCACCGGCGCGCTCCAGGCGGCGTTCGCCGGACTCGACGAGGCCGCCCGCGGCCGACTGGTGCACGACACCGTACGCACCGCGGTCGCCGCCACCCTGGGCCACGGCAACGCGGCCGGCCTGGGCGACCGGCGCGCCTTCACCGACCTCGGCTTCGACTCGCTGACCTCGGTGGAACTGCGCAACCGGCTGGCCGCCGGCACCGGCCTCGCGCTGCCCGCCACCCTGGCCTTCGACCACCCGAGCATCGCGGCCACCGCCGACTACCTGCTGCGCAGGCTCACCGCGGCCGCCGCCCCGGCGCCCACCGCAGCCCGCCGCTCCGGACCGGCCGACGAGCCGATCGCCATCATCGGCATGGCCTGCCGCTACCCCGGCGGAGTGCGCTCCCCGGAGGACCTGTGGCGACTGGTGACCGCGGACGGCGACGGCATCTCGCCGTTCCCCGCCGACCGCGGCTGGCACACCGAACAGCTCTACGACCCCGACCCCGACCGCGCCGGGCGCACCTATCTCACCAAGGGCGGATTCCTGCACGACGCGGCCGAGTTCGACGCGGGCCTGTTCGGGATCTCACCGCGCGAGGCCCTCGCCATGGACCCCCAGCAGCGGCTGCTCCTGGAGACCTCCTGGGAGGCACTGGAACGCACCGGCATCGACCCGATGTCCCTGCGGGACACCGACACCGGCGTGTTCGTCGGCGTCATGTACCACGACTACGCCACCCGGCTCCCCAGCACCCCGCAGGACGTCGAGGGCTACCTCGGCGCCGGCACCGCGGGCAGCGTCGCCTCCGGCCGGGTCGCCTACACCTTCGGCCTCCAGGGCCCCGCGGTCACCGTGGACACCGCCTGCTCCTCCTCCCTGGTCACGCTCCACCTCGCGGCGCAGGCGCTGCGCGCGGGGGAGTGCTCGCTGGCGCTGGCCGGCGGCGCCACCGTGATGTCCACCCCCGGCACCTTCATCGAGTTCTCCCGGCAGCGCGGACTGGCCGCCGACGGCCGGGTGAAGGCGTTCTCCGCCGACGCGGACGGCACCGTCTGGTCCGAGGGCGTCGGCCTGCTGGTGGTGGAGCGGCTCTCCGACGCGCGCCGCAACGGCCACCGCGTCCTCGGCGTGCTGCGCGGCTCGGCCGTCAACCAGGACGGCGCCTCCAACGGGCTCACCGCCCCCAACGGCCCCTCCCAGGAACGGGTCATCCGCACCGCGCTCGCCGCCGCCCGACTGTCCCCCACGGACGTCGACCTGGTGGAGGCGCACGGCACCGGCACCGCCCTGGGCGACCCGATCGAGGCCCAGGCGCTGCTGGAGACCTACGGCGCCGATCGCGAACAGCCCCTGTGGCTCGGGTCGGTGAAGTCGAACATCGGGCACACCCAGGCCGCCGCCGGGGTCGCCGGTGTGATCAAGGTCGTACAGGCGATGCACCACGGGGTGCTGCCGCGCACCCTGCACATCGGCGAACCGACCTCGCACGTGGACTGGTCGGCCGGTGCGGTACGGCTGCTCACCGAGGCACGGCCGTGGCCGGAGCGCGAGGGGCCGCGGCGGGCGGCGGTGTCCTCGTTCGGGATCAGCGGCACCAACGCCCACGTGATCATCGAACAGGGCCCGGAGGTTCCGGCCCCGCAGCCGGCGCCCCGGCGGGTGGTGCCGGTGCCGCTGTCCGGCAACACCGAGGCCGCACTGCGTGCCCAGGCCGGCCGGCTGCGCACCTGGCTGGCCGCCGAACCGGCGCCCGCAATCACCGAGTTGGCCGCCGGGCTGACCACGGGGCGTACCGCGCTGACCCACCGCGCCGTGGTGGTGGCGGCCGACCACGAGGAACTCCTCACCGCACTGACCGCACTGGCCGCCGGGGACACCGCACCGCACATCGCCACCGGAACCGCCGGGGCCACCGGCCGCACGGTGTTCGTGTTCCCGGGGCAGGGGGCGCAGTGGACGGGGATGGCGGTGGAACTGCTGGACTCCGCGCCGGTGTTCGCGGAGCGGATGGCCGCATGCGCCTCGGCGCTCGGTGAGTTCGTGGACTGGTCGCTGCTCGGTGTGCTGCGGGGGGAGGCCGGACAGCCGTCCCTGGAGCGCGTGGACGTCGTACAGCCGGTGTCGTTCGCGGTGATGGTGTCGCTTGCCGCGTTGTGGCGGTCGTTCGGGGTGGAGCCGGACGCGGTGGTGGGGCATTCGCAGGGGGAGATCGCCGCCGCGTGTGTGGCGGGGGCGCTGTCCCTGCGGGACGCCGCGCTGGTGGTCTGCGTGCGGAGCGGGCTGATCGCGGGGCAACTGGCCGGACACGGCGGGATGGCCTCCGTGACCCTGCCCGCCGACGAGGTGACCGCCCTGCTGCCCCCGGGTGTGACGGTCGCCGCGGTCAACGGCTCCGCCTCGACGGTGGTCTCCGGCGACCCGGCGGCCCTGGACCGGCTGCTGGCCGACTGCGAGACGCGGGGCATCCGCGCCCGTCGTATCGCGGTGGACTACGCCTCCCACTCCCCGCAGGTCGAACGGATCCAGACGCGACTGGTCGAGGCGCTCGCGGAGGTGCGGCCGCGGGCGGCGGACGTGCCGATGTTCTCCACGGTCACCGCCGACTGGGCCGATACCGCCACGTTGGACGCGGGGTACTGGTACCGCAACCTCCGTCAGACCGTTCATTTCGAAGCAGTCGTACGCGCCTTGGCCGAGCAGGGCCACCGCGGCTTCGTCGAGGTCAGCCCGCACCCCGTGCTGACGCCCGGCATCGACCAGACGCTGGACGAGGTGACCGTCGTGGGCTCGCTGCGCCGCGACGAGGGCGGCCTCGAACGGTTCCTGCTCTCCGTCGCCGAGGCGCAGGTCGCCGGGCTCCCGGTACGGCTGACCGCCGCCTTCGACGGCACCCGGCCCGCCGCACCGGACCTGCCCACCTACGCCTTCCAGCGGCAGCGCTACTGGCTGGCCGCCCCGGAGCACACCGGCACCGACGCGGCGGACGGCACGTTCTGGGCGGCCGTGGACACGGCCGACCCCAAGGCACTGGCCGACCTGCTCGGCATGCCGGCCGAACCGCTCGCCGAGATCCTGCCCGCACTGGCCGCCTGGCGCACCGCCCAGGAGACGACCGCCACCACCGACAGCCGGCGCTACACCGTGGGCTGGCGGCCCGTCGAGGCCACCGACGCGGTGCTGAGCGGCACCTGGCTGGTGGTCGGCCCGGACGACCCGGCCCTGGCCGAGGACTGCGCCGCCGCGCTCGCACGCGCCGGGGCCGACGCCCGCGTGGCCGACCCGGACACCGTCGCGGCCGAGGCCGGCACGGCGACCGGGGTGGTCTCGCTGCTCGGCCTGACCGAGGGCCCGCACCCGGACCACCCCGCCGTACCCGCCGGACTGGCCGCCACCCTCGACCTGCTGCGCGCCCTGGCCGACACCGGTACCGCGCTGTGGCTGGTCACTTCCGGCGCGGTCGCCGCCACCCCGGCCGACCGGCTGCGCCACCCCGAGCAGGCCATGCTCTGGGGCCTGGGCCGCACCCTCGCGCTGGAGCAGCCGAAACTGTTCGGCGGCATCGTCGACCTGCCCGAGGACCCGGGCCGGGGACTCGACCGGCTCGCCGCGCTGCTGGCCGGCACCGAGGACCAGGCCGCCGTACGCGACACCGGGCTGCTGGTGCCGCGCCTCGCGCACGCCCCGCTGGGCGGGCGCACCCCGGCCCGGCCGTGGCAGCCCACCGGTACCGTACTGGTCACCGACGGCCTCGGCCCGATGGGGCTGCCGGTGGCCCGCTGGCTGGCCGCGGGCGGTGCACAGGCGCTGGTCCTCACCACCGAGGACCCGGCCGCCACCGCACCGGACGACCTCGGCGTCCCGGTCACCGTCAGCACCTGCGACCCGGCCGACGGGACCGCGCTCGCCGAACTGCTCGCCGCCGTCCCCACGGACACACCGCTGACCGCCGTGGTACACACCGCGGGCACCCTGCGCTCCGGCCCGCTGGCCGGCACCGACCTAGCCGAGGTCGCCGCCACCCTCGACGCCAAGGTGCGCGGCGCGGCCAACCTGCACCGGCTCACCGGAGAGCTGGACGCGTTCGTGCTCTTCTCCTCCGTCGCGGCCACCTGGGGCGGCAGCGAACAGGGCGCGTTCGCCGCGGCCAACGCCTACCTCGACGCGCTGGCTCAGCACCGGCAGGCCCGCGGGCTGCCCGCCACCGCCGTCGCCTGGGGCCCCTGGGAGGGCGCCGGGTTCGGCGCGGACGACGCCGGCACCGAGGCCCGGCGCCGGGAGGAACTGCGCCGCCGGGGCGTGCTGGCGCTGCCCCCGCAGGAGGCGCTCGCCGCGCTGGCCGAGGCGGTGCGGCACGCCGACACCACCGTGACCGTCGCCGACGTGGACTGGGCCGGCTTCGCACCCGCGTTCACCGCTGTCCGGCCCAGCCCGCTGCTGGGCGACCTGCCCGAGGTACGGGACGCGCTCACCGCCGTGACCGGCGAACCGGACGCCGCCGAGTCCCGGCTCGCCGACCGGCTCGGCGCACTGCCCGAGGCCGACCAGCAGCGCGAACTCGTCGAGCTGGTACGACGGGAGGTCGCCGTCGTCCTCGGGCACGGCGACCCGGAATCCCTGCCCACCGGACGACCGTTCACCGACCTCGGCTTCGACTCGCTGGCCGCGGTCAACCTGCGCAACCGGCTCGGCGCGGCCACCGGCGTACGACTGTCGGCCGGCGCCGTGTTCGACCATCCGACCCCCGCCGGACTCGCCGACCACCTGCGCCGGCAGCTGGTGGTGCCGGCCGCGACCGCCGTCGGCTCGCTGGACGAGGAACTCGACCGGCTGGCCGGAGTGCTGGCCGAGGTGTCCGGCGAGGACGACCGGCGGCGGGCACTGACCCGGCTGCAAGGACTGGTCGGCCGGCTGACCCCGCGCGCCGACGGCGGCCGCGAGTCGGTCACCGAACAGCTCGGGGCCGCCAGCGACGAAGAGATCTTCCGGTTCATCGACTCGGAGTTGAGCTGATCATGAGTGATGTCGACCGTCTCCGCGACTACCTGCGCAAGGTCACCGTCGACCTGCACGAGACCCGGCAGCGGTTGCGGGACTACGAGCAGCGCGACACCGAGCCGGTGGCCGTCGTCGGCATGGCCTGCCGCTTCCCCGGCGGCATCGCCTCGCCCGAGGACCTGTGGGAGGTGGTGGCCGAAGGACGGGACGTGATGTCGGCCTTCCCCACCAACCGGGGCTGGCCCCTGGACCGCCTCTTCGACCCCGACCCCGACCGGCCCGGCACCACCTACGTCAAGGAGGGCGGGTTCCTTTACGACGTGGCCGACTTCGACGCCACGTTCTTCGGTATCTCGCCCCGCGAGGCCCTCGCCATGGACCCGCAGCAGCGGCTGCTCCTGGAGACCTCCTGGGAGGCACTGGAACGGGCCGGCATCGACCCGCTGTCGCTGCGCGGCAGCCGGACCGGAGTGTTCGTCGGCAGCGGCGCCCAGGACTACGGGATGCTCGCCGCGCAGGCCGCCGAGGACCTGGAGGGCTACCTGCTCACCGGCAACGCGGTCAGCGTGCTCTCCGGACGGCTGTCGTACACCCTCGGCCTGGAGGGGCCCGCGCTGTCCGTGGACACCGCCTGCTCGGCCTCGCTGGTCGCCCTGCACCTGGCCCGCCAGTCGCTGGCCCGCGGCGAGTGCTCGCTGGCGCTGGCCGGCGGCGCGTCGGTGCTGTCCACCCCGGCCGGGTTCGTGGAACTGTCCCGGCAGCGCGGGCTGGCCCCGGACGGCCGCGCCAAGGCGTTCGCCGAGGCCGCCGACGGCACCGCCTGGGCCGAGGGCGCCGGGATCCTGGTGGTGGAGCGGCTCTCCGACGCGCGCCGCAACGGCCACCGCGTCCTCGCCGTGGTGCGCGGCTCGGCCGTCAACCAGGACGGCGCCTCCAACGGCCTGACCGCGCCCAACGGGCCCTCCCAGGAACGGGTCATCCGCGCCGCGCTCGCCGACGCGGGCCTGGCCGCCGCCGACATCGACGCCGTCGAGGCACACGGCACCGGGACCGCGCTGGGCGACCCCATCGAGGCCAACGCGCTGCTCGCCACCTACGGCCGCAACCGGCCCGTCGACCGGCCGCTGTGGCTGGGCTCGCTCAAGTCCAACCTGGGCCACGCCGGCGCGGCGGCCGGGGTCGGCGGCATCATGAAGACGGTGATGGCGCTGCGCGGCGACCGGCTGCCGCGCACCCTGCACGTGGACGCGCCCACCTCCGAGGCGGACTTCGCCTCCGGCGCGGTGGCGCTGCTCACCGAGGAGCAGCCCTGGCCGGAGACCGGCCGCCCGCGCCGGGCCGGCGTCTCCGCGTTCGGCATCAGCGGCACCAACGCACACGTACTGCTGGAACAGGCCGACGACTTCGAGGCGCCGGAGCCGGGAACGGCCGTGGCGGCCGACGCGACCGGCAGGCCCGGGCCGGTGCCCCTGGTCGTCTCCGCCCGCTCCCGCGAGGCCCTGCGCGCCCAGGCCGAGCGCCTATTGCCCCTGGTAGGGAGTGGTATCCCGCTGCCCGACCTCGCCGCGGCCCTGCTGCACTCCCGCGCCGCCCTCGAACACCGCGCCGTGGTCGTCGCCGCAGGTCCGGACACCGCCGCCGAGGGCCTGACCGCCCTGGCCGCGGGCCGGCCGCACGACACCCTGGTCAGCGCCACCGCCGCACCGGACGACCGGGTGGTGTTCGTGTTCCCCGGCCAGGGCTCCCAGTGGGCCGGCATGGCCGCCGAACTCCTCGACTCCGCCCCGGTGTTCGCCGCACACCTCGCCGAGTGCGACACCGCGGCCCGCGCCTTCGTGGACTGGTCCCTCACCGACGTGCTGCGCGGGGCGCCCGGCGCGCCCGACATGGAGCGCATCGAGATCCTGCAACCGGTGCTGTTCGCGGTGATGGTGTCACTGGCCGAACTGTGGCGCTCCTACGGCCTCACCCCGGCCGCGGTGGTCGGCAGCAGCCAGGGCGAGATCGCCGCCGCCTACACGGCCGGAGCCCTGTCCCTGCACGACGCGCTGAAGATCGTGGTGCTGCGCAGCCAGCTGTTCGCCGACGAACTGCGCGGCAACGGCGCGGTGGTGTCGGTGGCCGCGCCCGAGGAGCAGGTCCGCGCCCGGCTGGCCGCCCAGGGCGACGCGCTGCACATCGGCGGGGTCAACGGCCCGAACGCGGTCACCGTGGTCGGCGAGTCGGCCGGCCTCGATCGGTTCGTCGCCGAGGCCACCGCCGACGGGCTGCGCGCCCGGCTGGTCGCCTCCACCGTCGCCTCGCACTGCGACCAGGTGGACCCGCTGCACGACCGCATCGTGGACATGTTCGCGGACGTACGGCCCGCCGCCACCGAGGTGCCGTTCTGCTCCACCGTCACCGGCGCCTTGACCGACACCGCCGCCCTCGGTGCGGAGTACTGGTTCGACAACGCCCGTCGGCCGGTGGCCTTCGACCCGGCCGTGCGCACCCTGCTGGCCGCCGGGTTCCGGTACTTCGTCGAGGTCAGCCCGCACCCGGTGCTGGTCACCGCCGTGCAGGAGATCGCCGAGGACGCCGGGGCCGAGGCCGCCGCGGTCGGTTCGCTGCGCCGCGACCAGGGCGGCCTGGACCGCTTCCTGCGCTCGGCGGCCGACGCGTACACCCGCGGCGCCCCGGTCGACCTGGGCGCCGCCCTGGCCGGCCGGGACACCGCCTGGGTGGACCTGCCCACCTACCCCTTCCAGCGGCAGCGCTACTGGCCGGAGCCCGACCCCACCGCCATCACGGCGACCTCCGATCCGATGGAGTCCGGCTTCTGGGAGGCGGTCGAGAACGCCGACCTGGCCGGCCTCAGCGACGCCCTGGAACTGGACACGGCACCGCTGGCCGCCGTACTGCCCGCGCTGTCGGCGTGGCGGCGGCAGCGGCGGGAGCAGTCGGTCGTCGACTCCTGGCGTCACACCCTGGACTGGCGGCCGGTGCCCGACCCGGCGAGCGCCCGGCTGTCCGGGGACTGGCTGGTCGCCGTACCCCCGGGGCACACCGGTCCGGAAGCCGACGTCCTGGCCCGGCACGGCGCCCGGGTGATCCGGGTCGAGGTCACCGCCGGCCCGCCGGACCCGGAAGCCCTGCGCACCGCGTTGGCCGGCGCGCAACCCGCCGGTGTGCTCGCCCTGTTGGCCTGGCCGGCCGCCGTGACCCTGGTCCGCGCCCTCGTCGAGGCGGGCGTGGCCGCCCCGCTGTGGTTCACCACCACGCAAGCGGTGGCCCTGGACGCCGAGCCGGACGGCGACCCGGGCCGGGCCGGGCTGTGGGGCCTGGCCCCCACCGTGTCCCTGGAACACCCGGCCCTCACCGGCGGCATCGTCGACCTGCCCGCCGGGGCCGACGAACGGGCGCTGACCCGCTGGTGCGCGGCGCTGTCCGGGCGGACCGGCGAGGAACAACTGGCCGTCCGCCCCGCCGGGTTGTTCGCCCGTCGCCTGGTCCGCAGCCCGCTCACCGCCCCGGCGGGCGCCGTCTGGCGGCCCACCGGCACCACCCTGGTCACGGGCGCGGACACCGCCGTCGGCGCGGCCACGGCCCGCTGGCTGGCCGCCGCGGGTGCCCCCGCACTGCTGCTGACCGCCGACCCCGACACCACCGTGACCGCGGACCTCGTCACCGAACTGCGCGACCTGGGCGCCGAAGTACACACCGTGGCATGCGATCTGACGGACCGTGAGAAGGTCGCCGAGCTGCTCGCCGGGCAGCCGGTCACCGCCGTGCTGCACACCGCCGTACCGCTGACCGAGGCGCCGCTGACCGCCCTCGACGGCGGTGCCGCGCCCAACCCCGGGGTCACCGCCGCATGGCATCTGCACGACCTCACCCGCGACACCCCGCTCACCGCGTTCGTGCTGTTCTCCTCCGTGTCCGGCACCTTCGGCGGTGTCGGCCAGGCCGGCTACGCCGCGGCCGCCGCCGCACTGGACGCGCTGGCCGAACACCGCGCCGCCGCCGGGCTGCCCGCCCTGTCGGTGGCCTGGGCGCCCTGGGACGACCCGGCCGACACCACCGGGGTGGCGGCCACCCGCCGGGAACGGCTGGCCGGCCGGGGCATCGCGGTCCTCGACGAGCACCGCGCCCTGGCCGCCCTCGGCGCCGCGCTCACCGCCGGGGACACCCGGCTGCTGCTCGCCGACGTGGACTGGCCGCGGTTCCGCGCCGCGTACACCGTCACCGGACCGCGGCCGCTCATCGCCGAGTTCACCCCCGACCGCGGCCGCCGCGAGCCCACCGGCCCGGACACCCCGGACGCCGGCCGGCTGGCCGCCCTGCCCGCCGCCGAGCGGTACGGCGCGCTGCTGGCCGCGATCGCCGGGCAGGCCGCCGCCGTCCTGGGCTTCGCCGACGGCTCCGCGATCGACCCGGCCCGCCGCTTCCTCGAACATGGCTTTGACTCGCTGACCACCCTGGAACTGCGCAACCGGCTGTCGGCGGCCACCGGGTTACGGCTGACCGCGGCCACCCTGTTCGAGCACGACACCCCCGAGGCGCTCGCCCGGCACCTGCGGGGCGAACTCGGCCCGGACCCGGCCGCCACCCCCGAGACCGGGGTGTTCACGGGCCTGTGGCGTGCGGCGGCCGACGCCGGGAAGACCGGCGAGTTCGTCGAACTGCTCGGCGCCGCCGCCAAGCTGCGCACCACCTTCGGCTCCGCCGACGAGGCCGGTCCGCTGCCCGGACCGGTGGAGCTGACCGCCCACGACGACGGCCCGCTCCTGGTCTGCCTGCCCACCGTGCTGGCCACCTCCGGCCCGCACCAGTACGCCCGGTTCGCCGCCGGACTGCGTGGCCGGCGCGCGGTGTCGGCACTCGCCCTGCCCGGTTACCTCGACGGCGAACGGCTGCCCGCCGACCGGCCCGCCGCCATCGCGGCCGCCACCCGGCAGGTGGAGGCGGCGGCGGGGGAGCGGCCGGTGGTGCTGGTCGGCTACTCCTCGGGAGGCCTGCTGGCCGACGGCGTCGCCGCCGAACTGGCCGCGCGGGGTCGGGCCGCCGCCGGGCTGGTCCTCGTCGACACCTTCGTCTTCGGCCCCGAACTCCCCACCGAAGGCGCCGCCCTGTTCGAGCAGATGCTCGCCCGGCTGGCCGACAGCGGCGCGGTCACCGACGCCCGGCTCACCGCCATGGGCGGCTATCTCCGGCTGCTCACCGACTGGGAACCCGCCGACTCCGGCACGCCGGTCCTGGTGGCCCGCGCCACCGAGCCGCTCACCGGGTTCGACCGCCCGCCCGCCTCCTGGGCGTACCCGCACGACGTGGTGGAGCTGGCCGGCGACCACTTCACCGTCCTCGAAGAGCACGCCGACCGTACTGCCCAGGCGGTGCACGAGTGGTTGGAGAAACAGTGACACAACGACGCACCACCGTTCTGGTCGTCGGCGCGGGCCCGTGCGGCCTGGCCATGGCCGCTCAGCTCAGCCGGCTCGGCGTGCCGGTCACCGTGGTCGACGCGGCCGACCATCCGCACACCGGCTCCCGGGCGATCCTGCTCTGGCCGCCGGTACGGGAGGTGCTCGGCGAACTGGGGCTCGCCGAGCGGGCCGCCCGCGACAGCGTCCAGCCCGCCGCGCTCCACTATCACCTGGGCTCCGGCGGCAGCGTGCGCGTGCCGCTCAGCGAGGCCAACGCTCCCCTGGTGCTGCCTCAGGAGCACACCGGCCGGCTGCTCGCGGAGGCCCTGGCCGACCGGGGCGTCGACGTCGAGTGGGGCACCCGGGTCACCAAGGTCGCCCCGGACGCGCACACGGTCACCGTCACCGCGAGCCGCGCCGACGGCACCACCACCGAGATCGAGGCCGACTGGGTGGTGGGCGCCGACGGGCTGCACAGCCAGGTCCGCGCCCAGCTGGGCATCGACTTCTCCGGGGCCCGGTTCCCGGCCACCTTCCTGCTCGCGGAGGGACGTATCGCCGGCGAGCACGGCACCGCCGGGATCAGCACCGAGGAGATCCACTACTTCCTCGCCGACACCGGGGTCGCGCTGATCGCCCCGCTGCCCGGCGGCGAGTTCCGCATCTCCGGCGCGGTCCCGGACGGCACCGAGGCCACCGCCGAGCAGGCCCAGGCACTGCTGGACGAACGCGGGCCCGGCGGGCTCCGCTTCACCGAGGTGCGCACCGTGACCCTGTTCGCCAGCGACGAGCGGGTGGCCGGCGCGCTCCGCTCCGGCCGTTGCTTCCTCGTCGGCGACGCCGCCCACGTGCACAGCCCGATCGGCGGCCAGGGCCTCAACCTCGGCATCCCCGACACCCGCAACCTGGCCTGGAAACTCGCCGGCGTGGTGCACGGCCGACTCCACGAGTCGATCCTGGACACCTACGACCCCGAGCGCCGGGCCGCGATCGAGCAGACCCTCCAGGCCACCGGCCGGATGGCCCGGCAGGCCGTGGTCGGCCCGCTGGCCCGTCAGATCCGCAACCTCACCTGGCGGTTGCTCGACGCCACCGGCGTACTGGCCCGCGGCTACGCCCCGATGCTGGCCGGCTGGCGCAGCCACTACCCGGACGTGCTGTTCGGCGGCACGGAACGCGCCCGGCCGCGCCCCGGCACCCGGGACCCCGGGTGGATCCCCAAGCCGGCCGACGAACTGGCCGGCCGGTTCCAGCTGATCACCTACGGCGGCAAGGACACCCGACTGGCCACCGAGGCGGCGGAGTTGGCCGACCGACTGTCCGAACTGGTCGCACACTTCCCACTGGACGGCCCCGCCGAGAAGTACGTGCTGCTGCGCCCGGACGGCTATGTGGCCGCCGCCGGCCCCGCCGACCGGTTCCCCGGCGCCGCCGCGAAGCTCGCAGCACTGGTCCCCACCCTGTCGTCCCCGGCCGAGCCCGCCCGCTGACGGCCGAGCACCCCACGAGTCGAGCACCCCACGACGAGAGGACACGACATGCCCAACCCCGACGGCGCGCCGGCCACCGGCTGTCCCGTGCACGCCGACGCCACGGCGGCCCCCCGCCCCTGGGCGCCCGGACTGCCCGAACCCGGCCCGGTGGAGCAGCTGTTGCTGCCCGACGGCAACCCGGTCTGGATGATCACCCGATACGACGACGCGCTCGCCGCACTGAACAACCGCAAGCTCAGCAAGCACTTCGACAACGCGCTGCCCGAGCTGTGGCCCTCCGTGGGCTACGACGGCCGTAAGTCCATCCTCAACCAGCACATGAACCTCGCCGACCCGCCCGAGCACACCCGGCTGCGCAGACTGGTCTCCAAGGCGTTCACCCCGCGCCGGGTCGCCGACCTCGGCGAGCGGATCCAGCAGATCACCGACGAACTGCTCGACGCGGTCGCCGAGGCCGGCACCGCCGACCTGAAGGCCTCGTTCATCTCGCCGCTGATCTCCACGGTGCTCTACGAGATGCTCGGCGTGCCGCTCGCCGACGTCGAGGAGTTCGAGCGCAACACCTACATATTCGTCGGCCTCGGCAACTCCTCCAGCCCCGAGGAGGTCGTCGCCTCGGTCGGCTGGTTCGAGGAGTACCTGACCAAGCTGACCGCGCAACGCCGCGCCGACCCCGGCCCCGACCTCATCTCCGGTCTCGTGCAGGCCAACGAGGACGGCGACGCCCTCGCCGACCTGGAGATCCGCTCCACGGTCATGCTGCTGCTCCTCGCCGGTGCCGAGACCACCATCAACCTGCTGTCCAACGGGATCCTCGCGCTGCTGCGCAACCCGGAGCAGCTGGCCGAGCTCAAGGACGACCCCGAGGGCCTCGTCCCGGCCATCGAGGAACTGCTGCGGCTGACCAGCCCGGTGTTCACCGTGGTGTACCGCTTCGCCACGGAGGACATGGAGCTGGGCGGCGCACAGGTCAAGGCGGGCGAGCACGTGATGATCTCGCTGGCCGCGGCCAACCACGACCCGGGCCAGTTCAGCGACCCGGAGACGCTGGACATCCACCGTGACGCCTCCAAGCACCTGGCGCTCGGCCACGGCACCCACTTCTGCATCGGCGCCCCCCTGGCCAGGCTCAAGGCCCGGATCGCGCTGCGCACCCTGTTCGACCGCTTCGACGACCTCCGACTCGCCGTCCCCGACGAGAAGCTGACCTGGACCCCGAGCCTGGTGGCCAACAGCCTGGACCACCTGCCGGTGACGTTCACCGCGGTCACCCCGGCCGCCACGGGCTGACCTCTCCCGCGTATCCCTTGCCCCTCCCCATACCGAGACTCTTTTCCGCGCGGTGACCACCGTCCCCGCGCGGGGTTGGGAACGACAGCGATGACCGAGGCACCGATGCTCGACCCGGGCTTCATAGCCCAGCTGCTGCCCTTCGACCCCTTCGACCCGGCCTTCCTGGCCGACCCCTACCCGGTCTACGCGCAGATCCGGGAGAAGGGCCCGGTGACCCGCACCCCGCTGGGGCTGTGGGCGGTGACCGGGCACGAGGCCTGCTCGGCCGTACTGCGCGACCAGCGCTTCGGCTGGGGCGACGGCGCCACCGTCGCCGACCACTTCCGCACCGAGACCGACGGCACGGTGGTGCGGCCGTTCATCTTCTCCGACCCGCCCGAGCACACCCGGATCCGCGCCCTGGTGAGCAAGGCGTTCGCGGCCCGCCAGGTGGACCGGATGCGCAGCACCGCCGAACAGGTCGTGCGCGAGCTGATCGAGACCGCGCGCGCCGAGGCCGGCGACGGTCCGATCGACCTGATGAGCGCGGTGGCGCACCCGCTGCCCGGCCGGATGCAGAACGCGCTCCTGGACGTCCCGGCCGAACACGCGGCCCGTTTCGACGAGTTGTCCGGGGACATCGCCCGCGGCCTGGACCCGAGCTTCCTGCTCGGGCCCGAGGAGATCGCCAAACGCGACAACGCCCGCGCCGAGCTGTACCGGTACATCGGCGAGCTGGCCGAGGAGCGCCGGGCGAAGCCGGGCACCGACCTCATCAGCGAACTGGTCGCCGTTGAGGAGGGCGGCGACACGCTGACCCCGGAGGAGCTGGAGGTCACCTGCACCCTGCTGCTCTCCGCCGGGTACGCCACCACCGTGAACCTGATCGGCAACGGCATGCTCGCGCTGCTGGGCCGCCCCGACCAGCGGGACTGGCTGCGCGCCCACCCCGGCCAGGTGCCCGCCGCGGTCGAGGAGATGCTGCGCTTCGACACGCCGGTGCAGATGATCTCCCGGGTCGCCCTGGCCGAGGCCGAGATCGCCGGGCACACCGTCCAGCCGGGCGAGCAGGTCATGCTGATGATCGGCGCCGCCAGCCACGACCCGGACGTCTACGACGACCCCGACGAGCTGAAGCTGGACCGGCCCGCCGGCCGCAACCTGGGCTTCGGCCTCGGCATCCACTTCTGCGTCGGCGCTCCGCTGGCCCGGCTCACCGCACAGGCCGCGGTGTCCGCACTGGCCGCGCTGGACCTGGAGCCGGTCACCGACAGCCCGGCCCGGGTGCCCAACATCATCATGCGCGGCCTGGCCGAACTGCCCGTCCGGGTCACCGCCTGACCCGCACGCCGCCGGGCGGATGCCCACCGGAGCCCTCCGGTGGGCACGCACCGCATCCGCAGGGCGTCCCGCACGCGATCACAGGGCCACGGATTCATCGCACCGATCACACCGCCACGGCCGCATCGCACGCGACCACACGGCCACGGCCTCACCGCCCCCCGACCACACGACCAGACGGCCACGGCCCCACCGCACACGGAGAGTACGGGGATGACCGACACCCTGACCACACCAGAACTCTGGGTCCGCCGCTACCGGCCGGCGCCCCGGCACACCGACCTGTCGCTGGTCTGCTTCCCGCACGCGGGCGGCTCCGCCAGCTACTTCCGGCCGCTCGCCGACGCGCTGGCCCCCGTCGCCGACGTCCTGTCCGTGCAGTACCCGGGCCGCCAGGACCGGCGTGCCGAACCGCCCCGCACGGCGATCTCGCAACTGGCCGACGAGATCCTCACCGTGCTGGAGTCCCTGCCGCGGCGCCGGCTGGTGCTGTTCGGGCACAGCATGGGCGCCTGCGTGGCGTTCGAGGTGGCCCGCCGGATCGAGCGGGGTTCCTCGCTCGACCTGCTCGGGCTGGTCGCCTCCGGCCGCACCGCCCCGCCCAAGGTGCGCGACCGCGGGGTCCGTTCGATGGACGACGCCGGTGTCGTCGCCGAGATCCGCCGCCTCAACGGCACCGACGAGCGGCTGCTTCTCGACGACGACGTCATCCAGATGATCATGCCGGCCATCCGCGGTGACTACACGGCGGTGGAGTCCTACCGGTATCAGCCGGGGCCGCCGCTGCGCTGCCCGATCAGCGTGCTCGTCGGCGACGACGACCCGCAGGTCACCGTCGCCGAGGCCGAGGAGTGGCGCGACCACACCGCAGGCGCCTTCACCCTGCGCGACTTCCCCGGCGGCCACTTCTACCTGGCCGAACAGCAGGCCGGAGTGGTCCGGGCGCTGACCGAGGACCTGGCGGCCTTCCGCCGCGGCCCGGGACGCGACGCCTGACCGAACCGTCCCCGAGCACGCCCTCCCCAGACCGAAGGAAGCCTGTGGTGATGACCGACCTGGCCGCCGCGATCGAGTCACCCGACGCGCAGACACATGACTTCGCGTCCCTGCCGGTACCGGAGTCCTACCGGGCCACCGTGCTGCGCAAGGACGAACAGCACATGTTCGACGGTGTCCCGGTCGACGACCGCGAACCCGCCAAGGCCCTGCACATCGCTGACGTACCGACCCCGGAGCCCGGCCCCGGCGAGGCCCTGATCGCCGTCATGGCGAGCTCCGTCAACTACAACACGGTGTGGAGCGCGCTGTTCTCGCCCGTGCCGACCTTCGCCTTCCTCGAACGCTATGCCCGCACCGGCGGCCCGGCCGCCCGGCACGACCTGCCCTACCACGTGATCGGCTCCGACCTGTCCGGTGTGGTCCTGCGCACCGGGCCCGGGGTGCGCCGCTGGCAGCCCGGTGACCGGGTGGTCGCGCACTGCCTGTCCGTCGAGCTGGAGGACGCGGCCGGCCACGACGACACCATGCTCGACCCGGAGCAGCGGATCTGGGGCTTCGAGACCAACTACGGCGGGCTGGCCGAGCTGGCGCTGGTGAAGGCCAACCAGCTGATGCCCAAGGCCGGGCACCTGACCTGGGAGGAGGCCGCCGCCCCCGGCCTGGTCAACTCCACCGCCTACCGTCAGCTCGTCTCGCGCAACGGTGCCGCCATGAAGGTCGGCGACACCGTGCTGATCTGGGGCGCGGGCGGTGGTCTCGGCTCGTACGCCACCCAGTACGCGCTGGCGGGCGGCGCGATACCGGTCTGCGTGGTCTCCAGCGAGCAGAAGGCGGAGATCTGCCGGGCGATGGGCGTCGAGGCGATCATCGACCGCGGCGCGGAGAACTACCGGTTCTGGCGGGACGACGAGACCCAGGACCAGCGGGAGTGGAAGCGGTTCGGCAAGCGCATCCGCGAGCTGACCGGCGGCGACGACGTGGACATCGTCTTCGAGCATCCGGGCCGGGAGACCTTCGGCGCCTCCGTCTACGTGGCCCGCAGGGGCGGCACGATCGTCACCTGCGCCTCCACGTCCGGCTACCGGCACGAGTTCGACAACCGCTACCTCTGGATGCACCTCAAGCGGATCATCGGCTCCCACTTCGCCAACTACCGCGAGGCCTGGGAGGCCAACCGGCTCGTCGTCAAGGGCCGTATCCACCCCACCCTTTCGCGTACCTACCCGCTCATCGAGACCGGCCGGGCCGTCACCGACGTCCACCGCAACCACCACCACGGCAAGGTCGGCGTGCTGTGCCTGGCCCCGCGGGAGGGTCTCGGCGTCACCGACCCCGAACTGCGGGCACGGCACGAGCCGGCCATCCACCGCTTCCGCACGGCGTGAGTGTTTGGTCTGCACCATTGACATGCCCACGGACCAGGGCCTTCAATGCGGCACGTCTACGTATGTCTTCCGACGTTCACGTATGAGGAAGGTCCTGGCATGAACACCCCCCACCCGGACATGGCCTGGCCCCGCACCCTGTTAAGACTCCTCGCTCTGGTCGCCGTGGTGCTCGGCGTCCAGGCCGCACCCGCAGGCACCGCCCGGGCCGCCGCGCCCGTCAACGTGATCGCCTTCTACGACGGCACCTACGACGCGGCACACATCAGCTTCGACCACGAGGCCAACACCTGGTTCCCGCAGGCCGGCGCCCAGAACGGCTTCACCTACACCGCGACCACGGACTGGAGCCGGCTCAACACCGCGACGCTCGCCAACTACCAGGTGGTGATGTTCCTCGACAACTACCCGCACACCGCGTCGCAGCAGTCCGCCTTCCAGACCTACATGGCGGGCGGCGGCGGATTCATCGGCTTCCACGTCTCGGCGTACAACGACAACACCAGTGACTGGCCCTGGTACCACAACACGTTCCTCGGCACCGGCACCTTCAAGAGCAACAGCTGGGGTCCGACCGCGGAGACCCTTCAGATCGACGACCCCACCCACCCCGCGACCGCGAACCTCCCGGCCACCATCACGTCCTCGGTCAGCGAGTGGTACAGCTGGCAGAACGACCTGCGGCAGAACCCCGCCATCGACATCCTCGCCTCGATGGCGCCGTCCACCTTCCCGATCGGCACCGACCCCAACCAGACCTGGTACAGCGGCTACTACCCGATCGTCTGGTCCAACCGCAACTACAAGATGGTCTACAACAACTTCGGCCACAACGCGATGGACTACGCGACCAACACCACCCTGTCGTCGACGTTCGGGAGCGCCCAGCAGAACCAGCTCCTGCTCCAGGAGATCAAGTGGGCGTCCGGCCAGTCCGGTCCGGTCACCCCGCCCGCGAACACCACCGGTCCGATCCACGGCTACGGCGGCAAGTGCGTGGACGTGGCGGGCGCCGCCACCGCCAACGGCACCGCCGTACAGCTCTACGACTGCAACGGCAGCAGTGCGCAGAACTGGACGGTCTCCACGGCCGGGACCCTCAGCGCGCTCGGCAAGTGCATGGACGTGACCGGGGCCGCCACCGCCAACGGCGCCAAGGTGCAGCTCTACGACTGCAACGGCACCGGATCACAGGTCTGGCAGCCCGGCGCCAACGGCTCCCTGGTCAACCCGCAGTCGGGCAAGTGCCTCGACGCGACCGGTCCCAGCTCGGCCAACGGCACCCGGCTGCAGATCTGGTCGTGCTCGGG
Organism: Streptomyces sp. NPDC048254; assembly: GCF_043201895.1. Taxonomy (NCBI): domain Bacteria; kingdom Bacillati; phylum Actinomycetota; class Actinomycetes; order Kitasatosporales; family Streptomycetaceae; genus Streptomyces; species Streptomyces sp. NPDC048254. The sequence goes on from NZ_JBICZJ010000004.1 coordinate 476,464, forward strand.
TTCCGCCAACCAGAACTGGACGCTGCCGTCCTGAGCCGCCTCCCGTGAAGGCCGGCATGCCGCGGCCGCGGCATGCCGGCCCGGGGACCGGGGGTCAGAACAGTGTGCGCAGGGGCGTTCCGGCGCTCCAGGCCGCGATGTCCTCGACCGCGTCCCGGTAGAAGACCTCGTACAGATCCCGGGCGACGTACCCGATGTGGGGAGTGACCACGGCGTTCGGCAGGGTGCGCAGCGGGTGGCCGGCGGGCAGGGGTTCCCGGTCGAAGACGTCCAGCGCCGCCGACGCGATCCTCTTCTCGGTCAACGCCCCGATCAGCGCCGCCTCGTCCACCAGGGGCCCGCGCGAGGTGTTCACCAGGATCGCCGTCGATTTCATGAGGCCCAGTTCGCGCTCGCCGACCAGGGCCCGGGTGCGGTCGCTGAGGACGAGATGAATGCTCAGCACGTCGGAGCGGGCGAACAGTTCGTCCTGCGAGACGTATTCCGCCCCCTTCGCCTGCGCGGCCGCGGGCGTCAGGTTCTGGCTCCAGGCGATGGTCCGCATGCCGAAGGCGCGCCCGATCTCCGCCACCGCGGTCCCGAGCCGGCCGAGACCCAGCACCCCGAGAGTGGTGCCCCTGAGGCTCGTCCCCAGACCCTCCTGCCAACCGCCCCGGCGCACGGAGTCCACCTGCTGCGGGACCATGCGGGCCGCGGAGAGGATGAGCGCCCAGGTGAGTTCGACCGTCGGGTACCCGAAATAACCGGTGCCGCATACGGTGATCCCCGCACGGCGAGCGGCCTCCAGATCGATCGCCGCGTTGACCGGCCCGGTGGTCACGAGCAGCTTCAGGCGCGGCAACCTGCCCAGGGTCGAGGACGGGAAACGCGTCCGCTCCCGCATGGCGACCACCACCTCGTACTCGGCGAGCGCCGCCACGACCGCCTCCTCGTCCTCGAAGGCGTCCCTGAAGACGTGCACCTCGGCCTGGAGCGAGTTCCAGTCGGCCAGACCCAGGGCCACGTCTTGGTAGTCGTCCAGGATCGCGATCCTCATACGGATTCCTCTCGCTCTCGGCAGCCGGGCCGACATACGGATGGGTGAGGCGTGTACCGAACGAGGGTACGGGGGCGAACCGCCGGGGCTCGTGTGGCAGGTGGGCCCCGTGACCGAAATGGTCGTCACCCGCGTGTGGTTTTTCTGCACACACCTCGAAAAGACCTGTCAAGCGCGATGTTCCTCACAGGAAAAAGCGGCCCCAGGGCGGCCGTCTGCGGCAGTTTTGCGGTGGTAACCTCAAATGAGTGGGCAATCGACTCCTCGTCAAAGGCGCAGGCCGACACGGCCTTCGCGATGTCTCCGCGAAATTTCGCGGGAAGCCGCGCTTCGTATTCGAGGGAGTTTCCGGTTCGGATAAGTCGAGCCGGGCGTCCGACAGCGTATTCACGGAAGGCCGGCCGAGGTATATGGAATCGCTGTCCGCATACGCAGGGAAAATCCTCGGACAGCTCGACGAACCCACCGCCGGTCCGCACGACCGGCTGATCGGCATGGGCCCGGAAGGGGGCCACCGGGGCGGACAGGTGATCGCCGCGGGCACCCCGGAACAGATCGCGGCCCACCCGGGATCGCACACCGGCGGGTATCTCGGTGCGTTGCTGGAGGAGACCCTATGAGCCTCGCCCACATGGAAGCCGCGACGACGCGGGCGCTGTCCCCGTTCGACGACGAGACCGACGGTCCTGAACCGCGGCTCCCGGCGGACGGCGGCAGCACCGACCCCGTGAAGGACTACCTGCGCCTCATCGCCCGGGTCAAGCTGCTCACCGCGGAGCAGGAGGTGGACCTCGCCCGGCGCGTCGAGGCCGGACTGTACGCGCAGCGGCTGCTGGCGGAGGGCGAGAACCGGCACCCCCGGGAGGAGCTGGTGCTGCTCGCCGAGGACGGCCACCGGGCGAAGTCCCACCTCACCGAGGCCAACCTCCGTCTGGTCGTCTCCGTGGCCAAGCGCTTCACGGGCCGGGGCCTGGACTTCCTGGACCTCATCCAGGAAGGCAACTCCGGTCTCATCCGCGCGGTGGAGAAGTTCGACTACACCAAGGGCTTCAAGTTCTCCACGTACGCGACCTGGTGGATCAAACAGGCGGTCACCCGCGCCCTGGCCGACCAGAGCCGCACCATACGGATCCCGGTCCACACCGTGGAGCTCATCAACCGGGTGGCCCGGGCGCGCCGGGAACTGATGCAGGACACGGGCGTCCTGCCCACCCCGGAGGATGTCGCCGCGAAGGCCGAGATCCCGGTCGCACGGCTCGTCGAACTCGACGCCTACACCAGGGAACCCGTCTCCCTGCACGCCACGCTCAACGAGGAGGGCGACGGCGAGTTCGGCGACCTCATCGAGGACACCGACACGCCTTCTCCCTGGGCGTCCGTCACCCACCACCTCCTCCAGGACAGCATCCGCGGTCTGCTCACCGGCATGACCGCCCGTGAGGCCGGCATCATCACGCTGCGCTACGGACTCACCGACGGCCGCCCGCACACCCTGGAGGAGATCGGCATCGTCTACGGCGTGACCCGCGAACGCATCCGGCAGATCGAGGCCAAGACGATGAGCAAGCTCCGTCACCCGTCCCGCTCCCAGGTACTGCGGGACTACCTCGACGACACCTGACCCGACCGGCCCGGGACCCGAAGGGAAGTGGTTCACGGTCGGGCCCCCCGGGGAGAGGGCGGCCCAGTGGCGGGCAGCCGTGTACGGCCGCCGTTACAGACCGCGCCACACGTTGTCGAACGCCGCGTCCTCGATCTCCCGCCGCTGCCGGACGGCGGCCAGCTCCGTCACGGCGCCGTCCACGGCGGCCACCACCGTCACGGTCGCGTCGGAAACGGCACTCGCGAGGTCCGCGGGCGTCTCGTCCTGGATGCCCACCGCGGCCGCGAAGGCGGAGAGCACGGGCTCCCCCGACGTCCAGCGCTCACGCGCCCGGGCATGCTCGGGCGAGTCGGCCGGCGCCGTCCGCCCGGTCGGCAGCGGCAGCCAGCGCCGCCGCTGCCGGGTGACCGTGCCGTCCTCCTCCAGTTCGGCGAGATAGGCGGCGGACAGGCCGCGCCCCCGGCGCCACAGCCAGTCCTCGACCGACTCGTAGGGCGTGTCGCGCTTCAGCGCCGCCACCGCCTGGTCAAGGAGCCGGTCGCCCGTCCCGCCCTCGGTGGCGGGCACGACGATCTCGTCGTCGAGGGTGGCCGTCCCGGCGTCGAGGAGATCGACCAGTTCGGCTCCCGCGAGCGCCAGTGAGAGGTCGCCCTGCTCGACGGGCCGGGCCGCGGCGTCGTACACGGTGACGATGAACAGGTCCCGGGGTGTGGTCATGTCGGACTCCCCAACAGAGATGGCGGCAGAGGCATCTGCGGCAATGGTGGCGCGGAAGAACACGGTGCCCGGTGCGGGCGCCACGCAGTCTCTCGCGCTTCGCCCGCGCAGGTCACTCGTTCCGCCTAGGCGAGAGGCGTGCCATGCCGCTTCCCGCGCCGTACCACCACGATGTGCCGCGACGAGCCGGCACGCAGCGCGACACGGGCGGGCGCGGGGCCGGGGAAGCGGCGATCGAGAGGGCCGGGGAGCAGGGACCCGCACGGGCGGGCCGGGGAGAGGGACCCGCACGGGCGGGGGCGGCGATCCACAGCGCCGGTGGAGTGCCGGCATGCGCGATAGGCTGCTTGGCGATCAGAAGGGTGGCATCGGCCGGAGGTGGGTGGACATGACAGCGGAGGTCGAGCCGTCGTCCGCCGTCGGCGTGGGCGGTCGGGACAGCCGGCTGGGTCCCCTGATCATCACCCTCTTCGGGCTGTACGCGCGCGGTGAGCACAACTGGCTCTCCGTGGCCTCGGTGATACGTCTCATGGCCGACCTCGGTGTCGAGGGTCAGGCCGTCCGCTCGGCGGTCTCCCGGCTGAAGCGGCGCGGGGTGCTGCGGAGCGAGCGTCACGGGGGAGCCGCCGGATACGCCGTCGCCGACACCGCGCTGGAGGTGCTGGCGGAGGGCGACATACGCATCTTCGAGCGGAACCGGGCCGCGGCCGGCGACGGCTGGCTCGTCGTCGTCTTCTCCGTGCCCGAGTCCGAGCGGGACAAGCGCCACGCCCTGCGCACGGCCCTGACCCGGCTGGGCTTCGGCACCGCGGCCCCCGGTGTCTGGGTGGCCCCCGGCATCCTCGCCGACGAGACCCGCCGCACCCTGCAACGCCTCGAACTGACCCCGTACGTCGACATCTTCACCGGCGACCATTTCGCCTTCGGCGACCTGTCGGCGAAGGTCCGTGAGTGGTGGGACCTCGACGAGCTCACCGCGCTCTACGCGGACTTCCTCGCGCGGTACGCGCCGGTGCGCGAGCGCGCGGCCACGGGCGGGATCGCGCCGCGGGAGGCGTTCGGGATCTATCTGCCGATGCTCACCGAGTGGCGTCGGCTCCCGTACCGCGACCCCGGCCTGCCGCTCTCCCTGCTGCCGCAGGGCTGGCGCGGCGAAACTGCCGGCGCGCTCTTCGAAGAACTCGACAGGACGCTCAGGGCGCCCGCCCGCGAACACGCCCTGGCGGTCATCCACACGTCCTAGGCCTACGGCCTGACCAGCCGTTCCTCCGGGATCACGGCCACGCCGAGGATCTCGATCAGCGCCTCCGGCTGCCAGAGCGCGGTGCAGCCGATGCCCGCCATCGCCGGGTACACCGGCCCCGCGAGCTCCCGCCACACCCTGCCGATCTCCTTGCCGTGGGCCTGGTAGTCGGGGATGTCGGTGAGATAGATCGTCACGCTCACCAGGTCCGCCGGCTCGCCGCCCGCCGCCCGCAGCGTGGTGAGCACATTGCCGAACGCCTGGCGGAACTGCTCCACGATCCCACCCGGAACGATCTTCATGTCGGCGTCGAGCGCGGTCTGGCCGCCCAGATGGAGCGTGTTCCCCGCGAGCGTTCCGTGCGAGTAGCCGCTCGGGGCGGGCAGCTCGGGCGGGTTCACGGCGACGGGAGTCATGAGGCCTCCGGTTCGGTGGTGTCCGGCTCCGGCCGCACGGCCGGTCGTATTGACAATAAATGACGACCGTGAAAAATACGAGATAGAGCGCGGTCCTCTTCCGGACCCCGGCAGCCTTCCAGGGAAACGGAGCCGTTCCATGGAGCCCGACCTCAGCAAGTACCGACTCGAAGGCGACAGCGAGATGTACCGCCTGCCCAGCGGCATCGTCGCGCCCGTCGTCACCCGGGCCGGTCAGGAGGACGTGAACACCGCCGACTCGGGCGGCGCCGTCCGCGTGTCGGGCGTCAGCGCCCAGCACACCCCGGCGCGCCGCCTCTGGTACGGCAAGGTCAGCAACGAGCCCGGCTACCGCTCGGTCACCCACCACCACGGCGAGGCCGAGACCGGCGGATACGTCCTCTCGGGCCGGGCCCGGATCTACTTCGGCGAGAAGTTCGAGGACTACGTCGACATGACGGAGGGCGACTGGGTCTTCGTCCCGCCCTTCATGCCGCACGTCGAGTGCAACCTCTCCCGGAGCAAGCCGCTGGTGTGGATGACCACCCGGACCCCGGAGAACATCGTGGTGAACCTGCCCGACGTGGCCGACACCGACCTGCGCGACTGGCTGAACCGATGACCGCCGCCCCGACCTCGGCGATCGTCACCGCGGCCCTCACCCTCAAGCCGGCCGCGCCCGAGCACTTCGACCTCGCGTTCACCGCCACCACCCAGCCCTGCCCCTGGCCCAAGGCCTACGGCGGCGACCTCGTCGCCCAGGCCGCCGCGGCCGCGATGCGCTCGGTGACCGACGGCAAGTCGCTGCACTCGATGCACAGTTACTTCCTGCGCCCGGCCGACATCGGCGCCGAGGTCCGCTACGAGGTGGAGGTGGTGCGCGACGGCCGCGGCTACAGCACCCGCCAGGTACGCGGCTACCAGAACGGCAAGGTGCTCTACGTCTGCCTCGCCAACTTCGCGGCAGGAGAGCCCGGCGCCTCCTTCCACGCCGAGTCCACCGGGGAGATCCCCGCTCCCGAGACGCTGCCCAGCTCGGCCGAGTACCTCGCCGAGCGCACCGGCGGCACCATGACCGCCGAGTCCAGGGCCTACTGGCGCGGCGGCCGCGGCTTCGACATGCGCCACGTCCCCGGCCCCGTCTACCTCACCGTCGAGGGCGAGCGGCTGCCCCACCAGGCGGTCTGGCTACGGCCGTTCGACGCGCTGCGGCCCGTCGAGGGTCTCACCGACGCCCAGCGCGACCTCGCCGCCCTCGCCTACGTCTGCGACTACACGATCCTCGAACCCGTCCTGCGGGTCCTCGGCCTGGCCTGGGCCGACCCCGGCCTGGTCACCGCCAGCCTGGACCACGCCATGTGGTTCCACCGCCCCGCACCGATGGACGACTGGCTGCTCTACGCCCAGGAAGCGGTGGCCGCCGACGCGGGCCGCGGCCTCGGCACCGGACGCTTCTTCACCCGCGACCACCGTCACCTGGCCACAGTCGTCCAGGAGGGCATGATCCGCCCCGCCTGACCGCCCGCCGCATTCCACCGGCGGGCTCCCGGAAGGAACCCCACGTTGGCTGTTCCGCTCTCACCGACCTCGCACCTGGACACCTTCGCCCGGGACCATCTCCCGCCCGCCGAACTGTGGCCCGTGATCGAGTTCACCACGCCCGAACTGAGCTACCCGGCCCGCCTCAACGCGGCCACCGAGCTCATCGACGCGGCCGTCGAACGCCACGGCCCCGACCGCCCCGCCCTGCGCACCCCGGCCGGGGAGCTGTGGACGTACGGCGAACTGCGCACCCGCGCCAACCAGGTCGCCCAGGTCCTCACCGAGGACCTGGGCCTGGTGCCCGGCCGACGCGTCCTGCTGCGTGCGCCGAACACCCCCTGGACGGTGGCCTGCTGGCTCGGCGTCCTGAAGGCCGGCGGGGTCGTGGTCACCACGATGGCCGCCCTGCGCGCCCGCGAGATCACCCCGATCGCCGAACGCACCCGGCCCGCCATCGCCCTGGTGGACCACCGCTTCACCGACGAGGTCCGTACCGTCCTGCCCGGCCTGACGCTGGTCGAGTACGGCGGGCCCGGCCCCGACGACCTGGTGGCCCGGTGCGCCGCCAAGTCCGGCGAGTTCAGCGACGTGGAGACGGCCGCCGACGACGTGGCGCTGCTCGGCCCCACCTCCGGAAGCACTGGCGTCCCCAAGATCACCATGCATTTCCACCGGGACATCCTGTCCATCGACAACACCTTCGGCCGCCATCTGCTGGGGTTGCGCGAGGACGATCTGGTGGCCTGCACCGCGCCGTTCGCCTTCACCTTCGGCCTGGGCATGCTGGTCGTCTTCCCGCTGCGGGCCGGCGCCTGCGCCCTGCTGACCGAGACGGCGACACCGGCCCAGCTCGCCGACCTCGTCGAGAAACACGGCGTCACCGTCCTCGCGACGGCGCCCACCGCCTACAAGGCGATCGTGCGCGACGGCAAGGAACGGCAACTCGGCAGCGTCCGGGTCGGGGTGTCGGCGGGCGAGCACATACCGCTCACCACCTGGCAGGAGCTGCGCGACCGCATCGGCCTGAAGGTGATCGACGGCATCGGCGCGACCGAACTGCTGCACATCTTCCTCTCCGCCGCCGGGGACGACATCCGGCCCGGCGCCACCGGACGTCCCGTGCCCGGCTACCGCGCCACGATCCTGGATCTCGACGGCGCGGAACTCGGCCCGGAGGAGCCGGGGCGGCTCGGCGTCATCGGTCCGGTCGGCTGCCGCTACCTCGACGACAAACGCCAGCAGGACTACGTCGTCAACGGCTGGAACGTCACCGGCGACATCTTCCACCGCGACGCGGACGGCTACTTCTACTACCACGCCCGCAGCGACAACATGATCGTCTCCTCCGGGTACAACATCGGCGGCCCCGAGGTGGAGGCCGCCATCGACACCCACCCGGACGTCGTCGAGTCCGCGGTCGTGGCCCGCCCCGACCCGGAGCGCGGCTCGGTCGTCTGTGCCTTCGTCGTCCTGCGCGAGGGAGTCACCGGGGACCCGGCCAAGGCCAGGGAGATCCAGGACCACGTCAAGCAGGTCCTGGCGCCCTACAAGTACCCGCGTGACGTCCGCTTCCACGCCGCCCTGCCGCGCAACACCAGCGGAAAACTCCAGCGGTTCGCGCTCCGCAAGATCATCGAAGCCGAACTGGCCGCTGAGCAGTGAGAGGAACTCCCTTGAAGATCGCGATCATCGGCGGTGGCCCGGGCGGGCTCTACCTCGCGGCGCTGCTGAAGCAGCTGGACCCCGCCCACGAGATCACGGTGTGGGAACGCAACGCCCCCGACGACACCTTCGGCTTCGGCGTGGTGTTCTCCGACGAGACACTCGGCGGCATCGAGAACGCCGACACCGTCTTCTCCGAGGCCATGTCCCGCCGCTTCGCCCGCTGGACGGACATCGACATCCACTACCGGGGCGAGAGCCACACCGTCGGCGGCCAGGGCTTCGCCGCCATGAGCCGCAAGGAACTGCTGCACCTTCTCCAGGAACGCTGCCGGGAACTGGGCGTCACCCTGCACTTCTCGACCCCGGCACCCGAGGTGGCCGCGCTGCGCGCCTCGCACGACCTCGTCGTCGGCGCGGACGGCGTCAACTCGGCCGTCCGGGCGGCCTACGCGGACGCCTTCCGCCCCTCCCTGGACCGGCGGCGCAGCAAGTACATGTGGCTGGGCACGGACCGGGTCTTCGAGGCCTTCCAGTTCTTCGTCAAGGAGACCGAGTGGGGGGTCGTGCAGGTCCACGGCTACCCCTACTCCGACACCGGCTCGACCTTCATCGTGGAGATGCACGAGGACGTCTGGCACCGGGCCGGCTTCGACGTCACGCAGGACACGGTGTTCGCGCCGGGGGTCTCCGACGAGCAGGCCGTGGATCGGATCCGGGAGCTGTTCGCCGACGAACTCGGCGGGCACCAGGTGTTCGCCAACAACTCCAAGTGGCTGAACTTCACCACCGTCCGCAACGAGCACTGGCACCACGGCAACCTCGTCCTCATCGGCGACGCGGCCCACACCGCCCACTTCTCCATCGGCTCCGGCACCAAGCTGGCCATGGAGGACGCCCTCGCCCTCGCCGCCTGTCTGCACGAACACCCCGACGCGGAAAGCGCGTTGACCGCCTACGAGAGCGAGCGCCGTCCGGTGGTGGAGTCCACCCAGCGGGCCGCGCAGGCCTCGCTGGAGTGGTTCGAGAACATCGGCATGTACGCCGGCCAGGAGGCCACCGAGTTCTGCTTCAACCTCCTGACCCGTTCGCGCCGGATCACCTACGACAACCTGCGCACCCGGGACCAGGAGTTCGCCGACCGCGTCGACGCCGCCTTCGCCGCGGCGCAGGGACTGGACACCGAGGCGCCCGCGATGTTCCAGCCGTTCCGCATCGGGCGGCTGGAACTGAAGAACCGGGTGATCGTCTCTCCGATGGACATGTACTCCGCCGTCGACGGCGTGCCCGGCGACTTCCATCTGGTCCATCTGGGTTCGAAGGCGATGGGCGGGGCGGGCCTGGTGATGACGGAGATGGTGTGCGTCTCGCCCGAGGGCCGTATCACCCCCGGCTGCACCGGCCTGTGGAACGACGAACAGCTCGGCTCCTGGCAGCGGATCGTCTCCTTCGTCCACGACCGCAGCACCGCCCGCATCGGCCTCCAGCTCGGCCACTCCGGCCGCAAGGGCTCGACCCGCCTGATGTGGGAGGGCATGGACGAACCGCTGCCCGACGGCAACTGGGAGGTCGTGGGCCCGTCCGGACTGCCGTACGGCCCCGGATCGCCCGTCCCCCGCGAGCTCACCCGCGCCGAACTCGACTCCGTCACCGCCGAGTTCGTCGAGGCGGCCCGCCGCGGCGCCGAGGCCGGCTTCGACCTCCTCGAACTCCACTGCGCCCACGGCTACCTGCTCTCCTCCTTCCTCTCGCCCCTCGCAAACCAGCGCACCGACGAGTACGGCGGCCCGCTGGAGAACCGGCTGCGCTACCCCCTGGAGGTCTTCGACGCGGTCCGCTCCGTGTGGCCCGCCGAACGGCCGATGACCGTGCGGATCTCCGCCACCGACTGGGCCCCCGACGGCAACACCGAACACGACGCCGTGGAGATCGCGCGCGCCTTCATCGCGCACGGCGCGGCCGCCATCGACGTCTCCACCGGCCAGGTCACCAAGGACGAGCGCCCCGCCTACGGCCGCTCGTACCAGACCCCCTTCGCCGACCGGATCCGCCACGAGGTGGCCGCCGAGAGCGGCGCGGCGGTGATCGCGGTCGGCGCCATCGCCTCCTACGACGACGTGAACTCGATCCTGCTGGCAGGCCGCGCCGACCTGTGCGCCGTAGGACGCACCCATCTGTACGACCCGCACTGGACCCTGCACGCGGCCGCCGACCAGGACTACCGGGGACCGGCCGCCGAATGGCCGGTCCAGTTCGGGGCCGGGCGCCGCAAACCGCCCACCGCACGCACCGACGCGGTGCGCCCCCGTCTGTCCCTGCTGCGGGCGGACGCGGCGGGGGAGAGCGTGCATCTGCGGTGGAAGCCCCTGGGGGAGGGGCTACCGGTGGTGGGGTGACGTCAGGTAGTGCTGGCGGATCAGCTCCTTGCCGTAGTCGTTGCCGTTGGGCGTGCGGATGACCGAGTGCACGTGCATCTGGGTCGGGCCGCTGCCCTGGCTCGCGCCGTACGCCCCGGCGAGCGGGCCGGGGCCCTGGCAGTCGACCTCGACCCAGACCACCGGGCTGTGCACCCGGACGTAGAAGGCGTCGTCGGCACCCGTGCCGCCGGCCCAGGTCACATATGTGTCGTCGAGGTGAGCCCGCACCTCGGCCAGGCGCACCCTGGCCGCGTCCGCCTTGGCCCGACCGGTGAACGCCTCGACGATGCCGAGCAGCTTCTGCTTCTGCACCCGGGTGAGGGCGCTGCCGCGGATGCCCTCGTAGGCCTGGACCGCGTTGTCGGAGAAGGCGCCCGCCTTCATCGACTCGTTGGTCTTGGTGGCCGAGGCGATCGCGACCGACTGCTGGTCGGCGGTGAGGGAGTTGACGAAGGCGAGGCTCGCGAGCACCTCCTCGTGACAGACGGTGACCGTCTCGCCGTCGATCTCCATCGAGGTCGGCTCCGAGCCCCAGAAGCAGGGGCTCATGACGACCTGGTCGCCGAGCACGAAGTAGTTGATGACCAGGTGGTGGCCGTCGAACTGGAAGCCCCAGGGCTCGGTGGCGGACGGGGTGCCCATGAGCGTCCAGTAGTAGGCGTCCTCGTTGAAGGACCCGGTGTTGCCGATCGCCTCGCCGGCCGCCTGGTTGATCTTCCGGATCTTCTCCGTGGTCTCCAGGCCGTCAGCGCTCAGCGCTGCCTTCAGCAGGGCCGTGCCCAGGTCCTTCTGCGTGTCGCTGAGATCGGCGAGCGAGACGCCCTGCCGGGTGTAGGAGTCCACGTTGCTCCACAGCCGCCACTCGGTGGAGTGGATCGTGAACTGGGTGGCGGTCTTCTGGGTGTCGGTCAGACCGGCCAGGAAAGCGTTCGCGGCGGAGATCACCGGGGCCGTGCCGACCTTGGTGGAGTGGATCGTGAACAGGTCGTCGATCCGCCTGCCGTCGGTCGTCAGGCCGAAGAACTCCTCGGTCAGCGACTGGTTGCCCGGACCACCGGCGCCGCCACCGCCCGGGCCGCCGCTCGGCGGGGCGCTGGGGGAGGGGCTGGCCGAGGCGTCGGCCGTCCCCGTGCCGTCGTCGGCGAGCGCCGTCCAGGCCCCGGCGCTGCCCATGGTCACCAGGGCCGTCGCCCCGGACGCCAAGAACACCTTGCGCATGAAATGACGACGACTCGCCTCGGTACGCTCCGGGGCTTCCGGCATCCGCGTCGCGTCTTCGCCGGCGTCGGTCTCGGACATGCGGCTCCCTTCGTCAGGGGCGCGTCCCTCGTGGACGGCCACCGGGCGACCAGCGTGGTGCGGCCAACTGAGGCTGCGCTGAACCGAGTTGCCCACAAAGGCCCGGAGAGCCCCGGTGACCTGGGGTCATATGAGGACGCTGAGGATTCATGGAACCTTCAGGGAGATCAGCGCGGCGGTGCCGGCGAGCGGCAGTGTGACGGTGAACTCGGTGCCACCGGGCGAGCTGTCCACCCCGACCCGGCCGCCGTGCGCCTGGGTGATCGCCGCCGCGATCGCCAGCCCGAGCCCCGCCCCGCCCTCGGTGCCGGGGGCCCGGGAGCGGGAGGCGTCGCCCCGCGTGAAGCGTTCGAAGACGGTCGGCAGCAGACCGGCCGGTATGCCCGGCCCGTCGTCGTGCACCCGGATCGCGCACTGCCCGTCCGCCGCCTCCACGGTGACCGTGATGCTGGTCCCGGCGGGGGTGTGCACCCGGGCGTTGCCCAGCAGGTTGGCCACCACCTGGTGCAGCCGGGACCGGTCGCCGACCACCGAGGCGGGCGCGTCCAGGCGCAGCACCAGCTGCCAGTGGTGGTCGGACCCGGCGGCCCGTGCGTCCCACACCGCGTCCCCGACCAGGGTGGCGAGGTTCACCTCGGCCGCCTCCAGCGGTCGGCCCTCCTCAAGGCGGGCGAGCAGCAGCAGGTCCTCGACCAGTCCGGTCATCCGCGCCGACTGGTCGGAGACGCGGCGCCAGGCCAGCTCCGGTTCGATCCTGCCGGTGTCCACGCCCATCAGCATCAGCTCGGCGTACCCGGCGATCGAGGCGAGCGGGGTGCGCAGCTCGTGGCTGGCGTCGGCGAGGAAGCGGCGCATGTGCTCCTCGGTGCGCTGGCGTTCGCGGAGGGACCACTCCACGTGGTCGATCAGCCGGTTGAGGGCGACGCCGACCTGGCCGACCTCGGTACGCGGATCGGTGTCCGCCGCGGGCACCCGGGTGAGCCCGCTCACCTCGCCCCGGTCGAGGGGCGCGTGCGAGACCTCCACGGCGGTGGTGGCGACACGCCGCAGCGGCCGCAGCTGACGCCGGGTCGCCACGGCCGACACGGATCCCGCCAGGACCAGCCCCAGGCCGGCGATGCCGGCCTCGACCACGACCAGGGAGTCGATCATGTGCTGCACGCTGCCCACGGGCAGCCCGGCCAGCATGGTGGTGCCGCCCTCGGCGACGGCGGTCAGTCGGTAGGCGCCCAGGCCGGGGATGGTCCGGGTGTGCAGGGTCCCGTCCGTGGGGAGGCCGCCGAGGGCGGCGCGCTCAGCGGTGGTGAGGGTGCGCGGGCCCTCGTCGGTCACCACCTCGGCCGTGGTGATCCGGGCCCCCTCGACAAGGGCGGCCAGGGTGCCGGTGTGCTGGCCCCGTTCGTTCAGGAAGCCGAGGCTCGCGCCGGGCGGCCCGTGCTCCCGGCCGCCCTGGCTGTGCTCGGCGGCGTCGGTCACCCGCTGGTCCAGGTCCCGGATCAGGTAGCAGCGCTGGACGAGCACGGTGGCGACGGCCATCGCCGTGCACACGACGGCCAGGGTGACGGCATGGACGAGGACCATACGGGCCCGCAGCGAGCGCCCGCGGAGACGGGCCAGGGCGCGGCGGACCGCCGTCATGCCTCGTCGTCCGCCGGTCTGAGGACGTATCCGGCACCCCGCACGGTATGGATCATCGGCCTGCGCTCCTTGTCGATCTTCGCCCGCAGGCCGTAGACATACACCTCCACCAGATTCCCGCCATCGTCGAACGAGCTGTTCCACACGTGGTCGAGGATCTGCGTCTTGCTGAGCACCTGGCGGGGGTGGCTCATCAGGAACCGCAGCAGGTCGAACTCCTTCGCGGTGAGCGAGATCGGCGTGCCGTCCCGGCGCACCTCGCGGGTCTTCTCGCCGAGCACCAGGTCACCGACGACCCGCACCCCTTCCTCCTCGGCGACCTCGCCCGCCCCGGAGCGGCGCAGCAGCCCGCGCAGCCGGAGCATCACCTCCTCCAGGGAGAAGGGCTTGGTCACGTAGTCGTCGGCACCGGAGGACAGCCCGTCGAGCCGGTACTCGACCGCGTCCCGGGCGGTCAGCATGAGCACGGGCAGCCTGGCGTTCTCGTACCGCAGCCGGCGCAGTACCTGGATCCCGTCCAGGTCGGGCAGCATGCCGTCCAGCACGACGGCGTGCGGGCTGTGTCTGCGGGCGGTGCGCAGGGCGCCGTAACCGTCCTGCGCCACGAACGGCCGCCAGCCCGCCGCGGTGACCGCCACCGAGAGCAGGTCGGTGAGCTCGGGTTCGTCGTCGACGATCAGCACTCGGATCGCGTCGGCCGCGCGTGTGGGGGTGTCAGACATGCCCCCGATGCTCTCCCGGCGGGCTGTACGCGAGCTGTGGAACGACCCCGCCGGGACCCCCTCGGGATCATGGCGAACCACTCGGTTTTCGCCCTCCGAAGGGCCCCGGAGGCGTGACGCCACCCATAGGAGCCAGATCACATCCTATCGGGGGTAGTAGACGGGAAACGCCCTGAACACGATGCAAGCCGTACGAAAAGGTGCATTTCGCCGGTTTATACGAAGTTACGTAGTACGTCACATCATTGCGTGCTGCTCCGGGCGCCGCTAACCATTGCTGTCGTCGCCGGGAGACGGGCGATGGACCGAGCGGATACCCGCCGGGCCCGCCCACTCCCGCCGGTTGTACGGGGCTCCGCCCCACGCCGCCGCACACAGCGGCCGGCGCCGACGCCGTCCCCACCGGAGATTCGCTCACATGACCATGACCACTCGCACCCGCATCGCCCGCCTCCGCACCATCGGCCTCACCGGCCTCGCCACCACCGGTGCCGCGGCGGCCGCCCTCACTCTGATGCCGACGACCGCGCAGGCCGCCGAGGCGACGCAGGCGCACACCTCCACCGCGGTCACGGCCTCCAGCAACGACAGCCACAAGTCCGGCTACTCGAACAACCTCGACGGCTGGATCAAGCAGTCCCTGCAGATCATGAAGTCCAAGGGCATTCCGGGCAGCTACGACGGCCTCAAGCGCAACATCATGCGCGAGTCCGGCGGCAACCCCTCCGCCCAGAACAACTGGGACGTCAACGCGCAGAAGGGCACCCCTTCCAAGGGCCTGCTCCAGGTGATCGACCCCACCTTCAACGCGTACCACGTCAACGGCACCGCGAAGAGCGTCACCGACCCGGTGGCCAACATCACCGCGGCCGCCAACTACGCCGCCCACCGCTACGGCTCGATCGACAACGTCAACTCCGCGTACTGAGCGCGGCGGTGACTCAGCGGGCCGATGCCGGCCCGCCGTGCCGCAGCAGGAACGCGTCGGCAAGGGCGTCGGTGAACTCCTCGCCGACCGGCCCGGCCGACACGAGCACCCGGTAGTAGAGCGGGCCCACCAGCTGGTCCGTCTCGGTCTCCAGGTCGAGCCCGGCGGGCAACCGGCCCGCCGCCACGGCCCGTTCCAGCAGGGCGCGGTCGCGCCGGCGCTGCGGGTCGAGGCAACGCGACCTGAACTCCCCGGCGAACGCCGGATCATGCTGGGCCTGCGCGAGCAGCGCCCGGAAGACGGCGCCGGAATCGGACTCGCCCAGAAACCCGGCGAGCCGGCGCAACCAGTCCCGCAGATCGGCCGCGAAGTCCCCGGAGTCGGACGGGGTCAGATCCTCGTCCGCGTCCTGGAGGAAGGTGTCCATCAGGACGTCGGCCTTCGTACTCCACCAGCGGTAGACGGTCTGCTTGGACACCCCGGCCCGCGCGGCGATGCCCTCCATGGTGACGCCCGCGAAACCCTTCTCGACGAGCAGGTCGTCGGCCGCCTCCAGCACGGCCAGTCGGGCCTCTTCGCTCCGGCCGTGCCGATTGCCGTGATGCCGTCGTTCCGCACCGGCTGTCATTCTCTCGCCCCCTCGGCAACGAGACCGCCTCTGAGAGCGGCCGGAAATCGCTAGAATAGACGCAACGTCACGTCTACTCTAGCGCTCATGACGCATACGCACACACTCGCCGACCCCCGGGTCGAGGACGCCCTGCGCCAAATGTTCGCGCAGGCCGAGCAGGACGACGCGGTCGCGGACCGGGTCGACTGGGGATCCGGGTCGGAGTCGATGTCTCCCCAGGAACACGCCGACGCCGCCGCGGAGATCTACATGCCGATCTCGGCCGCGGGCGGTGAACTCCTCTACAGCCTGGTCCGTGCCGTCCGCCCGGCCACGGTGGTCGAGTTCGGGATGTCGTACGGGATCTCCACGCTCTACCTGGCCGCCGCGGTGCGGGACAACGGCGCGGGGCGGGTCGTCACCACGGAGCTCAGCAAGGAGAAGATCGCCGCCGCGCGGCGCACCTTCGCCGAGACCGGCCTGGCCGATCTGATCACCGTGCTGGAGGGAGACGCCCGCGACAGCCTCGCCGGTCTCGACGCCCCGGCCGACTTCGTGCTCCTCGACGGCTGGAAGGACCTCTGCCTGCCCGTGCTCAAGGTGCTGGAGCCGGGCCTCGCCCCCGGCACGCTCGTCGTCGGCGACGACTCCACCTTCGCGAGCATGCGGCCCTACCTCGACTACGTCCGCGACCCGGCGAACGGCTACCGCAGCGTCGGCTTCCCGGTCGAGGACGGCATGGAGATCAGCTGCCGGCTGTGACGCGCCCGGCTAGAAGGGCTCCCGGTGCTCGTGCGCCGCCTGCTCCAGGGCCGCGGCCTCCGCCTCGGCGATGCGGGTCTCCGCCTCGACGTCGATCGAGCGGGTCAGCCACCAGTACAGCAGCGCCGAGACCGGCAGCCCGACGAACAGCGAGATGTCGGCGCCGTCGAGGGCCTTGGCGGCGGGGCCGACGAAGAGCGTGCCGACGGAGAAGAACGGGATCATGACCGCGAACCCGACCAGGTAGGAGATGATCCCCTGCCAGCCCCAACGGCCGTAGATGCCGTTCGGCTTGAAGATCTCGGCGATCGCGTAGTGGCCGCGGCGCACCACGTAGTAGTCCATCAGGTTCACCGAGGTCCACGGGATGAACAGATAGAGCACCAGCAGCAGGAAGTTGTTGAAGTTCGTCAGGAAGTTCGAGGTCGCCGCCAGCGCGCCGACCAGGGAGAGCGCCGCGGTCACGCCGATGGTGATCAGACGCACACCGAGCGTCGGCCGCACCCGCTTGAACGAGTCGATGGCGCTGATCAGCGTCAGTGAACCGCCGTACATGTTCAGCGCGGTGACGGAGATCAGGCCCAGGGCGGCGAACAGCAGCACGATCGCGCCGAAGCCGTCGAAGACCTTGTCGCCGGCGGCGTTGATCGAGGGGATCGTGTCGAAGCTGTCGCCCGCCCAGGCGGCCAGCAGCGTCCCGAGCACCATCAGCCAGATACCGCCGAGCGCCGAGCCGAAGTACGTCCAGTAGAACGTCTTGCGGACCGTCACGTCCGGCGGCAGGTAGCGCGAGTAGTCCGAGACGTAGATGGCCCAGCTGATCTGGTATCCGGCGACCACGCCGAACTGGGCCAGGAACGGCGTCCACTTGAAGGCGCCGAGGTCGAAGGAGCCCGGCGGATAGTGCAGGGTGACCAGGACACCGACGGTGAAGATCCCGAAGATGACGAGGAAGGCGTAGGTCAGGAACCGTTCGGCCTTGTGGATGATGTCGTAGCCCACCAGCGCGATGACGAACGCGACCGCGGTGACCACGATCACCCACAGCTTCACGCCGCCGTGGATCGTGGAGTCCAGCGCCTCACCGGCCAGGCTGGTGTTGAACACGTTGAACCCCGCGTACTGCACATACGCGAACAGCCACACCAGCAGCGCCCCGACATAGCCGAACTGGGGGCGCGACTGGATCATCTGCGGCAGCCCCAGCTGCGGCCCCTGCGCCGAGTGGAAGGCCATGAAGAAGGTGCCGATCACGGTGCCCGCGACGATTGCCAGCAGCGACCAGATCAGATTGCCGCCCTCCGTGATGCTGATCAGCCCCACGGCCAGGGTGGCGATCTGTGCGTTCGACATGAACCACAGCGGACCCAGATGCCACAGCTTGCCGTGCCGCTCGTCCAGCGGCACATAGTCGATGGACCTGACCTCCAGGCCGCTCACCCGCGGTTCCGCCGATGTGCTCATGGCACCTCCCAGGGGTCGGTCCGTCACTCTGGTCACATTCTTGCCCCGGAAAGGCCCGGATGAGGCCTGCGGAATCCCTGTTCCGTCCCCCGGAACGCCCGCCCCGCCTGCGGCCTTGTTGCTCTGCTCACAATGTGCCCGGAACCGCCCTTTTCGTGGCGGTGGTCACGTCGCCGATCGGGCATTTTGTCTATGTTCGCAGTTCTGTGTCCCTCCGACCTGAACTGCCGAGGCCCCGCATGCTCAACCGCCCCCTCGCCGTCGTGGCCACGGTGGTGACCCTTCTGGCCGGCGCCGCACCGGCGGCCCTGGCGGCCGGTGCCGCCCCAGGCTCGAGCCCCACGTTCCGTACGGCCGTACAGGCGCCGGCCGAGGTGCGCGTGACCGCCGCCGTCCTCGACCTGGACGGCACCGGCCGGGAACCCGTGGTCTACGGCGACGACACGCCGTACGACACGGCGAGTATCGTCAAGGTCGACATTCTCGCCTCGCTGCTGCTCCATGCGCGTGACCACCGGCGCGCCCTCACCGCGCGGGAGAGCGCCCTTGCGCAGGTGATGATCCGCGACAGCGACAACGACGCGGCCAACGCCCTGTGGCACTCCATCGGCGGTGCCCCCGGCCTGGCGTCGGCGAACAAGCGGCTGGGACTGACCTCGACCACGCCCGGTACCGCGGGCCGCTGGGGGCTCACCCGGACCACGGCAGGCGATCAGATACGACTGCTGAGCGCGGTCTTCGGCTCCGGCCCCACACCGCTCGACACGGCGTCCCGAAGCCGTATCGCAACGCTGATGACCGAGATCGCCGCCGACCAGTCCTGGGGCGTCTCGGCCGCCGCCGACTCCGGATGGGCGCTGAAGAACGGCTGGCTCATGCGCACCACCACCGACCTGTGGGACATCAACAGCGTCGGACGCGTCACGGCCGGCGGCCACCACTACCTCGTCGCGGTCCTCTCCAACGGCAACGCGTCCATGCCGGACGGCGTGCAACTGGTCGAGCGAGCCGCCCGTACGGCCGTCACCGCAACGGCGGCACACTGACCCCGTTGGCGCAACACCCCCCGCCCACCGCTCGCATTGCCCCTAACGTGCACTAGAGGTGCCCTGACGCGCACCCGAGGTGATGAAGGCCGGCAACGGGAGGCGCGGTGGCGGGTTCGGGCGGACCGGCGGCCGGGCGGGGCCGGGCGCGCCCGGCACGGGGCACGCCGCGGGGCACCCGGTCCGCCCGCGCGGTCTGGGTCCCGAAGCGCGCCCGCGATCCCCGTGCCTCCGCCTCCGTCAGCGCGGTCGTCGTCCCCGCCCTGCGGATCGCCGCCGCCTACGCCTGGCGGCTCATCGTGCTCGGCATCGTCGTCTACGGCGTCTTCATCGTCCTGGGCCGCTTCCAGCTGATCGCCGTCGCCCTGTTCCTGGGCCTGGTCGTCACCTCGGTGCTGCGCCCGTTCACCGACCTGTTGAGCCGCCGGCTGCCCAGACCCCTGTCGGTGGCCGTGAGCCTGGTCGGCAGCATCTGCGTGTTCCTGGGGCTGCTGGCGCTGGTCGGCAACGCGATCGCGCAGGAGTCGGCGACGCTGGCCGAGGAGTTCCGCGGCGGGATCCACCGCATCGAGGTCTGGCTGCAGCGCCCGCCCTTCCGGCTCGGCCCCGGCGCCCTGTCGCGTCTCCAGCAGCAGATCGTGGACTACATCCAGGCCCACCGCTCCAACCTGGCCAGCAGGGTGCTCAGCGGCTTCGGAACGCTCGTCGAAGTGGTCGCCGGGGGCGCGCTCGCGCTGTTCGCCTCGGTCTTCTTCATCAACTCCGGCGAACGGCTGTGGGCCTGGACCAGCCGAGAGCTGCTGCCCGCCGGCGCCCGGAGCGCATGGGACCGGGCAGGACACGCCGCCTGGCGGACGTTCGCCGGGTACACCCGGGGCATCATCATCGTGGCCGCCGCCAACGCCGTACTCGTCGGCATCGCCCTGCTGGTGCTGAGGGTGCCGCTCGCGCTGCCGCTCACCCTGCTGGAGTTCTTCGCCGCGTTCGTCCCCCTGGTCGGCTCACCGGTCGCCCTGGGCGTCGCCACCGTGGTCGCGCTGGCCGGGCGCGGGCCGCTTACCGCCGTGTGCGTCCTCGTGCTCATCGTCGTCATCGGCCAGCTGGAGGGACATGTGCTGCACCCCCTGGTGATGAGCTGGGCGGTGCGCCTGCACCCCCTCGTCGTCGCCGTCTCCGTCATCGCGGGCAGCATCGTCGCGGGGGTGATCGGCGCCGTCGTGGCCGTGCCGTTCATCTCCGTCGTCTGGGCGGTGGTGCGGGCCCTGCGGACCGCGCCGCCCTGACCCGGCTCCCGGGGCTCAGCCGTCCTTGGCGGTGCGACGGGTGCGCCTCGGGGCACGGCGGGACCGGCCGGACGGTGCGGGAACCCCGGACGGGGCGGCAGGCTCGGACGCCGGGGCCGGGGCCGGGGCCGGGGCGGCGGTGGGTGCCGGGATGCCGTCGTCCCACGCCTCGTGTGCGCCGAACGGGTCGGCGGCCCCCTCCGCGAGCAGCGCCTCGATGTCCAGGCCGGGCTTGGCGCGCGTCTTGACCGCGACCAGGGCCAGTGTGTCGGCGTCGGACTCCGCGCCGTCGCGCCACAGGACGGTGCCCGGGAGCATCACCAGCGAGGTCGTTCCGGACTCCGTGGCGGCCGGCCGCAGCTGGACCCGGACACCGTGCCGGTCGGCCAGCCTGCCGACCACGAACAGGCCCATGTGCTGGTAGACGCCGGCGTCGACGGTCGGCGGGTTCGCCAGCTTGTGGTTGATCAGCGCGAAGTCCTCGGGCATCAGGCCGATGCCCTGGTCATGGATCTCGATCATGGTCTGGGTGTCGGGCAGCCGGGTCGCCGTGACGCGGACCGTGGAGCGCGGCGAGGAGAACGCGGTGGCGTTCTCCAGAAGCTCCGCCAGCAGATGCACGAGGTCGGTGACGGCCCGGCCGTGGATCTGGGTCTCCGGGATGCCCGACAGCTCGATCCGCTCGTACTGCTCCACCTCGGAGGCCGCCGCCCGGATGACGTCGACCAGGGGGAGTGGGTGGTCCCACTGCTGGGTGGGCCGCTCGCCGCCGAGCACCAGGAGGTTCTCGCCGTTGCGCCGCACCCGCGTGGCCAGGTGGTCCAGCTTGAACAGGTTGGCCAGCTGCTCGGGGTCGGCCTCACGGCCCTCCAGGTCGGTGATCAGGGCCAGCTGACGCTCGACCAGCGACTGGTTGCGGCTGGAGAGGTTGGTGAAGACCGTGTTGATGTTGCCGCGCAGCAGGGCCTGTTCGGCGGCGAGCCGGACCGCCTCCCGGTGCACGAGGTCGAAGGCCCGGGCCACCTCGCCGATCTCGTCCGTGGTGGTGATCGGGATCGGCGTGACCTTGGTGTCCACCTCGCCGGGCACGGCCTGGGACAGCTGGGTGATCACCGCCGGCAGCCGCTGCTCCGCGATCTCCATCGCCGAGGCGCTCAGCAGGCGCATGCCCCGGCTCATCGAACGGGCCACCCAGGCCGCGAGCAGCAGCGCCGCGAGAACCGCGCCGAGCGCGAGCGAGCCGTTGGTGATCGCGTCCCGCTTCGCCTCGGCGGCGACGCTCCGGGCGTCGGCGAGCGCCGTGTCGGTGAGGCGGACCTCGATGCCCCGGCAGGCGTCGAAGGCGAGGGTGGACGCGGCGAAGAACGACTCCGGCGTGATGCCCTCGGCGGCCAGCTGCTCGGGCGGCTTCCCGGTGGCGATCTCACTGATCATCTTCGTCAGGTCGGGCGGCGCCACGAACGCCCGCCCGGCCGCCTTGGCCTCCTCGGCCGCCTTCGCGGTCTGCTCCGCGCCCTTCTTCTCCGCGTCCGCGAACGCCGCCCGCAGCCGGGTCATGTCCTGCGCGGTACCGGCGCCCGCGTACTCCTGGAGAGCCACCTGCTCCAGATAGGCGTATGAGCTGAACGAGCCGAGCTGGGTGGGGAGTTCGCCCTCCGCGAGGGCGGTGCGGTCCTCGACCAGCAGATGCGTGCCGATGGAACGGATCAGGGACTCGGCCGCCTGGGTCAGGGAGATGGCGTAGAGGGTGCGTCCGAAGCTCGCCTGGTTGTTGCTGCCGAAGCCCAGTTCGTTGGAGAGCTCCATCAGCGGGTGCTGGACGGCGTGATAGCTCTCCTCGGTCTGCACCCCCGTCAGCCGGCCCGTGAACGCGTTGGCCCGCACCACCGGAAGCTGTTTCTCGCCCGCCCGGACCAGCTCGATCCGCCTGGTGAGCCCCGTGGTCCTGGGCGCGCGGGCCACCGCCCGGTCGAACGCCTCGGCGTCCGCGTCGGTCGTCTTGCGCGCCGCCACCACCGCCGGCGCGTTCCGCTCGCCCTCCAGCAGCGGGGTGACCGACACGTCCCGTTCGTTGATCGCGTCACTGGCGTAGGCGTTCGCCGCCTGCACCAACTCCGCCACACGCACCGCGTCGTCGGCGTCCCGCAGGGTGTCGACGGAGTTCTTCACCCGGACACCGCCGAGACCGAGTGCGACCAGCACGGGGATGAACAGAATGGCCTGGAGCCGCCTTGCGACGCGCCAGTTGCCGGTCAGGGGTCTGAACTTGGGCAAGGTCGATCCACTTCACAACAGGGAGGGTGCGCAGGGCTGTGACAGCCCGACGTTCTGTGGCCAATTTCTAACACCCAGCGATCGGTTTCGACCGGTGTTTCTGGGAAGCGGTTTCCAGCGAAGTGGTACAAAGCTCAATCAAAACCATCGGTGGTCAACGCACGGACCATCGGCCGGATACCCTGCGCCGGGTGACCCGTACGGCCGGACGGACAGTCAGCGCTTGCCTCGGTGGAAGTACGGCGGGAGGCGGTGGCGCGGATGGTGGTCCGCGCGTGCCGTTCCACCGCCGTACGCAACCAAAGGGTGCGGATCCCGACGCTCGTCAAGCCGGGAGCGGCGCTGCTAGCGTCCGCGCTAGAACGTTTAAGTACTGCATCGCTACTAGAACGATTAAGTAATGGGAAGGAGCCGCATGACCATTCCCAGCCTCCAGGACGGCATCGACCAGGCCGGTTCGCCCGTCGCCCTGCTGTGGAAGCCCGGCGCCGAGCCGTGGACGCCCGAAGTCGTGGCGCGTGAGTACACGGGCTGGCGGCAGGAGCAGGCGGCCTGGCACGAGGGTGTCGCGCTGCTCGATCTCTCGCACCACATGTACGACCTGTGGATCGAGGGCCCGGACGCCACCCGGCTGCTGGCCGAGCACGGCACCAACAACTTCGAGCGGTTCGCGATCGGCCAGGCCAAGCAGTACGTGCCGGTGACCCGCGCAGGCCACATCGTCACCGACGGCGTCCTGCTGCGCGAGGACGGGAACCGCTATCTGCTCAGCGGTATCCCGGCCGCACAGCACTGGGTGCGGTACCACGCCGAGCAGGGCGGCTACGACGTCGCCTTCGTCACCGACCCCTCCAGCGCCTTCCGGCCCGGCGGGGGAGACCCGAGGCTCTTCCGCTACCAGATCCAGGGGCCGCTGGCACTGGAGGTGGTGGCCCGCGTCTTCGGCGGGCCGCTCCCCGAGACCAGGTTCTTCCACTCCACCCCGGTCACCCTGGACGGCCGTACCTTCAAGGCACTGCGCCACGGCATGGCGGGCCAGGCCGGTTTCGAGTTCGTCGGCCCCTGGGAGCACGCGGCCCACGTGCACGAGGCCTTCCTCAAGGCCGGTGAGCCGCTCGGGCTGATCCAGGTCGGGGCCCTGGCGTACACCACCCCGAGCGTGGAGAGCGGCTGGATCCCCTCCCCGGTACCGGGCATCTACACCGACCCCGAGCTGGCGGAATACCGACGGTACCTGCCGTTGTTCGGCATCGAGGGCCAGCGGCCGCTGGGCGGCAGCTGGTTCTCGCCCGACATCGAGGACTACTACGTCTCCCCCTACGAACTCGGCTACGGCAAGTTGATCCACTTCGGCCACGACTTCCTGGGCCGGGACGCCCTGCTGGAGGCGAAGGACGAGGAACTCCGCAAGAAGGTCACCCTGGTGCTCGACCCGGGCGACGTACGCCGGGTGCTCGGCGACGGCGCCGACCCCGGGTTCGTCCTCAGCTACGCCCGCCACCGGGTGGAGAACGGGGCCGGTCTGGTCGGCGTCACCATGCAGTCCGCCTCGATCGACCCGGTCGGCACCGTGCTGGCCCAGACCCTGATCGACCCCGCGCACGCCACGCCCGGCACCGAGGTGAGCATCGTCTGGGGCGAGCACCCCGGCCCCGGCACCGACCCCGGCGCCGACCTGGGCTTCCCGCGCATCCGGGCCACCGTGCAGCCGAGCCCCTTCGACCGGCACGCCCGCACCCGGTACCGCCGCGATGCCTGAAAGGTGAGTCCCGGATGCAACCCCCGCCCCCCGGTGTTCGAAAATCGGAGTTTGACGTTCGGCAAGGAGCACGATGACGACCCTCGACACGGCCTCGACGGCGGTGCGCACCGCACTGCTGGAGGACTTCTCCCTGGAGATGACCGGCAAGGACGTCCCCAGGCTGGAGGAGGCCCGCGACACCATCCCGCAGGGCACCCGCATCAACGTCACCTTCCTCGGCAACGAGGACCTGCGGATGCGGCTGGACGCGGCCCGCGCGGTCAAGCGGCTCGGCTTCGTGCCCGTGCCGCACGTCTCCGCCAGGCGGCTCGGCTCCCGCGCCGACTTCGAGCAGTTCCTCACCGGCCTGCACACCGACGGCACCTGCGACAACGTCTTCGCCGTCGGCGGCGACCCGGCGAGCCCCGAGGGCCCCTACGAGGACTCCCTCTCCCTGATCGAGTCCGGCCTGCTCCAGGAGTACGGCGTCCGGCACGTCGGCATCAGCGGCTACCCGGAGGGCCACCCCGCCATACCCGGGGACGTCCTGTGGTCCGTGCTCCGCGACAAGAGCGCCGCGCTCGCCGCGCAGGGCCTGGACGGCGGAATCATCACCCAGTTCGGCTTCGACGTCGATCCCGTCCTCGCCTGGATCGAACGGGTCCGCGACGAGGGCATCGCGGTCCCGGTCCGCATCGGCGTCCCCGGCCCGGCCGGCGTACGACGCCTGATGGCCTACGCGGCCCGGTTCGGCGTCGGCACCAGCGCCGCCATCGCCAAGAAGTACGGCCTCTCCCTCACCAACCTGATGGGCACCGCGGGACCGGACAGGTTCCTGCACGCCCTGGCCGAGGGTTACGACCCGGTCCGCCACGGCGAGGTGAAGATCCACTTCTATACGTTCGGCGGGCTGCGGGCCACCTCCGAATGGATCGCCCGGTTCAGGAAGGACCACCACGGATGAGCCTCGCCCAGGACACCCCGGCCCGCCCCGCCAGGCGGCGCGAGGAACCGGACCACCAGGCCTCGCTGATCGTCCAGGGCGCCGACGCCACCGGGATCGTCGCCGCGCTGACCGCGCTCCTCAGCCGGCACGGCGCCAACATCGTCTCCCTCGACCAGTACTCCGACAATCCGCAGGGCGGCGCCTTCTTCCAGCGCACCGTCTTCACCCTCCCCGGACTGCAGGCCAGCCTGCCCGCCCTGCGTGCCGACCTCGACGAGCACCTCGTCAAGGAGTTCGGACTGCGCTACACCCTGCGCGACCTGTCCGTGCCCAAACGTGTCGCGATCTTCGCCAGCAAGTCCGACCACTGCCTGCTCGACCTGCTCTGGCGGCACCGGCAGGGCCAACTCCCGGTCAGCATCCCGATGGTGGTCTCCAACCATCCCGATGTCGCCGAGGAGGTCCGCTCGTTCGGGATCCCGTTCTTCCACGTCCCCTCCATGGGCCCGGACAAGTCGGCGGCCGAGGCCGAACACCTGCGACTGCTCAGGGACAACGTCGACTTCGTCGTCCTCGCCCGCTACATGCAGGTCCTCTCCGGCGACCTCATCGAGAAGGCCGGCGTGCCGATCATCAACATCCACCACTCCTTCCTGCCGGCCTTCATCGGCGCCGGGCCGTACGCCAAGGCCAAGGAGCGGGGCGTGAAACTGGTCGGGGCCACCGCCCACTACGTCACCGAGGACCTCGACGAGGGCCCGATCATCGAGCAGGACGTGGTGCGCGTCACCCACGCGCACACCGCCGCCGACCTCACCCGCCGGGGCGCCGACGTGGAACGCGCGGTCCTCTCCCGGGCCGTCCTCTGGCACGCCGAGGACCGGGTGATCCGCGACGGCAACCACACCATCGTCTTCGCGTAGGCGGGTGGCCCCATGGCAGTCCGTTCCCCTCAGCCGCACGGCGACCGGCCTCCCGGCTCCCCACAGCACTGTGCGCAACGGCTTCCCGGTGGACGGCCGCCGCGAGGTGGCTCGTCTCGCGGCGGCCGGGTTCGGCTTCCGGCGGCCAGGCGGATCAGTAGCTGGGGAAGGGCCCCCAGTTCTTGATCTCGAACCCGCCGCCGTTGCGGGCCACCTCCAGCGCGGTACGGCCGCTGAAGTGGGCGGGCAGAACCAATGCGGTGTTGTCCGCCGCCCAGCCGAGCAGGTCCCGGCGCGTGGCCCGCGCGGTCGTCGGGTCCTCGCAGAAGCAGCTGCTGTGCTCGGGGTGGGCGACCTGGAGCGGGCTGTGCATCAGATCGCCCGCGAGCAGTGCCTTGTCGCCGCCCGAGCTCAGGACCAGGACGCTCGCACCCGGTGTGTGTCCGGGCGCCGCGAGCAGTCGCAGGTTGCCGTCCACGATGTGCTCGCTCTCCCACAGCCGGACCTGTCCGGCGGCGCGGACCGGCTCGATGCTGTCTTCGAAGGCGTTCTCGTTGACCCCTCCGGCGATGTTCGGGTTCTTCGCCGGGTCGAAGTGCTCGAAGTCGAGCCTGGGCATCAGGTATGTGGCGTTCGGGAACGTCGGCACCCATTGCCCGTCGACAAGGCGGGTGTTCCAGCCGACGTGGTCGACGTGCAGGTGGGTGTTGATGACCAGGTCCACGTCGTCCGGCTGGATGCCTGCCTTCGCGAGGTTCTCCAGGTATCCGAGGGACAGGTGGTCCCAGGCGTCGACCGCAGGGCGGGGCTTGTCGTTGCCGATGCCCGTGTCGACCAGGATGGTCCGGCCCTCGCTGCGCAGCGCCCAGGTCTGGAACGCCACCTGCACGATGTCGTCCTCGGCGCCGAGGTGGTCCGGTACCAGCCAGCCGCGGTTCTCCCGCCATGCTTCGTCGGTCCAGCCGGGGAAGAACTGCCCGGGTGTCATGCCCACCGGCCCGTGCATCTCCTCGACCCGGGCGACGGTGACGTCGCCGAGCATGATCTCGTTCATCGATGGTTCCTCTTCGATCGTCGTGGAAAGGCGCATGACCACTCTTGGGGTCGCCGATGCCCGTAACCACACCGCGCCAGGGTGCGCCTGGAGTTGCCGCACCCTGGCAGGGTGCGGCCGGCAGGGCGTTGAGACCGGAGAATGGAACGCATGGCTGATCGTGATCACGACGGAGGACTCGGCGCGTTCCTCAAGGCGTGCCGAGCGCGGCTCCGACCGGAGGACCTTGGGCTGACCTCGTACGGCGGCCGGCGACGCGTGGCGGGCCTGCGTCGTGAGGAACTGGCGCAGCTCGCGGGAGTCAGCACGTCCTATTACGCGCGACTCGAACAAGGACAGTCACGCCACGCTTCCCCCCAGGTACTCGACGCGATCGCGGCCGCCCTGGAGCTGACCGCACCCGAGCGTGGGCACCTGCACGCTCTCGCCGCCTCCGCCGGTCGGCGACGCGCCGTGCGGCCCACGAGCGTCGAGCACCCCGACCCGGCCCTGCTCGAACTGCTCGAGGCCATACCGCAGGTACCGGCGCTCATCCTCGGCCGACGCGGCGACGTACTCGCCTGGAACCCGATGGGCCACGCCCTGCTGGCCGGCAACCGGGACCGCGACGCCGTCTCCGTCCCCGGGCGCCGCGTCAACATGACCGAACTCGTCTTCCTCGACCCGGAGACCCGCGAACTGTACGTCGACTGGGACCGCAAGGCGCGCGCCGTGGTGGGCAATCTGCGGCTCGTGGCCGGAGCCCACCCGGGCGATCCCGCGCTTGCCGCCCTCATCGGCAGACTGACGATGGCAAGCGCGGAATTCAGCGCCCTGTGGGCCGACCACCGCGTCCAGGCGTGCGCCACCGCGCACTACGCACTCCACCATCCGCTGATCGGCGACCTCGCCGTCACCCAGCAGACCCTGCGCTCCATCGAAAGACCCGACCAGACCCTCGTGACCTGCACCGCTCCGTCCGGCTCTCCCTCGGCCGAAGCCCTGAGCATGCTGGCCCACGTGGCCTACCCGAGCGAACATCCCCGGCCACTCGGCGGCACCGAAGAGGGCTCGGCCGCCCGTAGTGAGCCGCTCCGGCTGGAGTTGGGTCCGCTGCTGGTGAACCAACTGCCGCAGCACGTCTCGAAAGAGAAGAAAAGGGAGATGAGGTGAGGTGAGGTGAGAACAGCGAACCCCACCACCATCGGCGAGCTGTGGAGGAGCGGCAAGGCGCCTGCGTGGGACGGGCTGTACCGCGCCGACGGGTCGGCTCGCAGCGCCCGGGTGGACGGCGGCGAACTGTCCTGGTTCGAACTCGGAGAACCACTCGACCTCGACGCCTTGCTGGCGGCGAGTCCGGATCACGTCGCCCAGGTCGGGGCGTCCCCCGACCGTATCGCGGCACTGCAGGACGGTTCCGGCTACGTCGGCCGCGGCGAAGGGGCCTTGGGCGCCGACGGGTTCTTCGCCCGGTTCGACATCCTTTCGAACAGGTTTTGTCGACGGCTCCCAGGCCACGTCCACCAACAACCTGGGCAAGTCGTTCACGGTGGATCTGGAGGACCCGGACTTCGCGCCCTGAGACGAGAGCGGGCGACCCTGCTGGGCGGCCCTCAGAGTTCCAGAAGCTCCCTGCCACGAGGAAGCTCCAAGCCCCGCCTGTACGAAGCCGAGATGGACTGGGAGACCGCCGTGGCGGAGTCCCTGGCCCCGGGCCTCGACGTTGTCCGTCCCTCGCTGACGGACAGCGACCGGGAAGTACGGTCCATGGCCGCGGCTCTGGTGGGTGACGCGTCCGTCGAGTGGACGGGACGCGCTCGCGCGTGCCTGGTTGGCGCCGAGGCGGCTGTGGCCCTCACCCTTGGTTCCCCGGCTGCCAGGCTCCCCGGCCGGGTGAAGCAGTGGCTGCGCGACCCCGAGGCCGCCGTGCGCTTCAGGGTCGCTCGCACCGCCAGAACCGCGCCGGCGGCTGAAGACGCGAGGCTCGTCGTTCTGGCCGTCGGGGTGTACGACACCGACCGCGGGGCCGTGGAGACGGTCTGGCCTGCCGAGGCGTTAGGAAGGTGTCGGCCCCGAACACATCCGGCCGGGCGACACCGTCATCGACGTCGGCGCGGCCGCCCGCTCGATACGGCCGGCGAGGCGTTCGTGACGTTCGCCGGCCGTACGGGCGAGGTCAGCGCTTGGTGTAGATGAAGCCGACCTTGTCGAGCTCGTCCCCGGAGCGGCCGTGGAAGCCGGCGATCTGCCAGCCCGACGGCGCGGTGCGGGTCACGCAGTCCGAGGTCGTCGTACCACCGGCGAGGGTGTTGCCCAGGTTGGTGGTGAACTTGGCGTAGAAGATGCGGGTGGTGTTGTTGTACTTGCTCTCACACAGGTACGCCGTGGTCACGTACTCGCCGCTGCCCAGCGTCAGCGAGGACGCCGTGCCGCCGGTGCCGCCGTGGGTCAGCGTGGTGCCGTTGCCCAGGGTGATGCCGACCTGGTCGACGCGGGAGCCGGAGCGCAGCGAGATGCTGGTCGCACGGGCGGCGGCCGGGACGCTCGGAAGGTCCTGGTAGTAGTCGCCGTGCGGACCGCCGAACTGGTCGCTGAGCTGGAAGTCCGGGTTCTGCGACCAGGAGAAGCCGACCGTGATCGGGTCGTGGTCGGAGAGCATCAGACCGTCGGCATTGAGGAACTTGGCGTGCTCGTTGTTGTACGAGGTCGCGTTGAGGGTGACCAGCTTGCTGCTGCGGTACAGGACCTTGTCGACGACCTCGCACGTGTTGGGCACAGTGGTCCCGGTCTGGTCGCAGACCAGGGCGTCACTGCCCTTGGCCGGCGCGCTGCCGCCACGGATCAGCTGGACCCAGGCGTCGGTCAGCCCGTTGTTCGAGGCGAACTCCGCGATGGTGTCGGCGGTGCGGGTGTAGCGGGTGTTGGTGTCACCCATGACCACGACGGCGTTCCCGGCCGAGTGGGTGCTGATGAACGACGTCAGCTGGCTGAGGTTGTCGGCCCGGGAGGCCTCGTCGCCGTCGTTCGTACCCGCGTTGGTGTGCAGGTTGTAGAAGTCGACGTAGACGCCCTCGGCGAGCCGCTCGCGCATGAAGGTGAAGCCCTTGGGGGTCAGGCAGTCACCCGAGTCGAGCTGGCAGGAGTTCCAGCCGACACGCTCGAAGTCGTCGCCGTCCCAGGCGTAGTCGGAGACGGTGTTGAGCCCGCTGCCGATACCCGCGCCGCCGCTGGTCGCGGTGCGGTACGGGTGGGTGTCCGTCGAGTACAGGTACGCGTGGTAGTTGAAGTCCTCCTGGACGTTGACGATGTCGTACGGCGCGATCCGCCTGCCGATCTCGGTGGTGCTGGTGTCGCGCGGTGTGGATGCGCTCGACAGCGACTCCGGAAGTCCGGCGACGTTGTACGTGAGCACACTGAACGTGCCCGAGCCGGCCGCCGCGGCCGGAGTGGCCGTCGCCGTGAGCCCGCCGAGGGCGGCAACCGCGGCCGCCAGACAGGCAACGAGTCTGCGCATGAGGGTGTCTCCTACGGGGAGGTGTGCGCCGAGAGGGTGTGAGCATGCCAAAAACGCAAGCCAAAACGTAGTGGCAAACGCTTTCTCTGCACCCCTGTCGCGGCCGACCAATCGGGGAATTCCATATGACGACCGGAAGATCGACTTCTGTCGGCGGTCCGATCGGCCGCTGACTGTTACTCACTTTCGGGTGAGAGGACCCTGTTTGCCGGGCGGCCCGTGGGTCGGAAGGGCGCCATGTACCCGCTGTCCTGCACGGCGGCCGGGCTTCGTAGCGGATCAAAATGGTGCATTCACTTAATAAATGGACATTACAGTCGAGAGTCATGACCACGCGAAAGATCGGTAACGGGCGTGGTGTGCGCCGCGCATGTCCCGCCGCCCGGTTGCAGGGTGTGGCTGCGCGGCCGCCCGGCCGTCGCCTCGCACCACACGCCCCCTCGCGAACCGCGGCTTCGCACCGCACGTGTCGGGGTGTGCCCGAACCCCGTAAAGGGGGACCTCGTGTCCGTATCCGTCTTCGCGACCGCCCGTCGTCTCGGGTCCGTCACAGCCGTGGCGGCCGTCCTGGTGGGCGCGGTGGCCCTGCCCGCCGCCGCCTCCGTCACGCACCCCGCCAATCCGACCCGCGACGCGGTCGTCATCAGCGCCGTCCAGCACGACCTGCAGGGACGCGCGGTCTTCTCCGGCCGTGCCCTGAACCGGGAGTGGGTGGACGTCACCAACACCGCTCGCCGGGACGTGAACCTGAGCGGCTGGACGCTGGCGGACGCCGACGGTCACAGCTACACCTTCCGTCACTACCGGCTGGCCGGCCACGCCACGGTCCGGGTCCACACCGGGCAGGGCCGGGACACCATGACGGACCTGTACCAGGACCGCCGCCAGTCCGTCTGGGACCACGGCGCCGACACCGCCACCCTGCGCAACGACCACGGGCGTTATGTCGACTCCGCGTCCTGGGGTCTGCACCACCGCCGGGACGCCGACGACCGCCACGCCTTCGACCACGGCCGGGTCGCCGACGACCGCCACGCCATCGACCACCGCCAGGTCTCCGACGACCGGCAGACCCTTGGCCACCGCCGGGATGCCGACGACCGCCAGGCCCCCGGCCACCGGCACTGACGAGCCCGACGGCCGCCGCCGGGTCCCGGTTCGGGGCCCGGCGGCGGCCGTTTCGCGGTGCCTTCAGTCGATGACGGGCCCGTGCACGGTGGAGGTGAAGACCGTCTCGCCGCCCTGCCGGCCGACGACCTGCACGGTCACCGTGCCGTCGCCCCCAGGGGTCACCTCGGTCACGTCCACCCAGCACGGGCTGTCGAGTTCGACGTAGCGGTCGAACGTCGTGGAGGTGCTCGCCGGTATCAGCGCACGGGGTGCCAGCCGGGCGCAGGCGGCCTGGCGGGCACCCTCCAGCAGGACCATGCCGGGCAGGTGGTCACCGCCGTGGTCGAACAGGATGGGGTGGGCCAGGTCCGGGGTGAGCAGCCACCGGCCGGGTCTGTCCGTGGGCGTCAGCACCACGTCGGCGGGGGAGGTGCGGCCCACGGCGGACGGCGGCATCGGGTCGGCCGCGACCATCTGGTCCGTCGAAGTCGCCTGCTTTGCGGGCCGGTTGGCCCGCAGCCGCGCGTAGACGGACGGCGTGACGATGGAGTACAGCCCGTCTCCGTGGGCCACGGGCCGGCCGTCCCGGCGCAGCGCGAACCCTATGCCCATCCGGCGCGCGGACGCCCTGCCGCGCGGCGCGGTGTCCGGGCACGTCACCTCCAGCTCGAAGTCGGTCGGCCGGGAGCCGATCCGCAGCTGCTCCAGATCGGCGTGGCAGCTGAGCGACCACAGGACGAAGTGATGCCCGAGCGGTACGCCGTGTTCGGCGTGCGTCACGAACATGCCGGCCTGGCGAAACGTCTCCGCGGCCTGCAGCGGATCGTGACTCGAACCGTCGGCACTGTTGAAGAAGGTGTGTGCCCGTGGCCACTGTCCGGTGAGAGAGAACCGCAGCCCGTCGTCCTGCGCGGTACACCCACTGAGGAACACCTCGGCCAGGGACGCCCGGTGGACGTACTCCTTGGGGACCGTGGTGGTCAGCCGGGGCAGTGCGGGCAGACCGACTCCGATCTCGCTGGCGGACAGGCTCATCGATAACCCCCCGTCGGAAAGCTCTTCGTTGGCTGAAGCTCTGTTCGACGCCTATAAGATACGGACCTACCGGTTTTCTCGGGTCGGCCACAAGGTAAAGGATTCGCCAAGCGTGGTTGGACTCCATCCATGCATGACTCCGCTCAGTGGTGGTTTGGCCAAGTATTTTCGCGCTCAATCAAGCCGAAGGCACGGCGAAAAACGGACTAACTGGCAGATGTCGGCGGCCGGTTATCGGCGGGTGACGAGCCCGGCTCGCCGCTGGCAAAACCTGTCCAGCGGTCTCTTTCGGCCATCTCCCGGGGGAGTTCGCGGTCCGCCGAGGCACCCGAGCCGCCCCCGGTCTCGACAGTCACTGCATGATTGTCGAACGGCCCGCGAGAGGGAGACCCGATGGAACCACTGCGCACCCTGCGCCTCGCCGCCGTCAACATCGACGGCGTCCTGCTCAACGACAGCTTCAGCCCCGTCCTGCACCGCCTCGTCCTCAAATACGGCGGAACGTACACCCGGGAGCTGGAACAGCGGCTCTTCTCCCAGTCCCGGCTCGCCGCCGCCCGGGTGCTGCTGGAGGAGACCGGCGCCGACGTGAGCGAGCAGGAGGCCATCGCCGACTACTTCGCCGAACGCGAGCACTACCTGCGCACCCACCCCGTCCGCATCCTCGACGGTGCCGAGGAACTCCTGCACCGGCTGCGCGCCATGGGCCTCGACGTCGTCTGCTACGGCGGCCTCGACGAGGACCACTTCCGCCGCCACCTCGGCGCCTGGGAACAGCTGTTCACCGTCCCGCACTACATCTGCACCGACGACTTCCGCCCCGGCATCCGGGAGATAGCGGAGGACCACTTCGGCCTCGACCGCCACCAGGTCCTCTTCATCGACGACGTGGCCCGTTTCGCCGGCCACGCCAGGGAACTGGACGTGCCGTTCGTCGGGCACCCCAGCACCTTCGAGCACGGCTTCCAGCGCGAGCTGATGCGCGAACTCGGCGTCCGGCACCTGGTCGGCGGCCTCGCCGAGATCGACGAACAGCGCCTGCGCACCCTCGACCGGGAGGCCGGGCTCGACATCTTCTGGCATGATGCCGACTCCCTCTCCACCGCCCCGGAGGTGGCCAAGTGACCACAGCAGAAGGAGCCGCGCTGGCCGGCCGGGTCGCCCTCATCACCGGCGCCAGCAGCGGTATCGGCGCGGCCGCCGCCCGGGTCTTCGCCCGGCAGGGCGCCACCGTCGTCCTGACCGCCCGCCGCGAGGACAAGCTGCGCGACCTCGCCGACGAGCTGCGCGCCGAGGGCGCCGAGGCGAGCCACCGCGCCCTGGACGTGCGCGACGGCGAAGAGGTGCGCCGGACCGTCGAGTTCGCCGTCGAGCGCTACGGCCGTCTCGACGCCGCCTTCAACAACGCCGGCGTCGCACTGCCGAAGACCCCGATGCACCTCATCGACGACACCGACTACGAGCGGGTCACCGAGACCAACGTACGGGGCGTGTGGAACTGCCTGCGCCACGAGATCACGGCCATGCTGGAGACCGGGGGCGGCTCGATCGTCAACACCAGCAGCGTGGGCGGCCTGGTCGCCTCCTCGACGGCCGCGCCCTACATCGCCTCCAAGCACGCGGTGATCGGACTGACCAAGGCCGCCGCCGTCGAGTACGCCCCGCACCACATCCGCGTGAACGCCATCGCCCCGGGCCTGACCCGTTCCGAAATGATCGACGACTGGTTCGCCAAGTCGCCCGAGAACGAGGCACGGGCCTACCGCTCCGCCCCGCAGGCACGCGCCGCCGACCCCGAGGAGGTCGCGGAGGCCGCCGCCTGGCTGTGCAGCGACAGAGCGAGCTTCGTCACGGGTGCCACACTTACCGTGGACGGCGGGCGCACCGCCTGGTGAACTGCCCGACGAGTCCCGCGCCGACGCCCCGGCGCCGCCGCGGGACCGGCCGGGAATCGGCCCTGTGCGGCCGAAATACCGACCCCCGATTGGGGTAAGGTACGTCACGTCCGGTTTTGTTTTGACCGAGGAGGGGTCCCCATGGCGCGTCAGGAGCGTGCGATTCGGACCCGCCGTGCTGTTGTCGAGGCCGCCGCCGCGGTCTTCGCCGAGCGCGGATACACGGCGGCGACGATCGCCGAGATCCTTGAGCGGGCCGGAGTGACCAAGGGGGCCCTGTACTTCCACTTCGACTCCAAGGAAGCCCTCGCGCGGGGCGTGATCAACGCCCAGATCAGCGATGACTACTGGGTACCGCGCGAGCTGAAGCTCCAGGAGTGGGTGGACATCGGCATGACGCTGGCCCACCGCATCCCCAAGGAGGTCATCCTGCTCGCCGGTATACGGCTGTCGGCGGACCTCCAGGGGCGTTCGCTGTTCGGCAGTGCCTGGCCCGCCTGGACCGAGGTGGTGACCGAGAAACTGGTGGAGGCCAAGGAACGCGGCGAGGTGCTGCCGCACGTCACGCCCCAGGAGACCGCGGAGTGCTTCCTCGGGGCCTGGATCGGGACCCAGTTCATGTCCGAGGTCGTCTCCGACTGGACGGATCTCAACGACCGTATCTCCGTCCTCTACAACCATGTACTGCCGTCCATAGCCACTCCCGCGGCCCTGATCCGGCTGGACACCGCGCCCGACCGGGGCGCCCGGGTCGTCGAGGAAGTCGAGCGTCGGCGACAGGAGCAGGAATCGCTGGTGGCCACCGAGGCCTGACCCGCCCCGGACCAAACCACCTTGCCGGTTTGTTGTGTGGAGGGCACTGTGCTCCCGATGATGCGGCAGGACCGCTGGGATCCTCCCGTCTACCCTCCGAACACTGGCAAACCTACCAATCATGCTGTTTGCTAGGGTTCTCGAATCGCAATGTTGCAGGCCCAGGGGGAATCGGACCGTCCAATTCCGGATTCACCCGGATCAACAGGGGGACGCGATGGTCAAGCAGCTCCGGGCGGCCCGAACCCGCCAGGCCCTCGTTCACGCCGCAGCCGAGATCTTCGCGGAGGACGGCTACGCGATGTCGTCGCTGCCCGCGATCAGCCGACGGGCCGGAGTGAGCGCCGGAGCGCTGCACTTCCACTTTCCCAGCAAGGACGCCCTCGCGGTCGAGGTCGAGGGCGCGGCCCAGCAGACCATCGAGCACATGGTCGCCGACCGGTGCCCGTCGGCCGCCTCCGCACTGCACCTGCTGATCACGGTCACCCGGGAACTGCTGGTCACGGTCGCCACCGATGCCGTCGTCCGCGCGGGCTTCAAGCTGAGCGTCGACCCCTCCCGAAAGAACGGCATGGGCTTCGGTTGCTGGTGGCGTACCTGGGTGTGCGAACAACTCGTGCGGGCCCAGCATCAAGGGGAGTTGGCCGAGGGGGTGGCGCCGGACCGGGTCGCCGCGGTGATAGTCGCCGCGACGGTCGGGTTCGAGGTGCTCGGCGCGGCGGACCGTGACCGGATCTCACCCCAGCACGTCGAGCAGTTCTGGTCACTGGTGCTTCCCCAACTGGCCGCGCACGACAGCGAGTTCGCGGGCGCCGTACTGTCCGACTCCTGACGCCGAGTCAAGAGCCGACAAAGTCGCCGGTGTTCGGTTTGACAAACCGTCCATGCCGTTTTTGACTCGGGTGCCCGGGACTCGCCTCGGAGCACCCGAGTGGCGGACGGGCAGGGGGACGGCGTGGACATCGGCATACTCGGCACGCTCGACGTGCGCGAGACGGGCGTCTCCATCACCCCGACCGCGCCCAAGCCGCGTCAGGTGCTCGCCCTGCTCGCCCTGCACGCCGACCGGGCCGTGACCGTCGCGACGCTCACCGAGGAACTGTGGGGGCAACGGCCACCGCGCAGCGCGCGCCCCACCCTGCAGACGTACGTCATGCACCTGCGCGAACTCATCGCCGGAGCGTCGGCGGGGACGGGCGGCGGCGCGGACGGACGTACCGCGAAACAGGTACTGCGCACCGTACCCGGCGGCTATCTGCTCGACAGCGGTGAAGGCACCAGTGATGTCCGGGAGTTCGAGCGGCTCGCCCGGAGCGGGTACCGGGCGACGGACGCGGGCGACCATCGCGAGGCCGCCCGGCTGCTGCGTACGGCGCTCGACCTGTGGACCGGTCCGGCGCTGGCCGACGTCCCCGCCGGAGACTGTCTGCGCGCGGAGATCAGGGGGCTGGAGGAGAGCCGGCTGTGCGCGCTGGACCGGCGCATCGAGGCCGATCTGCGGCTCGGCCGGCACCGCGAGCTGATCGCCGAACTCACCGTGCTGGTCAGCCGGCACCCCACCCACGAGAGCCTGTGCGGCCAGCTCATGCTCGCCCTGCACCGCTCGGGCCGCCGCAGCGAGGCCCTCGCCGCCTACCAGCGACTGCGCACCACCCTCGTACGCGACTTCGGCCTGGAACCCTCGGCCGTGCTGGGCAAGGTACGCCAGTCCGTCCTGGCGGCCACCGAGGACGGCACACCGGCGCCCGATGCCGCGGGCCCGCTCACCCAGGTCGGCTGACCGCCCGTCCGGCACGCGGCGGCCGGCCGCCGAGCAGCACCGCGCAGGCACCGGCGGTCAGCAGCCCGCCCGCCAGGAATACGGCCCGCACCCCGGCCGGCGGCAGGATCAGTCCGCCGAGCGCGGCACCCGCCGCGATACCGGCGTTGTAGAAGCCGGAGTTGGCCGCGAGCGCCATGTCCGTGCGACCCGGGGCGCAGTGCAGCATCGCGTTCTGGGCGGCCATGAACACCGGTCCGAGCGCACCCCCCATCAGGACCAGGGACACCACCTCCGCCGCAGGACGGCCGCCGGCCGCGTACAGGCCGAGCATGCCCACCGCCTGCACGGCCACGGCGGTGGTCAGCGCGGACTGCGGGAAACGGTCGAGGAGCGCCCCGGTGACGGCCACACCGGCCAGACACGCCACCCCGAAGACCACCAGCAGGGAGTCGACCGAGTCCGACGGGAATCCGCTCACGTCCCGCAGGAACGTCACGACGTAGGTGTAGCCCGCGAACGCCCCGGTGGCGGACAGCGTCCCGGCCGCCAGCACGGTGACGAACCGGCGGGTGTCCGGACGCGTTCCGTAGGCGGCGGGCGCCTCTTCCGGAGGCGAGGTCGGCAGCAGCACCGCGATCGTCACCAGGGAGACGAGCCCCGGCACCGCCAGCGCCGCCATCGGTGTCCGCCAGTCGCTGTGCCGGCCCAGCCAGGTCCCGGCGGGCACACCGAGGACGAGGGCGAGCGAACCGGCGACGGACAGTGCCCCGACGACCCGCCCCCGGACCCGGGGCGCGAACAGACCGACCGCCACCGGTCCCAGTACCGCCCAGAACAACGCCTGGGCGAGGGCGGTCAGCAGCCGGGCCACGAGGAGCTGCCAGTAGGAGGCGGCCAGGGCCGCGGCCGCGCTGGACACGACGAGCGCGGCCAGCAGCCCGGTGAGCACATGGCGCCGGGGCACGGCCCGGGTGACATGGGCGAGCGGCAGCGAGGCCACGGCCACCATGACGCCGTAGCCGGTGACCAGCAGGCCGGCCGCCGGCAGCGACACCCGAAGACCTGCGGAGATCACCTCCAGCAGGCCGACCGGCAGGTTCTCGGCGGTGTTGAAGGTGAACGCGGCCAGCATCAGGGCGGCGAGCAGCGCCGGCCCGTGCCACCGGGCCGGTCGCCGCGCACGCGGGCGGTCGCCGCCCGCCCTCGCCCGTCGCGCCTGCTCCACGGCACCGTCCATGGAACCAGCTCACCGGGCTCACCCGCCCCGCCGCAACCGAATTCCGCTGCTCAGGAGGTTGCGATGTGCCGGGCGATCCGGACGGCCGCGAACTCCGTGCCCGCCACGAACCGCATCATCGGCCCGAACATCGGCGCCGCGAGCGAGCCCGTGAAGTACAGCCCCGGCACCGACGACTCGAACGTCCCCCGCAGCGCGGGAGCCCTCGAACCCGGCACGCACGCCACGTCGCGACGCACCGTGGGGGACAGGAAGGGCAGCGCGTCCAGGTCCAGCCGGTAACCCGTGGCCGCCAGCACGTGGCCGACGGTGAGGGACTCGCGCTCACTCCCGGGACCGGCGACGTCCAGGCGTACCACCGGCCCGGAGAGCACGGCACCGGTGACCCGGCGTGAGGTGTGCACCGGAACGACACCCATCACCCGCTCCCGCAGCCACCAGCCGCCCGAGGGGCCGAGCGCCCGCCGGAAGAGCAGCAGCCGCGCGGGCGCCGGAAACCACCGCACACCGCCCGGTGCCGCGCAGACCCCGGCGAGGATCCAGCCGGTGCCCAGCGGCGAGGCCGGCTTGGCCAGCCGCTGAATCCAGGGCCGGGCCAGGTCCGGGGTCATGCCCCACAGCACCTTCCGCTCGCGCACCAGAACCTGCACCTCGGCGCCTGCCTCGTGCAGCAGCGCGGCACTCTCCAGCGCGGACTGGCCACCGCCGACGACCGCCACCCGGCGGCCCGCGTACGCGGACAGATCGGTGTGCTGGCTGGTGTGCGACACCGGCGCCCGCGGGCCGGGCCCCTCGGGCGCGAGGTGCCGCAACTCGTCCGGCACATGGGCGAGTCCGTTCAGACCGGTCGCCACCACGACGGCCGAGGCCGCCATCTCCTGCCCGTCGTCCGCCCGGACCACGAAGCCCGCTCCGGACCCGGGCCGCTCGACCGCCGTCACCCGGGCCGGCTCCACCTCGCCGACGTACCGCTTCTGGAACCACTGGCCGTACCGTACGAAGACGTCGCACGGGATCGGGGTCAGCTCGGTCAGCTCCGGCTCGCCGTGCTCGCGCCGGAAGTCCGCCAGCCGGCCGCCCGGCTCCGGCGCCGACAGATCGGTGGCGGCCGGCGTCGATTTCAGGAACATCCCGGTGGCCATGGCATGCCGCCAACTGCCCATCACATCACCGAAGACGCGGACCGGTGCCCCCGCCGCCCTTAAGTGGGCGGCCACCGACAGTCCGTACGGTCCGGCGCCGATCACGACGACCGGTGGCCGTCCGTGCCCGGCGAACGCCTGCTCCTGGGCAGGGCGCTGCCCCGGAAGCGACTCCGTCATGGATCCCTCCGCTGGTCTGCTCGCCGCCTTCCCCTGGGCGACGCGACACTGCGGGATGGCACGCCCGGCGTGACTCGGCCGTGCTCGTCCCCCCTCCGCGGGTGAGTCTGTCCCACGGGGCGGATCGCGGAAACGATATCTACTCACGTTGGCCAAAACTTGGTCGAATCATACGACAAGTGGGCCCAGCCACGTCATTGACGTGCGGCGTAGGGCTACCGATGATCACTGATCCGACAGGACCGGTCGGCGACGGCGGTCGCCCCAGGGGTGTCCCGAGGTGCGGACGCGCGGCGCGGTGCTGGGCGAGCGTCTACCGGCCGTCTCCTGGGACTGACCTGATCCACGGCCAAGTAACCGACCGAATGGCTTCGTTCAGGCTGTTCTCCGGTCTGGTCCTTTTACGGATCTCGGCTCGGTCCGAACCGCCCGGTCGGTGTAGTACCGCCCCGGGAGTCGTCGAAAAGAGGGCGCGGAGCAGCCGCTTCGGCGCTTCCCGGGGGCGGTGCGGCGCCCTGCGGCCGTCAACTGGAAGCAGGCTGACGGGTGGTCTGTTGACAGACCGCTTGTGCTGTTTTCTACTGGCGGTGTGTCAGGTGTGAGGATCAGGGAGACGCGTGTGGACATCGGGCTGTTGGGTGCACTGAACGTGCTGGAGAACGGGGTCTCCATCGCCCCGACCGCGCCGAAGCCCCGCCAGGTGCTGGCCCTGCTGGCGCTCCGCGCCGGCCAGGTGGTGCCCGTCTCCACCCTCATCGAGGAACTCTGGGCGGGCGCCCCGCCGCGCAGCGCCCGCACCACCCTGCAGACCTATGTGCTCCAGCTCAGGGAACTCATCGCGACGGCACTGCGCCGGAGCGCCGGTCCCGATGCCGCGGACGCGCCCTCCGCGAAGGACGTCCTCACCACCCTGCCGGGCGGCTACCTGCTCGCCACCGGAGGCGGCCGCAGTGACATCCAGGAGTTCGAGCGGCTCCGTGAACTGGGCTGCCGGGCCATGGACGACGAGAACTTCGCGGACGCCTCCCGTGCCCTGCGCCAGGCGCTGGACCTGTGGACCGGGCCGCCCTTCGCCGACGTGCACACCGGAGCCCATCTGGCCATGGAGGCGCGGCGGCTGGAGGAGAGCCGGCTGTGCGCCCTGGACCAGCGCATCGAGGCCGACCTACGGCTCGGCCGGCACCGCGAACTGCTCGCCGAACTCACCGTCCTGACCAGCCGCTACCGCACCCACGAGAACCTGCACGCCCAATTCATGCTCGCCCTCTACCGCTCGGGTCGGCGTGGCGAGGCGCTCCACGTCTACCAGCAACTGCGCACCCTCCTCGTCAGAGACCTCGGCCTGGAACCCTCGGCACGACTGCGCCGCCTCCAGCAGTCCGTCCTCACGGCCACCGCCGAGAACCCCGACTCGCCGGAACGCCACGACGACCTGGCGGTACCGACCCCGGGCGGCGGACTGGCGCGCGTGCCCTGAGCGGACCGGGATTGCGCCGGATCTTCGCACAGCCCCTTGTCGAATGGCCGGGCCGCGACCGAAAGACGAAGCGCCGGTCACCAAGCCGAAGCCGAGGAGCAGGGTGGGCGCGGTAGCACCGAGCCGGCCGGGCGCAGGAGCGGAAACGATCCCGACGACCGGCCTGGGGCGGTCGTCGGGATCGCTGCGGCTGCACCGGGGGACGCCGGGGAGGGCCCGTGGGAGTACCTCGACGACTTGCGGGACGCGCGCGACGACGAGCGCGCGGCCGGTGCCCCCGTCACCTGGGTGGAGGGGGGGCCGGTGACGGACGGGGTCAGGACGGCGCCGGCGCGCACAGCACGGCGGCGGGGCCGGGCGTGCTGCCCACCCGGGTCGTGAAGGCGACTCCGGCGATGTACTCGCCGGCGGCGCACTGGCCCTTGTAGGCGCCGGAGGCGAAGTCGTCGCCCGCCGCGTCCGCGGGGCGGTTGTCGGACCGGTCGAACCACACCGTGCGGCCGCTCGCGCTCAGCGCGGCGCGCGCGGGCGCGCACAGCAGCGCCGACACCCGCTCACCACGACGGCTGTAACCGATCGCGAACTGGCCCGCCGGGCACTGGAGTTTGGTGTATCCGGAGGCCCAGTCGCCGCCCGCCGGGACGTACCGCTCGTCCGTGACGGCCGTCTGGGCGTTGCCCGTGGCCCGCAGATCGCCCGTCGTCGCGTCGGTGCACAGGCCGCGTCCGCCGGAGTGGGCGAGGCCGATCAGCCGCAGTCCGTCGGGGCAGACCGCCTTGTAGGCGCCCGAGTCCCAGTCGCCGCCCGCCCGGACCCGCAGGGACTGGACCGCGTCGCCGTGGTCCGTGGCCAGCATCCGCCAGGTCGTCCCCGGTGTGATGTAGCCGGTGCGGCTGGGGGAGTTCACGAGGTGATCCCAGGCCGTGGCCCGCCAGTCGCCGCCGTCGAGGAGGCCGGACCGGTGCCCGGCGGTGTCGTAGCGCAGCAGCGCCCAGTCGTCGTGGCCCTCCCAGCCGACCAGCGGCCAGTAGGCGAAGTCGGTGTCGTGGTCGGCGAAGTAGTCGGTGATGTTGCCGAACCAGGTGCGGGCGGCCGTACCCGTCTCGCCGGCGCCGATGCCGAACTCGCTGATCCACACCGGCGCCGTGTAGTGCTTGCCCTCGGTGGTGACGAAGAAGGCCTGGTCGGCGAGGACCTGGTACAGCTCGTCGCGGCTCAGGTCCTGGTAGCGGGGGTCGCTGGTCTCGCCGATGCCGGTGGCGCCGCTGTGGTGGGGGCCGGTATAGCCGTAGAAGTGCGCGGAGTACACCAGCTTGTGGGCGTCCACCAGGGTGTGGGAGAGGGTGCGGACGGGGGCGAGGGTGGGGCGGTCGTGCGGAAGGCCGTCCACCGGCAGCCCGGTCCAGTTGACGCCCTCGATGACGATGAGCAGGTTCGGGGCGGCCTCGGTGAGGATGCGGTCGGCGGCGAGCTGGGCGGCCGCGTACCAGTCGTGGTCGTCGCCCAGCCCCCAGTTGGGGTCGTTGAGGACGTCACGGCGTACCTCGTTGTAGAGGTCGGCGCCCACGACACGGGAGTTGGCCGCGTAACGGCGGGCCATGAAGACGCAGTCGTCGGCCCACTGCTGGGTCGACTGGCTGCTGTTCCACCGCTCGTTGCCGTCGATGCCGCAG
This sequence comes from Streptomyces sp. NPDC048254, assembly GCF_043201895.1. Classification (NCBI taxonomy): domain Bacteria; kingdom Bacillati; phylum Actinomycetota; class Actinomycetes; order Kitasatosporales; family Streptomycetaceae; genus Streptomyces; species Streptomyces sp. NPDC048254. The sequence continues at coordinate 519,607 of NZ_JBICZJ010000004.1, forward strand.
CACCAACGGGAGGTGTTGGTGTGGTTGTTGAGGATGACGGCGAATCCCGCGCCGGTCAGGGCGGTCACGACGGCGTCGTAGACCCCCAAGGGGGTCTTCCCGCGCAGCTGCGGATTCGCGGTGACCGCGGCGTCCGGTACCGGGGCCGTCGTATGGATCATCTCGTTCGAGAACGGGAGCCGGATGCTGTTGATGCCGAGTGCCTGGAAGTCCGACAGGAGCTGGGGGAGGGTGGCGCGGTCCAGGCCCAGGGGGATGCCGTAGGAGTCCTGCCCGGCATGGTGGTTGACGGGGTCGGTGATGCTGCCGCTTCCGGTCCAGGACCCCTGGGCGCCGTCCCAGTTTGCGGCCTTCAGACGGAAGCGGTTCCCGGCGGCGTCGACGATGTAGCGGCCCTGGGTGGACAGGGGCGGCTGCCAGGTGCCGGCGGCGGACACGGCCGGTGCCGAGGTGGCGGACCGTGGTGCGGCGGTCGCCGGGGCGGTGCCGGACAGGGCGAGAACCATGGGTATTGCTGTCAGGTACGTGACAAGCCTGACGAACTTCGTGATCGACATCAGCCGTCCTTGGAGTGGATGCCGCGTGGGGGCGCCGCAATTTATCAGGGCGCGCGTCAACGGAGAAGCGGCTCCTCGGCCCCACAGGCCTCGGCCGTCCAGCCTTCCAGATCACGTTCGGGGCGCAGCAGCCGGCGGACGGCGGCGGCCGCGGCCCGGTGCCAGTCGTGGCTGCGGCGGAGCATCGCGTGGTCGCCGCCCCTGAGCAGCACCATTCCGGCCTGCGCACCCGCGTCCCGGGCCTGCCGTACGTACGTGGCCGACTCGGCGGGCTTGGTGACCCGGTCACGGTCGCCGTGCAGAACGACGATCCGGGTCCCGGTGAGATCGTCCACGGGGTCCCCGGGCGGCCACCAGGGCGCCAGCGCGAGGACACCGCGTACCGCGGGGTCGGCCGCCGCGCGCAGCGCCGCCCGGCCGCCCATCGAGTGGCCGACCAGCACCACGGACACGTCCCCGGCCCGGCCGCGCAGATCGTCGAGGGCGCGCAGGGTGTCCTGGAGCGGGTCGGCGGCGTCGTTCCAGCCGCGGTACCGGTAGCGCACCTGGCCGACCAGGACGTCGCGGGGCGAGGAGACCGACGCGGCGGAGCTCAGGAAGGGGCGCATGCGCAGGGCCGCCGGCTGCCAGGGGCGCGCCGGCCGGCGCCCGTTCTCCTGCCCGCCGTGCAGGACCAGCACCGCCGCCCGGGTCCGGTCCCGCGGTGCGCGACGCACCACCAGGGCGCTCCCGCCCGCCTCGACGACCCGTCCGTCGGCCACCGCGCCCACCTCTGCTTCCTCCGGCCTGGAGCGTGCTGCCGTCATCAAACACCGCCGGAGGAAGCCGTAGCCACCGAAGGGGCTGAGCGGCCCGTGCCATCCCCGTGAACATCAGTACCGCGAACATCAGTTAGGCTCCACGCGCGCACAGGGGACGCACAGCGGGGGTGGGGACATGACCGAAGGTGTCGGCGAGCCTGAAAAGGAAGGCAGACCGGTCGTTCAGGCGATCGCCGCGGTGGCCGTGTTCCTGGGCGTGGTGGGCGTCCTGTGGGCTCAGAAGACGTTCGTCCACCCGCAGGACGCGAGCAGTGCACCGGCGGCCTGCTCGAAGTCGACCGACCGGCTGCCGGCCCGTTACGTCTCGGGCGCACGGCTGTGCAAGGCGCTGAACCGCCCGGATCTGCCGGTCCTGCTGGGGACGCCGCGGGAACAGGCCGAGTCCGCCAGCGGCAACGGGGACTGGATCACGCTCGCCGGAGGCACGAAGATCCCCTCGCCCGACGCCACGGTGACCCTGAAGACGTACTCCGTGAAGCTGTCGGCGTCCTACGACGACCTGTCCGTCGCCGAGGTGGGCCACCTGATGGGCGACGCACGCAAGACGACCGTCCTCGGTCACCCGGCCGTCCTCTACTCCAGCCCGACCATCTCCATCGGCTTCAACCTCGGCGGCGGGAAGGCGACCACGGGGCCCGGCGGCACGGCGCGCTGCCTCCTGGTGTCGAAGCACGCGAAGGACGACGGTGGGGGCACGTTCGAGGTCGCGATCTGGCGGCAGGACGACGTGCTGCCCGACGACACGGCTCTCGAACGGGTCACGGAGCAGGTGCTGCGGACGGTCCCGGGCTGGAACGGGAACTGACCCGACCGCCCCGGTACCGAACGGGCTCGCCGCCGCGGCGCCCGTGTTCCAGGGCGCCACGACGGCGAACCACGATTGCCGTGGGTCAGTTCCTCACGGTGCGACGGTCGTCGTCACGGTGGCGTCCGCGGCGGGCAGCGACGGCAGCGCGGGCACGGCCCCGAGGAGGCCCGTGACCGCGTCGAGAATGGACCCGAGCAGCCCGGTGACGGCGCCCAGCACCCCGCCGAGGTCGAGCGAGGTCAGCGAGCTGAGCAGGCTGTTGACGGCGGCCTGGATCGCGCTCAGCAGGTCCGAGACGGGGTCGGCCGCCCGGGCCGAGCGGTCGGTGCCGTCGGCGTCCAGTTGCCTCAGCCGCTTCTGGAGGGCGTCGCTCCACTCCTTTACTTCCCTGGCGTAGGCGGCGGCCCGAGCGGGGTCGAGGGCGGTGCCGTCCGCCGTGGTGAGGTTGGGCAGCGTGTCCAGGAGAGGGGCCAGGGCGTGGTGGTACCGCGTCGTGTCCATCGCCTCGATGCGGTGCAGCAGCGCGGCGACATCGGTACCGGGTGGGAGAGCCGGCTGTGCGACACCGGTTCCCGAGGCTTCTCGGCCGGCGTCGGCGGCGGCAGCGGTGGCGGCGGCCGGGCCGAAGACCAGGGCGGCACAGACCAGAGGGGAGACGAGGAGGCCGCGGGAGACTAGGGCGCGCATGGGGTTCCTTTCGACACTGCTGTCCTTGCGCCCACCCTGGAAAGCCGTGCGGGGCCCCGCAACCGGTGCTCCGGCCCATGACCTGCCCGCCGTCTCGACGAGTCCTCTCTGACCAGGTGCTTTGCCCTGCCCCAAGGCTCCTTCCGGGTGTTGGCGGGAGGTTCGCCCGTCAGGGTGTGTACGGCCGCCGCCGAGAGCCGCACATGCGAAGAGCCCCGCCCCCGACGGATCGGGGGCGGGGCTCTTCGGACGGAGCGCCGGGCAGGCCTTGCACCTGCATCTCCCCACAGGAAGTGGGGCGTCTTTCCTTGGACCACCAACGCATCGCGCGTTACCCGGATTTGGAGTGCCGCGCGCAAGATCAACCATAGCGTGGCCACAGGGCGGACACCAAATCGCGGGCAGGGACGCTACGCCTCCGGGACGCGCGCCAGGTCGTGCAGCCAGGCCTTCGCCGAACTGTCCGACGGGGCCCGCCAGTCGCCGCGCGGGGACAGGGAGCCGCCCGCCGAGACCTTCGGGCCGTTCGGCATGGCCGAGCGCTTGAACTGGGCGAAGGCGAAGAACCGGCGGCAGAAGTAGTCGAGCCAGTGCCGGATCTCGGCCAGGTCGTACGCCTTGCGGTCGGACTCGGGGAAGCCGGGCGGCCAGGCGCCCGCCTCCCGGTCGTGCCAGGCGTGCCAGGCCAGGAAGGCGATCTTCGACGGCCGGAACCCGTGCCGCAGCACCTGGTAGAGGGTGAAGTCGTGCAGCGCGTACGGGCCGATCTTGGACTCGGTGGACTGCAGCTCCTCGCCCGGCACCAGTTCGGGGCTGATCTCCGTGTCGAGGATCGCGGCGAGCGTCCTGCCGGTCTCCGGGTCGAACTGCTCGCTGCTGATGACCCAGCGGATCAGATGCTGGATCAGCGTCTTCGGCACACCGGAGTTGACGTTGTAGTGGCTCATCTGGTCGCCGACGCCGTAGGTGCACCAGCCGAGCGCCAGCTCGGAGAGGTCCCCGGTGCCCAGCACGATGCCGCCGCGCTGGTTGGCGAGCCGGAAGAGGTAGTCGGTGCGCAGGCCGGCCTGCACGTTCTCGAAGGTGATGTCGTACACCGGCTCGTCGGCCGCGAACGGGTGGCCCATCTCCTTGAGCATGAGCCGCGCGGTCGGCGTGATGTCCAGCTCGGCCGCGGTCACGCCGAGCGAGTTCATCAGCCGGTGTGCGTTGCCCTTGGTGTGCTCGCCGGTGGCGAAACCCGGCAGGGTGAAGGCCAGGATGTCGCTGCGCGGGCGGCCCGCGCGGTCCATCGCCCGGGCGGCGACGATCAGCGCGTGCGTGGAGTCGAGGCCGCCGGACACCCCGATGACCACCTTCGGGCCGCCGATCGCCGCCAGCCGCTGCTGGAGCGCCGCGACCTGGATGTTGTACGCCTCGTAGCAGTCCAGGGCGAGCCGCTCGGGGTCGGCGGGCACGAAGGGGAAGCGTTCGACCCTGCGGCGCAGGCCCAGGTCGGCGGCCGGCGGGTCGAGCCGGAAGGGGACGGTGCGGAAGCCGCCGGTGCGTGCCGCGTGCGTGCGCCGGTTGTCGTCGAACGAGCCCATCCGGGCCCGCTCCTGGCGCAGCAGGTCCAGGTCCACGTCGGCCACCGCGTACTGGTCGTCCAGCGGGAACCGGTCCGTCTCGGCGAGCAGCGCGCCGTTCTCGTAGATCATGGTCTGGCCGTCCCAGGACAGGTCCGTCGACGACTCACCCAGCCCGGCCGCCGCGTAGACGTACGCGGCCAGGCAGCGCTGCGACGCCGAGCGGCACAGCAGCTTGCGGTCCTCCGCGCGGCCGACCGTGATCGGGCTGCCCGAGAGGTTCACCAGCACGGTCGCGCCGGCCAGCGCGGCCTCCGCGCTCGGCGGCACCGGCACCCACATGTCCTCGCAGATCTCGGCGTGCAGCACCAGACCGGGGACGTCCTCCGCGTCGAACAGCAGGTCGACCCCGAACGGCACCGGCTCGCAGCCGATCCGGATGGTGCCGCCCCGCTCGTCGTCGCCCGAGGCGATCTGCCGGCGCTCGTAGAACTCCCGGTAGTTCGGTGGGTACGACTTCGGTGCGACACCGAGGATCCGGCCCCGGTGCACGAACACCGCGCAGTTGTAGATCCGGTTGCGATGGCGCAGCGGGGCGCCGACGACGAGGACCGGCAGCAGCCCGGCCGAACCGGCCGCCACCGTCGCGAGGGCCTCCTCGACCTGGTCGAGCACCACGTCCTGGAGGAGCAGGTCCTCGATCGAGTAGCCGGTCAGGCCCAGCTCCGGGAAGACGGCCACGGCGACCCCGTCCTCCGCGCAGCGGCGCGCCTGGCGCAGGACCGCCTCGGCGTTGGCGCGCGGGTCGGCGATGACGGTGTGGCCGGTGCACGCGGCGACACGCGCGAAGCCATGCTCATAGATCGACCAGAAGTTCAACGGGGCTTCCTCGGGAGAGACGGACACGGTGCGGATGCCGGAGGGAGGGCGTCGCCGTACTCGGGCACCCTCTCCTTCGACGGTCCGGCGAACCTCCTGCTCCAAGAAGCATAGATCGGCGGTGATCCGTGCTGACCAGGGGATTCCGGGCGAGCCGCGGGGCCTCCGACCGGGCGGCAGGGGTCACAGGGGCATGGTGTCCAGCAGATCCGTGGCCATCCGGCGGGCCGGGGCCTCGGTCTCGGCGGCGACCCGGTGGAACGTGGCCTCCGCCCGGTGGGCCGGCCAGTCGGTCGGCAGATGCCGGACGGGCAGCCGGGGGTCGGTGCGGATGACGCCAAGCCACTCACTGACCAGGCGCAGCCGGGTGACGACCGGGTCGTCACCGGGTCCGGCGCGCCAGGCCTCCCAGCGGGTGTGGAAGTCCTCGTAGCGGGCGGCGACCGACGCCAGGTCCCAGGTGTCGCGGACCATGAGGCCGATGTCCGTCGCCTCGTCGGCATGCGCGTGGAAGATCTTGACGTGCGCGGAGAGCCCCAGCTCGGCGACGACGGCGGAGACGTCCACCCGGCCGGGCGCGATCCACAGCCCGCTGTACAGCGGCCCGAACCCCGACCACCCGAGCTGCGAGCGCAGATCGTGCCGCTGGCGCTGCCAGGACTCCGGCAGCGAGAAGCCGAGCAGGGTCCAGGAGCCGTCCCAGTCGTCGTTGACCGCGCCCGTCTGCCAGATGCGCCGCCGGCCGTCGTGCAGGATCTGCGTGGCGAGCGGCGTCAGGCCGAAGTACGTCTTGCGCCCCTGCCGTTGCCGGCGCAGCAGGTTCCTGTTGACCATACGGGTCAGCGTGGAGCGCACGGCCTGTTCGCCGACATCCGCCCGGCCCAGGACCGTGATGATGCTGCCCGAGTAGACGCCCAGCGGGCCCCGCTCCAGCACATGGTTGCCGAAGAAGGCGAGCAGCAGCGACTGCGGACGGGGCTGCGGGGAGTCCAGGGGCTCTGGCACGGTCTCGGCGTTCACGTGCGCAAGATTACGGCCACCGGGCGGGCGTACGACGGGCCGCGCGATCTCGCTTCCGGTACTGGTCACAGGGGTGGGCCGGGTCGAGCCGCGGCCGTATGGCGGGACCGTGCCGTTCCCGCGCCGTCGGGCATGGGGAGGGCCTCCGCCGCGCTGTGCGGGTTCCTCGCGGCCGGGGCGAGGCCCGCCGTCTCCCGAGCAGGCCGCGTCGCCCTGCTGGTCTCACCGCGTGGGCCGGCCTCCGCCCCGGCCGCGCGCACGCGCCGCCGGGGCGGAGGTCCGGTCCGCTATGCGGCGGTGCCGCCGTTGTAGTCGCTGTTGAACGTGGTCTCGATGGTCGTGGCCACCGACTGCGCCACCCCCGTGCCGGTGAGGATGATGCCCAGCTCCCGGTTGTTGGACAGGGAGTTGCTGCTGATGTTCATGGAGCCGGCCTCCACCTCCTGGGTGGACAGGCCGTAGTCGGCGACCATGGCCTTGGCGTGGATGTAGAAGCCGTCGGGGTCGGAGTAGCCGACGACCGTGCCGCCGGCGTCCTCGATGTCGGAGACCTCGCTGGAGTAGTCGTCGGGTGTCTCCAGGACCACCCGCACCTTCACGCCCGCCTCGGCCCGGGCGACGATCGCGTTGACCACCGTGCTGTCGCTGAACTCCAGTTCCTCGACGTCGAGCGTCTTGGTGGCGGCGTTGATCACGGACAGCAGCCGGCTGCGGGAGTCGGTGGGGGACCAGAGCAGGTGGTCGCCGTCGGTGGGGGTGACCGAGGTGCCGGCGTAGTCGGCGGCGAACACCTTCTCGATCGCGGCGACATCGCGGGTGTCGTCGGTGAACACCCCGTAGTCCCGGCCGGTCGAGTAGTACTGCGAGGTCAGGTTGCCGGTCAGGACCAGCGACTTGGTGGCGTCCACCGTGATGGTCTTCTGGTGCGTGTAGACGAAGCTGGACGGCGACCACACCACACCCACGCCCGCCTTGGTCAGGGCGCTGTACGCGGAACCGTTGGCGCTCTGGTGCGCCCGGTCCAGGACCACCCGCACAGTGACGCCCTTGTTCTTGAGGGCGATGAGATCGTTGACGGCCGTGGTGTCCTCCAGCTCGTACATCGTCATGTCGAGCGAGCTGGTGGCCGAGTTGATGAAGTCGTAGATCGTGGGCTCGCTGCTGCTGAGCGAGAAGGCGAACGCGGTGTAGCTCGCGGCGTTCGCGGGGACCGCGGCGGCGACCACGGCCGCGCCGGCCGCCAGGGCGACACCCGCGCGACCGAGAAGCTTCAGCATGCCTGACTCCTAGTCGAGTTGACGCTCACGTGGGGGGTGGGTGAGCGTGGGCATGACACCACGCGCGTAGACTGCCGAGGAAGAGAAGCCCGGTGAACTCGCCGTTACCTGTGGGCCGTACGGGCGGACAAAGCGGACTCCGGGCAGGTCGGGGCCGGTTCATGGGCGTCCCGCGAGAACGCAAAATCTTCGTAGCGGAGCCTGGTCGGCAGGGCGCGGCCGCGCGGAGTGCGGTCGGTGGGAGTGCGCCGCCCGGGGGCAGCGGCGGTCGGCGTTCCTCTGGAACACCGCGTCACCCGCCACCGAAAGCCGCTCGCAGGGTTCGTCACCGGGAAGCGTTCACGCAGGGCCGCCGGGGACGGGCCGGTGAACTCCGTCGGACGAGTGGCGACCTGGACGTCTGGAGAACTCCCCGGGTTTGCGAACCGGTAGGGGCCCTACCTTTCCGCTGGGCGGGACGGTCGCGGCACTCGCGGCGACGGCGTGTGCACCGGGGTCCCCGGCGTCCTCCGGGGACCGGCCGACGACTCCCGCCAAGATCGACTGGAAGAGCTTCAAGGGTAAGGAGCTCACCTACGTCTACTTCACTGACGGTGCCGCGGACGAGAAGGCGACCCGCTCCGCCATCGCGCGCTTCGAGTCCGAGACCGGCGCGAAGGTCAACCTGCGGATCGTCCCCTACGCCAACCTCGACACCTCGCTGCAGGCCTTCGGCGACGGCTACCCGAGCCAGTTACCTCCGGCGCGGCGAAGACGGCGCAGGACGCGAGCGGCCACATGCTCGCCGTGCCCAGCGGCCTGACCGTCAACGGGCCGTTCGTCAATGTCGTCCCTGACCAGGCAGCTCACCGCACTGACAGCCGATCCCCGCCGCCCGTGGCCGGGCGGGCGGCGGGACCGGTCAGTAATGGAGAAGCGCTAGTGTTCCACCCCGGCTAGCGTGGCGGCCGTCGACGGAGGCCCCGCGCAGCGGATGGAGACGGGTTTTGAGCATGGCCAGAAAGACCGAGACGCAGGTGTCCGCGCCGCACGTGGCGGACAGCCACGACCTGATCCGTGTGCACGGCGCGCGAGAGAACAACCTCAAGGACGTCAGCATCGAGATCCCGAAGCGCCGGCTGACGGTCTTCACCGGAGTCTCCGGCTCGGGCAAGAGCTCGCTGGTGTTCGACACCATCGCCGCCGAGTCGCAGCGGCTGATCAACGAGACCTATCCCGCCTTCGTCCAGGGCTTCATGCCCAACCTGGCCCGCCCCGAGGTCGACGTCCTCGACGGACTGACCACCGCGATCATCGTCGACCAGCAGCGGATGGGCGGCGATCCCCGCTCCACCGTCGGCACCGCCACCGACGCCAACGCGCTGCTGCGCATCCTCTTCAGCCGCCTGGGCAAGCCGCACATCGGCTCGCCCAAGGCGTTCTCCTTCAACATCGCCTCCATCAGCGGGGCGGGCGCGGTCACCGTCGAGCGCGCCGGACAGCAGGTCAAGGAGCGCCGCAGCTTCAGCATCACCGGCGGCATGTGCCCGCGCTGCGAGGGCCGCGGCGCCGTCACCGACCTCGACCTCGGCCAGCTCTACGACGACACCAAGTCCCTCAACGAGGGCGCGATCACCGTCCCCGGCTACAAGGGCGGCGGCTGGAACTCCCGCCTCTACGCCGAGTCCGGCTTCTTCGACCCGGACAAGCCGGTCAGGAAGTTCACGAAGAAGGAGCTGTACGACTTCCTGCACCGCGAGCCGACCCGGATGAAGATCGCCGGGATCAACATGACCTACGAAGGTCTGATCCCGCGTATCCAGAAGTCGATGCTCTCCAAGGACAAGGAGTCGATGCAGCCGCACATCCGCGAGTTCGTGGAGCGGGCGGTCACCTTCGCCACCTGCCCCGACTGCGACGGCACCCGCCTGAGCGAGGGCGCCCGCTCGTCGAAGATCGCCGGGATCAGCATCGCCGACGCCTGCGCGATGCAGATCAGCGACCTGGCCGCCTGGGTCGAGGGCCTCGACGAGCCGTCGGTGGCACCGCTCCTCAGAACGCTCCACGACACCCTGGAGTCGTTCGTGGAGATCGGCCTCGGCTACCTCTCGCTGGACCGGCCGGCCGGCACCCTGTCCGGCGGCGAGGCACAGCGCACCAAGATGATCCGCCACCTCGGCTCCTCGCTCACCGACGCCACCTACGTCTTCGACGAGCCCACCACCGGCCTGCACCCGCACGACATCCAGCGGATGAACGGCCTGCTGCTGCGACTGCGCGACAAGGGCAACACCGTCCTCGTCGTCGAGCACAAGCCGGAGGTCATCGCGATCGCCGACCACGTCGTGGACCTCGGCCCCGGCGCCGGTGCGGGAGGCGGCACCGTCTGCTTCGAGGGCACCGTCGAAGGCCTGCGCAAGGCCGGCACCATCACCGGCCGCCACATCGACGACCGGGCCACCCTCAAGGAGAGCGTCCGCAAGCCCACCGGGGCGCTGGAGATCCGGGGCGCGAGCACCCACAACCTCCAGGGCGTCGACGTCGACGTCCCGCTCGGGGTCCTGACCGTCGTCACCGGCGTCGCCGGCTCCGGCAAGAGCTCCCTCGTGCACGGCTCGATCCCGGCCGGCGCCGGGGTGGTCTCCGTCGACCAGGGCGCCATCCGCGGCTCCCGGCGCAGCAACCCGGCGACGTACACCGGGCTGCTCGAACCGATCCGCAAGGCCTTCGCCAAGGAGAACGGCGTCAAGCCGGCCCTGTTCAGCCCCAACTCCGAGGGCGCCTGCCCCACCTGCAACGGCGCCGGCGTCGTCTACACCGACCTGGCGATGATGGCCGGCGTCGCCACCACCTGCGAGGACTGTGACGGGAAGCGGTTCGAGCGATCGGTGCTCGACTACGAACTCCACGGCCGCGACATCAGCGAGGTGCTGGCCCTGTCGGTGAACGAGGCCGTGGTGTTCTTCGCGGCGGACGAGGCGAACGTCCCGGCCGCCCAGCGGATCGCCCAGCGGCTCCAGGACGTCGGCCTCGGCTACCTCACCGTCGGCCAGCCGCTCACCACCCTGTCCGGCGGCGAGCGGCAGCGCCTCAAGCTGGCCACGCACATGGCCGACAAGGGCGGCGTCTACGTCCTCGACGAGCCGACCGCAGGCCTGCACCTCGCCGACGTCGAGCAACTCCTCGGTCTGCTCGACCGGTTGGTCGACGCCGGCAAGTCCGTCATCGTCGTCGAGCACCACCAGGCGGTCATGGCCCACGCCGACTGGATCATCGACCTGGGCCCCGGCGCCGGTCACGACGGCGGCCGGATCGTCTTCGAGGGCACCCCCGCCGACCTGGTCGCGGCCCGCAAGACCGTCACCGCCGAGCACCTCGCGGAGTACGTCGGCGCCTGACACACCCCCAGCCCGCCGCGGTGCCGCGCACCGCGGCGGGACACCGTGGAGAGCTCGGCCGCGGCACGGAAACGCGCACCCACAAGAGGTTTGAACATTCAAACGTCAATGGTTACAGTGCGCGCATGACCACGACGCCACGCTGGCTGAACCCCGAGGAACGACGGGCGTGGCTCGCCTATGTCCAGTTCTCCACGCACCTGTCCGACCACCTGAACCGCCAGCTCCGGCGCGACGCGGGCATGACCCACGCCGACTACACCCTGCTCGTCCACCTGTCGTCGGTCCAGGACCACAGCCTGACCATGTCCGAGCTGGCCGAACGTCTGAAGATCACCCGAAGCCGGCTCACCCACGCCGTGACCCGGCTCCAGGAGACCGGGTACGTCGACCGCCGCGAGGACCCCGGCAACCGCCGCAACCAGTTCGCCGTCCTCACCGAGGAGGGCATGCGCCTCCTGGAGCGCGCGGCCCCCGGCCACGTGGAGGCGGTCCGCCGAGCCGTCTTCGACGCCCTCACCCCTGAGCAGGTGACCCAGTTCGCCGCGATCGGTGAGTCGATCAACACCGCGCTCCAGCGCATGGACGCCGACGGCGACGAGCAGGAGGCGCTGCCCTGGCGCCGACGCTAGGAGACGGCGTCCGCCACGCCGAGGGGCCCGCATGCGTGAGCCCGGAGCCCCCGCGGACACGGGCATCCGCGGCGGCCCCGGGGCTCATGCCGGTCAGTCCTGGTCCTGGCTCTCCGGGGCGAGCAGGATCGCGGTGTGGGTGCGGTGCGCGACGGCATCGCTGACCCGCGGGTCGAACAGCGCCTGAGCGGCGCTGCGGTGGTGCGGGCTCAGCACGATGAGATCGGCGTCGAACTCCTCGGCGGTCTCCGAGATGGCGGTCGCGATCTGGGTGGTGAGCCCCCTCAGGAGGGTTCCCTCGGCCTTGACGCCCCTGTCCCGGAGGGCGGCGAGCGCCTCGTCCAGAACGGCCTTGGCCTCGGTGTCCTCCTCCAGCGGGACGATCGCCGCGACGGAGGCGGCGGAGGCGATGACGTGTACGACGCGGACCTCGGCGTTCGTGAGCCGCGCCAGCTCGCCGGCCAGCCGTACGGCGGAGCGGCGGGCGGGGCTGGGATCGACGGCGACGAGGATGCGCTGGAACACGGACACGGTACTTCCCCTTTCGGGGTGCGGAAGGTCGACTCGGTGGTCTGGGACGCCGGATGCCGGCGTGACGGCTCGGCGCGTCCGGCGCCGAACGAGTTCTTCCGTCCCCATGCTGTGATCATCTCACCGGTCGCCGGCGCGACGGACAGCGGTCCATGTAACAGCCACTGAACTGCGGGAAGCCGACCGGTGCCGGCCCGGCGGCCGAACACCGCGTCCTGCTGTCGTCGCGGCTGCGCACCGTCGCACCTCCGCCGTCGGTCAGGGCATCGTGAGGTCGATGGCACGGTCGAGGGCCTGGGGGTGGAGGACCCGGTGGATGCCTTCGAGGAGGTAGTAGTCGGCGTAGGGGAGGGAGACCTCGACGCCGTCCTCGGCCGGCCGGTTGCGGGTGCAGCGGGCGACGACGGCGTCCGCTCGGGCGGAGGCCCTGGTCAGGCAGGTCCCTGCGAGCGCGGTCAGCAGTCGCAGGGCGACGTCGCGGTACTTCTGGCGGCCGGTCGCGGCGGCCAGGTCGAGGAGCCCGCAGGCCATGACGGCTCCGGCGGACGCGTCCTTGATGTCGTGGGGGTGCTGGGGCGCCCGGTAGTCCCAGACGGGGACGTGGTTGGGGGTGAGCACGCCGATGGCGTACTCGGCCAGGCGCGTCGCCGTGGTGAGGAACCGGGCGTCGGCGGTGCGGCGGTAGAGGGTGGTGAATCCGTAGATCCCCCAGGCCTGTCCACGGGACCAGCAGGAGGTGGGGCTGTAGCCCTGGACGGTGTTGGGGCCGACGGGGGCGCCGGTGGCCGGATCGAGGTCCCAGACATGCGGGGTGGAACCGTCGGCCCGCGGGAAGAGGCGCTGGGTGGTCTCGGCGTGGGCGACTATGTCGAGGTAGGCGGTGTCGCCGGTCTGCTGCGTGGCGAAGACGAGCAGGTCGAGGTTCATCATCGTGTCGATGATGATGCGCCCGGCGTTGGCGGGGTCGTCCAGCGCGCCCCAGGCCCGCAGGAACCGGCCGCGGGGGTTGTAGCGCCGGATGAGGGAGTCGGCCGCCTGGACGGCGCCGGTGCGCCACTGGTCGTCTCCGGTCAGGCGCCAGGCGGTGACCCAGGAGGGGGTGAACAGGAAGCCGAGGTCGTGGGTGGTGGTGTCGGTGCGGCGGGGGGCGAGTTTGCGTGCGGAGTCGAGGGCGAGGGCGCGGAACCGGTCGTCGTCGGTGTGGAGCCAGCACATCCACAGGGTGCCGGGCCAGAATCCGCCGACCCAGTCGCCGTTCTGGGAGTAGGTCCACTTCTCGAACTTGGTCGCGACGGGGAAGCCGGTGACGCCGGGTGCGACGGCGCGGACCTTCTCGACCGCGTAGTCGGCGGCGGCTCTGAGGACGTGCGTGGTGGCGGCCGGCACGTGCCCGGCCTCGGCGTGCGCGGGCAGAGGTGCGCTGGCGTAGGCGACCGCGGCGCCGCCTGCCGTGGCCAGCACGGCCCGCCGGGAGATGGACATGACTGCCTGCCTCTCCAACTGGACTGAGGTGCACGGGAGTTGAAGGAGTGTGGCATGCCCGCTCGGACCATGTACACCCATGTGCATGATGTTCGCGTATATGAACGCTCATCGTGCGCGTCCGTACCCAGAATGCTTCGGGCAGGGTGACATGGACGTCGTTCGCGGCGTCTCACCGGCGACGCGTATCGTGTGATGCCCTGGGCCGTCGCCCGAGGTCCGCCCGGGAGAGGGAGAGCCCGTGGAGCAGGCCACCAGCGCGCGAGCGGACGCACCTGGCCGGATCGGGAGGCCCCGCGTCACCTCCCGCGCCGACCTGGAACGCATCGGCTTCGAGCTGTTCTCCTCCCAGGGGTTCGACAGCACGACGGTGGACGACATCGCCGGCGCCGCCGGCATCGGGCGCCGTACCTTCTTCCGCTATTTCGCTTCGAAGAACGACCTGGTCTGGGGCGACTTCGAGAACCAGCTGGCGGGCCTGCGCAAACTGCTCGACGCCGTCGACCCGGACGTCCCCTTCGCGGATGCGCTGCGCGAGGCGGTCGTCGAGTTCAACCGGTTCGACCCCGAGGAAGTGCCCTGGCACCGGCAACGGATGCAGCTCATCCTCACCGTGCCGACACTCCAGGCCGACGCCACACTGCGGTACAACGCGTGGCGTGCCATCGTGACCGAGTTCGTGGCGGCACGCACCGGCCTGTCGACGTCCGATCTGCTGCCGCGACTCGTCGGCCACGCCTCCCTGGCCGCCGCCATCGCCGCCTACGAGCACTGGCTCGCCGACGAACGCCGACTTCTCGCGCCACTGATCGACGCGACGTTCCGTCAACTGGCCGGCGGGTGGGACTCGTTGACCCACCTCCCAGGCTGATCCCCAACCACGGGCCGGAGCGGAGACGTGTGCTGCGGTAGCCGGGAACGTCAGCGCAGCTCGCGGCGCATGGCGTCCGCGACCACCTCGCCCACCAGGACGGCCGTGGCGGCGGGACCGCGCAGGGGAGCGTCCGGGAGGATCGAGGTATCGGCGACGCGTAGCGCGCGGATGCCGTGAAGACGTCCGTACTGGTCTACGGCGGCACGGCCGGGTTCGTCGGCAACACCCATCGGCACGGTGCCGCAGGTGTGCTGCGCGGTGCCGAGGTTGTCGGCGACCCACCGGTCGAGCGCCCTGTCCGCCGCCAGCACGTCAGGGGCCGGGCCGGCACGTCCGGCGGCGAGATCCGCCATGGGCGGTGACGCCAGCAGCGCGGCCGCGGCGCGCACTCCCTCGCGCAGCCGGCGTCGGTCGTCCGGTGTGCTGAGGAATCCGTAGTGGATGCGGGGCGGCGTCGCGGGATCGGAGCGGACCAGGCTCAGCCGGCCGGTTCGCCGCGGTGCCTGCGCGGCCACCAGGAACGGCAGCGGTTCCCCCGGCGCGCCGGTCCGGCCGCTGGTCAACCCCCGCATCGGCACGAGGGACTGGAGTATCTCCAGGTCGCCGGGACCGTCGCGGCCGCCGGACTCGCCGACGCCCGAGGCCAGATGCAGGCACCCGCCGAGCCAGGATCCCCGCGGTGCGGGCGGGTCGTGGCGGAGCGTCCAGTCGAGGACCACCTGAGGATGGTCGCTCAGGTGCGCACCGACCGCGGGCGTGTCCCGGACCACGGGTATGCCGAGCCGCTCCAGGTCGGCGCGGGGGCCGATGCCCGACAGCAGCAGCAACTGGGGGGAGCCGATGGCCCCGGCGCTCAGCACGACCTCGCCCGCGCGGACGAGTGTGCCGTCGACGAGCACCACGCCGACGGCGCGGCCGTGTGCCACCGCGACCCGGACGACGGGACTTCCGCCTCGTACGGTGAGATTGGGCCGGGCACGGACCTTCGGCGGCAGGTAGTTCAGGGCGGTGTTGCGGCGTACGCCGTCCACGGAGTTGGTGGGTACCGGTCCGAAGCCGGGCGCCGCGTCGAGGTCGTTCTTGTCCGGCTCCACGGCGTATCCGCAGCTGCGCGCCGCGTCGCGGAAGGCCCTGGCCGCGGGGTGGTCCGTCCGCACGCGCCGGACCCGTACGGGGCCCTGACCGCCGTGCATGGGCCCGGCGCCGAGGTCGAGGTCGTTCTCCAGCGCGCGCAGGAAGGGCAGGACCCGGTCGTAGGCCCAGGCAGGGTTGCCCAGGGCGGACCAGCGGTCGAAGTCCTGGCGGCGGGCGCGTACGAAGTACCCGCCGTTGACGGTGGTGGAGCCGCCGAGCACCCGGCCGCGAGGCACCGCCCACGGGCGCTCGGGGGTGAGGTGGACGGGGTAGACACAGGTGCCGGGGTGATCCGGCTGAGCACCGGGGACCAGCCGTGCGTCGAGCAGCCGGTGGCCGAACTCCTCTTCGGTCGCGGGGGAGGGGCCCGCCTCCAGCAGCAGGACGGTGCGGTCGGGATCCTCACTCAGGCGGGCGGCCAGTACCGCACCCGCGGCGCCCGCGCCGACCACGAGCACATCATGAGATGCGCCGGACAGGGGTGCCGAACTCACGGGAGAGGCCCGGGGCGGACGAGCAGGCGGATCTCTGTCATGGCTCAGGGATCAAAGCCGAGTCCCGGCACGAGCGCAAGCCCCCGGCCAACGTATCGCTGGTGCACCGATCGCCCCGTCAGGCGCAGTTGAACGCCGACGCCTTCCTTTTGGCACCAAGTGCCGTTAGTCTCCTGGCTGCAAGCAGGGATCCGTCCGCTGTTCTCCGTCGGCCCGGCACGTGAACGGACCGTGACACGCGCCAGTTGCCGCCCGCCGATTCCGACGGCGGTTGCCCTTCCTTTCCGCTCCGCCCCCCACACGCTCCGGCGCGAGCCCGCCGGAGCCAAGCCCCGGGAGGACCGCATGAACGAGTTCGACACCGTTTCCGCCGACGAGCAGGCCACCGAGGTCGAGCCCGAGGCCCTGGTCGAGACGGACACGCTGATCGAGGAGGTCTCGATCGACGGCATGTGCGGCGTCTACTAGACCGCCGCGACGACCCATGAACCCGATCGATCCCCCGATCGACCTGGACCGCGCCTGGGACCTGCACCCGCAGGTTTCGGTGCGGCCCGAACCCTTCGGCGCACTGCTTTACCACTTCGGCACCCGCAAGCTCACCTTCCTCAAGGACCCCCGTCTGCTTGCCGCCGTCCAGGCTCTGGCCACGGCGCCCACCGCGCGGGCCGCCTGCTCGGCCGCCGAGGTCACGGAGAGCGAACTGCCCGGCTTCGGGCGAGCGCTGGGCGCACTGGCCCGCGCCTCGATGGTCGTCGAAAGGAGTACGTCATGACTGCCCGAGCACCCCGGTCGGCCGGGAGCCGTCTGGTCGACCTCTTCGAATACGGCCTGGACGCCCCCATCTGCCTCACCTGGGAGCTGACCTACGCCTGCAATCTGTCCTGCACCCACTGCCTGTCCAGCTCGGGGCGGCGTGACCCGCGTGAGCTGACCACCGCCGATGCCAAGGCCGTCATCGACGAACTGGAGGCCATGCAGGTCTTCTACGTCAACATCGGCGGCGGCGAACCCACCGTCCGCGCCGACTTCTTCGAACTCCTCGACTACGCCACCGCCCACCGCGTCGGCGTCAAGTTCTCCACCAACGGAGTGCGGATCACTCCCGAGGTGGCCCGCCGCCTGGCCGCCAACGACTACGTGGACGTCCAGATCTCCCTCGACGGGGCAACCCCCGAGGTCAACGACACGGTGCGCGGAGCAGGTTCGTACGACACCGCGCTGCGCGCCATGCGGAACCTCGCCGACGCCGGGATGAAGAACTTCAAGCTCTCCGTGGTCTGCACCCGCCACAACATCCCGCAGATGGACCAGTTCAAGGCCATCGCCGACCGCTACGGCGCGCAGCTCCGGCTCACCCGGCTGCGCCCCTCCGGGCGCGGTGCGGATGTGTGGGACGAACTGCACCCCACCCAGGCCCAGCAGCGCGAGCTGTACGACTGGCTGGTGGCCCATGGCGACCAGGTCCTGACCGGTGACTCGTTCTTCCACCTGTCCGCCTACGGCCAGGCCCTGCCGGGCCTGAACCTGTGCGGCGCAGGGCGGGTGGTCTGTCTGATCGACCCGGTCGGCGACGTCTACGCCTGCCCGTTCGCGATCCACGACGAGTTCCTGGCCGGCAACGTGCGCGACGGCGGCGGCTTCGCCCGCGTGTGGCGCGAGTCCGAGTTGTTCCTGGGCCTGCGGGAGCCGCAGACAGGCGGGGCGTGCGCCTCCTGTTCCTTCTACGACACCTGCAAGGGCGGCTGCATGGCCGCCAAGTTCTTCACCGGTCTGCCGTTGGACGGCCCCGACCCCGAGTGCGTCCGTGGCTACGGGGAGCAGCTGCTCGCGCAGCGCCCCGAAGGGCGCGGTCACCTTCCCAGGCCGTCCGCCGACCACACCCATCGCACCGCACCCGCGGGGCGCCGAGGCCCGGTCGACCTGGTGCTGACCCGCCGCCGGGATGTCGACCGGCCGCCGGTCAGCGCCTGTGCCGAGGACCCGCTGGCCGGACTGAGCCTCACATGACGCCGTGTCCCACGGTGTTCGCGGTACCCGCGCCCGTCGTCCGGCAGATCCCGTCCGCATAACAGTCCTTTTCGAGGAAGAGTCGCCGTATGGGCAGGAACCCCTGGTTCGAGACGGTCGCGGAAGCCCAGCGCCGCGCCAAGAAGTACCTCCCCAGCACCGTGTACGACGCCCTCGTGGCCGGCTCGGAACGGGGCCGGACCATCGACGACAACCTGGGGGCCTTCGCCGAACTGGGCTTCGCACCCCGCATCGCGGGCCACCACGCCGAGCGTGATCTCACCACCACCGTGCTGGGCGTGGAGACTTCCATGCCCGTGGTGATCTCACCGACCGGCGTCCAGGCCGTCCACCCCGACGGCGAGGTCGCCGTGGCCCGCGCGGCGGCGAACCGCGGGGTGATCATGGGACTGAGCTCGTTCGCCTCCAAACCGGTGGAGGAGGTCACCGCGGCCAACGCGAACACCTTCTACCAGATGTACTGGACCGGCACCCGCGAGAGTATGAGCCGGCGCATGGAACGGGCCCGCGCCGCCGGTGCGAAGGCCCTGATCGCCACCCTCGACTGGTCCTTCTCCGTCGGCCGGGACTGGGGCAGCCCGGAGATCCCGGAATCGATCAACCTCAGGACGGCGATGAAGCTCGCGCCCGACGTGATCACCCGGCCACGCTGGCTGTGGTCCTTCGCCAGAACCGGCCGGATACCCGACCTGACCACCCCGAACCTGCAACCGCCCGGCGGCAGCGCCCCCACCTTCTTCGGCGCCTACTACGAGTGGATGCAGACCCCTCCGCCCACCTGGGACGACGTCAAGTGGATGCGCGAGGAGTGGGGCGGCCCGTTCCTCCTCAAGGGCGTCACCCGGGTCGACGACGCCAGACGCGCCGTGGACGCCGGCGTCTCCGCCGTCTCCGTCTCCAACCACGGAGGCAACAACCTGGACACCACGCCCGCGACCATCCGGATCCTGCCCTCCGTCGTGGAGGCCGTCGGCAGCGACATCGAGGTACTCCTCGACGGCGGTGTCCGCCGCGGCGGCGACGTGGCCAAGGCACTGGCCCTCGGCGCCCGCGCCGTCCTGATCGGCCGCGCCTACCTGTGGGGCCTCGGCGCCAACGGCCAGGCCGGTGTGGAGAACGTACTGGACCTGCTGCGCGGTGGGCTCGACTCCGCCGTCCTGGGGCTGGGCCGGGCCTCGGTCCACGAGCTGTGCCCCGACGACCTGGTCATCCCCGCGGGCTTCACCCGCACCCTCGGCACAAGCGGCTGACATGCCAGGTCAGCGTGGACGCGGAGAGAACGAGTTGGGGCGAGCGGTGTGGCCGGAGATCACCGGCGCGCCGCTGGTGGTCGTCGCCGTCGGGTCGACCGAACAGCACGGGCCGCACCTGCCGCTGGACACCGACACCGTCGTGGCCACCGCGGTGGCCCGTGCGGCCGTCCAACGGCTGGCGGACCGGGACCGGACAGAGGAGTGTTCCGGTGCGCGGGTGCTGCTGGCACCCGCACTCACCTTCGGCGCGAGCGGTGAGCACGCCCACTTTCCCGGCACCGTGTCCATCGGTCACGAGGCACTGCGGACGGTGCTGGTCGAGATGGTGCGGTCGCTGTCGCTGTGGGCCGGACAGTGCGTGTTCGTCAACGGCCACGGCGGCAACGTGGCCACCCTCGACGCGGCTGTGGCCCAACTGCGTGCCGAGGGACACGACACCGCGTGGCTCGGCTGCGGCGTCCCCGGCGGAGACGCGCACGCCGGGCGCACCGAGACGTCACTCATGCTCCACCTCGCCCCCGACGACGTACGACTCGACGCCGCCGTCCCCGGAGACACCCGACCGATCGCTCAGCTCATGCCGGAGCTGACGGCGCACGGTGTCCGGGCCGTCGCACCGAACGGCGTCCTCGGCGACCCCACCGGCGCCACCGCGCAGGAGGGCCGTGCTCTGCTGCGCGCCCTGGCGGACAGCGCCGCCCGGCGCATCCGCGCCTGGCGGCCCAACCCGCGCGGGCGACTCGGCGAGCCCCCGGCGTCCGCGCAGACGCCGACCGCGGCCCGGCGGACGGCCGCGCACGGCGCGGCAGCAACGGCGTCCGGCACCCGCGCCACCACGAACAACTCCGCCCGAGAACGGCCGGCCCCATGACCCTCCCCAACGGTTTCACCGTCACTCTCGACCGAGGCACCCGGGTCCTTGACGACGGCGGGGCCCTGCTGGGCGGACAGCCCACCCGGCTGCTGCGGCTCACCCCACGGGCCCGGGCCATGCTGGCCGGCCGCAGCCCCTGACGGTGGCTCCGCCGCTCAGTCGGCGGCCGTGGCGGGGCGCGCCTGCCCGCCGCCCGCCTCCGGGCCCTGTACCGACCCCGCGTCCTTGGCCGACCGGACTCGTCGGACCAGCACGTCCAACGCGAGGGCGGCCGTGGTGCTGCCCTGACAGGCGAGGTCAGGAACTGTGCTCGGTGGTGGTCTGCGCCGGGTGCACCGTACCCGCGTAGTCGGGCGGAGCCGCCCAGCCGAGGAGGATTCCGGCGACGGTGGCGAGCGGCCGGGAGTGGAGCTTCACGGCGAGGCTTTCGAGGAGCCGGAACGTCGTGTAGTACGCGCCGGTGAGAACCGTGGTGACCACGCTCGCCACGGACGCCGAGTCGAAGTCGACGCCGATGCGGACCAGCAAGGTCAGCAGGAGCCCGGCGACGATCGGCACGACCGTGCGCATGAAGCTGGCGAAGAGGTTCACGGGTACAACCCTCCGGGGTCTCAGGATGCGGGGTCGAGGTGGATGACGACCTTGCTCACGGCCGTCTCGATCGCCGTGGTGATGGAGGCGACGAGCGCGGCGGGGTCGATGTTCTTGTCGAACGTCGCGAGAGCGGCGGCGAGTTGTGCGATGACCGCGCTCTGGGCCGCCTCCGTCGCCTGTACGAGGCGCACCCGGGCGTTGGTGTCCTTGATGTAGGACTGGAGGGCCCAGTACGGGTTGGTCTTCGCGTCCGGGGCATCGGCAGGGGCCTTGATCACTCCGTCCATGGTCAGGACCTCCTTCGCCGCCGCGGCCGCGACCTCTCTGACGTCCGCCGTCTCCAGCACACCGCCGCCGGCGACGAGCTTCGCGACAACCGCGGCCGCGACCTTGTTGATGTCGTCCGTGGTGAGCGCCATGTCTTCGGTTTCCTCTCCGGCGGCCCAGGCGCGCAGCGCGGACTCGCTCAGGTAGCAGATGGATCGGTCGAGGGGGGTCGAGGTGAACTGCCAGAACAGCGGAGACCTGCCGGACGGGCTGGGCTTCGGGTGTGCCTCGGCCTGTGCGTAGGTCGCCGCACCGGACCAGGGGTAGGCGGGGTACCACAGGGGGACGGTGGCGGGCGCGTGGCCGGCCGCCAGGTCACTCCCCGCCGTGTACAGGCCGACCCGCTGATGGGGAAACGCGGCTTGCACCCTGGCGATCCAGGCTGTGGCGTAGGCCCTGATCCCGGCGGCTGTGACGCCCCCGTAGTTGGCGCCGTCGGACCTGCGTTCCAGGTCCAGCCAGTGCACGAAGCCCGGGCCCGCGTGCGGTTTCACGGCGGCGATGTAGTTGGCCGCCTCGGCGCCGGCGTCCTGGTTGGGCCAGCCGAAGTGGTAGGCACCGGGGACGAGCCCGGCCTTGGCGATGCCCGCGATGTGCGTGGTGAAGTGTGCGTCCCGGGAGTGCTCGCCCTCGCTTGCCTTGGCGAAGGCGAAGACGACGCCTTCCGCCTTGCGGGCGTTCCAGTTCTGGGCTCCCTGATAGACCGAGAGATCGACTCCCCGGCATGTGGCCATGTCGGCGCCCCCCTTTTCCTTGTCGAACAAATGCCGGCCCTGCGTGGGCACGGAGACGATGGCAGGCCCCCCGTGACCGGGACGTCAACGCCGCGTCAACCCCGTATGGGACCGGGCGCCTTCACTCCGGCCGACGGCGCCCTCCCGGCAGCCGAGACCGCGGGCGACGGTATCCGCGTACCGCCCTTGACCTGGTACGGGAACATGCCGGCCAAGCGCGCCGACGGTTCGAGTCCGAGCTCCTCGCGAAGCAGCCGCCGGAACGCCTCGTAGTGCCGGATCGCCTCCACGACGTTGTTCTCGGCCAGGTGGACGGCCACCACCGCGCAGTGGGCACTCTCGCGCAGGGGCTCGATCGCCACGCACCTGAGGGCCGCCTCCAGCGCGAGCGCGTAGCAGCCGCGCACGGTGAGCCGGACGCTCAGCGCTTCGAGTGCGTGCAGGCGGAGTTGGCGCAGCCGCTCCCGCTCCGGGCGGATCCACTCCTCGTCCCAGCCGGGAAGCAGCTCACCGTTCTCCAGGAGGGTCAGCGGAGGTGGCGCATCACCCGAAGCCTGTTGCGAGGAACCGGTCAACCGCAGCGCCGCCCGGGTGAAGTCGTCGACGTCGACGGACACGCCGTCCGCCAGGCACAGGCTGTCGCCGTCGCTGCGGACCGCCGGCTGCCGCATCCGGCGCAGCCGCCACAGGACCGTACGCAGACTGCCGAGAGCGTGCTCCTCGGCGACGTCGGGCCACAACGTCCCGGCGACGACCGAACGGGGCGCCCGTCTGTGCAGTCCGAGATAGGCCAGCAGTCGCTGTGCGCTCGCCGGAACGGCGATCGACCCGTTCGCTCCCTCCAGGCGGAAGGCGCCAAACAGGCGCAGCCCGACAAGGTCCTCTTCCCGTCCAGCGGTACGGTCTCTTCGCGGTTCCGCCGTCAACTCGTTCCAGACCATCACCATTCGCCGTTCCCCCGTGTCGAGGCCGCCGGTTGAGCGGCCGGTCCCGTGTGCCATGCCGTTCGCATATACCTGAGGCGGCCAGCGTGAACAGGCCGAAGGTGTCTGTCATGCCCCTTTCCGCTCAGCGGACCACGTGGTCACGGACCCGGCGGCACGGCACAGCCCACGGCCGGCGTGCCACGGCAGCCGCGAGGGCCGACTTCAACTGCGGATCAAGGGGCGGTTCCAGGACGCCGGTGACGCGGCCCAGGGGGCACCGCACTGCGGGTCAACACGCGTGCTGCCGCAGGCACCCGGTTCGAGTCGCTCGGTGTCGAGCACCGCACCCGGCTCTCGGACGACTTCACGCCCGGCACCCGGCCGTGACCATGGTTTCCGGACGAACGGCCGGCTCACGCCTGCCTGGCCGGCTTCTGCACCAGGCGTCCTGTCTCAGGCCGGTGCCGGGCGTGACTCGGCAGTGGTGGCGTCGGCGGTCGCGCGGCGATGCCGTTCGAGGAGCCGGGCGCGGAGCGGATCCGTGTCCGGGAGGCCGAGTTCGGCGGTGATGGCCAGGGCCTGGGCCCACGCGGCGCGGGCCGGATACGGGCGGCCGGTGACGTCGTGGATGTCGCCGAGACAGAGCAGACCGCTGGCCTCGCTGTGGCGGTCGCCCGTCTGATGGAACAGGTCGAGGGCCTGCTGATAGCGGTCGACGGCCTCGGCGTGCTCGCCGAGCCCGTGGTGGAGGTAACCGAGACTGTCCTGGATATTCGCCTGCCCGTTGAGATCGCCGGTCTCCAGCGCCAGATCGAGGGCCTGCCGACAGTGCGTCAGGGCCTCTTCGTGGTCACCGCGTTGGGCGAGGATCCAGCCGATGTGGTTCAGGGCGGCGGACTGCCCGGCCCGGTCGCCGGCGGCGCGGTGGTGCGACAGGCTGTCCTGGGCGTGGCCGAGCGCTTCCTGGTGCCGGCCCTGCGCCTCGGACATCCGGGACAGGTGCTGATGGATGCGGGCCTGACCGGCGTGGCTGCCGACCTCGCCGTCGGGAGCGAGCATGCCGACGGTCAGCAGCTGGGCGCCCTCGGTGGCGGCGAGACCGGTCAGGGATCTTCGGCTGGTGATCAGTGCAAGACAGCCGGGCGCTCCGGGCAGCAGCGGACGGACCTGTTCGGCGTCGCGGGCGTTGTCCAGCACCACCAGCACCCGGCGCCCCGCCAGCAGGCTGCGGTACAGCCCGACCTGCGCCTCCAGCCCGGCCGGGATGCGGGCCGGGGGCACTTCGAGGGCGTCCAGGAACCCCCGTACCGCCTCCGCCGGGCTCGTCGCCGACCCGCCGGGCGCGAACCCGTGCAGATTCACGTACAACTGGCCGTCGGGGAAAGCCTGTTGCGCCCGGCGAGCCCAGTGCACGGCCAGCGCGGTCTTGCCCACCCCGGCCGTGCCCGACACCGCTGTGATCACCACCGCCGAGGGCTGCTCGGCCGAGGCGGCGAGGATGTCCTCGAGCCGGGCGAGTTCCTCGCCGCGCCCGGTGAATCCACGTACTCCCATGGGTAGTTGGCCAGGTGCCGGGCCGGGCCAGGGGGTCGTCACCGCCGGCCGTCGCGCCGGGGGAGCGGCCCGGACCGGCGTCCGGGACACCGGCCGTGCGACGGACTCGGCCAGGCCTCCCCGCAGGATCGCCTGGTGGACCTTGCGCAACTCCGCGCCGGGGTCGGTGCCCAGCTCCTCGGTGAGCCGCTTACGGACGGTCGAGTAGCAGTCCAGCGCCTCCGCGCTGCGGCCGGCGGCGTGCAGCGCCCGCATCAGCGCCTCGGTCAGCGGTTCCACCAGCGGGTAGGCGTCGAGGAGTTCGGTCAGCGGGCCGATCACGGCGACCGGGTCGCTGACCCGCGACTTCACCCGGGCCCAGGCGACCGAGGCGTCCACGTGCTGCCGCCGCCAGGCCTCGCGGACCTGTGCCGCCCACTGCCCGCCGAGCCCGGCCAGCGGTTCCCCGTGCCACAGTCCGAGCGCCTCGCGCAGCAGCGCCGCCCGTGTCTCGTCCGACCGCTCCGTCTCCCGGGCCCGGCCGACCAGTTGGCGGAACCGGTGGATGTCCACCTGGTCCGGGCGGGCCTCCAGAAGGTATCCGGCCGAGCGGCGCACCAGGCGCAACCGGGGATGTCCCGGGTCCTCGGTCCGCTCGCACAGCCGACGCAGCCGGGCGACATGGGCGTGCAGCGCGCGCCGCGCCCCGTCCGGCGGATCGGCACCCCAGACCCGTCTGATCAGTACATCGGCCGGGACGGGCCGGCCGGCGTCCACCGCCAGCGCGGCCAGCACCGTGCGGCGCTGCGGCGGCCCGACCTCGACGGTCCGGCCCTGCACCGAGAGCTCCACGGGACCGAGAAGGTGCAGTTCCACCACGATGTCCACACTCCCCGCACAGATCTTCTTCACTCGATGCACACAATCTCGTGCCGGGCGACAACCTATCGACAACGTTCCGGCCCACACTCGAACTTCAGTCTGATGAGGCGGACTTCAGTCTGCTGGGGCGGAGCGACTCCGCGCACGGCGGCGCACCGCGCACGGGGAGCGGCGCCGCGGGGGAGCCGGTCCGGTGGCATCCGGGGGAGAGACACGTGAACCACCAACGGGGAGCGACAGCAACGAGATCGGCGGAATCGACGGCGCGGCGGCCGGACCACCCGTACGAGCCACAGGCCCGGTACGTCGCACCGCAGCCGCAGCCGCAGCCGCAGCCTCGGCCACAGGTGTCGGACGGCGGAGGCCGGAGTGTGCTGGAGGGCGCCTTCGCTCTGCTGGGGGCGGTGGAGCGGGTCGAAGAGGCCGGACTGACCAGGCTCGCGGCCGAGTGCGGACTGCCCAAGACGACCGCCTACCGGCTCCTTGAACAGCTGGTCGAACTGGGCGCCGTCGAGCGAAGCCGCCGGGGCTACCGCATGGGACCGCGGATCTTCCGGCTCGGGCAGGGCTGGCAGCCGTACCCCGGTCTGCGCGCCGCCGCCCGCGCACCGGCCCGCCACCTCGCGCGCATCACCGGCGCGTCGGTGGGGCTCAACGTGCTGCGCGAGGGACAGACACTGGTCCTGGACTGGACGCCCGGCGAGCATGCCGGGGCGCTCGGCCGAACACTCGACAGCGGGGCCTGGCCATGGTTCACCGCGGCGGGCAAGGTGCTGGTCGCCGGGGTGTATCCGCGGCTCCCGCTGGGCCCGTTGCCGGGGTCCTGGCGCCGGGAGGCCGAGGCGATCCGGGACCTGGGCGTCGCCTTCGACCGGGAGGACGTGGCGGCCGGCGTGTGCTGTGTGGCCGTACCGGTGCGCGGACCGCACGGCGCGCCGCCGGCGTCCCTGAGCGTCGTGACCGATCCCGCGCACAACCTGGACCGGTTGGTGGGCGTGGTGCAGCAGACGGCAAGGACCATCAGCGCGGCCCTGCGCGGCCGGTGAACCGGCCCGCGGACCGGACGCGCGTACCGCCCGAAAGCCCGCTCAGGATCGGGCGTCCGGGGCCGCGTTCCGCCACCGATGGGATACACGTGCCGTCGTCCAGCGACGGAGTTTCTCGGGGTTGCGTACGACCCAGATGCGCGTGATCCGGTCGCCCGCGACGTCGAACGCGAACACCGTCACGGTGGCCCCTGCCTGCACGGCCACCAGACCGGGCTGACCGTTGACCGTACGCTCCAGGAGCGCCATGTCGCCGGGCCTGCGGCGGGCGATCTCCATCCAGGCGTACGCGATCCGCTCGCTGCCCTCGATGGGGTGCAGGAAGGTCGCGGCGAGGCCACCGCCGTCCGCGATCGCCGTGGCATGGGGGTCGAGCAGGCCGATGAGCGCGTCGATGTCCTGGGCCTCCCACGCCTGCTTGAAGTCCCTGATGGTGCCGGCGCGCTCGGCAGCCGGCGTCGCGGAGGGGCGCGAGGCCCGGATACGGCGGCGGGCCGAGGAGGCCAGCTGGCGGCATGCCGCCGGGGTACGGCCGACGATCTCGGCCACTTCGGCGAAGGAGTGGCAGAAGACGTCGTGGAGGATGAACGCGACGCGTTCGGCCGGGGTCATCGATTCGAGCACGACCAGGAAAGCCAGGTTGACCGACTCGTCCAGGGTGACCCGGTCGGCCGGGTCGGCGGTGGTGCCGCCGGGGCGCCCGGTGGCCCACTCCGTACGGTCGGGCAGCGGCTCGGGGAGCCATTCGCCCACGTAGGTCTCTCGCCGGGCCCGGGCGGAGCCGAGCAGGTTGAGGCAGATGCGGCTGGTGACCGTCGTCAGCCAGGCGCCGGGGGACTCGACGGCGTCCCGCTGCTGCGGGGACATCGTGTACCAGCGGGTGTAGGTCTCCTGGACGGCGTCCTCGGCCTCGGCCAGGGAGCCCAGGAGCCGGTAGGCGATGTTCATCAGCTGACGCCGCTCGCTCATGATCGCCTCCAGGCCCGGATCGGCCGGTGCGTTTCCTTGCCCGGATCGGGTGGTCATGGTGGCGACGGCTCCCTCGGTCGTGTCTGCCCTCATCGGTTCGACAAGACGGCGCATCGGAATGTGAGGCCCGAGCGCCACCTCACATTCCGGCGGGCTGTGTTGTCGAACCGACGGGACGAACACATCATCCAGCGAACAGGAAGCGCGCAGACACCATGACCACCTCCATGCCGGCAACACCGTTCACCGACCCGGCGCCCGCGCAGCGCCTGGAGCGGGCGGCCACCGCGCTGACCGCACAAGGCTTCACCGTGGAGATCCTCGACGACGCCGCTGCCGCGCGCACCCGCGTCAAAGAGCTGATACCGGAGGGCGCCAGTGTGTTCACCGGGGCCAGCGAGACCCTCCGGCTGTCCGGGATCGACGAGGACATCAACGCCGGCGGACGGTACCAGGCCATCAAGCCACGCGTCCTGGCCATGGACCGGGTCACCGGCGCCGACGACATCCGGCGGCTGCTGGCCGGCCCCGACGTCATCGTCGGCAGCGTCGCCGCGGTCACCGAGACCGGCTCCCTCGTGGTCGCCTCGGGCAGCGGAAGCCAGCTGCCCGGCTACGCCGGCGGCGCGGCGCGCGCGATCTGGATCGTCGGGGCGCAGAAGGTGGTACCCGACCTGGACACCGCGCTACGGCGCGTCGAAGACCACTGCCTTCCGCTGGAGAGCGCCCGCACCCGGGAGGCCTACGGGTGGCCCAGCGCCGTCAACCGCCTTCTCATCCTCAACGCGGAACATCAGGCCGGCCGCGGCACCGTCCTGCTGCTCCGCGAAGCCATCGGTTTCTGAACCACCGGGAGCCGTCGCCGCCGCGTGCCGCACCAGGCTTTGAGCCGGGCGGGGCGTCTCCTCGGTTCGTCAGTGATCATGTAGGGGATGTCACCCGCGACCGGCCCATCGAGGCCGGCCGGCTCATCACCCCCGACGGCTACGTCCTCGCCGTCAAGTACTGCTGGCACGGCTACGACCAAGCGGGTGAGCCGGTCGGGGGCGTCGAGGTCACGGAGTGCGGACGTAGCGGGCCGGTGTGGTGGCCGGCTCCTCCCGGAACAGCCGCGTCAGATGGCGGGGGCTGAGGTTGAGCTGCAGGGGCACCGGTGGCTTCCGGCCGTTGCCGTTGCCGTCCTGGCCGGCCGGGCACCTTCACTGTGCCGGTGTTCGGCCGCCCCTGATCGCCCTCGTCCAGGTCGGAGGGTCACATGCCTACGGAACCGCCGGTCGCCTGATGCGATGGATATGCGCACTTTGTGGGAAACCAGACAGAGGCCAGTGGCGGACCAGCCGGCCGGCCAGTTCACCGATCAGACAGGAAGAACGCTCATGCAAGCCATCACCGCCTCCGACCGCGACGCCGGAGTCAGCGGGCTGACCCTCACCGACCGGCCATATCCCCATGCCGCCGAGAACGACGTCGTCGTGCGGGTGCATGCCGCGGGATTCACCCGGGGGGAGCTCACCTGGCCCGGAACGTGGACCGATCGCACGGGCCGCGACCGGACGCCGAGCGTGCCCGGGCACGAGGTCTCGGGTGTCGTGGCCGAACTCGGCTACGGAACCACCGGTCTCACGGTCGGCCAGCGGGTCTTCGGTCTGACCGACTGGGCCCGCGACGGCTCGCTGGCCGAGTACGTCGCCGTTGAGGCCCGCAACCTCGCGCCGCTGCCCGCGGATGTCGACCACACGGTGGCGGCCGCGCTGCCGATCTCCGGTCTGACGGCCTGGCAGGGCCTGTTCGACCACGCGCGGATCGTGACCGGCCAGACCGTCCTGATCCACGGTGCCGCGGGCGCCGTCGGCTCGCTCGCGGTGCAGCTCGCGCGGGAGGCGGGAACCCGCGTGATCGGCACCGGCCGGTCCGCCGACCGGGACACCGTCCTCACGCTCGGCGCGCACACGTTCCTGGACCTCGACGCCGGCCGACTGGCGGACGCCGGCGAGGTCGACGTGGTGTTCGACGTGATCGGCGGCGACGTCCTCGATCGTTCGGCCGCGCTCGTACGGGCCGGCGGCACGCTCGTCTCCATCGCCCAGCCGCCCACGGTCCGCCCCGAGGACGGGCGGGCCCTGTTCTTCGTCGTGGAGCCCGACCGCGCACGCCTCACGGACCTGGCGCAGCGTCTGCGGGACGGACGGCTCCGGGTGCGCGTCGGCGCGGTCCGCCCGCTGGCCGAGGCGGCCGCGGCCTTCGCCCCTGGACAACGCGTCCCCGGACGGACCGTCATCCGGATCGCGGAGGACTGAGGACCAGGGTGCCTCCCGGCCTGTCCGGCGCAGCGTTCTGGGCCGACTCCTGTCTGGTGCCGGCACACGATGGCCACAAGGGTGTTTCCTGGCAGCTCGGGGGCTGCGGCGTCCCGCCACGGTGCGAACCCTCCGCCCCGCCCTCCCTTCCGCCCCTTGCCCAGTCTATCGAAACTCGATAGATTCCCATCGTAACTCGATGGAAGGATGGGCTGTGGGGAAACTGACAGTGCGTGCGCTGCGCGCCGTGCTCGCGGTGGTGCTCGCCGGCACCGTGTTCGTACAGGCAGGGATGGTGTGGACGTTGGTCAGTGGGAGTGACCCGGAGGACGGATCGCTCCCGTTGACCCCGCTGCGCGTGATCACGATCCTGGGCATGGTGTCGGCCCAGGTCGCCCTGGTCTGCGTATGGCGGCTGGTGACGATGGTGCGACGCGGAACCGTGTTCTCCCACGCCGCCTTCCGGTACGTGGACTACGTGATCCGCGCGATCGTGGCGGCTGCCCTGTTGTGGTTCGCGGTCACGGCCATCAACGCGCCGGGCCAGCGGGACGACCCCGGCGTCACTGTGATCATGGGCGGGGTTGGCGTGGCCATCCTCGGGGTCGCGCTCATTGTGCTCGTGCTGCGGATGCTGCTCGCCCAGGCTGTCGCGCGCGAGGTCGAAGCGGCGGAGATGCGGGCCGAGTTGGACGAGGTGATCTGATGCCGATCGCCGTCGACATCGACGTGATGCTGGCCAGGCGGAAGATGTCCGTGGGCGAGCTCGCGGACCGGGTGGGAATCACGCCCGCCAACCTGGCGGTACTCAAGAACGGCCGCGCCAAGGCAGTACGTTTCGCTACGCTCGCCGCGCTCTGCGAGGTGCTCCAGTGCCAGCCGGGCGACCTGCTGCGCTGGGAGGACGAGGACGCCGCCGGCGGATGACGTGACATGCCCCAGGACGGGCGTCAAACGCCTGGCACCACCGGACAGGGCCGTCAGTACGCGTGGTGGACTTGCCAGAAGGCCCAGGCCTGGCAGGGGCTGCCGTAGGTGGTGTTCATGTAGTTGAGGCCCCACTTGATCTGGGTGGCCGGGTTGGTCTGCCAGTCGGCGGCGACGGAGGCCATCTTGGAGCCGGGCAGGGCCTGGACGAGTCCGTAGGCGCCGGAGGAGGGGTTGACGGCGAGGTAGTTCCAGGTGGACTCGTGGTCCACGATGTTGCTGAAGCACTGGAACTGGCTGCTGCCGACGATCTGTGCGGCCATCGCCTTGAGCTGCGCCACGGTGTAGGAACTCTGCACCGGGAAGGTGGCGGTGGAATCGCCGGCCGCGGTCCTGGCCTCTTCACGGTCTTTGGCGGCCTTGTCTGCCGCGGCCTTCTTGGCCTGTGCGGTCTTGGCTGCCGCCGCCCGGGCAGTCTGCTCGGCGTCCTTCCTGGCGCTCGCGTCCGCCTGGACGGCCACGGCGTCGGCCTGCTGCGTCAGGGACGCGGTCTGCACCTGCGCCTGCTGGCCCGCGGGCAGGTCCGCGAGGAGGGTGGCATCGGTTGCCGGCGCCTGGGCGTCGTTGTTCTGCGCGCTGCTGCCGGAGGCAACACCGACGACGCTTCCGACAGCGGTGACCGCGGTGGCCGACGCCACCGCGAACCCCCTCAACGGCATTGGGCTCACGTGCATCCCATCCTCTTCGCCCGCGCCACCGTGTGCGGTGCCCGACGGAAGCATCTCGCTGGCTGGGTTCGGCAGTTGGAACACTCTTGCGTGCCGGCCCGGCCGACGCAATCCCGGAGGAAGTGTGGATCCTCACACCCGCCCGAGAGCCGGTCCGGCCGACCGCGACCGTAGTCGGACGGGATGCAGGGGAAGGAATGCGGCTGCCCTGCGGGTCGTTGTCCGCCGCCGTGCTGCCGGGTCCTCTCGCCGTCTGCCCATGCTGCTGGGCCGGCGGCTCCATGGGGCACGAAGAGACCAATGCTGCTCCACCACAGGCATTAAGCGTCCTATCACACAGGTGCGCCGTGGTCGTTTCCGCCCCGGGAATTCATAGCGTGGCGGCGCTGCGCAAGGACCGGCTCAGCGCCCGTCCTGCTCTCGTATCGACCACGGAAGGAGTGAGCGTGAACGCTCGCTTCGGCATGAAGCGGAAAGTGGCGCTTGGGTTAACGGCACTGTAGCGGTGGCTGCCTCCGCTGCCCCGGGATGCGCCTTCAAGGACCTGAAATCCGCGCTCGACGACGGCGGCGCGCGGCCGACCATCTACACCGCCGCGGTGGGCAAGGGCCGCGACCACATGTGGATCGGCGCCGTCGACGGCCTGCGGATCAACGGGACCGTCTACGACTTCGAGGCCGACGGAGTCAGAACGCGTCGGGTCGGCTGAGCGAAGCGCCCGGCAGGGCGGGCCCGAGCACCGTGAGCAGCGGCCTCCTCGCCGGCGACCACGGTCTGACCGGACTCGATGGCCGTCGCCGTCTGTGGCCCGTTCGAGTGCACGACCTGATCGGCGCCTCGGTCGCCGTGCGCGCCTCGACCGAGCGGGTGCCTTCCGGCGTGCCGGGCAGTGTGTGCGGACCGTCGGCGGTGGGCACCGCCTAGCCTCGGCGCCGTACCCACCCGGACCGTGAAGACGAACGCGGCTGCCCGGAACAGGATGTTCGAGGAATGTCTCCGCAAACGCGTCACAAGCGAGGCGACTGACTTTGTGCCCTTCGAGGTGGTGGACGAGCGGATCGGGTGCGCGGAGGAGCAGTCTGGTGCTGCGCCGGATCCGTGAGGACGGGGCGGAACCCCACCAGGGCTCGTTCCGCTACGTCCGTGCCGCGGACGTCGTGCTCCGCGGTCCGGCCGAGATCCTGGAGTCGCGGTGATCATTCATCCCAGTTTCACGGTGGAGCCATGGTGCCTGCGTGAAAACGAGCTGAACCTGGACCTGCTCGCCCAGAGCGAGTCGGTGTTCGCCCTGTCCAACGGGCACATCGGATGGCGCGGAAACCTCGACGAGGGGGAGCCCCACGGGTTGCCCGGCGCTTACCTCAACGGCGTGTTCGAGCGGCATCCGCTGCCCTACGCGGAGGCCGGCTACGGGTATCCCGAGTCCGGTCAGACGATGATCAACATCACCGACGGCAAGATCATCCGGCTGCTGGTCGACGATCACCCGTGCGATCTCCGCTACGGCAAGCTGTTGGAGCACGAGCGGGTTCTGGACTTCCGTACGGGTGTGCTCAGCCGTACCGCGAGGTGGACCTCGCCCGGCGGCCGTACGGTCCGGATCACCTCGCGGCGGCTGGTCTCCTTCACCCAGCGGGCGGTGGCCGCGGTGGTGTACGAGGTCGAACCGGTCGACGGACCGGCCACGGTGGCCGTGCAGTCCGAACTCGTCGCGAACGAACAACTGCCCAGCCTGGTGGGCGATCCGCGAGTCGCCGCGGCGATCGAGTCCCCATTGACGTCGGAAGACAGCTTCGCGCAGGGAACCCGGCTGCGGCTGCTGCACTGCACCGACCGCAGTGCGCTCAGGGTGGGAGCGGCGGCCGACCATCTGATCGAAGGACCGGAGAGCACCCGCTGGACGGCGGAGAGCGAGCCCGACGTCAGCCGACTGACGGTGACGGCGGACCTGACGCCCGGACAGCCGCTGCGGCTGTTCAAGTTCGTGGCCTACGGCTGGTCCGGGGAGCGTTCGCTGTCGGCCGTGCACGATCAGGTGGACGGAGCGGTGGCGGCCGCGGTCAGCACCGGCTGGGACGGGCTGGTGGCCGGGCAGCGGGCCTATCTGGACCGTTTCTGGGCCGGAGCGGATGTGGAGGTGGAGGGGGATGCGCAGATCCAGCAGGCGGTGCGCTTCGCTCTCTTCCACGTGCTCCAGGCGGCCGCCCGTGGCGAGAACCGGGCGATTCCCGCGAAGGGGCTGACCGGGACCGGGTACGACGGGCACTCCTTCTGGGACACCGAGTCCTACGTGCTCCCGGTACTGACGTTCACCGCTCCGGAAGCCGTCGCGTCGGCGCTGCGATGGCGGCACAGCATGCTGCCGGCGGCGCGGGAACGCGCCCGTGAGCTGAATCTGGCGGGGGCCATGTTCCCCTGGCGGACGATCGACGGTTCGGAGTCCTCCGCCTACTGGCCGGCCGGGACGGCTGCCTTCCACATCAACGCGGACATCGCCATGGCCGCCGTCCGATATGTCATGGCGACCGGTGACGAGGAGTTCGAGCGGGGCGAGGGGCTCGACCTCCTCGTCGAAACCGCCCGGCTGTGGCGTCGTCTCGGCCACCACGACGCGGACGGTGTCTTCCATGTCGACGGCGTCACCGGACCCGACGAGTACAGCGCGATCTCGCGGGACAACCTGTACACCAACCTGATGGCCCGCCAGAATCTGCGGGCCGCCGCGGAGGTGGCCGCGCGCCATCCGGACCGGGCCGAGGAACTCGGGGTCGACGACGAGGAGACCGCCGGCTGGCGCGAGGCCGCGGCCCGCATGGCGGTGCCGTACAACGCGACTCTCGGCGTGCACGAACAGTCGGCCGGATTCACCAGCCTCCAGCACTGGGACTTCGACGCCACCCCGCCCGAGCACTACCCGCTCCTGCTGCACTACCCCTACTTCGACCTGTACCGCAAACAAGTGGTGAAGCAGGCCGACGTCGTACTCGCGATGCTGGAGTGCGCGTGGGCGTTCACCGATGACGAGAAGGCACGCAACTTCGCCTACTACGAGGCGCTGACCGTCCGTGACTCCTCCCTGTCGGCGTGCTGCCAGGCGGTGCTCGCAGCCGAGACCGGGCACCTGCGACTGGCCTACGCCTACCTCGCCGAGGCCGCGCTGATGGACCTCGACGACCTGGAGCACAACACCCGTGACGGTCTGCACATCGCCTCCCTCGCCGGGACGTGGATCGCCTTGGTCGCCGGCTTCGGCGGCATGCGGCGACACCTCGACGACGACGGGAGGCCGGGCCTGCTGGGGTTCGCACCGCGGCTGCCCGAGGCGCTGTCCAGGGTGGCCTTCACGGTGCAGACGCTTGGGCAGAGGCTGAAGGTCGACATCGGGCAGACCCATGTGCGCTACCTGCTGGTGGAAGGCGAACCGCTGACCCTGCTCCACTTCGGGGAGCCGCTGACCGTGACCGTCGACGAGCCGGTGGACCGCCGGGTCCCGCCCGCGCCCGTCAACCCCGAGCCCCAGC
Organism: Streptomyces sp. NPDC048254; assembly: GCF_043201895.1. Lineage (NCBI taxonomy): Bacteria > Bacillati > Actinomycetota > Actinomycetes > Kitasatosporales > Streptomycetaceae > Streptomyces > Streptomyces sp. NPDC048254. The sequence continues at coordinate 554,387 of NZ_JBICZJ010000004.1, forward strand.
AGCCCCGGGGCCGCCGCCCGGAGGGCCTTCCGGACGAGGAGGAGCCCCACGAAGAGCCCCAGGACTGACCTCCTCACCCTTGGCCCGGCTTCGTCGCGGCGACGGATGCGACGTGGTGCGTGCGGTCCGGCGGCGTGGGTGTCACCCGGCCGCGGCGTCGCGGGTGCGCTGGTAGTGGCGCCGTGCCTTCATCCGGTTGCCGCAGACGGCCATCGAGCACCAGCGGGCCCCGTTGGTCTTACTGCGGTCGATGAGGAACAGGCGGCACTCCGGGTTGCCGCACGCGCGCAGCCGGCCCGGCATGGTCTCCTGCAGCGCGCTCCAGGTCAGGACGGCAGCCACTGCCATCCGGCGTTCCGCGGGTGCGTCCAGCTCCCACGCCACCCCCGCCGCCGACAGCCGCGGCCGCGAGGTGACGTCCTCCAGCAGCGGGGCCAGTGAGGCGGCGGGCCGGTCGCCGCTCACCACGTCCCGCAGGAGATCGCGCGCCTGGAGCAGCTGTCGGTGCTCCTCCACGCTGCCCGTACCCCCGTGGCCCAGCTGCCAGGACCTGGCGGCCTCCGGATCGGCCAGGAGGTCCTGGACCGCGCCGTTGACCACGGGCGTGCTGTTGAGGAGCTCCAACAGCGTGTCCTGCTGTTCCCGGCCGGTCACCATGGCAGGCAGCCTCCTAACCGCATCGATTGATTTGACAGGTTACATCAATGCGAGCTCGTGGCCGTATGTCGAGATATCGCCTGCGTGTCGGCCTCCGTGTCCGTTGCCATGTCTAACCATCAAAGTCGCCTTGACGGGTTAGATGTCCTGTGCTCGACTGAAGACATAACCAGTGAAGGTTTACAGAAGGGTTAGATCCATGGTTCCCGTAGTCCACCACCGCACCGCCACCGTCAACGGCCTCGACGTGTTCTACCGGGAGGCCGGTGATCCGCAGGCACCCGTCGTGGTCCTCCTGCACGGCTTCCCGACCAGCTCGCACATGTTCCGCAATCTGATCCCGGCGCTCGCCGACCGCTACCACGTGATCGCCCCCGACCACATCGGCTTCGGCCAGTCCGCCATGCCGAGCCTCCAGGACTTCCCGTACACCTTCGACGCCCTCACCGACGTCACGGCCGGACTCCTCGACCAGCTCGGCGTCACCCGGTTCGCGATGTACGTCCAGGACTACGGCGCCCCCATCGGCTGGCGTCTGGCCCTGTGGACCCCGGACCGCATCACGGCGATCGTCACCCAGAACGGCAACGCCTACGAGGAGGGCTTCGTCAAGCCGTTCTGGGACGGCGTCTTCGCCTACACCGATGCACCGGGACCCGAGACCGAAGCCGCCATGCGCGGCGCGCTCACCCTGGAGAGCACCCGCTGGCAGTACCTGAACGGAGTCGCCGACCCCAGCCTGGTCAGCCCGGACAACTGGGTGCACGACCAGGCTCTGCTGGACCGTCCCGGCAACGACGAGATCCAGCTCAAGCTCTTCCGCGACTATCCCACCAACGTCGACCTCTACCCGCGGGTCCACCAGTACTTCAGGGACTCCCAGGTGCCGCTCCTGGCCGTATGGGGCGCCAACGACGAGATCTTCGGCCCCGACGGCGCCCGGGCCTTCACCCAGGACCTGCCCAAGGCCGAGGTCCACCTCATCGACTCGGGGCACTTCGCCCTGGAGAGCCATCTGGAAACCATCGGCGAGCTCATCCGCGACTTCCTCACCCGCGCCCTCGCCTGACGCCTCCGTCCAGCACCCCCCCGGCACCCGGAAGGAAAGCCCCATGGGACTGTCCTGGCAACAAGGCCCCCTCTCCACCGGCGCGATCGGACACTTCCTCACCCCCGAACCGCTGCCCGAGCGCCTGCTGTTCGCCGAGCGGCTGCGCCGCCGCATGCGCGTGAAGTTCAACGGAACCTGGATCGCCGACAGCGAGGACGTCGTCCTGCTGCACGAGCCCGGCCGTTACCCGGTCGCCTACTTCCCCCGCGAGGACGTCGAGGAGACGGCCCTCGTCGACGGCGGCAAGGTCACCCGGCACAAGGACCTGGGCGACACCGCCTGGTACTCGGTGAGCGCCGGCGACCGCACCACCGAACGCGCCGCCTGGGAATTCACCGCACTGCCCAAGCACGCCGGTGATCTCGACGGCCGTATCGCCTTCGCCTGGCGCGCCATGGACGCCTTCTACGAGGAGGACGAACGCATCCTCGGACACGCCGCCGACGCCTACCACCGCATCGACATCCGCACGACCTCGCGCACGCTGGAGGTCCGCGTCGGCGGCAAGGTGATCGCCCGCTCCGAACACCCCGTCGTGCTCTACGGGTCCGGGTTCGCCCCGCGCTGGTACATCCCCCGCGCGGACATCGACGGGACCTGGCTCCGGCCCGTCGAAGGCCAGACCTTCTGTCCCTACAAGGGCCTGTGCGACTACTACGACATCGGCGACGCGCACCGCGCCGCCTGGACGTACCGCGACGCCTACCGCGAGGTGGACCGGATCGGCGATCTGGTGTCCTTCGAGGCGGACAAGGTCGAGGTCCGCCTGGACGGCGAGCGCCTGCGTCCCGAGCCCGGGCAGGGCGTCGTCCCGCACGGCGCCGACCGCGGCCTGGACGCCGACGAGGTCAAAGCCCGCTGACATCACACCGGCAATCGACGAACGAGGAGCTCTCATGTCCACGAACCTGAAGGACAGGACCGTTCTCGTGGTGGGCCGCGGCAGCGGAATCGCCCGAGCGGTGAGCGACGCGGCCCTGGCAGAGGGCGCCCGGGTGGTCGCGGCAGGCCGCGACCGGGCGGCACTGCAGGAGAGTTACGGGGACACCGAGGTCACGGTCGCCACCGTCGACCTGACCGACGAGGGGTCGATCAAGGCCCTGGCGGCGGAGCTGGGGGCCGTGGACCATGTGGTCTCGACCGCCTCCGCCCGGGCCCGCGGGTTGGTCTCCGAACTCGAACCCGAGGCGATCGTGCGGTCGTTCCACACCAAGGTCGTCGGGCCGATCATGCTCGCCAAGCACTTCGCACCCACCATGCCGGCGGGCGGCTCCTTCGTCCTGTTCTCCGGGGTGGCCGCGCTCGAACCCGACCCCGGCTATCTCGGGGTCGCCGCGACCAACGGTGCCGTCAACACCGTCGTACGGTCCCTGGCCGTGGAACTGGCGCCGATCCGGGTCAACGCCGTCTCGCCCGGCACCATCGACACCGGCGCGTGGGACCCCCTGGGTGAGCGGAAGAAGGCCGAACTGTTCGCCAGGCTCTCCGCGGGCAACCCCTCGGGACGCATCGGCACCCCCGAGGACGTGGCCCACGCGGTCCTCTTCGCCCTGACGAACACCTTCCTGACCGGCACCTGCCTGGCCGTCGACGGCGGCCAGCCCCTCAGGGTCGCCACGGGCACCTGACCCGGAAGCCTCGGTCATGTCCTCCCGACCCATTGTGTTGGACCTTGTGTCCCCTTACTGTTCGGCTTTGCCTGAGTCTGTTTGATACTGATTGCTCAGGCGGATGGAGGCCGCAGTGCGAGGCAGTGGGATCCGTTCAGAGGTCGCGAGACCCGGTCGCCGTCGGTGGGGGAGAGCGCTCCTCGCGGCGGCCGCGACCATCGCTCTGGCCGTGGGCATGACCGCGCCCGCCGCGGCGCGGGACTCCGACAGGCAGACACCCGCCGCGCCCGCCGACGCACCTGCCGTCAGTCCGCAGGCGCACACGGTGAGTCTCGACGGCTACTCGTTCCTCGTCGACGGCAAGCGCACCTACCTGTGGTCAGGCGAGTTCCACTACTTCCGGCTCCCGAGCCAGGACCTGTGGCGTGACATCTTCCAGAAGATGAAGGCCGCCGGCTTCAACTCCACCTCCCTGTACTTCGACTGGGGATACCACTCGCCGAAGCCTGGGGTGTACGACTTCAGCGGGGTGCGGGACGTCGACAAGCTCCTCGACATGGCCCAGGAGGCCGGCCTCTACGTCATCGCCCGCCCGGCGCCGTACATCAATGCGGAGGTGGACAGCGGCGGCCTGCCCGGCTGGCTGACCACCAAGGCCGGGAACAACCGCAGCGACGACCCGCGGTTCCTGAAGTACGCGGACGAGTGGCTGACGCAGATCGACCGGATCATCGCCCGCCACCAACTCACCAACGGCACCGGGTCGGTCATCGCCTACCAGGTCGAGAACGAGTACTACAACGGCTCGGCCGCCGGCCGCTCCTACATGCAGCACCTGGAGGACAAGGCCCGCGCCGACGGCATCACGGTACCGCTGACCGGCAACAACAACGGCACCTTCAACTCCGGTACCGGCGCCCTGGACGTCGACGGCCCGGACTCCTACCCCCAGGGCTTCGACTGCTCGAACCCCTCGAAGTGGAACGGCGTCCCCGACATCAGCTACGACCACCCGGCCGGAAAGCCGCTGTACTCGCCGGAGTTCCAGGGCGGCGCCTTCGACCCCTGGGGCGGACCGGGCTACGACAAGTGCGCCCAGCTGATCAACGACCAGTTCGCCAACGTGTTCTACAAGCAGAACATCGCCGTCGGCGCCACCGCGCAGAGCTTCTACATGACCTACGGCGGCACCAACTGGGGCTGGCTCGGCATGCCCGAGAACTACACCTCGTACGACTACGGGGCCGCGATCCGCGAGACCCGCCAGCTCGATCCCAAGTACTACGAGGACAAGCTGATCGGGTACTTCACCCAGTCGGTCGCCCCACTGACCGAGACCGAGGCGATCAGGGCCACCCCGCCGGACGACTCCGCGATCGTCGACACCGCCCGGATGAACCCCGGCACCAAGACACAGTTCCACGTCCTGCGGCACGGGAACTCCACGTCCACGGCCGTCGACAAGACTCACATCTCCCTGGACTTCGACGCCCAGCCGGCCGGGGACACCACCTACACGTGGGACGACCCCGACTCCGCGCTGCAGTACACCGGTTCGTGGTCGCACGTGGCCAACACGAGCTACACCGGCGGCGACTACAAGCACACCGAGTCGTTCTCCAACAAGGCCGGCGACTCAGTCGCCGTCCCCTTCGACGGCACCGCGATCCGCTGGATCGGATCGAAGACGAACAACCACGGCAACGCCGACGTCTACCTCGACGGCACCAAGGTGGCGACGGTCGACGACTCCGGCAGCGAGAGCCAGGCGGTGCTCTTCCAGAAGACCGGCCTGGCACCCGGCGCGCACACACTGAAGATCGTCGTCGCCGGGAACCACAGCTCGGGGTCCACGGACGACTACGTGGCCATCGACGCCATCGACGTACCGACGGCCGCCGCCGCGGAGCCGACCTACCCGGTCGTGCCGCAGCAGCCGGGCACCGCGATCACGCTCGACGGGCGCGACTCGCACGTCATCGTGGCGAACTACCGGCTCGGGGACGCGCAGTTGCAGTACTCGACCTCCGAGCTCATGACCAGCGCGACCATCGGCGACCGGGACGTGGCCGTGCTCTACGGCGACCCGGGCAGCGACGGTGAGACCGTCCTTCGCTACGCGTCCAAGCCCACCGTGACCGCCACCGGCGGTACGGTCGCCACCACCTGGGACGCTGCCACCGGCGACCTGCGGCTGAACTACACGCACAAGGGCCTCCTCCGCGTCAGCATCAGCGGCGGCGGACAGCGCCCGCTGCTGCTGCTCGTGGGCGACAAGGCCACGGCGGAGACCTTCTGGCGTCAGGACACGGCGTCCGGCCCGGTGCTCGTACGCGGCACCCACCTGCTGCGCACGGCGACCAGCCTGGACGGCGGCCACACCGTGGCGCTCACCGGCGACAACGCCGACGACAAGAACATCGAGGTGTTCACCTCGGCCGACCGGGTCACCTGGAACGGCAGGACGGTGCGCGGTGAGGCCACCGACACGGCGAGCCGCACCGGGTCGATCCCGACGGCCGCCCCGGTCCACCTGCCGGAACTGACGAACTGGAAGCACGCCGAGGAGTCGCCCGAAGCGGCCCCCGGCTTCGACGACTCCAGCTGGCAGGTGGCCGACAAGGCGACCACCAACAGCGTCTCCGGCATCAACTCACTGCCGGTGCTCTACGCGGACGACTACGGATTCCACACCGGCAACACCTGGTACCGCGGCCGCTTCCGCGCCACCGGCAAGGAGACCGGCATCCACCTGGTCTCGGACTCCGGTGGAGACGCGCAGGCGTTCTCCGTCTGGCTCAACGGCACCTTCCTGGGCAGTTCCACCACGGGCAGCGGCGACTTCACCTTCCCGGCCGGCGCGGTGAGGTCCGAGGGCGACAACGTCCTCTCCGTGCTCACCGTGAACATGGGGCACGAGGAGGACTACAACTCCACCAACGGCAACAAGAGCGCGCGCGGCCTGACCAGCGCCTCCCTCGTCGGGGCGCCGCTGACCTCCGTCACCTGGCGGCTCCAGGGCGTACGGGGCGGCGAGGAACTCCAGGACACCGTGCGCGGCCCGCTCTCGACGGGCGGCCTGTACGGCGAACGGGCCGGCTGGTCCCTGCCGGGCTACCCGGACCGGAACTGGAACCAGGTCTCCCTGCCGACGACCGACACCCGTCCCGGCGTCTCCTGGTACCGCACCGACGCCGACCTGGACCTGCCGCACGGTCAGGACACCTCGCTGGGCCTGACGTTCACCGACGACCCGGCGCGGAAGTACCGCGCCACGATCTTCGTGAACGGCTGGCAGGTCGGCAACTACGTCAACTACCTCGGCCCCCAGCACACCTTCCCGGTCCCCGACGGCATCCTGAACCCGAACGGGCACAACAGCATCGCCATCGCCGTCTGGAACCTCGACGGCAGCACCGGCGGCCTCGGCAAGGTCTCGCTCACCGACTACGGCAGCTACGCCTCGTCCCTGCGCGTCGCGCAGAACGACAGCCCGCGCTACGACGCCCGGACCTACGCCATGCCGAAGCGCCCCGGAGCGGACGTCACCCTGAACGTGCCGGACACCGCCCAGCCGGGACAGACCTTCACGGCCAAGGCGACGGTCGAGGTCCCGAAGGACCGGCCGTCCGCCTCCGGGCTGACGGCCGCGCTCTCCGCGCCCGACGGCTGGAGCGTGAGCGCCACGAGCCCCACATCGGTCGACCGCCTGCGACCCGGCACGTCGGCCACCTTCACCTGGCAGGTCCAGCCGCCGGCCGGGACGCTGCCGTCCGCCTCGGCGCTCACCGCCACGGTGCGCTACCGGCAGAGCGGACGGCAGGCCACCGGCGCTGACGAGCGCATCGTAGGCGGGATCCCGCCTGCCCCGCCGGCCGGCCAGAGCGAGGTGAGCGACCTGCCGTTCCTGTCGTCCACCAACGGGTGGGGCCCGGTGGAGCGGGACAGCAGCGTCGGCGAGCAGGCCGTCGGCGACGGGCGTCCGATCACCATCGCCGGTGTCGGTCACGCCAAGGGCCTGGGCACCAACTCCGTCAGCGACGTCCAGCTCTACCTCGCCGGACAGTGCTCGCGGTTGACGGCGGACGTCGGCGTCGACGACGAGACGGGCGGTGCCGGCACGGTGACGTTCTCCGTGATCGCCGACGGCAGGACCCTGGTGACCACGCCGACGATCCACGGCAAACAGGCCGCCGTGCCGATCGACGTCGACGTCAGCGGTGCCCAGGTGATCGACCTCAAGGTCGGTGACGCGGGCGACGGCAACGGCAACGACCACGGAGACTGGGGGACACCGACACTGACGTGCGGCTAGGCCGTCGACATCACCTGCCACACCTCAGGGCAGGACGCTCGCGGGTTCGCGGGTGGTGCCGCGCAGCCGGGCGGCGTCCCGGCTCGGGGGCGCGCCGAACTGGCGGCGGTACTCCCGGCTGAACTGCGAGGCGTTGTCGTAGCCGACGCGCCGGCCGACACCGGTGACGTCGCCGGGGTGGGTGGCCAGCAGCAGCCGGGCCTCCTGGAGCCTGATCTGCTTCTGGAACTGGATGGGGCTCATCGCCGTCACCGCCTGGAAGTTGCGGTAGAAGGCGGAGACGCTCATGCCGGACATGCGGGCCACGTCCTCGACGCGGAAGGACTGCGCGTAGTGCTCGCGGATCCAGCGCACGGCCCGGGAGACATGGCTGAGGCCGCTGTCGGCCAGGCCGAGTTCGCGCACCGTCGCGCCCTGCTCGCCGGTGATCAGGCGCCACAGGATCTCGCGCTTGACCAGCGGCGCGAGCACGGCCCGGTCGCGGGGCTCGTCGAGCAGCCGCAGCAACCGGACCACCGCGTCGAGCAGCGCGGCCGGAGCGTCGCTGACGGCGATCCCCGACGGAACACCTCCGCCGGCCCGGGGGAGATCGCCGGGACCGGCCTGCAACAGCAGTTCGGCGACGGCGGACGGCTCCAGGGCGAGACCGAAGCCGAGAGCCGGGTGCTCGGGACCGGCCTGGGTGAACTGCCCCGTGACGGGCAGGTCGACGGAGGCGACCAGGTACTGCCCGGCGCCGTACTCGTAGACCCGTTCGCCCAGGGCGAGGCGTTTGGCGCCCTGGGCGATGACCGCCAGTACCGTCCCGGACATGGAGGGCGCCGGCGGGTCCGGGCGGTCGACCTTCGAGATGAGGACGCCGTCGATGGCGGTGGTCCAGTCGGACCGGGCGTGCCGGTCGAGCAGGCTGCGCAACTCTTCGAGAGGCATGCGCCCATTGCACCACCCCTCTGCCGCCCTGCTCCCACGGCCGAGAGGATCGTGCAAGTACACGCGAGGATCAATCCAATGTTCGTGCAGGTCAGGGCGCTTGAAGGGAACTGGAACCCTCGCTGCCCCTGCCGGTCTGCCGTGCCCCCGCAGGGCACGGCAGGTCCGGTGGTCACCTCGTGCTCTGGGCCCAGGGCACTCCGCGCGTCTCCGCCCACTCCGTCCCCCGTGACCAGAGCCCGGCACCGCCCACGGAGCCCGCTCCGCCGCCCCACGTGCCGGATCCCGCGACGGCGCCGTCACCTCCGGCCGCGACCTGCCGGTGGTCGCGGTCCGCGGACTGGAACCCGACCGTGTAGGTCCGGGTGACCGCACCGTTGGCCGAGGTCACCTTGATGGTGCGGGTGGTCAGCCGGGACCCGGTCGACGAGAGGACCGAACTGCCGTCGGTGACCTTCACCCGCGCGCCGGACCGGGCCGGTACGGCGGAGACGGCCGGGATTCTCGTGCCCTTCGGCCAGTCGACGACGTAGGTGGACGTCTCCGCTCTCGCGAATGCCCCGGCAGGCCGAGTGTGTTCGAGTCCGTCGACCACAGGAACCGCAACGCCGTCGGACACCCTCCGCGCGACGGCGTGGTCCCGCCGGCCCGCACCGGCGGGCTCACCCGCGGTGGCACTCCGCGACCGCCACGCGACCGGACCGCAGGGACGACCGCCGCTGTTCCGGGCTGCCCAATGTGTGCGCGAGCGTGAGGAGATCGTCGTCCGACTCCACCCGCAGGCCGTACTCCGCCAGCAGCGCGGCCATGTGCGCCGGCCGCCACAGCGAGCGCCACGGCTCGCCCGACGTCATGGAGCTGCGGAGCACGCGTGCCAGCAGCCGGCCCACGGCCGCCCTGGCCGACGGCGCCTGGTAGTTGACGACGAGCGCGCTGCCCGGGGCCGACCGCGCGGCGAGCGCGGCGACCGTGGCCCGGACCTCGTCGCGCCTGAGGTACGGCACGACTCCCTCCCACAGCCATGCCGTCGGGGCGGACGGGTCGTGCCCGGCCGCGTCCAGTACCGCACCGAGATCGTCGACGGCGAAGTCGACCGGCGTGAACCGTACGGAACGGGCGACGGCCGGCAACTCCTCGGCGGTGGCAAGGCGGGCGCGCTTGTCCTGCTGGGAGGCCGGATGGTCGACCTCCCACACATCCGTCCGCGCCAGCTCGGGCAGCCGCCACGCGCGGGTGTCCAGACCGGCGCCGAGGATCACGAGCTGGCCGGTCGGGCGGGCGCGCAGAGCCTCGTCGATCGCGACCGTCCGTGGCACGACCACGTCGGCACACGCTCGCACGCCCTCGTACCCGACGCGCGCCTGCCAGCCCTCCGGCACCGCGCCCGCGCGCACCTCGTCCACGGGCGCGCGCTCCGCGGCGCGCAGCAGCCGTACCGCCACCGGATCCGCGAACCGGCCCGCGGCGATCCTCCCGTCCGCCGCCGCCCGCCCCTGGCAGACCAGGACCGCCGTCCGGCTCGCCGTACGCCCGCTCTCGCTCATGGAGCCGTATTCAACACCACCCCCCTGCGCACCTCGCCCGGCGTCCGAAAGCGGCGGACGGCGAAGTTCCCGCCCGGCTGGGCGAGTGCGAGCCGGCTGAGTCCCTTACCCGGCGATTCCATCGTCCGGCGACGTCTCGGCGACGGCCCGCCCGACGCGCCTCGTCCACGCCGAGCGGCCGTGCCGTCCGCAGACCCCTCGCCTCGCGTGATCTCGTTACCGATCCGTTTCGCGAGGTTAATTTCCACGTCCGAAGGGTTGGCTGGAAGTCGTCACCTGGTTATCGTTCACGAACTTCACTCAATCGTTCCGGTGAACGAATAACGAGAGAGACGGTCGGTCCATGTCCGACATCCACCTGCCGAGGCGCCGCTCGGTGCTTGCCGCGGGCGTGGCCGGCGCGGCCTCGCTCGGCGCGTCCTGGCTGCTCACCGGCTGTACGGGGGCAGCCGCCGCCCCCGACCTGACGGCTGCCGCCCTGAAGGGCACCCCCGACGCCGGCGGTACCCTGCGCATCGCCCGGCCCCCGGCCTCCGACGCCGAGACCCTCGATCCCGCCAGCTCCCTGTCGGCGTACGAATATCTCGGCGCCCTCTACAACCGGCTGGTCCGCGTCGGCGCGGACGGCGAACTCGCCCCCGACCTCGCCGAGTCATGGGAGTCCGACAGCAAGGCCCGTACCTGGACCTTCCGGCTGCGCAAGGGCGTCACCTTCCACGACGGACGTGCCTTCACCTCCGCCGACGCCGCCTACACGCTGCGGCACATCCTCGCCAAGGCGACCGCCTCGCCCCAGGCCGCCGTCCTCGCCCCGCTCGTCGACCCGGGCACCCTGCGCACCCCCGACGCCCACACCCTCGTCGTCCCCCTGAAGACCCCGAACGCCGAGTTCCCGAGTCTGCTGACGCACTACAACTGCTATGTCGTCCCGGACGGCAGCGCCAAGGGCATCGGCCGCACCGGCATCGGCACCGGCCCCTTCAAGCTGGAGTCGTTCACCCCGGCGGGCCCCGGCCGGGTCACCGCGTTCCGGGACCACTGGGCCGGCCGCCCGGTCCTCGACACGATCTCCTTCTACTCGGTCGCCGACATGTCCGCCCGCTCCAACGCCCTGCTCGCCGGCCAGGTGGACCTGCTGTCCCAGACCAACCTCGACTTCGCCACCGCCCGGGTGGTCGCCGCCTCCGACCGGGCCACCATCGCCCGGGTGAAGGACGCGCAGTGGTACGTGCTGCCGATGCTCACCACCGAGAAGCCGTTCAACGACGTACGGGTCCGGCAGGCGATGAAGCTCGCCTACGACCCGGAGCACGTCGTGAAGGTCGCGCTCCAGGGAGCGGGCAGCGCCGGCTGGGACAACCCCGTACCGCCCACCGACCCCGTGCACATCGCCGCGCACCCCGCGCACGATCCCGAGCAGGCCCGCCACCTCCTCAAGCAGGCCGGACACGAGGACCTGGCCGTCGACCTCTACACCTCCTCCTACGACCCGCTGTTCACGCCGATGGCCCTCGCCTACCAGGACTCCGCCAAGCGCGCCGGCATCCGGGTCCGGGTCAGGACGGCCGCCGCGGACTCGTACTACACGCAGATCTGGATGAAGAAGCCGCTGATGGCCACCTACTGGTTCACCGGGCGGCCCGTCGACCAGCTCTTCACCCAGATCTTCCGCAGCGGCTCCTCCTACAACGAGACCGCCTGGTCCGACAAGGAGTTCGACGCCGTCCTGGACCGGGCCCGCGCCGAGACCGACGACACCGAGCGCCGTGAACTGTACGGCGAGGCGCAGCGGCTGGTCATCGAGCGGGGCGGGGCGATGACCCCGATGTTCGCCGACCGGCTGGTCGGCATCTCCCGCAAGGTCCGCGGCTACGCCGAGCACGGCTTCGAGTTCGACTACCTCAACATCGGCGTGAAGGGAGCCTGAGCATGCTGTCGTTCACCCTGCGCCGGCTGGCCTCGGCCGTCGGCACGCTGTTCCTCTCCTCCGTCCTCGTCTTCCTCGCCGTCCAGGCGCTGCCGGGCGACGTCGCCACCCAGATCCTCGGCAAGGACGCCACCCCGGACGCCGTCGCCGCCCTCCGCGACCAGCTCGGCCTCGACCGGCCCGCCTGGGAGCGCTACCTCGACTGGGTCGGGGGCGCCCTGCACGGCGACTTCGGCACCTCCCTCGTCTCCGGCAAGGGCGTCGGCGGCGAAGTCGCCCAGTACCTCGGCAACTCCGCGCTCATCGCCCTCGTCACCATCGTGTTCGCGGTGACCGGCTCCCTCGTCCTGGGCATCCTGGCCGGCCTGTACCGGGACCGCTGGCCCGACCACCTCATCTCCACCGTCAGCCTGGTCGGCATGAGCGTCCCCGAGTTCGTGGTCGCCACCGTGCTGGTGCTGTGCTTCTCCGTCGCGCTGCCGTGGTTTCCCGCGGTCGTCCTCTACGGCCCCGAGGCGAGCGTCGGCCAGCTCCTGCCCGCCGTCTGGCTGCCCGCACTCGCGCTCGCCGTCGTCATGGCCGCCTACATCGTGCGGATGGCCCGTACCTCCGTCATCGACGTGCTGGCCGGCGACTACGTCACCACCGCCCGCCTCAAGGGCCTGTCCACCTGGCGGGTCGTCACCCGGCACGCCCTGCCCAGCGCCCTGCTGCCCACCCTGCACGTGATCGCCCTCAACGTCGCCTGGCTCGCGGGCGGGGTCGCCGTCGTCGAGAACGTCTTCAACTACCCCGGCATCGGAAAGCTGATGCTCTCCTCCGTACAGAACCGCGACCTGCCCGTCATCCAGGCCATCGCCCTCGTCAGCGCCGTGATCTACGTCGTCTGCAACCTCGCCGCCGACCTCGGCGCCATGGCCCTCAACCCCAGGCTCCGCACCCGAGGGAGGACCCGATGACCGCGCTCGACACCACCCCGGCCGCCCCGGCCACCGCTCCGGCGGCCCCGCGCCCCGCCGCCCGCGCCTGGCGCGGCCTGCGCTCCTCCCGCACCGCCCTGGTGGGCCTGGCCGTAGTCGCCGTCCACATCGTGGTCGCGCTGCTCGCCCCGCTCCTCACCTCCTACGACCCCATCGCCAACGACGCCTCGCACGCCCTGCTCGGCTCGAGCTGGGAGCACTGGGCGGGCACCGACCAGTACGGCCGCGACGTCCTCGCCAGGGTGCTGTACGGCGGCCGGTACGCGCTCGGCGTCTCCGTCGCCGCCACCCTGATCACCGTCGCCCTCGGCACCGTGATCGGCTGCGCGGCGGCCCTGCGCGGCGGCTGGTTCGACGACCTGCTCGGCCGGGTCCTCGACGCGATCCTGTCCGTGCCGTCGATCCTCGCCCTGCTCGTCGTCGTCACCGCGCTCGGCACCGGGCCCGCCGTGATCGTCCTCGCCATCGCCGTCGTCTACGTCCCCCAGGTCGTCCGCGTGGTGCGCGGCGCCGCGCTGGCCGTGGTCCCCATGGACTACGTCACCGCCGCCCGCGCCCGCGGGGAGAGCACCTGGGCGATCCTGCGCCGCGAGGTCCTGCCGAACATCACCGACGTGGTCTGCGTGGAGTTCGCGATGCGCGCCTCCTGGGTGGTGCTGCTGATCTCCTCGCTGTCCTTCCTCGGCTTCGGCGCCGACCCGCCGACCCCCGACTGGGGGCTGATGGTCGCCGAGAACCGCACCGCCATCACCGTCGTCCCGATGGCGAGCCTCGCGCCGATCTTCGCCCTGGCCACCCTCGTGGTCGGGCTCAACCTCGCGGCCGACGGCCTGTCCAAGGCGTGGGGCGTGGACCGGATCAGGGAGGGTTCCTGATGACCTCTGTCGTTTCCGCCGACCCCGTCGCCCCTGTCGTCTCCGTCGACTCCCTCTCCGTCGCCTACCGTTCGGGCGGCCGCGACGTCCCGGTCGTGCACGAGGTGTCCCTGGAGGTGACGCCGGGCCGGACCCTCGCCCTCGTCGGCGAGTCCGGCAGCGGCAAGTCCACGGTCGCCGCCACCCTCCTCGGCCATCTGCGGCACGGCTCCCGGATCACCGGCGGCAGCGTCCACGTCGACGGACAGGACGTGTTCGCCCTGCCCGCACCGCGGTTGCGGCGGCTGCGCGGCGGGACCGTCGCCATGGTCTCCCAGAACGCCGGGCAGGCGCTCACCCCGACCATGCGGATCGGGCGGCAGATCGAGGAGGCGGGCGGCGCGGTACCCGTCGTCGAACTCCTCGAACAGGTCCGGCTGCCGCGCCCCGCCGAACTCGCCCGCCGCTACCCGCACGAGCTGTCCGGCGGCCAGCAGCAGCGCGTCGCCATCGCCATGGCCGTCGCCGCCCGCCCCAAGGTCCTGGTCCTCGACGAGCCGACCACCGGTCTGGACGTCATCACCCAGCGCAGCGTCCTGGACCTGATCGCCGCCCTGCGCGACGAACTCGGTCTGGCCGCCGTCCTGGTGAGCCACGACCTCGGCGTCGTCGCCCACCTGGCCGACGAGGTGTGCGTCCTCAAGACCGGCCGGGTGGTGGAGTCGGCGGCCACCCGGCGGCTGTTCGCCGCGCCCCAGGACCCGTACACGAAGCGGCTGCTGGCGAGCGTGCCGCGGCTGGACGACGCCGGTCTCGCGGTCGTGGACGAGGCGGGGGAACGCACGGTCCGCGCCAAGGCCGTGGTCCCGGACGGCTCACCGGTCGCGGTCGCCGCGAGCGACGTCACCATCGACTACGGCAGCACCCGCGCCGTGCACGGGGTCTCCTTCGACGTCCGCCGCGGCGAAGTCCTCGCCCTCGTCGGCGAGTCGGGCAGCGGCAAGTCCACGCTGGCCTGGACCCTGGCGGGCCTGCGCACCCCCTCCGGCGGCACCATGACGCACGAGGCCGGGGACCTGGCCCGCCCCGCGCCCAAGCGGCCCCTGTCGCTGCGGCGCAGGGTCCAGCTGGTCTTCCAGAACGCGGACACCTCCCTCAACCCCCGCCGCTCCGTCGGCGACGCCGTGCGCCGCCCGCTGCGGTTCTTCGGCACCGCGACCGGCCGCACCGAGACCGCCGAACAGGCCCGCCGGCTCATCGCCGACGTACGCCTGGACCCGGCCTTCGCCGACCGGCTGCCCGCCCAGCTCTCCGGCGGACAGCGCCAGCGCATCGGCATCGCACGGGCGTTGGCCGGAGAACCGGACGTCCTCATCGCCGACGAGATCACCACCGCCCTGGACGTCTCCGTCCAGGCCGAGGTGCTGCGCCTCCTCGACGACCTGCGCCGCGAACGCGACCTGGCCTGCCTGTTCATCAGCCACGACCTCGCCGTGGTACGCGGCATCGCCGACCGTGTCGTCGTCCTGCGGCACGGAGTCGTCGTCGAGGAAGGCCCCACGGAAGCCGTCTTCGACGCACCCGGCCACCCCTACACCCGCCGGCTGATGGCGGCCGCCCTCGAACCCGACCCCGACGCCCCGCCCCTGACCGGCGACGCCCCCGACTGGGCGGACGCCGCCGAGGCGGACGACATCTGGACGGACCTCGGCGACGGCCATCGCGTCCGCCGCTGGCAGCCCGTCGACACCCCCGTGGCCGAAGGAGTTTCGTGAAGTACCGCGACCAGTTCGAGCGCCGGGTCGTCCGCGAGGACGTCTGGATCCCCACCCGGGACGGCGCGACCCGGCTGCACGCGCGCATCTGGCGGCCCGCGGACGCCGGGTCCGACCCGGTGCCCGCGCTGCTCGAATACCTCCCGTACCGCAAGAGCGACTGGACCGCGCCCCGCGACGCCCAGCGCCACCCCTGGTACGCCGGTCACGGCTACGCCTCCGTACGTGTCGACATCCGAGGCCACGGCGACAGCGAGGGCACCGCCGGCGACGAGTACGACGCCCAGGAACTCGCGGACGGCGTCGACGTCGTCAACTGGCTTGCCGCACAGCCCTGGTGCACCGGCAAGGTCGGCATGTTCGGCATCTCCTGGGGCGGCTTCAACGCCCTCCAGATAGCGGCCCTCGCCCCGGAGCCGCTCAAGGCGGTCGTCACCGTCTGCTCCACCGACGACCGCTACGACAACGACGTCCACTACACCGGCGGCGCCGTCCTCGGCATCGACATGCTCGCCTGGGCCGGCACCATGCTCGCCTTCGCCGCCCGCCCCCCGGACCCGGCGAGCGTCGGCAGCGACCGCTGGCTGCCCATGTGGCGCGAACGCCTCGACGCCCTCCAGCCCTTCCTGCACACCTGGCTCGACCACCAGGAGCGCGACGCCTACTGGCGGCACGGCAGCGTCTGCGAGGACTACACCGCCATCGACGCCGCCGTCCTCGCGGTCGGCGGCTGGCACGACCCGTACCGCGACACCGTGCTGCGCCTGGTCGAGCACCTCCCGGCCGACCGGGTGCGCGGCCTGATCGGCCCCTGGTCCCACCAGTACCCCGACCGCGGGCTGCCGCCGGGACCGGCGATCGGCTTCCTCCAGGAGACCCTGCGCTGGTGGGACCAGCACCTCAAGGACACCGACACCGGGGTGCTGCGCGAACCGCTGCTGCGCGCCTGGATCAACGACCCGGTCCCGCCCGCCACTTCGTACGACGTGATGCCGGGCCGCTGGGTGGGGGAGACCGACTGGCCCTCCCCGCGGGTGACATGGAGCGAGCGCGTCCTCGCTCCCGGCTTGCGTACCCCGGTCCTGGTCCGTTCCCCGCTCCACACCGGCCTGGACGCCGGCCGGTTCTTCCCCTTCGGCAACGCGAGCGACCTGCCGCCCGACCAGCGCGAGGAGGACGGCCGTTCGGTGTGCTTCGACTCCGAACCCCTCGCCGAGCGCGTCGAGATCCTCGGCCGGCCGCGCGTCCGGCTGCGCCTGGACAGCACCACCCCGCGCGCCCACGTCATCGTCCGGCTGTGCGACGTCGCTCCCGACGGTTCCTCGACGCTGGTCACCCGGGGGGTGCTCAACCTGCTGAGCAGGCACGGCCGCGACAAGGCGGTCGAGTGGATTCCGGGAACCTACGAGGACGTCGAGGTCGAACTGACCGCCATCGGCTACGCCTTCCCGCCCGGCCACCGGGTCCGGGTCGCCGTCTCCGACGTGTACTGGCCGTGGGTGTGGCCGCACGGTGAGCGCGGCGAGCTGCGGGTCGTACCCGCCGACAGCGCCGTACTCCTGCCCGTGCGGGCGGCCGTCGAGGAACCGCCGATCGTCTTCGAGGAGCCGGAACAGGCGCCACCGCTGCCGGTCACCTACGACCGGCCCGCCGAGCCGCGACCCGAACGACTCGTCACGCACGACGTGGCGGCGGGGGAGTGGACCCTGGAGGTCGACCCCAACTACGGGGGATCACGGACGTATCCGGACGGGCTCCGCTACGAGGAGAGCGCGCGCGAGACGTACCGTGTCCGCGGCGACGACCCGCTGTCGGCGAACGCCGTGTCCCAGTGGCGGATCCGGCTGCGGCGCGGCGACGACTACGACGCTGAGATCATGACGCGTACGGAGCTGCGCGCCACGGCCGCGGACTTCGTCATGGACAGCCGTATCGAGGCACGGGCGAACGGAGAGACAGTGGCCAAGCGCTCCTGGCACCACACCAGCGCGAGGACGTCGGGATGACCGCCGCCAAGCCGCAGCGCGCCGCGAAGACCCCGCGCCGTGCCGTCGCCGCCGCCGACCGCACCCGCCAGCCCACCGAGGTCCGCCGCCGGCTGATCGTCGAGGCGGCCGTCCCGCTGATCGCGGAGCGCGGCTACGCCTCGGTGGGCGTCCGGGACGTGGCGGCGGCGGCCGGGGTCTCCGTCGGGACGGTCACCTACCACTTCGGCAGCGTCCAGGAGATCCTGTCCGAGGCCATGGTCCTGCACATCGAGCGGTACTACACGGCGCTCAGCGAGGCCGCCGAGCAGGCCGGCAGCGGTGCCGAGGCACTGCGGCTGCTCGTCGACGCGCTCTTCACCGAGGACACCGACCGGCACTGGCGGATGTGGTTCGACTACTGGAACGCCGGTGACCCGGACACCGACGAGGCGTTCACCCGTGGCCAGGCCCAGCGCTACACGGCCTGGCACCAGCAGATCCGTGCCCTGGTCGAACGGGGTGTCGCGGACGGGGAGTTCGCCGTCGACGACCTCGACGGGTTCACCGTCCGCTTCGCCGCCCTCGCCGACGGCCTCGCCCTCCAGCGGCTGCGCCAGACGCCGCCGCTCAGCACCCAGGACGCCCGCCGGCATCTGAACCGGCTGGTGGAGACCGAACTCGCCGTCCGCCCGGACCGCGACTGACGTGCACGGGCACGCGCCCGGTCCCGGTCCCGGTCCCGGTTGAGGAGGCGTCCGGCACGGCAGCCGGGTCGTGCTCCGGGCCGCCCGGCGAGGCGCCGGTGCGGGACCGGGCGGACGGCGTCCGGGCACGGCCGGCCGGTCCGGAGGGCGCCGTTCAGGGCGAGCCCGTCGAAGACGACGGCCGGGTGCTCCGCGGCCACCCGGCCGTCCGCCCCGAGGCGGCAGCGGTCGGCCGGCGAGGTCCCCGGGGCCCGTAGTGAAGCTCGACGGCCATCGGGGCCCCTGATCCGTTACGCGCGGCGACCGCCCCTCCACCGGCGAGGGGGATCGTCCACGGAGACCGCTGTCCCGGCCGCACCCGTGACTCCCCTGGAACCGCCGGCCCTTTTTTTGGCATGTGTGGGCTGAAAGGCTGGAGAGCCTCGGCCGGTCACTCTGCGCATCCCTGCCGAGCGCGCCCCGTGAGCCGGCGACTCGGCGAGTGTCCGGTACGCCCGGGAGGTGCGACGCTGGGACGACAGGCATCCGCCGAGGGGACCCGGGAGGGCCCGATGGGACGTGATGTGCCGGCCCGGGTGTTCACGCGGGAGGACCGGCGCCGGTACCGCGAGAAGATGCACACCTGTCTCGACGTGCTGGCGCAGATGCTGCGCGGATCGGGCTTCGAGAGCGAGCGCCCGCAGGTCGGCATGGAGATCGAGCTCAACCTGGTGGACGACGACGGGCTGCCGGCGATGCGGAACACCGAGGTGCTGCGGGCGATCGCCGACCCCGCCTGGTCGAGCGAGCTGGGCCGCTTCAACCTGGAGATCGACATTCCGCCCCGGGAGCTGACCTCCGGCGGCCCCGGCGCCTGGGAGCAGACGATCCGCGACGCGCTCAACCACGCCGAGGACCGCGCCGCGACGGTCGGCGCCCACCTGATCATGATCGGGATCCTGCCGACGCTGGCGGAGCCGCACGTGGGCGAGGCGTCCCTGTCCGGTGATCCGCGCTACCGGCTGCTGAACGAGCAGATCTTCGCGGCACGCGGCGAGGACCTGCGGATCGGCCTTGAGGGCGTGGAGCGCCTTTCGATGTACGCCGACGCGATCACCCCCGAGGCCGCCTGCACCAGCACCCAGTTCCATCTGCAGGTGGACCCCAAGGACTTCGCCGACTACTGGAACGCGGCCCAGGCGATCGCGGGCGTGCAGATCGCCCTCGCCGCCAACTCGCCGTTCCTCTTCGGCAGGGAACTGTGGCGCGAGACCCGCATCCCCTTGTTCGAGCAGGCCACCGACACCCGCCCCGAGGAGATCAAGGCCCAGGGGGTACGGCCGCGGGTGTGGTTCGGAGAGCGGTGGATCACCAGCGTCTTCGACCTGTTCGAGGAGAACGTGCGCTACTTCCCGGCGCTCCTGCCCCTGTGCGACGACGAGGACCCGCGGCAGGTCCTCGACGCCGGCGGAGTGCCGCAGCTCGGGGAACTCACGCTGCACAACGGCACGATCTACCGCTGGAACCGCCCCGTCTACGCCGTCACCGACAGCGGGCCGCACCTGCGCATCGAGAACCGCGTCCTGCCCGCCGGCCCCACCGTGGCCGACACCATCGCCAACGGGGCCCTCTACTACGGCCTGACGCGCGCCCTCGTGGACGAGGACCGTCCGGTGTGGTCGCGGATGTCCTTCGCGGTCGCCGAGGAGAACCTGCACGCGGCGGCCCGTGACGGCATCGACGCCCGTCTGTACTGGCCGGGGGTGGGCGAGGTACCGGTCACGGAACTGGTGCTGAGACGCCTGCTGCCGCTGGCGCACCGGGGCCTGGAGCTGGCCGGCCTGGACACCTCCTGGCGCGAGCCCATGCTGGGCATCATCGAGCAGCGGTGCGTGAACGCCCGCAACGGAGCCCTGTGGCAGGCGGAGACGGTCCACCACCTGGAGCGGACCGGCACCTCCGACCGCCGGGAGGCGCTGCGGCGGATGACCACCACGTACATGGACTACATGCACCTGAACGCGGCGGCCCACACGTGGCCCGTGGAGTGAGCGCCGCAACGCGCTGAGAGGGCGGCCCGGGGTTCCGCGCGCCCGCCCGCGCCTCGATCGCGGCCCCCTGTTCCGGTGGCAGGGCCCCACCGTCGACCCGGCCCCGGGGAACGGTCACCGCCGTGTCAGGATGCCGGGTGACCGCTCTGTTCCCGGAGGCTTCCTGACGTGAGTGAGACCGAGGTGGCCCTCGCGCCGCACCCCCTGCTGCTGGCCGACGGCGCCCCCGCCGCCGACGCGTGGTCGCTGGACCCGGCGCTGACACATCTGAACCACGGCTCGTTCGGTGCCGTTCCGCTGGTGGCGCAGGAGCGGCAGGCGCGGCTGCGCGCCGAGATGGAGCGCGCGCCGGTGGTGTGGTTCCCGGAGCTGCCCGGGCGGCTCGCCGCCACCCGCGTCGAACTCGCCGGGTTCCTGCGCGTAGACGCCGGTGACCTCGCCCTGGTGCCCAACGCCAGCGCCGGCGCCAGCGTGGTCTACAACGCCCTCGCCCGCCGCCGCGGCGGGGAGATCGTCGTCACCGACCACGGCTACGGGGCCGTCACCATGGGAGCCGACAGACTCGCACGCCGCTGGGGCGGCCGGGTGCGCACGGCGCGGATACCGCTCGGCGCGGACGAGGACGAGGCGTACGAGGCCGTGACCGCCGAGATCGGCGAGGCCACCGACCTCGTCGTGGTCGACCAGATCACGTCGGCGACCGCACGTCGGCTGCCGGTCGAGCGGATCGGCGCGGCGGCACGCCGGCAGGGCATACCGGTGCTCGTGGACGGCGCCCACGCACCGGGTCTGCTCGGCACACCGCTCGCCGACGCGACGTACGACTTCTGGACCGGAAACCTCCACAAATGGGGCTGTGCCCCGCGCGGCACCGCGGCCCTGGTCGCCCGCGGGCCCCTGCGCGACCTGCTCCACCCGCTGATCGACTCGTGGGGCGCCCAGGACCCGTACCCCGACCGCTTCGACCAGCAGGGCACGCTCGACGCCACCTCCTACCTCGCCGCGCCCACGTCCCTCGACTTCGTCGAGCGCACCTGGGGCTGGTCCGCCGCCCGCCGGTACATGGACCGGCTGGCGGACTACGCCGCCCACGTCATCGGCGCCGCTTTCACCCGGCTCACCGGCGCGGACAGCCGGGCCGACGTCGGGATGCCCGTCCCCGGCATGCGCCTGGTGCGGCTGCCGGACGGCCTCGGGCGCAGCCGGATCGAGGCCGACGCGCTGCGTGATCGAGTGGCCCGTGAACTCGCCGTCGAGGCGGCCTTCACCAGTTTCGGCGGTATCGGCTACCTGCGCGTGTCCGCCCACGTCTACAACACCCCGGCCGACTACGAGCACTTCGCCGAGAAGTACGTCCCCGTACTCGGTAACTGGGCCCGGGAGCAGCACTGTTGAGTGATCAGGTCAAGCGTTCCGGCCCCTTGACTCGGTAGGCGCACAACCGGATCCTCGTCCCAGGTATTGCGCGGGTCATGACAACCCCAAGGGTTGGCCAACCGCGCCTTCGCGCCGACCGAGGGACATGGGCCGTGACGCAGACTCGACGCTCGTACCGCAGACGCAGGAACGTCACTGTTCTGTCGTTGCTGCTCCTGGTACTGACCGTGGTCCTCGGGCCCACCCCGAGTTCGGCGGCCGGCAACGACTGGTGGACCCCGACCGCACGACCCGCCCCGGACGTCCAGATCGACGTCACCGGCGAGCCGTTCACCGGCACCACCGCCACGGGCGAGGTGCGCGGCTTCGTCGACGCGCACAACCACCTGTTCGGCAACGAGGCCTTCGGCGGCCGGCTGATCTGCGGCAAGGTCTTCTCCGAGGCCGGTGTCGCCGACGCCCTGAAGGACTGCCCCGAGCACTACCCCGACGGCTCGCTCGCGCTCTTCGACTACATCACCCACGGCGGCGACGGCAAGCACGACCCGGCCGGCTGGCCGACGTTCGAGGACTGGCCCGCGTACGACTCGATGACCCATCAGGCCGACTACTACGCCTGGGTGGAGCGGGCCTGGCGTGGCGGACAGCGGGTGCTCGTCAACGACCTGGTCACCAACGGCATGATCTGTTCGATCTACCCGTTCAAGGACCGTGGCTGCGACGAGATGACGTCGATCCGGCTGCAGGCGAAGATGACATACGACCTTCAGGCGTACATCGACAGGATGTACGGCGGCACCGGTAAGGGCTGGTTCCGGATCGTCACCGACAGCGCGCAGGCGCGTGCGGTCATCGAGCAGGGCAAGCTGGCCGTCGTCCTGGGTGTCGAGACCTCCGAGCCCTTCGGCTGCAAGCAGATCCTCGACGTCCCGCAGTGCGGCAAGGCGGACATCGACAAGGGGCTGGACGAGCTGTACGCGCTCGGCGTCCGCTCCATGTTCCTGTGCCACAAGTTCGACAACGCGCTGTGCGGCGTCCGCTTCGACTCGGGCGGCCTCGGAACGGCCATCAACGTCGGGCAGTTCCTGTCGACCGGTACCTTCTGGGGGACCGAGAAGTGCACCGGCCCGCAGCACGACAACCCCATCGGGAGCGCGTCGGCGGCGGCGGAGTCGGACCTGCCGGCGGGCGTGGACGTCCCCGCGTACGACGCGGACGCCCAGTGCAACAAACGCGGTCTCACCGAACTCGGCGAGTACGCGGTGCGCGGCATGATGAAACGCAAGATGATGCTGGAGATCGACCACATGGGCGTCAAGGCCGTCGGCCAGGCGCTGGACATCCTCGAATCGGAGTCCTACCCGGGCGTGATCTCCTCGCACAGCTGGATGGACCTGGACTGGACCGAGCGCGTCTACTCCCTCGGCGGCTTCGTCGCCCAGTACATGCACGGCTCCGAGGGGTTCGTCGCGGAGGCGGCGCGGACCAAGGCGCTGCGCGACGAGTACGGCGTGGGCTACGGCTACGGCACGGACTTCAACGGCATCGGCGACCACCCCGCCCCGCGCGGCGCGGACGCCGCCGACAAGGTGACGTACCCCTTCAGAAGCGTCGACGGGGGCTCGGTCATCGACCGGCAGACCTCCGGTGAGCGCACCTTCGACATCAACACCGACGGCGCCGCCCACGCGGGCATGATCCCCGACTGGATCGAGGACATCCGGCAGGTCGGCGGCGAGGACGTGGTGGACGACCTGTTCCGGGGCGCCGAGTCCTACCTCGGCACCTGGCGGGCCACGGAACAGCACCAGGCCTCGGTGAACCTCGCCGAGGGGCATCCGGCGAGCGCCAGTTCGTCCGAGTGGAACCCGTTCACCAGCTACCAGCCGGACCGTGCCGCCGACGGCGACGACTCCACGCGCTGGGCCGCCGACTGGAGCGACGACCAGTGGTGGCAGGTCGACCTGGGCTCCACCCACCTGGTCTCCCAGGTGACGCTGGACTGGGAGCGCGCCTACGGCAGGTCGTACCGCGTCGAGCTCTCCACCGACGGCACGAACTGGGCGACCGCCTGGTCCACGACCTCGGGCGACGGCGGCCTGGACACGGCCCGGTTCACCGGGACCCCGGCCCGCTACGTCCGTGTCCACGGCCTCGCGCGCGGCACCGAGTGGGGATACTCGCTGTACGAGGTCGGGGTCCACAGCGCCTGAGGCGAGGGCTGCCGGGCGGCACGCATGCCGCCGGTGCTCCGGCACCGGCGGCTGACGGAAGCGGCCGCCAGGACGGCACCCCGGGGCCGCACGGCCGTGCCATGGCACGACTTGACGTGTACTCGGCGAAGTGGGTCTATGGGAGCGCTCCCATATCACCCGTCCGATGCCTGAGTTTCTTGGCGCTCACTCCCTGGAGCCGCAGTGAGAAGAACAAGAAGCACGACCCGAGAGCACCCCTTACCCCGCCTGCTGGCCGCCCTGGCGTCCCTGCTGGCGCTGGTCCTCACAGGCGCCGCGTTCCCCGTCGCCGCCCGTGCCCAGTCACCCGGGGTGCAGGCCACCGGTCTGCACATCAGTGCCGGCCGGCTGGTCGAGGGCAACGGCAGCGACTTCGTCATGCGGGGCGTCAATGCCGCGCACACCTGGTACCCGGGCCGCACCGGGCAGTCCCTCGCCGACATCAAGGCGCTGGGCGCCAACACCGTCCGCGTGGTGCTCGCCGACGGCCACCGCTGGGCGGCGAACAGCGCCTCCGACGTGGCGAACGTCGTCGCACAGTGCAAGGCGAACCGGCTCATCTGCGTCCTGGAGGTGCATGACACCACCGGCTACGGCGAGGACAGCGCCGCCGGCACGCTCGACGAGGCCGCCGACTACTGGATCGGCCTGAAGGACGTGCTCGCCGGCCAGGAGGACTACGTCGTCCTCAACATCGGCAACGAGCCCTGGGGCAACACCGCCCCCGACGGCTGGACCGCCCCGACCATCGCGGCCGTCCAGAAGCTCCGCAACGCCGGACTCGCACACACCCTCATGGTCGACGCGCCCAACTGGGGCCAGGACTGGCAGGGCGTCATGCGCGCCAACGCCCGGTCCGTCTACGCCGCCGACCCCACCGGCAACCTGATCTTCTCCATCCACATGTACAGCGTCTTCGACACCGCGCAGGAGATCACCGACTATCTCAACGCCTTCGTCGACGCCGGACTGCCCCTCCTGATCGGTGAGTTCGGCGGGCCGGCCGACCAGTACGGCGACCCCGACGAGGACACCATGATGGCCGCGGCCCAGCAGCTGAAGCTCGGGTACCTGGCCTGGTCCTGGAGCGGCAACACCGACCCGATCCTCGACCTCGCCCTCAACTTCGACCGGAACCAGCTCAGTTCGTGGGGCCAACGGGTCTTCAACGGAGTCAACGGCATCGCCCAGACGGCAAAGGAGGCGACCGTCTTCGGGGGCGGCAGCCCGGACACCCAGGCCCCGACGGCCCCCGGTACCCCGGGCGCCTCCGCGGTCACGGCCACCTCCGCCACCCTCACCTGGACCGCAGCCACCGACAACGTGGGCGTCACCGGCTACGACGTCGTCCGCGTCAGCGGCGCCACCGAGACCACGGTGGCCGCCTCCACCACCAGCACCGTCACCGTGACGGGCCTGACCGCCGAGACCGCGTACACCTTCGCCGTCTACGCCCGTGACGCCGCCGGCAACCGCTCGGCCCGCTCGGCCACGGTGAACGTCACCACCGCCAAGGCCGCCGACCTGTCCTGCTCGGTCGGTTACCGCGTCGTGGGGGAGTGGCCCGGCGGATTCCAGGGCGAGTTGACCATCGGCAACGGCGGCACCACCGCGATCAACGGCTGGCGGCTCGGTTTCGCCTTCGCCGACGGCCAGACCGTCACCACCATGTGGGGCGGCACGCCCCAGCAGACCGGTGGCGCGGTGACCGTCACGCCCGCCTCCTACACCACCACCATCCCCGTCGGCGGCTCGGTGACCGTCGGGTTCCTGGCGAACAAGGGCGCCACCAACACCGCCCCGACCGCCTTCACCCTCAACGGCTCCGGGTGCGCGGCGAGGTGAACACGCCGGCCGGCGAGGTGGTGGGACGCACACCTCGCCGGCCGGCCCTCCTGCCGCGAGGTCCGACGGCCGGGTGACGGTCGGCTACGCCGGGGTGACACGCCACTGGTCGCACCACGACCGCACCGCGGCCCTGGCCACGGTGAACGGAACCGTGGCCGCCCGCCGGGACCGACCCGGCGGGCGGCCCCCCGGGTGCGTCGCCAGGAATGCAAGATCACGCAGGAGCCCATACCGTCGAAAGCAACGACCAGCAGGCCCCCACAGGCCGCCGGGCGGTCGACGGAGGCCCGTTCGATGCGGGAAGAGCCCCTGCGAGACTGCCAGGCCACTCAGGGAGACACGCATGAGTCGCGCCAAGCGCAGGACCCGCAGCACCTCCCGCAAACGGGCCACACCCGGGCTCGACGGCACGGCCCCCACCACGAGGAACACCCGGTCCGGCGACGAGCAGCGGCCCGCGGTACACGGCGAGGACGCCGACGAAGGGCCTGTCCCCGCGGTCGCGGCCCACCGGGACGGGCGAGTGCCGCCGGCGGAGCACGCCGGCGCCCCCGGTCGTGGCGGGGCCGCGGCGACAACCGCCGCTCAGGATCCGCCGGCGCCGGGCCGCCCCGCCGCGGACAGGCCCGCGCCACAGCCCGACCCGGCACTCCGCTCCCGCCCCGACATGTCATTGCCCGACACGTCGTTGCCCGCTGCGGCAGGCCCCCCGCCCCCGCCGACCGCGTGCGACACGCCCCCGAGCCGCCACTCCGGACGGGGACCTTCGCCTCGGCCGCGGACGATGCGCATGCGCATATCGGAGGCAGAACCCTGGTCCGTGACGGTGATGAGCTTCCTGCTCCTCGGTGGTCTGGGCGTCCTCACCGTCGTCACCTCGGTTGCCGCCTGGGGCCTGGCCGCGATCCTCGCGCCGGACGCCCTGCCCCGGCTGAGCACGTTCCTGACCATCGCGTTCACCGTCATCACCCTCGAAGTCGTCCTGGGCTCGTGTCTGGCAGCCCTGACCACCTTCCTGTACAACCTGACCGCCCCGTACAACGGTGGCCTCGAAATCTCCCTCACCGACGACCTCGGCCCCACCGAGGCGGGCGCCAACGCCCAGTCGGCCATGGACCGCGCCGGCATCCGCGCCCGCCGCTACCTGCGCACCCACACCCCGGCCTGGGTCACCGGCGCGATGCGGCACCTCTCGGCCAGGTACGGCTCCCTGCGGGGCAGGAAGGCGACGGCGCCGAGCGAGCATGCGGCCCCCGTCCGGCCGGACGCCGGCCAAGGGGATTGACGCACACGGTGTGTTCAGGTGCGCGGCGGGTCCGTGAGCATCTGTGCTCAGGACCGTCCGCTTCGGAGACGGGGCCCCGGCCCCGGGTTAGGAGCCGCCCAGCGACACCACGGTGGCGTCCGCGGTTCCCTGGGGTGTCTCGAAGCTGACGGTGTCGCCGACCCGGTGTCCCAGCAGCGCGCGCCCGAGCGGGCTGTCCTGCGTCACCAGGTTCTCGTCCGCCGCGGAGGCGATCTCGCCGATCTCGACGCTCTGTACCGCGCCGTCCGTGAACCGCACGGTGACGTTGCTGCCGACGCCGACCACTCCCGCGGGGGCCGGTCCGGCGACCGCCGCCTGGTGCAGCCGCAGCGTGATGTCCTCGATGCGGGCGTCCAGGCGCCGGAGGTCGTCGGCCCGCTGCAACTCGTCGGCCTCGTCCGCGTGGTCGCCCGGGGAATCGTCGCCGCGCAGCGTCACGGCGACGTCCTGCCGCTCGGTGTGGAGATCGGCAAGCTGCTGCTCCAGCGCGCGACGACCCTCGGCGCTGATCGGTTCGGGCCCACCCATGTCCGCTCCTTCGGTGCCGGATCCTTCGGTGACGGAACGACCGAAGTCGGAGTGCGGATTACGTGCTGTACCAATATTACCGATATGTCCGTCTCCGTGGCGCCGTGGCGCCGTGGCACCGTCGAGCCGCCGGCCCCCGGTGCCCGGGTCAGCGGAGGAAGCCCTCGTAGTTCCGCTGCTGGAGCTGGCTCTCGATCTGCTTCACGGTCTCCAGGCCGACACCCACGATGATCAGGATGCTGGTGCCGCCGAACGGGAAGTTCTGGCTCGCCCCGAACCCGACCAGGGCGATGGTGGGGACGAGAGCGATCACCCCCAGATACAGCGAACCCGGCCAGGTGATCCGGTTGAGCACGTACGACAGATACGTCGCGGTCGGCCGCCCGGCCCGGATGCCCGGGATGAAGCCGCCGTACTGCTTCATGTTGTCCGCGACATCCTCCGGGTTGAAGGAGATGGAGACGTAGAAGAACGCGAAGAACACGATGAGCAGGAAGTACAGGACGATGTAGACCGGGTGGTCGCCCTTGGTCAGGTTCTGGGTGATCCACCGCTTCCAGACGGAGTCCCCGCCCGAGAACTGTGCGACCAGGGCCGGGATGGACAGCAGCGAGGAGGCGAAGATGACCGGGATCACACCGGCCTGGTTCACCTTGAGCGGGATGTACGTGGACGTGCCGCCGTAGGACCGGCGGCCGATCATGCGCTTGGCGTACTGCACCGGGATCCGCCGCTGGGCCTGCTCGACGAAGACGACCAGGCCGACCATGGCGAGGCCGACGACGATGACGGCGCCGAACTCGATCCAGCCGCCTGCCAGAGTGCCCTGCTTCTTGATGGCCCACAGCGCGGACGGGAAGGAGGCGGCGATCGAGATGAACATCAGGATCGACATCCCGTTGCCGATGCCGCGGTCGGTGATCAGCTCTCCGAGCCACATGACGAGGGCGGTGCCGGAGGTCATGCAGATCACCATCGTGGCGGTGGTGAAGACCGACTGGTCCGGAATGATGGCGGAGGCGACCGAGCAGCCGGAGAAGAGCGCGCCGCTGCGGGCGGTGGCGACCAGGCCGGTGCCCTGCAGGACGGCGAGGGCCACCGTCAGGTAACGGGTGTACTGGGTGATCTTCGTCGTGCCCGCCTGGCCCTCCTTCTTCATGGCTTCCAGACGCGGGATGACCACGGTCAGCAGCTGAAGGATGATGCTGGCCGTGATGTACGGCAGGATGCCCAGCGCGAAGATCGTGATCTGCAGCAGCGCGCCCCCGCTGAAGAGGTTGACCAGTCCGAACAGCCCCTGGTTGCCGGACGCCTCACTCACACACCTCTGGACGGCTCGGTAGTTGACGCCGGGGATCGGGACATGGGTCCCGACCCGGTAGAGCACGATCATTGCCAGTGTGAAGAGCAGCTTCTTACGCAGGTCAGGCGTCTTGAAGGCATTGATGAACGCGATGAGCACGGTGCCTCCTGCACCCCTTCGCGCATGGGCCGTCGGGGTCGGCGAACGGTTCGGGCCACACATGAATGACTCCCCACGCGTCGCCCGACACCTGTTCAACGGAATTTGCAACTTATGGGCTCACACCACACCTCCCGTACTCGGGTGCTCACCTCTCGAAGGAGGCGTAGGCAGCCTCCTGCCGCCACTGGACGGCGGCCTTCGGGCTGCCGGCGACGAGCCGGCGGCACTCCGCGCCCGGGGTACGGCCGCTGCCGGGCAGCCGGCCGGTGCAGGCGGCCGCGGGGTGGTAGCCGTCCCGGGTGGGGTTGCCCTGCCACAGGCTCCGGCCGGGGAGGAACGCGTACTCGAGGGAGGCGCGGGCCAGGTCCTTCAGCTCGGGGTAGGTCAGGCCGTAGGTCTGGGCGGCGTACTGGTACTCGTGGGTGACGTCGATGTGGGAGACCCCGGGGTCGTCGGTCGCCAGGACGACCGGTACGCCGTAGGAACGGTAGGTGTTGAAGGGGTGTTCGGCGCCGCGCACCCCGAGGATCTGGGCGTTGCTGGTGAACGGCACCTCGACGGCGATCCGGCGGGCGGCCATCGTACGGGCCGTCTGCTGCCAGTCGTCCTCGTGGACCAGGTCGACGCCGTGGCCGACCCGCTCCGTGCCGGCCACGTTCACGGCCTCCTCGATGTGGAACCTCAGGGCCTCGGGCTTGACCAGCCCGGGCCACAACTCGCCCGCGTGCAGGGTGACATGGGCCTTGGGGTAGACGGTGCGCAGGTAGTTGAGCATGCGCATCTGCAGGCTGTAGTTCGCCAGCGAGCTGTCCCAGTCCTCGGGCTGGACGAGGTTGACGGCGACGAACCGGGAGTCGCGCTCGGCGAGCCGCATACCGAGGGCCAACTCCGTGAAGACGCGCTCCGGCGAACTGCCGCGGCCGACCTGGGAGATCCAGCGCACGGTCAGCGCACAGCCGGGGCGGGGACGGCTGGTCCCGCAGCGGGCGGCCGTACGGAACTCGGCGTCACCTTCGTCGGCCTCGTTGCGTGCGTCGGCCACGACCTTGTCGAGCCTGCCGCCGGCCACGAGCTTGGCGTGCAGCGCGGCCAGGTCGGGGTCCCAGCCGACCTCGGCGGCCAGCTGCCTGGCGCCGTCGGAGGCCGGGATGATCATGGTTTCCAGGTAGAACTGGGTCTGCGCCACGTCCGTGTCGGCGACCTGGGCGAGCATCTTTCCACGATGGCGCCAGGACACCTCACCGAACTTGTTGAACGTGTCGAAGAAATGGTCGTGACCGTTCTGGTCCGGCGGGAAGTCCTGCATCGACCAGGCACGCACGATCGCGTCGTGGAAGTCGCGGTCGGTGCGGGCATCGGCGGCCGGGCGGGTGCCGGGGCCGCAGGGAGGTACGACGGCGGTCAGCGTGGCCGTGTCGATACACAGCCCGTCCTCGGCGGCGAGCTCGATCAGGTACTCGGTCCTGACCGCCCCGGCCAGGTGGTTGTGCAGGTCGCCACCCTTGGGCAGGTGCCGGACGAAGCCGTACAGCAGCCTCGGGTCGTTGCGGATCGACTCCAGGTACGCGGCCGTGCGCGCCTCCGCGGCCGTCATCGGCCGGGGCACGCCTGGGACCGCCCCGGTGTGCGCGGCCGCGGGCGGCGCCGCCGACAGGGACGCGAGGCAGAGCAGGGACAGGGCGCCGAGTCCGGCGGAGAGCACCGTGCGGTGATAGGGGTGCACGGCGCGGGGGCCGTCAGGGGTCGTCACGCCAGGATGATCATCGCATCGTCCCGGCCGGTCCCGGCTGCCGCGCGGTGAGCTCGACGGAGTCACCCGCGCGGGCGCAGCCACGACCGGACCGCCCGCACGGGCCGACCACGCCGTACGGGTGCGCACAGGCCGCTCAGTCCGCCGCCGGCTTCGGCCGGCTGACGCCCGCGTGCTCCGCCAGCGCCCGCTGCCGGGCGTAGTCGACGGCCGCCGCCAGCGTCTGGATGTCGTAGGCACCGTGGTGACGCCTGCCGTTGATGAAGAAGCTGGGCGTACCGGAGACGCTGCTGAGGTCCGCGGAGTCCACGTCCTCCGCCACCCGGGGGGCGCCACGGTGCCGCTCCAGGTCCTGCCGGAACCGCTCCATGTCCAGCCCGAGTTCTTGTGCGTAGCGCACCAGGTCCCGAACGTGGAGAGCGTCCTGCCGCTCCAGCAGGAGGTCGTGCATCTCCCAGAACCGCCCCTGGCGAGCGGCGGCTTCCGATGCTTCCGCCGCCAGTTGCGCGTTCGGGTGCACGTCGGTCAGCGGAAGGTGCCTCCACACGTAGCGGACGTCTGCGTCGCTGCCCAGCAACTCCCGCACCACCGGCTCGGCCTGGCCGCAGTACGGGCACTCGAAGTCGCCGTACTCCACCAGTGTGACCGCTGCCCGTTCGGGTCCGCGGATACGGTCATGGCGCGCGTCGACGGCCACCGCGAGGTCGGTCAGCGGATCGGCGTTGCCCAGCAGTGCCCGGGCCCGGCGGGCGGGCGGCAGCAGGTTCATCACCCCGGTGACCGCCCAGCTCACCGCGAAGGCACCGACCAGGGTGGCGAGGATGCCGATGCGCGCCTGGTCCAGTTCCTCGCCCTCGAAGGCCAGTGAGGCGATCAGCAGGGAGACCGTGAAGGCCGCCCCGGCGATCGCTCCGCCGGCGGTGACCGAGCCCCAGCCGACGCCGGGCCGCAGCCTTCCGCCCGACAGCAGCCGTGCGGCTGCCATGGACCCGACGAGCCCGATCATCTTGCCCACCACACAGCCGCACACGATGCCCAGCGTGATCGGCGAGGTGAACGCCTCGGCGAGTTTCCCGCCGCTCAGTTCGATACCGGCGTTGGCCAGCGCGAACAGCGGCACGATGCCGAAGCTCACCCACGGCAGGAACTTCTGTTCCAGCCGCTCGTTGGGGGAGATCGCCGCGGTCAGACCCAGTACGGCCGAGCGCTGCAACTCGGGTGTGGGCTGTTCCCGGAACAGGCGGAAGAGACGACTGGCCTGCTCCAGATCCTCACGCGGCGCCGGATACGCGACGACCAGCGCGCCGACGGCGAGTCCGGTGACGACCGGGTCCACCCCGGCCTCGTGCAGTGCCACCCAGACGACCACCGACAGGACGGCGCAGTACCGCCCCTTGCGGACCCGTGCCAGCCGCAGCAACGTGATGACCAGCAGCGTGCCCACGGCCACCAGCAGCGCGGGCAGGTGGATGTCGTCGCTGTAGAAGACCGCGATCACCAGGAGCGCGACCAGGTCGTCGACGACCGAGATGGACAGGATGAACGCCCGCAGGGAAGCCGGCAGACGCGACCCGAGTACGGCCAGGATGCCCAGCGCGAAGGCGGTGTCCGTCGACATCGCCGTACCCCAGCCGTGCACCGAGTCCCGGCCCGCGTTGAACGCCAGGTAGATCAGCGCCGGAACGATCATGCTGCCCAGGCCGGCCACCGCACTCAGCAGCACCCAGCGCCGGTCGCGCAGTTCCCCCATGTCGAACTCATGCCGGGCCTCAAGGCCGACGACGAAGAAGAACAGGCTCATCAGCCCGGCGTTGATCCACTCGTGCAGGGTCAGCGACAGACGCTTCGTGTCGAAGCCGATCGTGAAGTGCGCCTGCCACACGGCCGCGTACGAGTGCATGTCGATGTTGGCCCACAACAGCGCGGCGGCCACCGCGCCGAGGAGCAGGACGGCACTGCCGGTCTCGGTCTGCACGAAGGAACGCCAGCGCGTCCTGCTCTGCGTGGCCAGTCCTTGGGACGCCTCGGTGGACTCATAGCCGCTCACGTGCCGATTATCACCGCCGGCCAGGTGATGGGCGGCCGGGACTCGACACCGGTGACAGCGACCTGGGGCTCCTTGCTGACGGCGCGACATGTAAGGCGCCTGGAACCGGCCTGAGAGTCCTGGTCCGAGAGGTGTGTGCGTTGTCACGCCCATCAAGGGTGGTCTGAGTTGTTTGCATCACAGCGGAAATGTCCATTTGGTGACCATGCTCGAAGCGGCGCGATCGGCTCCCGAACTGGAGTCTGCCGTCGATGTCTTGAGCGTGCGGTTTCTGAAGTGACCCATGGCACAGTGCCCGCGACAACCCTCCCTAATCCTTCCGGAAGGACACGTTATGTCCGCTTTCCTTTGTCCTCCTGCCGTGATCCACGGCGAGCACGCTGTGGAAACCAGCCAGATCGTGGCGGAGGTGCGCGACCGGCATCCGCACGCTGCGTGGACACCGCGGATCGACGGCATCGCGGCCAGCACGGGCATCGAGACCCGCGGCTGGATGCTGCCGCTGGAGGCCGCCGTCGCGCCCGGCAAGGGGGGCGGCCTGGGGGCTGTCGGAAGTGCGCCGGCCCAAGAGGCTCTGGCGCGCGAAGGGTTCATTCAGGAGGACGTGGATCGCGTGATCGCCGCACTTGAGGCGATACCCGCGCCGCAGACCGTCCAGGAGCGCACC
Organism: Streptomyces sp. NPDC048254; assembly: GCF_043201895.1. Lineage (NCBI taxonomy): Bacteria > Bacillati > Actinomycetota > Actinomycetes > Kitasatosporales > Streptomycetaceae > Streptomyces > Streptomyces sp. NPDC048254. Next base: position 588,013 of record NZ_JBICZJ010000004.1, read on the forward strand.
GCGCCGGCCTGGGAGGCGGTGCAGTCCTACGGGGAGCATGCGGCGCGCGGAGCCCTGCAGATCGCCGGGCTGGACGCAGCGGACATCGATTGCCTGATCACCAGTCACTCCACCACCCCCGCGCTGCCGGGGCTGGACGTCGCCCTGGCCAACAGGCTTTCGCTCCGCGACGACGTGATGCTGCTGCCGGCCACGCAGTGGGCCTGCATCGCGGGAACCCGCTCCCTGGCGCTGGCGGCGGATCTCGTGGCCGCGGATCCCGACCGGGTGGTCCTGGTCGTGATCTCGGAGGCGCTGAGCACCACCTACCAGCCCGCGGACGACACTCTCGAGTCCCTGATCGTCCGGCTGCTGTTCGCGGACACCGCGGTCGCCGCCGTGGTCACGGGCCGTCCGAGGAGCGAATCGGTGCTACGGCTGGACGCCGCCTGGCACCACACCCTGCCGGGCACCCAGGACCTGCACCGCCTGGACACGCGGGCGGACGGCACCCACTTCGTGATGGACCGGCGCGGGCCGCGCGCCGTGCAGGAGACGGTCACCGCGATGTGGGAGTGGCTGCGTGTCCGCTACCAGGACGCCCCCGACTCCTGGCACCCGGACGTGCTGCTGGCGCACCCCGGGGGGACCCGGGTGCTGGAGTACATGGAGCAGACGATGCCCGACACGTGGCCGTCCGGGCTGCTGGACTACAGCCGGGACAGCTACACCAGCGGCAACCGCGGAGGCGCCGCCGTCTTCGACATCATGCGCCGGGCCTACGACGCCGGGCAGAAGTCGGGCAGCCGCGCCGTCCTGTACGCGGCGGCACCGGGACTCACCGCCACCGCCCTGGAAGGGGAGTGGCTGTAGCGGGAAGGCGGGAAGGAGGGGGTGGCGGTGGTGCGAGTCCGCGCCGCCCGTGCGGCGCTCGGCCGTCCCCGCGTCACCTCGCGACCTCCGCCCAGACCACCTTGCCGGTGCCGGTCCACCGCACGCCCCACCGGGTGGTGAGCCTGTGCACGACGTACAGTCCGCGACCCCCGTCGTCGTAGAGGCCGCCCCGCCTCAGACGCGGCCTGCCGTTGCCGGTGTCGCCCACCTCGCACAGCAGGCTCGGGCCGGCCCTGATCAGCCGTACCGTGACGGGGCCGGTGGCGAAGCGCACCGCGTTGGTGACCAGCTCGCTTGCCAGGAGCAGTACGTTGTCCCGGGTGTCGTCCCGGGTGTGCCACCGCCGCATCAGCGCGGAGAGCAGTACGCGGGCACGGGCGGGCGCGTCGTCGCGGGCGGGCAGCCGCCAGGTCGCGGTGTCCCCCTTGCGGTAGCCGATCATCCGCGCCAGCAACAGGGTCACGTCGTCGCGCTGGTGCGTGGGTGCCAGTGCGGAGACCACGTGCCGTGCGGCCTGCTGGAGGGCGTCCCAGGGGTGCACCGCGGACACGACGTCCGCCAGCCTGCCGATGCCGTCGTCGATCGCCACGGTCGGATCCTCCACCAGGCCGTCCGTGTAGAGGGCGAGCAGAGAACCAGGGGGGACGTCGAACGTGTGTACGTCGAACGGCTCTCGCAGTGCGAACTCGGCCCCCAGACCCGGATGCGGACGGATCGCGAGCGGGCCCGCGCGCCCGTCCGGGGACACGAGGACCGGGGGGAGATGGCCGGCGCTGGACAGTGCCATGCTGTGGCTGACCGGGTCGTAGAGGGCGATGCAGCAGGTCGAACCGAGGGCGCTGTAGCCGGCCGCCAGCCCGGACTCCGTGTCGTCCAGCAGCGTCACGGTCTCGTCCAGATGCTCCAGTACCTCGTCGGGCGCGAGCCCCGCGGACAGCAGCGCGCGGGCCTCCATGCTCAGCTGGCCCATGGTCGCCGCGGCCCCCAGGCCATGCCCGACGACGTCACCCACCACCAGCGCGGTACGACCGTCCGGCAGCGGAAAGCTGTTCACCCAGTCACCGCCGACCCCCGCGCTGTCGGGCGTGGCGGGCTGGTAGACACTGGCGATCTCGATGGTGTGGCCGCCCGTGCGGGGCAGCAGCCGGCGCTGCAACGCCAGCACCTGCTTGTGCTCGCGCTGGTGCTGACGGGCCAGGTCGACGTGGTGGACGGTCCTGGCGACCAGTTCCTGCAGGTCGAACAGTTCGCTGTCGCGGAAAGGGCTGTCGGCCCGCCGCCAGATCTCCGCGAGGCCCAGCACGACGGGCGGCACGCCGTCCAGGACCAGAGGTATGCACGCCACCCCCGCCGACCGGTCGCCGGGCACCAGGGCACGTATCAGGCGCGGACTGCCGAGGACCCGCTCGACCGCCTTCCGGTCGGGTATGACGATGGCCTGCGGGGCGTCGTCCCGCCGCACCGCCTGCGCCAGCAGGCGACTCGCGTCGCCTGGGAGATCGTCGCCCGGAGTGACATAGCCCTCGGGCCACGCCCGGTTCGGCACCAGGGCCGCCCGCCGCAGCCGGATGCGTCCCTGCGTCTGAGCGGTGACTCCCTCGCCCGTCCACACGGCGAAGTCGAGGTCGACGGCGGCCACGTCTCCCCAGGCCAGCAGGGACTCCGCCAGTGACTGCGCGGTCTCGCCGATGTCCAGCGAGGTGCCGATCGCGGTCTCGGCGGCGTACAGGTGCAGCCTCTTGGCCATGGCGATGACGGAGACGGTCAGGCCCTCCTGAGGCACCGCGGCGGGCAGGATGCTCAGCGACACCACCAGCTCCGACCCGTCGAGGCGCCGCAGGCGCTGGATCCGCGCGACATGGGCCTCCCCGGTCTCCAGAACCTGCCGCAACCGACGTGTGACCGTCGGCACGTCACCGGGGGGCAGGAGATCGACGAAAGGACTTCCGGGCACGGCGTCCAGACCGGCGAACACCGGGGCGTCCAGATTGGAGCGGATCACCCTCAGGTCCCTGTCCAGGTTGATCACGCCGAGTATCTGATCCTGACGGCCGGCCGCCGGACCGTCGGGCGCGCGTAGACGCGTGCCGTGCCCGGCGGCCGGTTCCGCTTCTCCACGGGGGACGTAACGTCCCAGGGCGCTGCTGACCATGTCGAACGGCGAAGACGACGAGGAGGATGGTGTGGAGTCCATGTGGCTCACTCAGCAATCGCCGACGCAGCGCCGGAGCCGTGCTCGGACCCGGCGAGGGGGTCCCGAGATCCCTGACCGCACACTTCATTGAATATCACCGGGGCCCGCTTCGCCCACACCGGCGGATCACCCGGCGAACGCGGACAGTGAACGAACAGCGGCCCGGCCCGGGCACGCACCGGAGCCGACGGCCGGCCGTGTTCAGCCGGTCAGCAGCGGCAGGCCCAGGCGGTCGGCGAGTTCGGGTACGTCGATGCCGAAGGTCTGCCGCACCCGGACCCCGTCCGAGGTGATGTCGAAGACGGCCAGATCCGTGTAGACGCGGTCCACGCAGGCCAGGCCGGTGAGCGGGTAGCCGCACTCGGAGACCAGCTTGGGTGCTCCGTCCCGGGTGAAGAGGTTCATCATCACGAAGACCTTCTTCGCCCCGATGGCCAGGTCCATGGCTCCGCCGACCGCGGGAATGGCGTCGGGTGCGCCGGTGTGCCAGTTGGCCAGGTCGCCACGTGCGGAGACCTGGAAGGCGCCGAGGACGCAGATGTCCAGATGACCGCCGCGCATCATCGCGAAGGAGTCCGCGTGGTGGAAGTAGGCGGCGCCCGGCAGTTCGGTGACGGGAACCTTGCCCGCGTTGGTCAGGTCCGGATCGATCTGGTCCTCCGAGGCGGCGGGGCCCATGTTGAGCATGCCGTTCTCGGTGTGCAGAACGACGCCGGAACCGGGGGAGAGGTGGTCGGCCACGAGGGTCGGCTGGCCGATGCCGAGGTTGACGAAGGCTCCCTGCGGGATGTCACGGGCGATGAGGGCGGCGATGTCGTGCTTGCCCAGCGGGCCCTGACCGCCGGTCGTCGGGGAAGTCCGGGTCATGAGTGATCAGCCACCTGTACTATCCGGTCGACGAAGATACTGGGCGTCACGACGGTCTCGGGATCGATCTCGCCGGTCTCGACGACCTCGCGGACCTGGGCGACCACGGTGGTGGCCGCGGTGGCCATGACGGGACCGAAGTTCCGCGCGGTCTTGCGGTAGACGAGGTTGCCCATCCGGTCGGCACGATGAGCGCCGATCAGCGCGAGGTCTCCGCCGATGGGGTACTCCAGCACATGGAGTCGGCCGTTGATCTCGCGTACCTCCTTGCCCTCCGCGAGCAGCGTGCCGACACCGGTGGGGCAGAAGAAGGCGCCGATACCGGCTCCGGCCGCCCTCAGCCGTTCCGCCAGAGTGCCTTGGGGGACCACTTCGAGTTCGATCCGGCCCGCCCGGTAGAGGTCGTCGAACACCCAGGAGTCCGCCTGGCGGGGGAAGGAACAGATCACCTTGCGGACCCGTCCCGCGGCCAGCAGTGCGGCAAGACCGGTGTCGCCGTTCCCGGCATTGTTGGAGACGACCGTGAGGTCCGTGGCCCCCTGCCGTATCAGAGCGTCGATCAGTGCCACCGGCATGCCCGCCATGCCGAAGCCTCCGACGAGCACCGTCGAGCCGTCCCGGACGCCGGCGACCGCCTCGTCCGCATGAGCACACAGCCGCGTGGTCACCTGCTGCCCCCGGCGACGTTCTCCAGGACCACGGCGAGGGCCTGGCCGACACCGATGCAGATCGCCGCGACGCCCCACCGCTTGCCGGACTCCTGCAGACGGCGGCAGAGGGTGCCGAGCAGGCGGCCGCCGGACGCACCGAGGGGGTGGCCGAGCGCGATGGCCCCGCCCTTGGTGTTGACGATTTCCGGGTCGACATCCCAGGCGTCCACGCACGCCAGCGCCTGGACGGCGAACGCCTCGTTCAGTTCGACGGCGTCGACGTCGGCCCAGGAGATGCCCGCGCGCTTGAGCGCCCTGTTCACGGCCTCGACGGGGGCGTAGCCGAACATCTGCGGATCCACCGCGGCGCGGCCGCGGCCCGCGACGCGGGCGAGGGGATCCACGCCGATGCGGTCGGCGGCCGCGGCCGAACCGAGCAGCACCGCGGAGGCGCCGTCGTTCAGCGGCGAGGCGTTTCCGGCCGTGATGAGGCCGTCGGCGCGGTAGGCGGGCTTGAGCGTGGCGAGCTTCTCCATGGTGGACCCGGGGCGGATGCCCTCGTCGCGTTCCAGAACGGTGCGCTCGCCGTCCGAGACGGGGACGACCAGGTCGTCGTAGAAGCCCGCGTTCCAGGCGTCGTCGGCGAGACGGTGGGAGCGGAGGGCGAACGCGTCCTGGCGCTCGCGGGAGATGGCGAAGCGGTCCACGAGCTGTTCGTTCGCCTCGCCCAGGGAGACCGTCCACTCCTTGGGCATGCGCTCGTTGACCAGGCGCCAGCCGAGGGTGGTGGACACGGCGGTGACGTCCCCCGCGGGGAAGCCGCGCCCGGGCTTGGGCAGGACCCACGGGGCACGGGTCATCGACTCGACTCCGCCGGTGAGGACGATGTCCGCGTCGCCGCTCTCGATGTCGCGCGAGGCGATGAGGGCGGCGTCGAGGGACGATCCGCACAGGCGGTTGACGGTGGTCGCGGGCACCGAGGTGGGCAGCCCCGCCAGCAGGACGGCCATCCTGCCGACGTTGCGGTTGTCCTCGCCGGCGCCGTTGGCGTTGCCCCAGACGACGTCGTCGATGCGGCCGGGATCCAGTGCGGGGGTCTTGGCGAGGACCCCGCCGATGACCTGTGCCGCGAGGTCGTCGGGCCGGACCTCGGAGAGGGCGCCCCTGAAGCGGCCGAAGGGGGTTCGCACCGCCGAGTAGAGATAGCTGTCGGTCATACCCGTCACGGTAGGAGCGCGGACTGCAGCGCGTCCAAGACCCAATCTGCATGGATTAATAAGCCGATCTTATAGAATCGGGGTATGGAGCTGCGACAGATCCGGTACTTCCTGGCGCTGGCCGAGGAGTGCCACTTCGGACGGGCGGCCACCCGGCTGCACGTGGCTCAACCGGCCCTCTCCCAGCAGATCAAACAGCTGGAGAAGGAGCTCAGGACCACACTGTTCACCCGCTCGACCCGGCACGTCGCCCTGACCGAGGCCGGACACCACCTCCTGGAGCACGCCCGCACCCTGGTCGCGGAGGAGGAGCGCGCCCGCCGGCACATGACAGAGCTGGCCGACGGCCACGCCGGACGGGTCTCGACCGGCTTCATCGGCACCGCCACCTACGACCTTCTGCCGCAGGTCGCACGCACCGTACGGGCCCGGCTGCCCAGGATCACCATGGACCTGCGCGGTGAACTCCTCACCCCCGACCTGGTCGACGGACTGCTCGCCGGCACCTATGACCTGGCGGTCCTGCGCGGCCCCGCCGACCACGAGGACATCCGCACCACGCCCCTGCGCTCCGAATCCCTGGTGGCCGTGCTCCCCTCGCACCACCCCCTCGCGGCCCGGCGGCACATCTCGCTCAAGGCTCTGGCCGACGAGCCGTTCGTCGTCCACTCCTCGCGGTCCTCCATGTACGGCCGGGTCCTGGCCGCATGCCGGCGCGCCGGATTCCAGCCCACCTCACTGATGGAGGTCGGAGAGACGGCCACCCTGGTCGTCTTCGTGGCCGCCGGACACGGCGTCGCCCTCGTGCCCTCACCGGTACAGAGCCTCCGCCTCGCCAGCGTCGCCTACGTGCCCCTCACCCGGACGGAATCCGTCGATCTGGTCCTCGCGAGCCATGCCCGGCGTGCCACCCCCGCCACCGATCAGGTCGCCGCTGTGATCAAAGAGTGCGTGGAAGGCCTTGAACACAGGGAAGGCCCGCCCTCTACGCTGGAGGGATGACGAGCGGCACAACCGGTGCTCCGGTGCGCTTCAGTACGACCGGCCTTCCCGAGGCGGAACGCATCGCCCTGTGGGAAGAGCACAACGCCGAGGCCCTGATCGGGCTGCGCTGCCGTTCCCTGCACGACACGGCCCTCGATGCGACGGAGATCAACCTCCAGCTGCCCAGAGCACATCTCGCCCGGGTCCTCGGCAGCCCCCACGTCGTCGAACGACCCGACGCCGAGATCCGCCGCGTGCCCTCGGACGCCGTGGCCTGCTTCCTGACCCTGGCCGGTGACGCCTTCTTCTACTACGACGACGGCGTACGGCTGCTGCATCCGGGACAGCTGCTGGTCTGCGACGCCGACCAGCCCTTCATCCGGGGCTTCTCGCACGGCCTGGAGGAACTCGCGGTCAAGATCCCCCACACGGTGTGGCGCGACCTCGGCGGGCCGCCCTCCCTGCCGCAGCCGCTGGTCATCGACGCCGGCGCCGTCCACACCCGGACGCTCGCCACCCTCGTCGCCCGGGCACTGCCTCCGGAGTCCTCCGGCGCCGCGAGCGTGGACGAGGACGCGGTGCTGGACCTGCTCGTGTCCGCCGCGAGCGGCCGCGCCCCCTCCCTCTCCACCGTCCACCTGACCGTCGCGAAGACCTACATCGACGACCACCTGGCCGACCTGGGGCTCTCGGCGGCCCGCATCGCCCGCGGCATCGGGATCAGCGAGCGCCATCTGTCCCGGGTGTTCGCCGCGGGCGGCACGAGCGTCCCGCGGTACCTGCTGCACCGCCGCCTCGAGCGAGCCCGCACACTGCTGAACACCGGGGGAGAGGCGACCGTCGCCGAGGTGGCCGCGCGCTGCGGGTTCGCGTCGGCCGCCCACTTCTCCCACCGGTTCAGGGAACGCTACGGCCTGCGCGCCACCGACGTCCTGCGCGAGGCGCGCGCACGCTCGTAGCGGGGGTGCGGGATTAGGTGCCGTCGGGTGCCAGCACGATGTCGAAGCCGACCCGGGACCAGGACCGCTCGCCGAGGTCGCGGCCGTCCGGCGTGGGCGTACCCGCCGGCTGCGTCACGAAGTCCTTGACGAGCGACTCCTTCACCCCGAACACGGAGTCCCGGTCCAGCAGTTCGTCACCGCGGACGAAGATGTGCGTGACCAGCGTGCGCAACGCGGGGGCACTCACCATGAAGTGCAGGTGGGAGGCGCGCATGGGCGAACGCCCGGTCGCCGCCAGCAGCGCTCCCACCGGACCGTCGTGCGGAATCGGATACGGCGTCGGCGTGAGCCCCCAGAACCGGTAGCGGCCGTCGGCGTCGCTGAACAGGTGCGCCCGCGCCGCCAGCCGGTCGTCCCCGTACTGCGTGTCGTAGAAGCCGTCCTCGTCCGCCTCCCACACCTCGATCCGCGCCCCGGCCACGGGGTTTCCGGCGGAGTCGGTGACGGTGCCCTCCACCCAGCAGGGTTCTCCGGCGGCCCCGAAGGCGAGATCGCCGCCCTGGGCGATCTCGGGGCTGTTGTCGACGAAGAACGGGCCGAAGACGGTGGCCTCGGTGGCGTCGCCGTACGCCTCGTTGTTGACGGCGACCGTCTGCATGGAGGCTCCGAGCACGTCCGACAGCAGGATGAACTCCTGGCGGCGCTCGTCGGTGATGTGACCGGCGCGGGTGAGGAACTCGATCCCCTTGCTCCACTCGCCCTCGGTGAGCCGGACCTCTCGGACGAACGCGTGCAGGTGGTGGACCAGTGACCGCATGATCTCGCGCAGCCGTGGGTCGGCGCAGTCGTCGAAGGACGCCAGCACCTGGCGGGTGATCTGCTCCTCACGCTCCTGCTGCTCGGCCGGGAGGGGGGTGCGGGGGGTGGGGGTGTCGTTCATCGGGCTTCCCAGGCGTTCCGGACCAGATCGGTGATCGCGTCGAGTGTGACGGGCCGCGGGTTGCCCGCGGGTGCGGCGGCCACGACGGCCTCGGCCACCGCCGCCACACCGTCCCGGGGCATACCGAGGTCGCGCAGCGAGCGCGGCGCACCGAGCCGGTCACCGAGGCCGACGAGCCCCTCGACAGCGGACGGGGAACCGAAGGCCGCGGCCAGGCGCCGTTCGGCGTCAGGGGCGAAGGGCGCGTTGAAGGCGAGGACATGGGGGAGGACCACCGCGTGGGTCTGGGCGTGCGGAAGGTTGAACATGCCGCCCAGCACATGGCAGATCTTGTGGTGTAGTCCGGACCCGGCGGAGGCGAACGCCACGGCGGCCAAGTAGGCGCCGTACAACGCCTGTTCCCGGCCGTCCAGCGCCTGCGGGTCCTTCACGACCAGTGGCAGCCCCGCCCGCAGAGCCCGCACGCCCTCGGCGGCGAGCGCCTGGTCGATCGGATCGGTCCGCGGTGCCCACATGGAGTCCACGCAGTGGGCGAGCGCGTTGAGACCCGAAGCGACACTCATCTTGACCGGAAGGGAGAGCGTCAGCGAGGCGTCGTAGACGACGGCACGCGGCAGGACCTTCGCATCCGTACCGGTGGTCTTCACGGAGTCCTCGGTCAGCCCCCAGACGGCGGTGGCCTCCGAGCCGGCGTACGTGGTCGGGACGGCGACGATCGGCAGCCCGGTGGTCAGCGCGACCGCCTTGGCCAGGCCCGTGGTGGAGCCGCCGCCGATACTGATCAGGGCGTCGACCTCCCGTTCGGCGGCCGCCGCACGAGCTCGCAGGGCGACCTCGACGGGCACGTGCATGACGACGTCGTCGTGCCGGTGGACGACGGGCAGGCCGGCGGTGACGCGATCGGCGAGCTCCCGCTCGGCCGCTCCCGCGATGACCATCACCCGCCGGGAGCCGAGCGCGGCGACCTCCGCGGCCAGGCTCTCCTCGGCGGCGCCGGAGGCGAACCGCACCCGCTGCGGCAGCGTGTCGTGGACGAACCGCACGGTCTAGTCCCTTCCCAGGATGGCGAGCAGAGCAGCACGCAGCTGATCTTCAGGGTTGTCGGGCAGCTCCATGGCCCGCCACGCGATGTGCTTGTCGGGCCGCACCAGCAGTACGCCGCTCTCATCGACCTCGCGCAGCTTCGCCCAGTCGTAGTAGAGGTCGGTCACCTCCCGGCCCGGGCCGATGACGACCGTCTTGAGCGGGACGCCCAACTCCTCGCCGACCTTTTCGGCCGCCTGCTCCCACGCCTCGCCCGCGATGCCGGTCAGCAGCGTCCAACGGTCGTAGGGCGCGAGGTCCATCAGCGCGTGACGGTGTGCACTGTCGCCGACCCAGACGTGCGGCAGGTGCGCGCCGGGGACGGTCGACATCTCGTAGTACAGATCGGCATCGCGTGCGGGCGTGGGCAGTTCGCTGCCGTCGGAGACGACGGCCGTCGAGGTGTAGTGCTGGCCGAGCTCCACACCGTGCGCGTTGAACTCGTAGTTCTTCAGCTCCATCGCGCGCACCAGCGCGGCCCTCTTGGCGGCCCCTGCGGGGGTGTTGGCCTTGCGTTCCTCGATGGCGGCCGTCATCGCGGCCTCGTCCGGTGCTCCGAGAACGCCCAGTGCCTCGAAGATGTCGATGAACTCGCGGCTGGACTTGTTGGCGCGCTTGACGATGCGCTCGGCGACGGGGGCCCGCTCTGCCGTGTACGTCTCCAACAGGCTCGGTCCCGCATGCCCCTTGAGCACGGCCGCGATCTTCCACGCGAGGTTGTAGGCGTCCTGGACGGAGGTGTTGGAGCCCAGACCGTTGCTCGGCGGGTGCCGGTGCACGGCGTCGCCCGCACAGAACACGCGGCCCTGGTGCAGTCGTGTCGCGTACATCTCGTTGTTGCCCCACAGGCTGGTGCCGGTGATCTCCACCTCCAGGTCGGGTGCTCCGAGGAGGTTGCGGACGATCTGCACGGCAGCGGCCTCGTCGACGACCGGGGGTTCCCCGGCGATGTCGTAGCCCCACACGATCAGCCACTCGTTCCACGGGCGCACCATGCGCACGAGCCCGGCGCCGATGCCGCCGACGTTCGAGCCGGGCTGGACGACCCAGTAGAGGACGGACGGCCGGTGGGCGACGTAGCGGCTGATGTCGGCCTTGAACGTGATGTTCATCGAGCCGGCGATGTCCATCGCGCCCTCGTAGGGCAGACCGATGTCCGCGGCGACCTTGGAGCGGGCGCCGTCCGCGCCGATCAGGTACTTCGCGCGGATGCTGTACTCGTACCCGGTGAGCCGGTCCAGCACCCGCACGGTGACTCCGTCGGCGTCCTGGGTGTGGGACAGGTACTCGCTGGAGAACCGGGTTTGCGCGCCGCGCTGCGTCGCGTTGCGGACCAGGATCGGCTCGAGATACGTCTGCGGGATGTCCACGGTGAGGCAGGGGGAGGCCAGCCGGTAGTCCGCCTCGCGGTCCGGCCGGGTGCCCCACGTGTGGATACGGCCGATCTCCTCACCGGTGATGCTGGTGCAGAACACCGTGTCGCCGACGAGGGAGTGGTCCGTGGCGTCGGCCTGCACCTGCGCTTCGATGCCCAGATCGCGGAAGACCTCCATCGCGCGCTGGTTGGTGATGTGCGCGCGGGGGGTGTTCGCCGTCCACCGGTACTTCGTGATCATGATGGTGTCGACGCCCAGCGTCGCCAGCAGCAGCGCCGCGGAGGCGCCCGCAGGGCCGGAACCGACGACCACGACGTCGGTCGTGACGGCCGAGTCGGCCGGCAGCTCGGTCTCGGACATCCCGTCGTTGAACATGGGCATCGTGCTGACCTTTCATCGATCCGGCGGCGTTGCCGGCTGCGCCAGTGTGAGACGGACTCGGACGGGACGGAACAGGGCGGCTGCGAGGTCGGCGGATACACCAAGAGATGGCGGATCCACGAAAGACCGCTCACACCGCGGGGTCCGAACGCGCGGCTGTCGCGGAGCATGCCGCGCGAGGCCGGGTGTCTCCCGGCCGGCGCAAACCCGGCCGGGCAGGTCGCAGGCCTCACGCTGCTGGTTTACGCGTCGGCCCTCTACGCGCGTACCCCTGCACAACTCCTCTGTGCCGCCAGGTAATTGACGTGGCGGTCGGGGGCTGCTTCACTGAGGCGGTGGCTGAGCCACTGGACCAATAAGTCGCTGAACCAGTGGGCCACTAGACCAGTGAGCCGCTGAACCACTGACCGAAGCCTGGGAGATCCTCCGTGGCCGTCGAAAGCATTCCGCGCCGAACCGTGGTCGACCTGCTTGAAGCACGGCTGCGTGACGACATCCTGAGCGGCACGCACGAACCCGGATCCCTGCTGCCCCCCGAGCGGGAGCTGGCCGCCGGGTACGGGGTCACCCGAACGACGTTGAAGCACGCGCTGACCCGGTTGGAGCAGGCGGGGCTGCTGAGCACCCGGCACGGCATCGGCACGCGCATCCTGGACTACCTGCGGGTCGGCGGTGCCGACCTGCTTCCGATGCTGGCCGCACAGGATCCCACGTGGCTGCGGGAGGTCTTCGAGGTGCGGCGGCAGATCGGCACCGTGATCGCCGGCCGCGCGGCCGACCGGCGCACGGAACGACAGGCCCGGCGGCTGGAACACCTGCTGCGTCAAGTCGCCGACGGCCCGGACGCCGACGCCGTCCAGCTCGCCGACGTGGAAGTGCATCGCGAGCTGGCGCGGGCCACGGGGAACCGGGTCTATCTGCTTCTCACGAACACGCTGTTCAACGCCTATCTTCCGGTGCGGGCCTCGCTGCGGGCGCCGTTCGAGGACGCGGCGCGGGCGACGGACCGGCTGGCGCCGGTGGTGCGGGCCGTGGTCGACCGGGACGGTGAGGAGGCGCGGCGCGCGGCGGAGGCGTATCTGGCCGGCACCGAGAAGATCATGCTTGGCGCGTTGGGCAGTCCTCGCGGGCGGCCGTCCGCCGACAGCCCCCGGTAGCCGCGCTTCCCGGCCGCGACTGCGGGCCCACCGCCTCCCGTCGCGGCGAGGCGTGTGCGACGAACCGGGCCGGCCTCGGCGTGGCCCCGATCATTCATGCGCGGCACCCGTTCATCCCACGCACCTGTTCATGTCATGTCCCGGACAAGTTCGAGCGGGTCCGGGCCCATCACCCCCATGACGGCCGCCCGTTCACCGTGGGCGCGGCGGCGACCGACAACACAAGGAGCATGGTGAGCAGATCAAGCAAGAGACGTGGCGTCCTCATCGGCGTGATGCTGTCCGCGGTCATCGGCGGCACCGTCCAGCCGGCGATCGCCGCGCCGGTACGGGACGCGGGGGACCAGGCCACACCGTTCCGGAAGTCTCCGGTGCGGTCGACCGAGCAGGAGATCGCGCGGGCGCTGTCCGCCTCGCTCCGCGACCCGCAGTGGCGTGCGCAGGTCCGTGCGGCCGCGCTCGGCACCGAGGACGTGGATCTCCAGGCGCTGGCAGGCAGGACCGCTGCTCCGGAGGGCAGGAACCTGCTCGCTTCCGTCGTTGCCGCGGACCGTCGCATCGCGGGCGTGAAGGGCCTGCCCGCGTCGACCGGGTCGCTGCTGCGCGTTCGGCTGGGCGCGCCGTCCATGCGGTCGCACCTGAACGCCGAAGCCACCCCCTGGATCGCCGTCGCCGCGGCCGACGACGACGCCAAGACCATCACGGCGTACGACAGTCAGGGCCACGCCCACGCCGTCGGCACCGCGCATGTCCCCGACCGCCCGCTGTACGTCCTGGACATCGACGTCACCAAGGCCCACCGGGCCGGCCTGAAGGTGCTGCAGAACGCCTTCGCCGACAAGGGGCTGACCTCCCTCCCGTCGAAGGCGGCGAACAGCGCCGACGCCGCGAGCGCGGCGGGCTGGTGGGCGACCAAGGTCACGGCCGTCGAGGTGAACGACGACCAGGAGCCCTGGTTCAAGGGCGCCGCCGAGATGTTCTCGCTGGTGACCGGCTTCGGCCAGGACGGCACGGCGCGTGTCGACTCGGTGGACATGCCCTACCTGGACTACGACGCCACCGTCTACTACCCGAACCAGATCCTGGTCAACTGGTCGAACTACAAGTACAACCTGGCCGACGTCGTCATGATGGAGGACGACGACGGCACCAACTACCGTGCGCTGGCCGAGGCGATCACCACGGCGCTGCTCACCGTGACCGACCAGGGCACCTACATCCCGTTGGTGAACGCGGTCCTGAGCGCGATCCCCGACAGCTGGTTCACCGACGACCCCGACTACGTGGAGTCCTGGTACACCCTCGCCCAGAACTCCTCGGGCCGGCTGAACGGCGCTTCCGGCAACGGCTGGATGACCGTCGAGCCCTACTTCGTCGAGGAGTTCTAGACCTGGCACGCCGGCGCGGACCGGCCACCACACGGCGACGAACGCGCCGGTCCGCGCGAGGGCACGGCCGTCCAGGCGCACGCCTGGACGGCGTAGGCGACCTCACGGGGTGTCTTCCTCCCGGCCGGTGTTCTGGTCGCGGGCCAGGGCGTGGGTGACCGCGGTGGTGCTCTCGTACAGGATGCGGTACTGGGTGAACCGGCGGTCGTAGGCACCCGCGGTGGCGGGGTCGGGCCGGACCGTCGATTCCGCCGGATTCCAGGCCGCGATGTCCGGTCGGCCGATCAGCCCGGCGGCGAGGAAGGCCGCACCGTAGCTGGCACCGATGGTCGTGCGGGCGACGATCTGTTCGAGACCGGTGACGTCGCTGACGATCTGAGGCCACAGGCCGCCCCGGGTGCCGCCGCCGACCGCGACGACCCGCCGGATGTCGGCGCCGGCCGCGAGCATCGTCTCGACGTTGTGCCGGACAGCGTAGGCGGTGGCCTCCAGCGCCGCCCGCATCAGGTCGCCCCGGGTGTGCCCCAGCGTCAGGCCCGCGATCACGCCCCGGGCGTCGGGGTCCATGAGGGGTGTGCGTTCCCCGGCGAAGTACGGCAGCATCACCAGGCCGTTCGCACCCGGGGGCGAGGCGGCCGCCTCGTCGAACAGCACACCGAGGCCGACGTCGCCGAAGAGGTGCCCGAGCCAGTCGGTGACGGCTCCGGAGGTGGCCATACCGCCGGCCAGGCAACGGGTGCCGGGCAGGGCTCCGACCGTGGACCACATCGACGGGCTGGTCACGAGCCGGTCGACGGTGTTCACCAGGAACATCGTGGTGCCGTACATCAGCATCAGGTCGCCGACGCCGTGGCCGCCGACGCTGACGGCCTCGCTCCAGGCGTCGATCGTCCCCACGATCACCGGCGTCCCGGCCGGGATACCCGCGACGGGCGTGCTCACCCGGCCGGCCTCCTCGCCCGGCCAGCGCAGCGGGGGGAGTTCGATGCCGGGAGCGATGTGCTCGGCCCACTCCGGGATCCAGCGCTGCTCGTGGATGTCGAACAGCGGGGTGCACTGGCTGGCGGAATGCAGGTCCAGCACGTAGGCGCCGGTCAGCCGGTGGGCGAGCCACGAGGCGGGCATGAGGAGGCGGCGGGCGCGTGCCCACACCTCGGGCTCCCGCTCGCGGATCCAGGCGAGTTTCGGCCCGACGGCCTGCGACGACAGCGCCGAACCGCACCTGCGGAAGACGGTGTCCGACCCCAACTCCCGGTTCAGCCGGGTGATCTGTTCCTCGGCGCGGGTGTCCACCCCGTACAGCACCGCCGGACGCAGCGGCTCTCCCGCGTCGTCGACCAGGAGGGTGCACGGGCCCATGCCGCTGACTCCGACGGCGCGGACGACGACGTCGTCGCGATCGAGCAACTCGGCCGCGAGCGAGACGAACTCGTCCCACCACACATGCGCGTCCATCTCGACGTGCCCCGGCCGGGGACGGTCGACCACGTGACCGCGTACGGCCTCGCCCAGGACCCGGCCGGCGGTGTCGACCACCACGCCCTTGGTGCTGGAGGTCCCGACATCCACTCCGAAGACGACGTCGATCATGTACTGCCTCCCTTGGCGCCGGGTGCGCCACCGTAGTTGTCGCCCGGTCCGGCGGGCGGTCGCGGGTCAGCCGGACGGCTGCCGGAGATGTCGTCACATCCGTACCCGCTGACCTTGCGGCAGTCGTTGACATGCCCCTGCCTTGTGGCTAGCTTCCCCAGGAGTTCCCGCTGTGCTCCCCGGGCGCCCGCACCCCAGGGTCCCATCGAAGCGTTCGTATCTCAGGCACCTCGTCTCCACGGTTCGACAACGTTGTCAACCTGAAGTGATCAAGACATCTCGGTGCGTCGTTCATTCACCCGGGGTCGCGTTCCCGTCGCGAAGACAACGTTGTCCGACCTCCACTCCCGAGTAGAGGAGCAAACCCCGTGATCACACGACTGTCGAGACCTCCCGGAACCATGGCGATCGGTCTCCTCGCCGCCGCGGCGCTTGCCGCGGCCGGGCTGTGCACGCCCGCGTGGTCGGCCGGGAAGGCCGCGCTCGTCACCTCGCCGGCGACTCTGGTCAATCCGTTCATCGGAACGTCGAACCAGGCCGACGACTTCCCGGGTGCCGACGTCCCGTTCGGCATGGTGCAGTGGAGCCCCGACACTCCCTCGCGTCCCGACGGCGGGGGCTACGAGTACAACGACACGTCGATCACGGGTTTCAGCCTGACCCACATCGCCGGGCCCGGTTGCGGCGCGGCGGGTGACATACCGGTGCTGCCGACGACAGGCGCCGTGAACACCGGTGCGACGGACGCGTTCTCCCACGCCAACGAGTCGGCGTCCGCAGGATCGTACAAGGTCGCGCTCAACAACCAGGTGACCACCGAGCTGACCACCACGACACGCAGCGGTATGGCGCGCTTCACCTTCCCCTCGACCAGCCAGGCCAACCTGATCCTCAAGTTGACGGACAGTCAGAACGGTGCCACCTCCACGCAGTTCACCAAGGTGTCGAGCACCGAGGTGAGCGGGCAGGTGACCAGCGGCCACTTCTGCGGTGCGGGAAACACGTACACCGTGTACTTCGACATGGTCTTCGACCGGCCTTTCGCCTCGCAGGGCAGCTCGCTCGCCAAGGCGTCGACCGCCACCTCCAGCGCGCCGGCCAAGGCGTCGAAGAACGCCGCCGAGAAGCCCAACGAGCCGGTACTGCACGGCAAGAACCCCAGAACCGTGGACTCGAAGGCCCCGAAGACCACCAAGGGCAGCGCTGCCCCCGACGCCGCCGCATCGAACGGCTACGTCACCTTCGACACCACGTCCAACCCGGTGGTGCAGGCCAAGGTCGGCATCTCCTATGTGTCGGTCGCCAACGCGGTCGCCAACCGGACCGCGGAGAACACCGGTTGGGACTTCGACGCGACCCGCACCGCGGCGCAGAACGCGTGGAACAGCACGCTCGGCAAGGTGCAGATCGCCGGCGGGACGGCCGCGCAGCAGCAGAGCTTCTACACCGCGCTCTACCACTCGCTGCTGCACCCGAACGTGATCAGTGACGCCAACGGCCAGTACTACGGCTTCGACGGGAAGACGCACACCGTCGACGCCGGGCACGGCGCGGTGTACGCGAACTACTCCGGCTGGGACATCTACCGCTCGCAGGCCCAGCTCGAAGCCCTGGTCGCTCCCCAGGTCGCCTCGGACACCGCGCAGTCGATGGTCGACGACTACACGCAGACCGGGATCTTCCCCAAGTGGTCGGAGAACAACGGCGAGTCGTACGTCATGGTCGGCGACCCGGCGGACGCCATCATCGCCGACTACTACGCCTTCGGCGCCCGGAACTTCGACACCACGACGGCCCTGGCCGACATGGTCAAGCAGGCCGGCACCACCAACAACGACCGGCCCGGCCTGGGGTACTTGAACTCGCCGGGATACATGCCGCACGACGGCAGCTACGGCTGCTGCAACTTCTACGGCCCGGTGGCCACCACCCTGGAGTACGACACGGCCGATTTCGCGATCTCCGCGATGGCCGGAGCGCTCGGCGACACCGCGAACCAGAAGACGTACGCCAACCGCGCGCAGGACTGGCGCAACGTGCTCAACCCCGCCTCCGGTTTCGTGGAACCCCGGAACGCCAACGGGTCATGGACCGGCGGGTTCGACCCCACCAGCGGCACCGACATGGTCGAGGCCGACTCGTGGATCTACACCGGAATGGTTCCCTTCAACATCGGCGGCCTGGCGCGTGCCAAGGGCGGCAACACGGCGATGAACCACTACCTGGACACCGTGCTGCGCAGCTACACCGGCGCCAACGGCTACGCGTGGGTCGGCAACGAGCCGAGCATCGAGCTCCCGTGGGAGTACGACTACACGGGGCAGCCCTACAAGACGCAGGGCACGGTCCGGGCGATCCAGGACCAGATCTGGTCGAACACCCCGGGCGGCCTGGCCGACGGCAACGACGATCTCGGCGCGATGAGTGCCTGGTACGTGTGGTCGGCGCTCGGCATGTTCCCCGAGACGCCCGGAACCGCCGATCTCGCCCTGGGATCACCGCTGTTCACACAAGCCGTGGTCACCCTTCCCTCGGGCAGGACGCTGACGGTCAACGGCAACGGCGCAGCCGACAACGCCCCCTACGTCCAGTCCGCGGCGTGGAACGGCACGGCGTGGAACAACGCCTACGCTCCGACCGCGGCGATCACGGCCGGTGGCACGCTGGACTTCACGCTGGGGACCACCGCCAACACGTCGTGGGCGACCGCGGCCACCGCGGCTCCGCCCTCGTACGCGGGGGACACCACCGCGCCCACCTCGCCGCGGATCGGTCCGCTCACCTCGTCGGTCGCCTCGAACCTGTGTGTGGACGACGCGTCCTCCGGCACCTCCGACGGCACTCACGTCCAGATCTGGGGCTGCGACAACACGTACGCCCAGGACTGGATCATCGCCGGCGACGGAACGATCCGGGCCCTCGGCAAGTGTCTGGACGCCGATCACAGCGGGACCACCAACGGCACGCTGATCCAGCTGTGGACCTGCAACGGCAGCGGCGCCCAGCAGTGGACCGCCGGCACGAACGGGTCGCTGGTCAACCCCGAGTCCAAGCTGTGCCTGGACGACCCCAACTCCTCGACGACGAACGGCACCCAGCTTCAGCTGTACACCTGCAACGGCACGGCGGCCCAGAACTGGAAACTGCCGAGCTGAGGTGTGGCGCGTTCCCGTGGGTCCAAGGCGATCGGCCGGGACACATGGGAACGCGTTCGGCAAGCACGAAGGACTGCGCCGGTCAGGCCCTCCCCACCGCGAACGGCGTACGTTGGGAGAAAATCCGACGCCGGGGCTCCTGGGGCGAGACGCCGCCGAACTGGACATCCCAGGAGCCGCCTCGCCAGGTGAGGAAGACCGCGCACAGGGGTGGTACGGCGAGATGCCAGAAAGCCCTTGCCGGGACGGCCAGGGCATCGATGAGCACGGCCCGGATGACGGCTGCTTCAGTGATGGCCACCGCCTGGCCCGTGTGCGGCGCCATGCTGCTCAGCCAGTCCGCCGACCGGCGGCAGAGCTGTCGTACGGACTCGCCGTCGTGCGGCGTGGCATCCGGATCCGTGAGCCAGGCGGTGAACCCGTCGGGGTCGGTCGCGGCGACCTCGCCGACAGTGCGACCGCACCACCTGCCCACATTGAGATCGCGCAGCATGGGTTCGGACGATGCCACGAGACCGATGGCGTCAGCCGTCTCCGAGCAACGGATCGAAGGCGCCCGGACGGCCGGCTCGCGGGGAGAGAGCACTGCTCTCGCGGCGCCTGCCATATGCATGCTGTCCTCGCTCAGATGGGCGTCGCCGAGGAGCGGGTCCAGAGTGGGGTCACCGCCGGGCGCGCACAGAAGTGTCAGGTGGATCGACATGGGACCTACCTCTTTCCTGGCCGGGCGTGGCTTCGGACGGTGCGGAGGCTGCCGGTACGCCGTGCCTCACGTGCTCCACGGTCGGTCCAGGCCCCCCTGCGGCACCATCCGCCAGGTGTCCGAAACCACCCCGCCGACCGGCCGGCCTGCCCCTGCGGCCCGACCTGGCCGGAACCGGGCACCGGTCACCGGTTGCGCTTCGCCCGGCGATGGTGTTCACCGGTCGGGCTCAAGGGGCAGCTCCAGCCGGAGCTCGTAGCCACCCTGGTCCGTAGGGCCGGACGTGACGGTTCCGCCGAGGAGCTCCGCCCGCTGGGCCAGACCCGCCAGGCCGTGATGGGCGCTGGGCAGGGCGAGCGGGCTTCGGGTGGGGGCGGTGTTGGTGACCGTGGCGCACAGGACACCCTCCCTGAGCCCGATGCGGACGGTCACGGCGGCGCCGGGGGCGTGTTTGCGGACGTTGGTCAGCGCCTCCTGGACGGTCCGGTAGACGGCCCGCTGCACCGTGGGCGGCAGCTCCTCGGGCACGTCGGTCTCCAGCTTCGCCTCGATGCCGCCGGCCTCCAGCAGGTGCTCCAGGTCGGCGAGCGAAGGCTGCGGGGTGAGCTCCGTGGGCCTGCTGCCGGAGGCCCGCAGCACGCCGACCATGTGCCGCAGCTCTTCCAGGGTCTGCACGCTCAGGCGGCGGATCGTGGCCGCGGCCTGTCTCGTCTCGGCATCCCGGCCGCCCACCTGGAGCGCTCCGGCCTGTACGGCGATGAGACTGACCTGGTGGGAGACCACGTCGTGCATCTCCCGCGCAAGCTGGGCACGCTCCTTCGCCAGCACGCTCTGAGCGGTCAGCAGCCGTTCCTGCCTGCGGGCCTCGGAGATGTCGGCGAGCCGCAGCGAGAGCTCGCGTCGGGCCTGGACGAGCTGGCCCAGGAAGACGGGAGCGGCAGCGGTGGCCAGCGTGTAGCTGAGGTGGAACAGGCTGTTCGTCTGGGACAGCTCGGTGGCGTCGAGGGACGACCACGGCCAGGGCAGGAAGTCGATGATCGCGTAGAGCAGCGCGCAGCCGCCCAACAGGAAACGGTGGCGATTCAGGGAGGACAACGTGTACAGCGCGACCGTGGGGGCGACCACCGCGTCGGTGACCAGGCCGGTGGGGAGCGTGAGGACGAAGGTCGTCAGAGGCAGCCGGTGACGCAGCACCAGGGCGAGGGCGCCGAGCAACGCGCAGGCAGTGGTGGCCCGGTCCTCGATGTCGACGTGAACCCATGCGTCAGCCAGCGCCATCCCGACGAGACAGATGTCCATGAGCGCGGTCCGCGGCTGGCGGGGGCTCATCGGGCGCCCTCGTCCTGTGCGTGGGTGAGCAGGCCCGCACGCTCGGCGATCAGAGCCGCCTGGACACGGCTGCTGACCCGCAGTTTGCCGAGCACGCCGGTGACATGGCCCTTGATGGTGCCGGTGCTCAGATGCAGCCGTTCGCCGATCTCGTTGTTGGCGAGTCCTTCGGCCATCAGGACCAGCACGGCCCGCTCACGCTCGGTGAGGCGAGCGGTCAGACGGACGGCGGTGGGTTCACGGACGCTGTTGTCGAGGTAGCCGCCCACCACCAGCCGGGTGACCTTGGACGACAGCACGGTCCCTTCCTCGGCCAGGGTACGCACCAGGTAGGGAAGCTGCTCGGGATCGGTGTCCTTGAGCAGGAATCCGGCGGCGCCCGAACGCAGGGCGGTCGCCACGTACTCGTCGGTGTCGAACGTGGTGAGCATGGCGACGACCGGGGCCTTCGGCATACGGCGGAGTTCGGCCAGGATCGTCAGCCCGTCCACGTCCGGCATCCGGATGTCGAGCAGGACCACGTCGGGGCACAGCTCCCGCACGGCCTGCACGGCCTGGCCTCCGGGTACCGCCGCGACGACTTCGATGTCGTCCGCCGCTTCGAGGATGTGCGTGAAACCCGTACGGATCAACGCTTCGTCGTCGACCACCAGCACCCGGATCATGTGCGCTCCGCTCGTCGCATGCCCGGGTCGATGCCTACCCCCGCGGGAGCAGGCCTCCGGGCGACCGGCACGCAGAACCCGCCGGTTGGCGGCGCGACCTCAGCCGGTCGGCGGGCGGTGCCCGCGACAAGGTCTACCCGGGTGCCGTCTGGGCCGTGGGCGACCGCTCCGGAAACATGACCCTCGGCACCCCGGGGGTCATGGATCCCGACCGGCCCGACGAACCGATGCGGCACGACACCGTCTTCGACGTCGAAGGACGCACGGAGATCCTCGCGGTGTGGACGTCCATCGGATCCCTCGTCGAAGTCGGCAAGCTGCACCTCGACGAGCAACGTGGGTGAGTTCTGGTCCGAGGTGCGCGGCCATCCGCTGGGCCGCGACGGCATCCTCCACGACACCGTGCACCGTCCGCCGGGGGAGGCCGTGGAGTACACCGACCGCGCCGCCCTCGTCCTCGGCTACCTCGCCGAAGAGCTCTCCGGCCGGCGCCTCGACGTCCTCGCGGCCACCGAGGTGTGGCAGCCCCTCGGCATGACACGCACCTGCTACGGCCCTCTGCCCGACGAAGCGACCGCCCGGTGCGCGCCGACCGAACTCGACGACATCACCGGGGCTCGCCTGCGGGGCACCGCCCACGGACTGCCGGCGCGGCTGCTCGGCGGAGTCTGCGGCACCTCGGACTGTTCAGGCGCCCGGCCCCGGGAACGGTCCCCGGGACCGACGACATCTGGGAGCCCTACGGCTCCGGCGCGGCAGGCGCATGGCTGTCCCCCGATCAGGGCCGCTGGGCCATCCTGCTGACCAACACGCGTTACAGCACCAGGGACTACGGATCCCTCATCCAGGTCCGCAACACGTTCCGCTCGCTCGCCTTCGCCTGACCGTGCGCCGACGAGGCCGCCGGAGCTGAGGCCGCACAGGCCGCCGGCCGATGTACGGCCTCAGTTCATCTTTCCGGTCCGGGCGTCGTGCCACAGGTCGACGCCGCCGTCGACCGCGTACGTGTCGATTTCGGCCAGCTCCTCCGCCGTGAACTCCAGGTTCTCCAGCGCGGCGACGTTCTGCTCGAGCTGTTCGGTACGCGACGCGCCGATGACCAGCGAGGTGACCCGCTTGTCACGCAGTGCCCAGGCGAGCGCCATCTGCGCGAGGGTCTGCCCACGGCGCTGGGCGACGGCGTTGAGGGCGCGGAGCCTGTTCACCATGTCGTCCGACAGCCAGTCCGTGTCGAACGACGTGCCGGCCGCGGCCCGCGAGTCCTCCGGGATGCCGTCAAGGTAGCGTCCGGTGAGCAGGCCCTGCGCCAGCGCCGTGAACCCGATGACGCCGAAGCCCTCTTCCTGCGCCGCGTCGAGCAGCCCGTCCGTCTCGATCCAGCGGTTCACCATGCTGTACGACGGCTGGTGGATGAGCAGGGGCGTCCCCAGTTCCCGCAGGATCGCGGCGGCCTGCCGGGTGCGCTCGGCGTCGTAGGAGGAAATCCCGACATACAGGGCCTTGCCCTGGCGGACGGCGGTGTCCAGCGCGCCCATCGTCTCCTCCAGGGGCGTGCTCGCGTCGAGACGGTGGGAGTAGAAGATGTCGACGTAGTCGAGGCCAGTGCGCCGCAGGGACTGGTCGAGGGAGGCCAGCAGGTACTTGCGGGAGCCACCGCCCTGCCCGTAGGGGCCGGGCCACATGTCCCAGCCGGCCTTCGTGGAGACGACCAGCTCGTCCCGGTAGGGCGCGAGGTCCTGCTTCAGCAGCCGCCCGAAGTTGAGTTCCGCGGAGCCGTAGGGCGGCCCGTAGTTGTTGGCCAGGTCGTGGTGGGTGATTCCCAGGTCGAAGGCGCGGAGCGCGATGTCCCGCTGGCTCTCGAACGACCGGTCGTCGCCGAAGTTGTGCCAGTAGCCCAGGGACAGGACGGGCAGGTCGAGGCCCGAGCGCCCGGTGCGCCGGTAGCGCATCGTGCCGTTGTACCGCTCGGGGTCCGCGACGTGGTTCATGGGGGTCTCCGCAGGTGACAGTGGGTTTCATGCCGTTCGGGGGCGAACGTGCCTACTGTGCCCTGGCTCGATTCCCGAGTCCAACAGCTCACGCACATCGGATTTATCTTTGTCACTTCTCAAAGCGAGCTGCGTGGCTCGGTGGATGGTCCCTCAGCCGTGGGAGCTGGTCAGGGTTCGATGACGAGGTTCTCGATGAGGCCGTCGCTGAGGGTGAAGCGGTAGTGCAGGTCCACCATGCCGCCCGGGAAGTCGCCTTCGAGGTGGTGGGTGGCGACGTAGTGGTCGGTGCCGACCTTCTGCACGCCGGTGAGTTCGGTCGTGTACGTGTACTCGCCGGCGGCACGGGTCAGCCAGGTCTCGATCGCGGGGGAGCCTCGGTGGGTCTTGCCGTCGTCGGTCACGCTGGCGCCTGGATGGAAGGCGCTGCGCGCGGTGGCCGTGTCGCGGACGCGGTGGGCATCGAGGTAACGGGTGATCACTTCGGGGAGGGCGTCGGGGTCGATGTTCTGGGGCCGGTCGGTGTGCATGGTGGTTTCCTGGGGGAGGGGTCACACGGTGGGGATGGTGCCGCCGTCGATGACGTGCTCGGCGCCGACGATGGCGGAGGCGCGGTCGGAGGCGAGGAAGGCGACGAGTTCGGCGACTTCCTCGGGGAGGTTGGGGCGGCCCAGGGGGATACCTCCGAGGGAGTTCATGAGTTGTTTCAGGGCCGCCTCCTGGGTGGTGCCCGCGTTCTCGGCGATACGGGCGACCAGGTGGTCGGCGGCGGTGGTCCGGACGAAGCCGGGGGCGACCGTGTTGACGCGGACACCGTGCGGGGCGACCTCGTTGGCCAGCCCCTTGCTGTAGGTGGTCAGGGCGGCCTTGGCGGCCGCGTAGGCGAGGGTGCCGTTCCACAGCGGCATGCGGCGCTGGATCGAGGAGACGTGGATGATGACGCCACGCCCGGACTCGATCATGCGGGGCAGCAGGCCGCGATCCAGGCGGACGGCGGCCAGGAGGTTCACGTTCAGCTCCCTGGTCCAGTCGTCCTCGTCGAGCGCCGCGTATCCGCCCGAGGGCGCGTCCGAGCCGCCCAGGTTGTTGATCAGGATGTCGATGCCGCCGAGGCGGCGGAGGGCTTCCTCGACCACGGTGGCGGCCCCCTCGGGGGCGGCCAGGTCTGCGGCGATCATCTCCGGGGCCGCGATGTCGTCCGGTCGGCTGCGCGCGGTCACCAGCACGGTGGCGCCGGCCTGGGCCAGGCGTCGTGCGACGGCTGCGCCGACTCCTTTCGTGCCGCCGGTGACCAGGGCGCGTCGGCCCTGCAGCGATTCGCTGACTGCTGGGGTGGGGGTGGCCATGATGGGTCCCGTTCCCGGGCGTGGGCAGGCAGGAGCCTCACGCCCGTCGTTACTGCTAAAATAGAAGCTAGTAACTTCGACTTTAGCAGTAACTCTCTGGGGATGGTCAACCTTGACAAGCCGCATCAGGGCAGAAGACCTCGAATGCCCGCTGTCCACGACCGCGCAGCACGTCGGCGAATGGTGGACGCTCCTGCTCCTCCACGACGCCTTCGACGGGTACACCCGCTTCGACCAGTTCCAGGAGAACCTCGGCATCTCCACCAGCATGCTCACCGCACGTCTGAAGAGGCTCGTCGCCGACGGCCTGCTGGAACGCCGCCCGTACCAGACCAACCCGGTCCGCCACGAGTACGTCCTGACCGACCTGGGCCGCTCCCTGCGCCCGGTGATCATCACACTCGCCGCATGGGGAAACTCCCGCCTCGCCCCCGAGCAGCGCAGCATGGTCCTGGTCGATGCCGACAGCGGCGAAGAAGTCGAACCCGTGGTCGTCGATGCCAAGACCGGCCGCCGCCTCGACGACAGCCAGACCTACGTGTTCACGGCCGGCCCCGCCGCCGGCCACGCCATGCGGGCCCGCTACACGCCCGGCACGCCGGACGGTGCAGTCACTGCCTGAAGACCGTCGCCGACAGGCGCAGGCCGTGCCCTCGCGGTCGGGCCGTGCGGCCCGACCGCGAGGAGACTGACAGCGTGCCCGAACTCTGCGACGGCCGCGGCGACCGTGGCAGCGGTGCGGGACGGCGCGTGCGCCCCGTCCCCGCGAACTCTCCTGGTGGTCAGACGACCGCCGTGAAGGTGTAGTGCCCGGCCGGCAGATGGTAGTTCGCCGGGCCCGCGGGGACGGCCTGCGCCGGGGCGACCACCGATTCCGGCCGTGAGGTGGGCACGGTGACGGCGGCGAAGGTGTTGACGGGCACGGTGACGTGCAGCCTCAACCGGCCGCCGGAGACGGCCCAGCTGCTCGCCGCGCTGCCGTACGGGGTGTCGTACGTGCTGACGGCGGACGTCACGCCGCCGCCGGGCCGCGGCGCGATGCGCAGGGAGGCGTAACCAGGGCTCGCGGGGCCGAGGCCGCCGACCTGGCGGTAGAGGAAGTCGCCGACCGAGCCGAGGCCGTAGTGGTTGAAGGAGTTCATGCCCGGGTCGTTGAACGAACCGTCGGTGCGGATGCCGTCCCAGCGCTCCCAGATCGTGGTGGCCCCGTGGTCGATCATGTAGCCCCAGCCGGGGAAGCCGCGTTGCAGCAGGATCCGGTACGCCGTCTCGACATGACCGTGGTCCGCCAGCACGGGCAGGAGGTTCTCCACGCCGAGGAAGCCGACGCTGAGGTGTCCGTCCGTGGCCGCGACCTTCGCGGCGAGCTTGTCCGCGGCGGCCCGGACCAGGGACGCGGGCAGCAGCTCGAAGGCCAGGGCCAGCACATAGCCGGTCTGGGTGTTGCCGCGGACCGTGCCGTCGTCGGAGACGAAGCGGGCGCGGAAGGCGGCCGCGACCTGGTCGGCGAGCTGCCCGTAGGACGTGGCCTCGGCGCTGCGGCCGGTGGCCGCCGCCATACGCGACACCAGGCGGGCCGACCAGGCGAAGTAGGCCGTGCAGACGAGGTCCTGGGCCGTGTTGTCGTTGACGTTGAGCCAGTCGCCGTAGGTCTGCTGATCGCGTATCAGGTCGCTGCCGGAGGTGTCGCGCAGATAGTCCACCCACTGGGCCATCGCCGTGAAGTGCCGGTCCGCGACGCCGAGGTCGCCGAAGCGCTGCCACAACGTGTACGGAATGACCGTTCCGGCGTCTCCCCATCCGGCCGTGCCGGAGCCGCCGATCACCGCGGGCGCGACATCAGTGAAGGCGCCGTTCGCCTGCTGGGCGTCCGCCAGGTCGTCGACGAACTTGGCGAGGAGGGCGTGCGTGTCCAGGTTGAAGGTGGAGGTCGCGCAGAAGGCGGCGATGTCACCCGTCCAGCCCAGCCGCTCGTCCCGTTGGGGGCAGTCGGTCGGGATCGAGAGCATGTTGCTGCGCTCGCCCCACACGATGTTGTGCTGGAGCTTGTTGAGCAGCGCGTCCGACGCGCCGAACGAGCCCGGCCGCCGGGCGTCCGTCCACACCGCGCGACCGGTGACGGTGGTGGCGTCCGGCCGGAAACCGGACGGCAGGCCGCTGAGTTCGACGTAACGGTAGCCGTGGACGGTGAACCGGGGCTCGTACGTCTCCACGCTCCCGGTACCGGCGAGGGTGAAGGAGTCGGTGGCCTGGGCGGCGCGCAGGTTGGTGGTGTAGAGCGTCCCGTCGGGGTTGAGGACCTCGCCGTGCCGGACGGTGACCGTGGTGCCGGCGTCGCCGCGGACCGCGATGCGGTTCCAGCCGGCGAAGTTCTGCCCCAAGTCGAAGATCCACACCCCCGGCTGCGGCTCGGCCACCGACACCGGACGGAATTCCTGCTGCACGGTGACACCGTTGTCGACCTGTGCCACCAGCCGCGGGACAGCCCCGTCGTGGACGGCGACGGCGGCCCAGCCGCTGTCGTCGAAGCCCGGCGAGTCCCAGCCCTCGACGTGCAGGCGCGCGTCGTAGGACTCGCCCTGGTACAGATCGTCCGCGGTGATCGCGCCGGTGGCCGTCTTCCAGCTGCGGTCCGTCGTCACCAGCTGGGTGGATCCGTCGGTGTAGGTGATGAGCAGTTGTGCGCCGTAGAACGGCTGGGTGCCGTAGTGCCGGCTGCCGGCGAAGCCGATGTTCCCGGAGTACCAGCCGTTGCCGAGCCACGCACCGAGCACGTTGGCGCCCCGCCGGATGTGCGCGGTGACGTCGAACACCTTGTACTGAAGGCGCTTCGCGTAGTCGGTCCACCCGGGGGCCAGCACGTCCTCGCCGACCTTCCTGCCGTTGAGCCGCGTCTCGTGAAGACCCAGCGCGGTGGTCAGCAGCCGTGCCGAGGCGACCCGCCCCCGCACGCTGAAGCTCTTGCGCAGCATCGGCGCCGGCCCAACGACCTGGACGTTCGATCCCCACGGGCCGCTGCCGTACGGGGCGAGCGCGCGTGAGGCGGGCCAGGCGCTGTCGTCGTATCCGGGGCTCTGCCAGTCCGCGGGCGGGTCCTGGTGCGACTTCCACGCATCGTCGGTGACCACTGTCGGGCCGCCCGTCACCGTGAGCTTGGCGATCAGCCCGGCCGGGGAGAGGGTCGTGTTCCGGCTCGCGACCGCGAGGGTGTTGGCGCCGCTCCTGAGATGCGCGGTGACATCGACCGTCGCGGCGCTCTTCCACGAGTCGGTCACGCGTCGTGAGGTGCTCACCTGGGTTCCGTTGACCCAGACGTCCGCGGTGTCGTCCCCGGTCACGATCAGGCTCGCGGCGGCGGGAGCGTCCGCCAGCGTGAAGGTGCGCCGGAAAGAGCGGGTCGCGACGGGTGCCTGGGACGCGGGGTCGCCCTCCGGGTACCAGATCCAGGTGGCGCCCGAGAGATCCGGGCCCGGCGGCCGCCCGATGAACGCGGCGGACCACTCCTGTGCGGGCGCCAGCAGCCCGGTCTCGAACCACTTCGGCCTGCTCCAGGCGGCCGCCCGGCCCTGTGTGTCCCAGACGCGCACCCGCCAGAAGTAGCGGGTCAGGCTCTTCAGCGGCTCGCCGGCGTAGGCGATGTCGATCTGCCGGTCGGACGCGACACGCCCGCTGTCCCACAGTTCACCGGAGCCCTCGGCGGTGGCCGAGACCTGGATCCGATAGCCGCCCTGACGCTGCTGCCGCTCCGCAGAGTCGAGGACCCAGCCGAAGCGCGGATGTGCCGCGTCCACGCCCAGGGGAAGGGCGCGATGCTCCACGGTGCCGGCGGCCACGCTCAGCGGCGACGGGGACGAGAGGTCGGGAGCGGCGACCCCGGTGTACCAGGGGGCCGTACCGTAGGCGCCGAGATCCCGGGCGGCCGGCCAGCCGTCGTCGGTGAAGCCGGGCTGTTCCCATCCCGCGGGCACGTCCTTGCCCGCCGACCAGCGGCCGTCGGTGACGACATCGGTCGTGCCACCGGTGGTCTGCACGCGGATCCGTCCTAGGACGCCGGCCGCGCCGCCCTCGTTCCGGCTCGCCAGTGCGATGGTGTTGGTCCCCGCGGTCACGGCGGGCCGCAGGTCCACGTACAGGGCGTCGCGCCAGGACCGGGCGACTCTGGGGGAGCCGGCGAGGGGTCTCCCGTTGAGCCATACGTCGACGGAGTCGTCGCCGGTGACGACGAGCTGCGCGTCGGTCACCTCGCCCTCGGCGACGGTGAAGCTCGTGCGGAAGTAGCGGTGTCCGGCGGGGGCGTCGGAGCCCGGATGCCCCTCCGGGTACCAGATCCAGTGGGCCGGGGACAGCCCGACGGGCCCGACCGCGGATGTTCCGGTGGCCGCCTGCGCGCGGCCGGCGAACGTGCCGACGGCTCCCGCGGCGAGAGCACCCGCCGCCAGCGCCGACGCCGTGCCGAGGAAGCCACGTCGGCTGACCGGGGATTCCTCGTGTGGCGTGCGCGAGCCGGAGTCGGACGAACCGGGTGAGTCGGGTGAGCCAGGGGCGGGGGGTGTGGTCTGACTGGCCAACGGAGTACTCCTTCACGCGCGTCGGGCGAAGCAGAACGGCTCGGTGAGCTGCGGACGGGGCCGGGAGCTCCCGGCCGGTCGCGGTGGCAGGCGAGTGATTGAATCGTTTCAAACCGTTAATGCGGTGGAAATGTATGAAAGTTGATGAGCGGCGTCAATAGGATGGCGCATCGTTTCATCGATACTCGTACGCCGCCGTGCGAGTCGACCGTGCACGCGTGAGGTGCCGGTCGGGGGGAGTTCGCGCCGTCGTCGGCGCGCCCATGTCTCGTATGCAATAAGGTCGTTCGCCGAAGAACGCGCAGCGCTCGGTCAGCCCACGCCGAGAGCTCCGAGATCAAAGACGAGGGCGAGCGCCGGAGCGGCCGCGGCTGCTCCGGGCGATGTCCATGGGGCCGCTCTGCGGTACCTGAGCACGGGCGCCGTACAGGCGATGAGCCGGTTGTGGCACCGCGCTCGACATCCGCCACCTTCCCCGGCAGCGGGCCGCCCCGGCTTCACCTTGGGGCGCAGATGCCGTCGTGGTGAGTGCCTGCCCAGTCGATGAGCAACCGTGACGGCGTCGAGCAGGGTGACGCCCGGATCGGTCAGTGGAAGCACATGGTGTCTCGGACGGCTGGGGCTTGGGTTCGACGTTCGCCCAAGCGGGCCTCGGTACGGAGTGGCTCGAGCAGGTGACACACACTGCGTCCGGCCGGAACGTGGGTGGACCGGCGTCGGCGGGAAGCTGGTATCCGGCCACTCCCCACCCCAGAACCCACCCGTCCGGCACGCAGCCGTCCGGCACCAGGCGGTCGGTATCCGGCCTGCCCGCGCTGGTCGGGCAACGGTCGTCCCAGGGTGGGCACCGGCTGCGGATACCCACCGCAAGAACCGGCCGCGGGAGCACCGGCGGACCGGTGGGGGATTCCACCGGTCCGCCGTGCGGGGAGGCTCCGACGTGATCAGCAGTACAGGTTGCTGCCGGGGCTGACCCCGAGGATGGAGGTGATGCGGTTGTAGGCGTCGACGCGGCTCTGGACCTGGGCCGGGTTGCGGCCGTCGCACTCGAGGGAGCCGTTGATCGAGCGGATCGTCTGGCCGAAGCCGGCGCCGTTGACCATGGCGTTGTGCGGGGTCATCGTCCCGGGGCCGCTCTGGGTGTTCCAGTACCACAGGCCGGTCTTCCAGGCCACGGCCGAGTCGTTCTGCACCAGCCAGGGGTTGTTGAGGAGATCGATGCCGAGCGCGTCGCCGGCTGCCTTGTAGTTGAAGTTCCAGGACAGCTGGATGGGGCCGCGCCCGTAGTAGGCGGCCTGTCCGGCCGGGCAGCCGTAGGACTGGCTCCAGTCGCAGTACGTCGGGTAGTTGGCGGTGTTCTGCTCGACCACGTACACCAGCCCGCCGGTCTCATGACTGACGTTGGCGAGGAAGGCGGCGGCCTCCTGCTTCTTGACGGTGTCGGAGCCGGTGTTCGCGAAGCCCGGGTAGGCCGACAGGGCAGCGGTCAGGCCGCTGTAGCTGTAGAACGAGTTCCGGCTCGGGAAGATCTGGTTGAACTGGGCCTCACTCACCACGAAGCCCGAGGGAGTGCCGCCGCCACCGCCGCTCGCGGGGGCGCTCCACTTCTGGTTCGCGCCGCCCGAGCAGGTCCAGATCTGCAGCCGGGTGGCGTTGGCCGAGTTGTTGCCGGTCACGTCCAGGCACTTGTTGGCCTGTGGGTTGACGATGTCGTTGGCCGAGCTGACGGCCCACTGCTGGGCGGCGGAGCCGTTGCAGTCGTAGAGCTGGACCGTCGTGCCGTCCGCGGTGCCGCCACTGGTCACGTCCAGACACTTGCCGAGCGCGCGCAGAGTGCCGTCGCCGCTGTTGGACCAGCTCTGGGCACCGGTGCCGTTGCAGTCGTAGAGCTGGACGGCGGTGCCGTTGGCGCTGCTCGCGCCGGCCACGTCGACGCACTTGCCGGCCAGCCCGGTGATCTGGCCGGTCGCCGCCTGGGCCGGGGCGACGGTGAACAGGGCGGACAGGACGGCGGCGAGGACGACGCCCAGCGTCAGCCGGAAGAGGGCGGTGCGCCCGCGAAGGCGGGACATGAGGAGAGGAAGGCGCATGGAGAGCTGCTCCTGACGTGGAACGAGGGGGGTGGGAGTGCGTGACCGGCCTGCGAGGGCAGACGTCTCAGCCGAGGACCTGCTGGGTCACGACGATGTGTCCGGCATCGGGGTCGAGGACGCCGCCGAGCCGGCTGAACGCGCCGTCGGTCAGATCAAGGCACTTGGGCTCCTGCGGAGTCTGGGCGAACGTGCCGCGGTCGTTGACCCGAACGGTCAGGGACCGGCCGTTGGCGACGTTGGTGACCTGGACGCGCGTACCGAAGGGCAGTTGAGGCTGGCGGGAAAGTGAGGTGGCGGCCGTGTCGGCGTTGTTGTCGAAGACCTCGCCGCTGGCGGTCAGGGCACCGGGCGGTTGGGGGCCGTAATGCGTGGCCCAGCATTGTTCGCCGCCCTGGTCCGCGGGCGCGTTCCACTTCTGGTTGTCGGCGCCGGTACAGGTCCAGATCTGTATCCGCGCACCGTTCGCGGAGGAGCGGTCGGTGACGTCGAGGCACTTGTTCGCGGCGGGGTTGACGATGTCGTGGGCGGCGGTGACGGTCCATTGCTGGTTGGCGGCGCCGGTGCAGGACCACAGCTGGACCTTGGCGCCGTCAGCGGTGGAGTTGCCGGTGACGTCGAGGCATTTGCCCAGGGCGCGCAGGGTGTTGTCGGCGCCTGGGGTCCACTGCTGGGCGCTGGTGCCGTTGCAGTCGTAGAGCTGCACCGGGGTGCCGTCGGCAGTGCCGGCGCCCGCGACGTCGAGGCACTTGCCGGCCAGGCCCGTGACCGTGCCGGTCGCCGCGGCCGCCGGTGCCGCGGTCAACGGGCTGAGCGACAGGGCCAGCAGGGCTATGAGAGGAGTACCGCGTAACGCGGTGGCGAGGAAGGAAGAGCGAGCAGCCATGGGGGGTGGGGAAGCCTTTCCGAGGTGGCACGTAGGTGTGGCGGACACCGACAGGACGCACGTCGGGACGACCTGACATCGGGAAAGCTAAAGGTCTATACCAAGGCCGTCAAGGTGTGAACATGACAGATGTGGCCGGTGTCCCCGCTGCCGCTCGTTCGGCGTTCGTGGGTGACGGATCTGGCTCTCAAGTTCTGTGATCGGGATCGCTGGGATGCCCGGCTGGAGACCGAACAGCGGATCTCGTGAGGCCGGGGGTGAGGTGCGAGGGCGGCGCGCATACGGCTGCCGCACTACCACGGCGTCGGCGGTCTCGTCGGTCTGTGGGTCATTGACCGCGTGCGCCGTTGGGGGAGTGGCGCCTGCGGACAGCATCTCCTCGGCGTTGTGTGAGTTCGACCGCCTCGGCCAGGACGGCGACGGCTACCTCAGCCGCCCGGAATTCGCCGCCCTGCGGACCCGGTTCTGGACCAGCGACGACCCCCGCGAGCCCGGCAACCTGATGTGCGGTGAACTGCCCCGGGTTTGACAGGTGTCCTGGGCTTCCGTCGGTGCCGTGCGGCAGGTGGCTGTGGCCAACTCGACCTGAGAGCGCGACTTTCCGGGCCGCTGAGGCGTGACCATCTCTGTTGGCGTCACGTACAGGGCCGGCCCGTGACACCGTCCACCCCTCCGCGGCGGACCTCTCAACTCTCCAGGTATGGACGTCTGGTCGCGGGGCAGACGGAGGTTCACTCGGCGCGGTTCCGCGTCGAAGGGTGGCGCAGGACGCCGCCCGTGCGACCTGTGCCTCGCGGTGGCGTCGACGTGTCCGCGAGCCGAGCTTGGGGGAGTGGGAATCGTCATGATTCTTCCGGCGGAGAAGGAACTGCGTGCCGCACTGGCCCGGTTCGCCGACGCGCGCATCGAGCACGACGTACGCCCCACCGGCCGCACCAGCCGCCTGCTGGAGGACGCCACGTACACGCTGTGCGTGATGACCGGAGCGACCGACGTGGAGCAGGCCCTGCATGCGGCGGACAGCCTGTTGCAGGGTTACCGCTCCGGCCGCGGGGGCAGCGCCCGCGAGGACGAGACCCTGGCCGCGTAGGCACGGCCGCACGGCCCCTGCTGCTCCGCCGCCCGGCCGAAGGCCTACCGCTTCGGGCGAGCAGGCCGCAGGAACGTGGCGATGAGCGTGCCGGCCAGCCACTCCTCGTAGGTGTCGGCCGACCAGCCCCGCCCCGCTGTGAGCTGCGTGTACAGCTGCGGTCCGGCCAGCGCCCAGAGGCCGTCCGCCAGGTGCGCCGGATCCGCTGCCGGATCCAGCGCACCGGTCTCGTCGAGGTGGGTGACGAACGAGGTGACGCCGGTGAGCCGTTCCCCTTCGGCCATCTCCAGCACCTCCCCGACGTCCGGCCCCGCCTGGGTCAGCAGGGTGAACAGCGCGGCGATCCGCTCATGGATACCGCGCACGTACGCAGCATAGAGCCGGAGCTTGGCGTCCGGCTCGCTCGTCCGCAGGATCGCCCGCACCTCGGGACGGTCCGCCATGGGCACCGGCTCGTCGTCGCCGGCCAGCGTGCTGTCCCACAGGGCCTTCACCAGGCCCGGCTTGCCGCCGAACGTCTTGTACACGGTCTCGGGTGAGACACCCGCCCCCTCGGCCACGGCGCGCACGGTCGTGGCGTGGTAGCCGTCCCGGAAGAGCAGCTCACCGCAGGCCGCCAACACCGCGGCGCGATTGCGGCGGGCGGCCTCCCGCCGGCGCTCGGAGTTGTAGGGGCGGCGTGGTGTCTCGCCTGGCATCGGTGCACCCTCCCAATTTGATACAGTCCGCTGTATTGAATTCTGGCAGGTTGCTGGAGGTCCTTATGTCCCGTCCCGCGCCCACACAGGTGGCACCCGGCGTCCACCGCCTCGGCGATCACGGCATCAACTTCTACCTGATCGAGGGCCCCGACGGTCTCACCTTGATCGACGCGGGTGTGCCCGCGCATCTGGATCAGCTGCGCGGGCTGCTGGCCGGCCTCGGCCGTTCCGTCGCCGACATCCGTGCCGTGCTCCTGACCCACGGCCACCTCGACCACACCGGCCTGGCCCACACCCTCCAGGAGGCCGGAGCCGACATCTGGATCCACGATCGGGACGCCGCGATCCTGCACGACGGCCCGCGCAGCGTGAATCGCCATGCCAAGCCCGAGCGTTCGATGCTCCCCTACCTCCTGCGCAGGCCGGCCGCACTGGCCATGCCTCTCCAGTTGGCCCGCGCGGGAGCCTTCACCGCTCCCGCCGTCCAGAACACGCGGGTCTTCTACGGCGACCAGGTGCTGGAGGACGTCCCCGGTGCCCCGCAGGCCGTCGTGCTGTCCGGTCACACCCCCGGCAGCGCCGCCTACCACTTCGCCGACCGCGGGCTGCTCTTCACCGGCGACGCCCTGGTCACCGCGGACGGGCTGTCGGGTCACACCGGACCCTCGATCGTGAGCCGCTGCTTCACCCACGACAGCAAGGCCGCGCTCGCCGCCCTCGACCGTCTCGACCAGCTGCCGGCGGACCTGCTGCTGCCCGGCCACGGCGAACCCTTCACCGACGGCGTCCGGGCAGCCACTCAGCAGGCACGCCACTTCGGAGTGCGCTGACCCGCGCCGTACCCCAAGTTCTCCAGGCGGCGACCCGCCTGGCACGACGACGTCCAACACCTCGAAGGAAACGACATGAGTTCCATACCGTTGACCGACGGCGCCGAGACGGCGGACTACTACCGTCCGCGCGTCCTGCACGTCCCCGCAGGGATGGGCGTGGTCAAGTGGATGTCCGGCGACGTCTACGAGACCATGGCGCCGGCCGAGTCCACCGACGGCGCAGTAGGCCTCACCGTCTGCTGGGTGCCCCCGGGCGGCGGACCGATCGCACATGTGCACCGGGCCGCCGACGAGTCCTTCTACGTCATCTCGGGTGCGCTGGAATTCCTGAACGGCGATCAGATCTTCGTGGCGAACGCCGGAGACTTCGTCTTCGTGCCGAGGGGCACGCGGCACCGGTTCCGCAACCGCACCGGCGAACAGGCGCACATGGTGTCCTTCTTCACGCCCGGCGGAGGCGAGGGGCTGTGGCTGGAAGGCGGGGACGATCCCGTACCCGGTGAGAAGCCCGAGTTCTGGCCGCCGGAGCGCGGCCTGGCCCTGGGTCCGCTCCTCGGCCGGAAGGAGATCGACATGGTGATCCTCCCCGAGGAAGCCGACCTCCAGGGTCCCGCCGACAAGCCCTGAGCGGCACAGCGCAGCTCACACGGGAGGCGGCGGCATTGTCCGCGCACAGCCCGCCACTGGCGCCCACGTAGCCGGCGATCAGCGCGGCCCACCGGGAGCCGCCGTCGAGCCGGGCCGTCAGCACCGGCCCGTCCGCCGTGGGCCCGAAGCTGCCGCCGATGGTCAGCGGCGGCGGCAGCCGGTCGGCCGGTGCGGTCGTGATCTGCGCGGTGACGAAGAGGTGCCCGTAAGTGGCAGGAAACGCAGGCCCGTTGCCGAGGGGCCGTAGCCGAGGGTGTTGGCGGCAAGGAGGTCCCCGGTTCCCGCACAACCACGTCGCCCCAGCCCGAAGCACGCCGCCTCGCCCGGCCCCACTCGGCGCTAGGCTGACCCCGGAGGTGCCAAGTGGCCCAGGGCGAGCGGAAGTTGGACGAGGTTTCGGAATCCACGACCGTCGTGGTGATCGGCGCGGGCCCGGCCGGGCTGACGGTCGCCAATCTGCTGCGCAGATCCGGCATCGACAGCATCGTCCTCGAGCGCCGCAGCCGCCACCACGTGGCACAGCGACAGCGGGCCGGCATCGTGGAGAGCCGCGCGGTGCGGATGTTCGTGTCCTGGGGGCTGGCCGACCTGGTGCTGGGCAGTCCGCCCCACGACGGCGTCCTGGAGTTCCGGGTGGACGGCAAGAGCCACCTCGTCGACGACAGCGACGGATCCGAGGGCCCCGGGGCGCGTCTGTGCCCCCAGCAGGTCCTGGTCCAAAACCTCACCGCCACCCACCTCGCCGACGGCGGCGAGGTGCGCTACGAGACGGCCGACATCACCCTGCACGACCTGACCGGCGACCGCCCCACCGTCCGCTACCGCTCCGCCGACGGCACCGTGCACACGATCA
The DNA here is from genome assembly GCF_043201895.1 of Streptomyces sp. NPDC048254. NCBI lineage: Bacteria > Bacillati > Actinomycetota > Actinomycetes > Kitasatosporales > Streptomycetaceae > Streptomyces > Streptomyces sp. NPDC048254. The sequence goes on from NZ_JBICZJ010000004.1 coordinate 624,509, forward strand.
CCTGTGCCTTCGTCGCCGGCTGCGACGGCGAGCACGGCGTCACCCGCACCGCCGTCCCCGACGACCACCTCACCGTCCACACCTTCGACCACGGCATCGGCTGGCTAACCGTCCATGCCGACGCCCCGCCCCCCACCCGCCCCCTGCTCGCGGTCAGCCCGCAGGGCTTCGCCGCGCACTTCCCCCGTGGACCGCACAGCGGCCGCTACTACCTCCAGTGTCCGCCCGACGACCACCCCGGCGCCTGGCCCGACACCCGCGTCTGGGACGCGCTGCGCACCCGGCTCGCCGACCCCGCCCTGACCGCGGGCCCGATCACCGACCGCGAGACCTTCCGGCTGCGCAGCCTCGTCCACGACCCCATGCAGTACGGCCGCCTGTACCTCGTCGGGGACGCCGCCCACATCGTGTCCCCCATGGGCGGAAAGGGCATGAACCTCGCCCTGTACGACGCCGATCTCCTCGCCCGCGCCATCCGCGACCACGTCCGCGACCACGACGACACCGGCCTGCGCACCTACTCCGAACGGTGCCTGCGGCGCGTCTGGAGCGACCAGGAGTTCTCGCACTGGCTGACCCGTACGGTCCACGACGCCGGCGACGACACCGGCTGCGGCCCCTTCCTGCGCAGGCTGGCCCGCGCCCGCCTCGACCGCCTCTTCACCTCCCCAACCGCCGCCCAGGCCTTCGCGGAACTCATGACCGGTCTCGACCCGGCCCAGAACCACCCCGCCGCCACGGGCCGCTGACCACGACGGGAACCCACGGACCGGCCAAGAGCCCGCGCGGCGGGAGACCCTCGCCTGCCTCAGCCACAACGGTGCGTGCCCAATCCGCCGCTGACACCGCCTGCACCTCAGGAGGCCAGCGCGTCCACGATCGAGGGAAAGCCGGTCAGCACGGCGGGCAGGATCTCGGTAACGGTGGTGGGCACGAAGTTCTCCAGTCTTGGGGCAGGACAGCACCAGGAGGGCGGCGCGAGGTTCTTGCCGCGTAGATGTGGTGACACAGGAGTTGTGTCGCAGTCAGGCACGCTTGTGACGCTCGGTCTCCTGACGTGCCTGGACTGGAGTGCAAGAGCCGCATGTTGAGAACGTAAGGGCTCCACTTGGTAAGCAATTTGAACGCGTGTCTCACGTTGAGGTATGGACCGCGTTGGCCTTCCCCACGAGCTGGTGGTGCCGCAAGCCGCCTGATGACGCACCTGTGACGCGCTCGCCGTGCCCCGCCCGGCCCGTACGACGGTGCTCGGACTGTGTCTCCACGTCCTGTCGGTCCGGCTGCGCCGGCACCCGTACTGCTCGCGGGCGGCCGTGGCGGTGCCGTACGCGCGGGCGGAGGTCCGCTGTCAGGACCGGGCCTGGCGGGCAGGGAACGGGAGGGCGGCGGGCGAGGGCTGCCGGGTCAAGAGCTCCGAGGACCTGTAGTTGGTACCGCTGGGCTGCTGCTCGCCTCGTTGGGGCTCCTCGCGGGCGGAAGGAGCGTCGTCTTTGATGTCACTGCGGGCGGAGCCCGTACTCGGCCAGCCACCCGAGCAGCTCTTGGCGAGAGGTCTCGACAAGTCGTCCCCCGGTGAAGCGGGCGTCGTCCGTCACCTCTGCCACGCACTCTGAAGGAGGGACGAAGGACTGGGCCCCCTCGTCGGTGGTGAATTCGGCCTCAGCCAGGACCAGACCCCGCAGGGGACCGTCGAAGACGTCGACGCCCAGGGGAGGCACGCTGAAACGCGTCTTGGACAGCACCGCGGCCGGCAGCGACGCGAGCAGGTCGTACTCCGTCGGGGACAAGTAGGTGTTAGTGATCAGGCCCTGAACACCGCCGGGACGAGAGACCGGCACTTTCTGAGTGAGTTTGCGTTCGCAGCGTCCGTCGGAGAAATCCGCACGTCGCAGCCGCAGACGTGTTCCCACCAGATACCGATCGGTGATCAGACGGGTGACCGTCATCGTCGACGGCGTCGGCGGTTCGGCCAGCAGGAACCGTCTCTCACGCTCAACGCGTGCGTACTTGCCCGGGTAAACCGACTGACCTTGAACCCCACCGGCCTTGTCCATCATGAGCACAGCTTCTCAGCTGCTTTTCCCTGCGTGGCCACATCAAGACCACAGACTCCGATCTCGCGCACTCCCAGATAGAAGCCGGTACCCGTCAGCAGCTGGTACGCGAGACGGTCGGACGACTGCGCGAGCCACCTCGAGGTCCTGGCCGCCTTCGGGCAGCAGGGCACGGGCTCCGTGCGAAGGAGGTCTGCGAGATGCTGGGCATCGGTGCCGAGCCGCGGTCCACCGAGAGCGTCCGCGCCAGCCGGAAGCACCTGGTTGACCGCACACACTTGCCGAACCCTAACCCGAACCCGGCCTGTTCACCCTCACCCACCCCGCACCGGCCACCGCAGACGCCAACTCGTCGCAAGTCCTGCGCACCATCACAAGAGGTCCGCTCGGGAACAGTTCCCGCCTCCGGCGACGGGCAGCGAGCCATGCGGATCACGATAGGGTCCGCGCATGTCAGACGCGATAGCGAGTGCGATCACCGCGGCGGCGGGCCTCGGCGGGGCTCTCCTCGGCGCGGTGCTCCCGCAACGCTTCAACGCCCGCGCCCGCGCCACCGAGGCCGAACTCGCCGACCGTAGGAGGTCGTTCGAGGAGCGCCGAGAGGCGTACACGGCCATGAACCGTGCCTCCGAGCAGTTCCACACGCTCCTCAAGGACGCCCTGCACCGCATTCGCGACGGCGTCTACATCGAGGAGGACCGCACCCGTCTCGAGGAGTCCCGCAGGGAGTACCGCGACCGCTACGCGGCAGCCCAGATGATCGTCCCGCTGCGGATCATGGAGGCGTCACGGGAACTCAACAAGGTCCTCGCGGGGGTGGACGCGGCGGCCAAGCGCATCGACCGCGGCCTCGCGCGTGACGGGGAGAACGTGGAGCGCCTACTCGTCGAGGTCAAGCGCGCGGAGCCTCGGCTGGTGACGATGCGGACGTTGATGCGAGAGGACCTGGGGATCAGGGACTAGGGGAGCGTGCCAGACGTTGGTGGCGTGCTCAGGGGGCCGGCTGTGCGGCGTAGATGGTCTGCAGAAACTCGTTCCGCGCCATCCCTGCCAGTGGTCCCTCGTACGGTTCTTCAATGGATCACCAGCGGTCGTTGCCTCGCCAAGAGGACAACTTCACAGTTCGGGTGCGCAGGGCCGGGTAACCGCGTGGCTTGAACGGTACGCCCCTGAAACTCTCGCTGCGCTCGGCGGCCCGGGGAGCCATGCGGCCATTGGCGAAGCCGAACCGCACATGGGTCTGAAGCTGCCGGGGAGATGTGGCGTCGGCTGCTGGCGAACGACATCGATGCCGGCAGGGAACCCGATAAGTCAACGTGTCTGGTGGCGCTGGGGTGCGAGATAGCCGTCCTCGGCGGCCATCTCCTTCTTGGCCTGCGCGACGATGTCGATTCTCACGGTGCGCCAACATCGGCTCCGCCTCCGAGCTCAATGCCTTCACCATTGCTGTGGCCGCGTGCTCCCTGTTGGCGCTGCTGTTGCCGCCGCAGCCGGGCTGCTCAACCGAGCTTTGAAACGGCATCGCCTCCAAGCTGCCACATTTCGTAGTTCCCGCATTCTGCCGTGATCTCGGCCGTCGCCTGAGCCGCGGTGAAGAAGTCATTGACCACCGGCGAGGTGCGCGATGCCGCCACCGCGAGGCACACCTGGTCGGGCGCCAGATCCGGGATGGGCACATAGACGACTTCCGGATGTGAGTAGAACACGGTCGCCGACCGGGCCAGGAACGAGATGCCCCGGCCGGCCGCGACATGCTCGAGCGTCTCGTCCACCCCGCGCACCAGGTACCCGGCGTTGGGGTGCGGGCGTCTGGTGGGCTGTGTGCTCGGGTCGGCATGCCAGACCAGCGGTTCACCGGCCAGGTCGGCCTCGGTGACCTCCTCCTTGCCGGCCAACCGGTGGCCGGCGGGCAGCACCACCACCCGCGGCTCGGTGTACAGCGGGGTGACGCGCAGGCCGGCCTCGTCGATGGGCAGCCGCACATAGCCGACGTCGATGCGGCCGTCGAGCAGCATCGGGGCCTGGTCGTCCCATTCGATCCGCTGCACGTCCACGACCACGTCAGGGTGCCGGGCCTCGAACGCCCGCGCTGCCGGGATGACCGGGATGCCGGCCCGGAAACCGACCATCAGCCGCCGGCTGCCGCGGGCGGCCACGGACACTCGGCGGCGGACCGCGTGCACGGAGGCGAGCAGCGGACCGGCGTCGGCCAGCAGTTGTCGGTCCGCGTCGGTCAGCGCTACGCCGTGGCGGTCCCTGGTGAACAGCGAGGCGCCGAGATCCTGCTCGAGCGCGCGGATCTGCCGGCTGAGCACCGGCTGCGCGATATGCAGCTCATCGGCGGCGCGGCCGAAGTGCAACCGGTCGGCCACGGCGACGAAGTAACGCAGTTTGCGCAGGTCCAGATCCATGGCGCCTCCTGGCACGGTGATGCCTTCAGGGTATCACCACAGCTTAAAGAAGTCTTGGACACCCACTCAGGCCAATGGCAACCTGAATAGGTACCCAATGGGGCCGAAGCGAATTCGGCATAAGAATTCGACATCGGAATTTGATAGCAGGGCCCAGGCCCGGAATGAGCACATCAGGAATTGAGCACGGTCCATCGCGTCATTCAACAGCGTCGACGACATAACCGTTGACAGCGACGGGGTGGGCATGGCAGCCCCTATCCAGCTCCAGAAAGCAGGCACACCAATGAGCAGCATCAGCATTATCGGCCTGGGAAACATGGCCGGCGCCCTGGCCGGCCGGGCGCTCGCCGGCGGCAACGCCGTCGAGATCATCGGCCGCGACCCGGCCAAGGCCAAGGAATTGGCCGCAGCGCTCGGCGGCGCCACTGTCGGGACGGCCGGCGCCGCCCCGGCCGGGGACATCGTTGTCCTCGCCGTGCCGTACGCCGGCGCGGCGGCGGTGGTGAGCGAGTACGGGGACGCACTGCAGGGCAAGGTCATCATCGACATCACCAACCCCGTCTCCCCCGATTTCCAGGGATTTGTCACCCCCGACGGCAGTTCCGGCGCGCAGGAGATCGCCAAAACCGCCCCCGCCGGCGCGCATGTCGTCAAGGCGTTCAACACCCTGTTCTCCCACGTTCTGGCGGCCGGTCCAGCCGAGGGTCGCCCATTGGACGTGTTCATCGCCGGTGACGACGCGCAGGCAAAGACACGCGTGTCGGCGTTCATCGAGAGCCTGGGACTGCGCCCGATGGACACCGGGCGGCTGGCAATGGCGCGGGCACTGGAGAACGTCGCCCTGTTGCAACTGGGCCTCGTCGCCCATTCCGTCAAGCACACCAACTTCTTCCTCGGCGTCAGCATTCTCGGCTGAGCGCACCCGCACCACCATTTCTCGCGCCACATCACGCCAGTCGATCTACGGCACGAGAAGAACAGCCCCTCCACCTCATCTCACAAGGACAGTCGCATGCGCGTTTTCGTCACTGGCGGGACCGGCCATTCCGGTTCGTACATCATCCCCGAGCTCATCACCGCCGGACATGAGGTCACCGGCCTGGCCCGGTCGGACACGGCCGCGGCGGCGGTGTCCGCGCTCGGCGCGAAGGTGCGTCGCGGCGACCTCGAGGATCTCGACGGGCTCAAGGAGGCGGCCGCGGACTCCGACGGCGTCATCCACGTCGCGCACAGGCAAGACCTGCTTCCCTCCGGCGGGATCGACGCCGTGGCCGCCGCGGAGCTCCCGATCATGCTCGCGTACGGCGAGGCACTGGCGGGAACCGGAAAGCCGCTGGTCGCGGCGGGGAGCATAGGCTCGCCAGGGAACCTGGGCCGGCCGGCCACCGAGGAGGACCCGGCCCTTCCCGGCGGCGATGAGTACAAGGGCACCCTGCGGGTTCGCAACGTCGTGGAAACCGCCGTAATCAGCCTCGCTGAGCGGGGAGTGCGGTCTTCGGTCGTGCGGATTGCCAACATCGCGCACAGCACGACCGATCGTGCCGGCTTCCTCGTGCAGCTGATCGCGCTCGCGAAGGAGAAGGGTTTCGTCGGCTACCCCGGAGACGGCACGAACCTGTGGAACGCCGTGCACGTCCGCGATGTCGCCTCCTTGTTCCGCTTGGCGCTGGAAAAGGGGCCGGCCGGCAAATACTGGCACGCGGTTGGGGACGGGGCCATCCCGCTCCGCGAGATCGCCGAGGCCATTGGCAGCCGTCTGGGCCTGCCCGCCGTGAGCGTTCCCGCGGACGTACTGATGGTGCCGGGATACTTTGGGTTCCTCGCGAACATAGTCACGCAGAACTACCCGGCGTCCAACTTCATCACCCGCCGGACCCTCGGCTGGGAACCCGCTCAGCCCAGCCTTCTCGCCGATTTGGACAACGGCCATTACTTCTCCGCCACCTGACGGCAGGGACCGAATCGCAACGAGTCCGGAAAAGGGCAACAGTTCGGCTCTTCCGGAGGGACGCCGAGAATATGACGACTGTGGAATTCAGCGGAAGCGGATACATCGGCAGTCCCATCGCGCGGCTCGCCATCGAGGCCGGGCACCAGGTCGTGCTCAGCGTGCTCAGCAACTCGCGCGGGCCCGAAACGCTCGCGGACACGGCCGCGGAACTGGGGCCTGGGGCGTCCGCGGCGACGAACGGGGAGGCCGCGGCGGCCGGTGACATCGTCGTGGTCACGGTGCCGGTCAAGGCCTTCCTCAACTTGCCCGCCGCGCCACTGGCCGGGAAGACGGTCATCGACATGTGCAACTACGGCCCCGGGCGCGACGGGCATGGACCGACGTCGCGCGCCGCGCCTGGCACCTCCTGCCTCCCGACCGCTATGCGACGTGGGAGCCCATCTGGCTGCGGGCTTACCTCGGTGACTGCCGGAGGTCTTCCTCCTCGACGGCAATCACCATCCGTCGGCGGACGAGTACCTGACGCTGCGACGGCACACCTTCGGCCTGGCCACCTTCACCGACGTCCTCAAGAGCGGAGGGGCGAGCATCACCTCCGTGCTTGCCGACCACTCCGGCTGCGACCAGACGGAGGGCCTTGCCAGGAGCGTCGCCTTGCGGAACCGCATCATGACCCTGCACATGAAGCTCCGCGAACAGTTGGAAAAAAGGGGCGAGCCATGCTGCCGCCGCTTATGCCAGGGACGTCGGGCAGCTCATCCGTGTTGTGCTGGACTTCCGCCTGCTCAACCGCAACATCGCCCCCTACATCGAAGGACGAGGCGCCGTGCCCGTCGCGAGCGTCGCCCTTCCTCCCGCTTTCCCGGAAACCGGCGCCGACACCAGCGCACCCCCTCTGCCCTCCTTCGACTGGTGGTGGGACGCCCTGGACGAATGAGACCGCGCAGAGGTTCTGGCTCGCTCGAAAGGATGCTGTTGGTGATCTCCGACTGCTGTTCCGGATAGGGGATTTGGAAGGTGTCAGGGCGCCTGGACCAGGGCGGTCAGGGGAGTTTGTACGGCGTCTGTCGCGGAACGCGACAGGTACAGCGTGGTGTGGAAGTAGCCGTGGGTCTCCCTGGCCTGCGGATCCTCGCCGGCCGCGGTCACCGCGTCGATCGCGTACTGCTGCTCCTGCAAGCTGGTGAAGCGGCGTTGCGGAAACGTGTGGGTGGCGGCCCTCTCGGTACTCAGGCCGTACGGTTCCAGGCACTCGGCGATGCGGCGGTAGGAGATGGTCCGCAGTACGAACGCGGCGACCCATACCGGGTTGTGCGCGCAGTCCAGGAGCAGCTCGAAGGTGAGGGGAGACAGGAAGCTGGCTCCGCCGGTGACGGTGATGAGGCGGGTGTGCCGGGCGGCCTGGCGCAGGGCCGGGCTGGGCGGCGCGGTCTCCAGGTTCTCGGCGAACCCCTCGTCCAGCAGGCCGACAGCATGCGCGTAGGAGACGGCGTGGGGGGCGGCGTCGAGCCCGAGTACGCGGGCCGGGTCCGGGCGCCGGTGCGCCGCGTAGTAGGCCCGGTCCCATTCGATCAGCTCTGCGGTGGTCAGCTCGGTGGCCTGCGGCGATGTGTAGTGGGCGTACAGGTCCGCCAGGGTGAGATCGTGGTTGAGCAGGGCGGCGTTGATGCCGTAGGAGCAGCACAGGTCCAACACCGTGACCGGGCCTGCGGGCCGGCACGCTGTGAGCATGCGGCGGAAGACGGGCTGAGCATGATGAGGGGTCTGGTATTCCCAGGGGCTCAGCTCACGAAAGTATGCGCGAGGGTCCGGCTGGTCGTAGATGTCGTCGAACGGTGTCATGGCCCCTGTAGCGAGGGCAGGCGTCTGCCCGGAGTTGCTGACCACGGGTGCTGGTGAGCCGTTCGACCGTGCATGGGTCATCACGTGTTCCCTCTCGCCCCGATCCGGAACTGCCCTGCGACAACAACTAACGGGCGACGGGCCCGGTTGGGAACAAGGCGGAGACGGAACCAGCCAGGCACGATCCGCCATCGCTGATATCCACTGCGAGACATCGCGGTGGACCTACACAAACGGGTGACGCAACGCCTGCGAGGACTGCCGCTCCGAGACAACGAACTCCGCCTAAGAGGCCATGCTGGCACAGACGGTGAACTCACCAGTCTCCCGTGCTTCGAGCGCCCATCGGCTTCACTCCGAGGTCCCGAACCAGGCGGCGGGCATCCTGAACCGGCGCGTGGCCCCACCCGACCGGAGGCGCCGGATTGTGGCCATCGCCTCCGACCAGCACAGTGCGATCGCCGCCTGGCTCGTCCCCGGCGCTGCAGCCTGGCGTCGCGTCCTTGCGCCGTTGGCTCCGGTGCAGCAGCGCCTCTTCGTTGACAGCCTGCGTGTTTACGAGGCGGCGGTAGCGGAGGAACACGAGAGGTGAAACTCGCCGGAGCGGACGGTCGCAGTAGACGTCTTCTACACCGGGTCCCGGAAGACGACCTCGGGATGGGCGGCTGTGGGCCGTCGAGGATCGGCTGTGGCATGTCCCGCAGGTGGAGATCGAAGAAGGCGGACACGTAGTCGCGCGTAATGAGCCACCCGCGTGCTCCCGAGAGGGGGACCGCCGGGTCCGACAGCCCCAACTGCTCGGCCAGGTAAGGAAGGTCGGTGAAGGAGAAGAAGTGCTCGGCTCCGGTGACCGTCAGCCAGCGTCTCCGGCCGTTCAGGTGGCTCCAGGCGTCAGGCCAGTCGGTGGCGAGTTCCCGGCTCCCCGTCGTCGGCACCCAAGGGTCGGCACGCTGCCGGTCGACCAGGTGCAGGACGCGGCGGCCCACCGGGTACGGGCAGGCAGGAAGGGGTAACGCCAGTTCACTCGCATCCGCGCCCCGGGTCGGCGTGTGCCGGCCGCGAGCCGAGGACACAGGGGCGGCGCCAGGAGGCGAGCGGACAGGCCGAGGGTGAGCAGAGCGGCCAGAGCCGCCCTGCGCGATCTTGTGGTCATGGAACCGAGGCTAGGTACCGGCCGTTCCCAAATCGTCGGTCCTCAGCGGTACTTGGGCGTGCGAACGGAGTCTGACCCCGGCGGGCCGGATGTCACCACAGGCTGAGAGCGACTCCCTGTGCGGTGGGTCCGGCAGCGAACCCCGCAGGACAGGCTGACAAGCGACTTCAATGATCAGCACACTGAGCGCATGCGATACGAGGAGAAGGCGAAGCTCACCACCGCAAGGGTCCTGGTCCCGGTGGCCATCTTCGTCACCTCGCCAGTGCTGCTGATAGCCGGAGCGCCGGTCCGTCGCCGATACCTCCGCTACGTCTACCGGGATGCAGCCCCACTGATCCTGGACGAGAAGCAGGGCCGGATCAGCCTCCACTGGTTCGTGGTCACCAGCACTCTTCTCGAATGGCTCTGCCGGCCTACAGAGTCACTCGCTCGACTCATCTCACGCCGAGGTTAGACGACGAGACCAGTGCCTGCTTTCAGCCCTGAGCTGGGTTTTTGCCCGGCTCAGGAATCGAGCTGAGCTGTACCGCGTCGGATCCTGGTTGGTGCGGACCGGGACGGACGCAGCGGACTTCTGGGTACGGCTGGTCGGCCCGGATGGCGCCAGGATTGAGGGCCCGTTGTCCGTGATGTGGCGCGTGCGGTTCGAGGCCGGTCATCCGTCGCGGTCCTTTCCCGCCTGCCGGGGACGGCGGAACCGTGTGATCGAAAAAGGTATTGCGCACGCGGGTCGCGGTTGGATAGAGATTACGGCTGAACCCTGCCGTGAGGGTGAGGGTCACGACAGCGAGAGGAGGGATTGACCGATGATCCCCATGATCACCGCGCTTGTGTCCTCCCGGGGCGCGGACCAGGTCTGACCCCGGCGCGGACGGGCGCCTTCACCGGAGCGTGCCTTGACTGTGGAACAGAACGACCTGACCATGCGACCGATCAACGGACGCGAAGAACTGGACCTCTTCTCCCAACTGCCCTACGTCCTCAACGAGGAACTGGCGGACGACCTTGCCGCCGGCCGTCGGCGTCCGGAATGGATGTGGCTTGCCCTGCGCGGTGACCGTCTGCTGGCCAGGGCTGCCTGGTGGAGCCGACCCGGCAGCGACACACCGCTCATCCTGGATGTCCTCGACATCGACGACACTGCCGCGAACCCCGATCGCATGGACATCGGGGCGCGACTTGTGCGCACTGCGATGGCCACCGCCCTCCCGGACGGATCGCCTCCCCCCGAGTACAGCCGGTTCGTCCCGCCGGACTGGCGTGAGGACACGGGGACCAGACAAGCCGTCGAGGACCGCATGACGGTCCTGGAACGGACCGGAGCCCGGCTCTTCGTCGAACGACTGCGCCTGGAATGGTGTCCGGAGACGCCAGCCCCCAAGCCGGGCAAGCGCCTCGCGTTCCGGCCGATCCAAGATGCCAAGGAACTCATCGCTCTGATGACCTCGGCTATGGACGGAACACTGGACGCACATGGCCGTGACGACCTGACCCGGATGGCCGCCCAGAACGCAGCGGTCAAGCACTACGAGGGCGAACTCGCGCGCTACACGAGCCCGCGAGACTGGTGGCGGATCGCGACGCTGCCCCATGGAGAACCAGTGGGGTTCGTCCTCCCGGCCCACAACGGCTACAACCCGATCATCGCCTACATCGCGGTCCTTCCCCCGCACCGCGGCAACGGCTACATCGACGCCCTTCTCGCCGAAGGCACCCGCATCCTTGCCGAACAAGGCGTCCCCCGAATCCGTGCTTCGACAGACCTGGGCAACGTCCCGATGGCGAACGCCTTCCGGCGCGCTGGGTACATCAATTTCGGGCGCGAGATCAATATGACCTGGAACTGAGTGAGCGGAGGCAGGCGCTCCGCACTGCCTCAAGTCGATCGAGGCAGGACCGCGGATTTCTGGTGCCTGATGGAGAGACACTCGATGTTGCCGGAAGGTGCCGGTCCGCGGAGCGGGAATGCCCTGACAGGCTGCGCAGGCGGTAGGGGAGTGGTGTTCGGCACGGCGATTCGAGCCGTACCAGGGCCAAGGTCGGTGCCCTGACCTTGAGAACGATCGGTCCCGTTCAGTTTCGCGCGATGCCGGCTGCCGGCTCCTGGGGGGAGCTTCACCGGGTGATTCGGAACCCGACGGCGTCCTTCGGCCGGCCGTCTTCAAGGTCAGTCCGAGGCGCTTCTTCGCCCAGGTCACGAGCCGCCCGGCATAGCCGGAGTCGGCACGGACAATGGTGATCCCGGGATGCATCAGCCGCAGCCGGCACAGAAAGGGAGACGGAGCCGCGGGGTGGCGGATGTACTACCACCAAGCGACACGCGTGCCTCCCGGCGTGGAAGTAGGGCTCTACCGGAACCGAGTAGCTGAACAACTGCATAATCCATGCCCAGGCCTGGCACTGGACCGACCCGGACAAGTCCGTCCCGGAACTGCACCCGGGCGGCGCACTCGCCCTTTGGTGGAACGACTCGGACAGCGCTGTCGGCTGGATCGCCGCCCAGGACGCCCGCCTGCGCCGCCTCTTCGCCGCCGAGGACAGCGAACCCAGCCTCATGTCCCGCTTCCGCCGTCTGCCGCCCGAACTGAGCTTCGCCACCCGGCAGGTGTCGTGGACGAGGAGCATCCCACTCGAAACGCATCTCGCGAATCTCTCCAGCTACTCCGACTTCCTCGTCCTTGGCAAGTACGCCACCGAGACGTCCACACCCGGCCCGGCGAAGACGGACACAGCGTCACGTCACCGTCCAGTACACCGGCGCCGAGGTGTGGTACACCCTGACCGGCAGTCCCGCCCCCGTTCCGGACGGCGGCCTGGGCGTCGACCACCAGGGCCCGCTCGACCGCATCCGGCAGCGGCATGCCGCCGACGCCACATGACGGCGGCGGGAGCCCGCGCCTGGCACGGTGTTGCGGCACAGGCACCCTCGGCCTCCCGTGCCAGGATGCCGACCACATCAAGCACCAAGGACTCCCGCTGATCAGACCCGCAACGCGCCTCGGGCGCCGTTTCATCAACGCACTCGCCTGCAGGCAGGTCCGTCGCTGAGCTTGTTGCTCAAGAACCTGCTTCGAAGTCCCCCGGACGAGTCCGCCTGACGCAGGTGCTCACCCCGGCAGCTCCGCATCAGCGCGCCCGTGGGCGCCGCACCGCCCTGTCCCTGGCCCACCACGCGTTGAGTCACGGATGGAACCGCCACCGGCCTTCAGTAACTACATCAACCTTGCCGTCCCTGACGCGAACGGCCGTCCCGTCGTCGATGAAGTAGATCGGGAAGTCCGCCCGCGCAGCGATGCGATCGGCCCAGGCGTCGTCCCGTTCGGGGAAATCCGGCGAGTACAGGTGGGGCTTGAGATACCAGTCGAAGAGACCGAACGGCGGCTCCACGGCCGTCGCGCCGAGCACGTGGAGGTCTGCGGTGTCCCCGATGACGTCGGCGGAGTGCCCGGTCAGGTTCCGGCTGAAGATCATTGATCCGGCGCTCACCCCCACATAGACCCTGCTCTCCAGCGCCTCGCGGAAGCCGTCGGCCAGGCCGTTGCCGGTGATGCTGCGCGCGAGGTGGTAGTGGCTGCCGCCCTCTACATAGATGACGTCGGCGTGGAGCAGCCGGTCGAGCACCATCTGCCGGGGCAGGCCGTTCAGCTCCAGGACGTCGAACTCCCGCCAGCCGAGGCCGTGCAGCCGGTTCATGTCCGCGACGAGCCACCCGTGGTCCCCGGGCTCGGCGAGTGACGCCGTGGGAACGAACACGACGTTCGCCGACCCGAACGGCTTTCCCAGCATGTCCCGCAGCGCATCCCGCAGCGTCTCGTTGCGCAGGCCACTCGCCGTCAGTAGAAAGTTCATCGGGCGAGCCAAGCACGGCTGACGGGCGCGCGCAACGAACCCAGGATCCACCAATACCGTCATGGCCTGACCGCATCAGGAACAGGCGCTCAACTTGTCGTTCAAGGTCCGGCGCTAGGCAGTGTCTCTTCGATCAGTAGCTCGTTGTTCTGGTCATGCTCAGCAGGGGGGATTTGACGGATGACCAGTGGGCGGTACTGGAGCCGCTGCTCCCGGAGAGAAACAACCGGTGTGGCCGGTGGCGAGACCACCGGCAGGTGATCAACGGGATCATTCACCGGGTCGGCACTGGTTGTCAGTGGCGCAGGCTGCCTGAACGCTTCGGTCCCTGGCAGACCGTTCCACAAGCGGCACATGCTGTGGTCGGCCGACGGGACCTGGGAGCTGCTGCTCCAGCACGTGCAGGCCGTGGCCGCTGCCGAGGAGGAGGCCGACGGGGACGTCAACGTCGACTCCACCTCGGTGCGTGCTCACCAGCACGCCGCTGGTGCCCCGAAGAACGCGCCGCCCGCGCTGTCGCGCCCCCGGTCCTACCTGCGCCGACGTGGCATCCGGCACGTGATCCCGGAGAAGAAGGACCAACAGGCCGGACGTCGACGCCGGGGCCAGCAGGGTGGACGGCCCCCTGGTTTTGACTCCACGCGGTACAAGAGGCGCAACACCGTCGAGCGGGCGATCAACAAGCCGAAACAGTTCCGAGCCGTCGCCACCCGCTATGACAAGCGCGGACACATCTACCTGGGCACCGTTACCGCTGCCGCAGCCATGATCTGGCTCCGATCGTGATCAAGACGGCCCAGCCCGGTTGCCGGCGCCCCAGAAGAACGGGCCAGCTGTCGGCGTAACTGTGATGTCCCAGCCGAGCTCGCGAAGCTGTCTTTCCAGCTCTGCCTGCTCATACGGAACCTTCACGATGCGGTAGGCCGTCCCATCAGGGGTGCGCCGCTGGATGGTGGACGATGCCGGGCCCTCGACGAGCTCCTCTGGCGTTCGGTAGTGGTCATCGACGAAGAACACCCGGCCCTGCGGCGTGAGGGCAGCGGTCACCAGAGACCAGAAGGACTCGAATCGCCTGGCCGGCACGTGCGAGAGCCAGCATCCCATGAAAACGACGTCATAACGGCGGTCAGGTTCCCAGGCGAACAGGTCAGCCTCGACGAATCTCACCTGGGCACCCTCAGAGACGCGGCCCGCGGCGATCGCGAGCATTTCCGGGGACGCATCGACGGCAGTGACGTCGCTGGCATGGCGGAGCAGTTGAGGGGTCCAGGTACCGGGACCACAGGCCAGTTCCAGCACGCTGCCCGCCGGCCGGAACGCGTCGAGCGCCTCAGTCAGCTCAGCGCCACCGGGAAGATCGAGTAGCTGGTCGAGATAGTCCGGCGCAAGGGCACTGTAGTAGGCACGCTGTTCGGACAGGAGCCGTTCCTGAGCTGATCCGGTGTTCATAGCGCCACTGTGGGACTTGTCCCAGGGGCAAGGTCAACCCTCAGAAGGAGTGGCTAGGCACAGTCGTGCCGGTCGTGATCGGAGAGACCGTGCCTAGTAGTGCTTCGTTACGTCGGGTGATCTCGCCTGGTAGTGGGCATCGTCTTGGTATGAGGCTGGGGGAAGTGGAACGGCTCCGGGGTGAGTTA